>CAZQEI010000006.1:66287-75550 GCA_964592195.1 uncultured Gammaproteobacteria bacterium | reverse complement strand
TCTGAACATTCAACATTCAGCGCCTTCGCGGTGTGAATATATATATTGGGATCAGGTTTAGCCATTTTAACTGCATAAGAAGTAATTAAAACATCAAAGATATCAGTTAAGTGTTTTTCCTCTATTAATGGATCTAGCCAGCTTTGAATGTGATTGGAAAGCAAGCCTAGTTTATACTTTTCTTTTAGATTAGTTTTAATATATTCAATAACATCATCATAAAAGAAGGTGGAATTTGAAAATTGTTTTAAAGCTTCTTCAGCCGTGATATTAAGCTTCTTTCCCATCTCTTCCCAGTAAATCCATGAATCAATAGCGCCTACTCTGGCTAATCCCCAAAGCTCTACTTGATGGGCATGGGCTTCTTCTGTTGTTGTAGTAATTTTATCAGCGTTATCAATCCAAAATTGTTTAAAATCTATATGTCTATACAACACACCACCGAAATCGAAAATTATAGCTTTGATCATATTAATTTGGTAATTCTCTAGATAGTTTTTGAATGCAAGAATGGAAAGCTTCTCCTTCTACTTCGCCTGTCGTAATATCAATCTTATCGATTTGGATATTTTGTAAATCAGTCAAAAAACCTTGGTAGGTGTTTTCATCAATTAATTTTGCAAATTCTGAATCTTCAAAGTCCACCCCTTCAAGATAATTTCGTTTAATTGATCTCCATACAGTTTCTGTTGGTAGATTGGTTTTATTTGCAATAACTTTCATCATAAGTGTTACCAATTGAGAGAATTTTCCGTAAGCAGTCAATTTATTTCGCATGTTTGAAAAAAGTTCTAAGGCTTTTTTATCAAAAGCGCCTGTTTCCTTAATATATTCACCCATTATTTCAAAAGCAATCATATCGGTAATACCTTCATTAAACTCATTATACCTAGTTGTTATTTGATCCTCTGAGACAGTCGTAAATTCCATCGAAGCATAGCCTGAATGTTGTTGTTCAAAAGCACCAAGAGTTGATTTTTCATTGAAATTAGTGTGCTCATTTTTGTATGACCGACGACCTGGATTCCAATTGAATAATCTTTGAAATCCAATTGCGTGAGTTTCTTCATGAATAAAAATAAACAATTGGGCAATTGCCTGAATGTTTTCAATTGATACGTCGGGGATAGCTTCTGGTGCAGCATTATTTTCGTCTTCTAGTGTAAATATCCAGTAGATCCAGTCATTAATTCTATCCAAGTTAATTCCTAGCAAATTGAAATCAGACAAAATATGTCCAAGCTCTCTCGTTTTCGTCACAAATATTCCATCACCTTCAATAAGATTGATGCTTGATTTTTTAAGACCACACTTTTGAGACAAAGTCTTGAATTTGCGTCTTAATACACCAAAATCAATTGTATCTAAAAATGATTTCAGTTGTTCAATTTGATTTTTGTCAGTTAGAATTTTAATCACCTCAGCCCTTTTATCAAGTTTAGGTTTCTCCGTTATTGGTATTATTACTTCTTTTTCCATAATTATGTTGTTAATCTGATTTCGTTGATTACAAATGTTTTATAAATTTATTATTATTATCCACCAAAATACATTTTGGTTTGATCTTCTTATCCGTTAACTCAAACCCCGTAATAATCACCTGTTCCCCTTTTTTAATCAAATGCTCGGCCGCGCCGTTCATATAAATTACGCTGTATTTTTTGTAATAT
Organism: uncultured Gammaproteobacteria bacterium; assembly: GCA_964592195.1. Taxonomy (GTDB): domain Bacteria; phylum Patescibacteriota; class Patescibacteriia; order UBA11705; family UBA11705; genus CAZQEI01. The sequence goes on along the minus strand of CAZQEI010000006.1, from coordinate 73,880 downwards.
CACTTAATCTTTTAATACAATTATAAAATTCTGGTTTTTCTGTGTTATTGTCAATGCCCATATTATCATTGTCTGCATTTGCGGCCCTTATTTCATTAAGAAAACCCTGGTAGGTATGTTCATCAATTAATCTTCCAAGCTCTGAGTCTTGAAAATTCACACCTTCAAGATAACTTCTCTTTATCGCCTGCCATACAACTTGTTTAGGAATAATTGCTTTTTGGACAATACAGTCAATCATTTTATCTACTAACAATGAATATCTTCCAATATATTCTAAATTCCAAATATCTTTATATAATTTAAGGTCACTGAGTTGAGGTGCTTTCATTTTTTTCAAGTATTCGTTCATGATCTCAAATGCAATCATTTCGGTTACGCCTTCATTAAATTCTATGTATTCCTGTAAATCTTCTTTTCTGTTTAAGGTGGCATATCCAGTTTGGACTTGTTCATATATTCCAGAAAGTGGTCCTTTTTTCCCTTTGTTTTGCGTAATTGGTTCACCTGTCTTTACCTCTGGATGCCATTTGTCCATTTTTCTAAAGCTAATAGCATGTGTTAGTTCATGTATAACAATATGAAGATATCTTAAAAAAATAATATTATCATTTAGCTTATCTTTGAACATTAATTTTAAACCTCTGTCTGTTGCTCGTAAGTTTATTCCTATTTGATTAAAATCTATCATAAAGATACCACTAGTCAAAACATGAGTAGCAAACATGGCCTTTGGATCAAGAATATTAATATTATCTGAATTAACCACATTTTTTTTGACTAAAGTCTTGAATAGTATTTTTATCAAATCAAAATCTAATGATTCAAGAAAGTTCGATAATTTTTCTTTTTGTTCTTTATCCGATATACTTCGGATTATATTACTTATGTATTCTTCATCTGGCTTTTGTTCTTTAACTTTATCATTTGGAATTGAGAATTGTTCATGCATAAAATATTACAAATAATTTACATATTTATTTTCGCTGTCCACCAAAATACATTTTGGTTTTATTTTCTTGTCAGTTAACTCAAACCCCATAATAATCACCTGTTCCCCTTTTTTAATCAAATGCGCGGCTGCGCCGTTCATACAAATGACACCCGAATCTTTTTCACCTTCGATGACGTAAGTTTCTATCCGCGCGCCTGACGTATTGCTCACTACTAAGACTTTTTCATTCAGCCATAAGCCGACTAACTTCATTAATGTTTTATCAATCGTAATACTGCCGATATATTCAAGATTGGCCTCTGTTACTGTGGCGCGATGTATCTTAGAGCGAAGGAGAAAACGCATATATTTAGCCTTAATTCATAACTATAATAACATTTTGGAGCTTATTTAACAATATTTGTAGCTAACAATTGACAACGACATTAAAATATGATATTCTATGCAATCGATTGCACGTTTACAATGTCAGGGAAAACAACCACCACAACGGGGGCAAGCAATGGCTACAAAACAAATTTCGAACAAGAAAATCATCGTTTCTGTTGCGATTGCTATCATTGGCATCTCCGTCATCTGGTACAATATGTCAGATGTCAGCAGCGTGACCATTACGCAGAAATCAGCTCAAGTAATGATTGCCAAGAAGTTGCCCATTACGAAAGAGATCAAGGTGGCAAAATTCGATATGAAGTTTGTGGTTGATCAGATTGATGTTGGTTTCGAGAATAACAACATTCTTAGCGTTGTTGCACACGCTACTGTTGATACTAGCGTTGGTAGCGCCTCCGTGCTGGTTCGTACTACTGGAACGCCTGTTTATCAATCGATGGCCTTTTACTATCAGCCTCAAACCTTTGAGTTCAGTGAATTCACACTGTCGGACAAGGCACTGGCCAACACCAAGACAGCCGGTCAGATTGCCAGCAATGCTACGAAGAAGTTTGATAAATACTTGAAGAATTCTGGACTGCTGGATGGGACTGATATTTCCGTGGCTCAGACTGCCGAAGTCATGACTGCGAAAATCAGAGAATATGCCAAGCCTGCTTTGGAAACGATTATTATCGAATATCTCACTGATCATCCCATCAAGAAGCTGGATGGCGTAAAGGGATTTGTTGTCAGTCTAGCGATTGATGAGATTCAAGTGGCAAATAACACTTTGACCATTGAATTTTCTTTGCTGGCATTTACGCTAAATATGGTAATCCTGATTCTGGTATTTATTGCCTTAATCTCAATTCTCTGGTTTCTTCCTTTGGGTCTTGTAACGTTTGATTGAAAACAAAAAGAATCTCAACCGAGATTCTTTTTTGTTTATATTTGAATGGCTGTGCCATCCGTAGCTTTAGCGAAGGATGGCGGAGAGTAAGGGATTTTCCCGCAAAGCGGGACCCCGCCTCGCGGGGGAACCCTCGATAGGTGTTACCCTATGTCCCGCAATGCGGGATGCACTCCTGATTATATTTCGATGGCTCGGATTAAGGATTTTCCCGCAAAGCGGGACCCCGCTTCGCGGGGGAACCCTTGATGGCTTTTACACCAAATCCCGCATAGCGGGACGCCATTTATTTAATATATCGTGGCTGTGCCACGTACCGCATGGTATGTGGCGGAGGGTAAGGGATTTTCCGCCGAAGGCGGATCAGCCTTTGGCTGAGAACCCTAGTTATAGATTATATTTACATGGCGGAGAGTGAGGGATTTGAACCCTCGATAGGTGTGACCCTATACTTGCTTTCCAAGCAAGCGCACTAGACCACTATGCGAACTCTCCATTTTATCATAATCATCGGATATGCGAACTTGCCTGCCGGTAGGCAGGCCATCCAAATCAACCAAAAACGCCAATTAAGGCGTTTTGATTATACTATATCTATAGATTTATTTCAACCCTAGAATACTATCGCTTGATACCAATATAATAATTTCGTTACAGTCCAGGTTTTCCATTTATATGGGAGTCGATTGCGTCCGTGATTATCATCGGCTAGAATATCCCATTTGTCATGCCTTTTGTTCCACTGTGAGGTAAACTCATTAACATCATTATTATAGCCATAGACTGAAGCGCCCATCGCTGTTTGCTTATATAATGGCAAGCCTTTGGCTTTTAATGTTTCTGGCAGGTTAAGTATTTCGCGCCCAGCGTCAATGGATAGTTGATTCAAATAATACAAATCTAATTTTTCGTATTGTCCACTCACATAACCTTCAATATTTTTTCTGGCTATGTAGGCATCCATATTAAAAGCAGTTAAAACAAAGCCGAATACCAAACACATTAAAAACGCAGTTTTAACAAAGACACTTAATTGTTGTTTTGAAATTAAAACAATAAATAACGTAATTAATATAATGGCAATGAAAACAATTACTTCAGCGGCTAAACAACGAGAAACGGTATAAGCATAGGCATTTTGATAGAGGGCTAAACGTTTCAAGGCTGAAGCTGTGATAATCAAAGTTTCAGCGATTAATCCCAGGCTTAAAATACGTGCCCAGTTCCAAGTTTTGATGTTGTGCAGTTTTGAAACTAGAAATACTAATCCCAAGACTAAGACTGCGGCAAACAACATTTGGAAAAAGCCTTGACGCGCATATTCTGCATAAGTATATCCTGCCATTTTAACAAAAGCTTCACCGCCAAATAAAAAGGCTAATTGTAAACCAATAAATATTACAAATAAAACATTCAACGCACCTAAAATAATCGACAAGATTAAATTATCACTTTCTTTTTCCTTAGCATTATCGTATAAAGATGATTCGTGTTTATCCCCCATTCTCGAATTAGAAACCAAGGTGTAAAATACTCCACCAAAGAATACAAAATATACAAAAGTTCGAACTATTCTCCAAAATAAAACACCATCAATATGGATGTTTAGCAAAGAACCAAACCATTGCCCAAATACTTTATCCGCTGCGGCAAATAATGCTCCAAAAACAAACAATAATGGAATTGAAATCGCAATGCCAATTATAACACGACCAACAGTTCTGGAATTGCCTTTTAATAAGCCAATATATGGTTTAAACAAGTTAACGAAAAATGATCCGAAATATGCAAACAATCTAATTGGAAAGGTTTTTTGTAATTTCCAGCCGTCTAATTTTTCAATCCCTAACCAAAACCAAAGCATGAACATACAGATAATTGATCCGGTGATGGCGAAAAAATGAATTAATGGGCTGGAGTAAAGAAATACAGAAAATCCGAACCACAAGGTTGGGACAATTAATAACCAATGCCAGGCATTTAGTTTTCTGCCACTTAGTTTATTCAGACCCAATGTTATAACTAATAGCACTAATACCAATACAAAGTAGTTTAGACCCCATTGAAACTTGTCAAAGTCAAATTCACTAGTTCTTAACCAATTGTAAACCAAGGCGAAGATCGCGGCCGAGCCAAGCACAAAAAGCTTTAGTTTGTTTGTCATAAGTAAAAATAAAAGCGTTCTTAATTGAACGCTTCTACTATATCAATTTTTGAGATTTATTTCAATATACTGTCGAAAATGGATTCAAATTGAGCTTGTGGCACGGCACCGCTGATCAATTGACCATTTACAAAGTTACCTGGTGTCCCAGTCACGCCAACTGATAAACCTTCTTGCGCACTCTTGGCGACTACATCTGCCATATCACCATTGTCTAAACAAGCGTTAAATTTTCCCGTGTTTAGTTTGAGTTCTACAGCTGCAGCTTTGAAACCTTCGACTCCCAACTTGCCCTCTGAATTCAAGCCAAAAATCTTGTCTTTCATCTCGAAAAATTTATTTTGTTCACCAGCGCACTCCACTGCTTCAGCTGCTTTTTGAGCTGATGGATGAATGCTCGTTAATGGAAAATGACGATATGTTAAAACCATCTTATCTCCATATTTAGCTTGCAAGGCCTTGACTGTCTCCTCATGTCTCAAGCAATATGGGCACTCCATATCATCATAAATAATCATTTCGATTGGAGCGCCTAATTTACCAACATAATGGTCAGATTTATCAATACCACGAACTTTAGCAGTAGGAGCAGATGGTTGGTCATTATTATTATCCACTACGGCTGCAGGTTTTTCATTGTTCGTGGCTCCAAAAGAATCAGCATTATTTGAAGAACCACCGTACATGATACCTAAAAGCACAAAGAAACCAATAACTGAGATTAACGCTAAACCTGAGAAAAAGCCCAAGAAAAAATTTACCTTGGAATTGCTACCTGAATTTTCCATATTTATCATTGATCATTGAACATGGATCATGGATCACAAAGCATGAAGCATAATATAAGTTCAATAACTAATTTATAATTTATAATACGTGAATTTTATCAAAAATTGAGTAATGGCGCAAACGAGTTATTCACCTTCTTCAGGCACGCGTTTTGAGGCCACAAAAGGTACTTCACCACCTAAATCGGTTAAATTACCATCTACAATTTCAAAACTTTGGCCCAAGGCTGGAATTTTTACTTCACCTTTAAACTTTAAATCATTATATATATTATCACGCATTACGGCTGTTTCCTGTTCTTCGCCGTGAACAATGAATATTTTTGATAAGCCTTTGATTTTTCTTACATTATCTAATAGTTCTAACTTGTCAGCATGCGCAGAAAATTCATTTAGTATTTCCACATCAGCCCGGAGATCAAACCATTCGTTAAATATTTTCAACTTGCGTTTCTTTTCGACAATATCACGCCCTAATGTGTTTTGGGCCATGTAACCAACCACCAGAATTAAATTTTTGGGATTGGAAACAGCATATTTCAAGTGATGTAAAATTCGTCCTCCAGTACACATGCCCGAAGCCGCGATTATAATACATGGTTCAGGATTGTTATTCAATTTTTTTGATTGTTCACTGCTGGTTATATAGTGAAGATTCTTAAATGAAAACGGACTTTCAGCGTTAGATAAAAATTCTTTAAATGCTTCGTTATCGTAATATTTAGTATAATGCATGAAGACCTCAGAAATTTTCGTTGACAATGGACTATCAACATATATGGGCACTTCTGGAATCTTTTTCGCGTCGTGTAGTTTGTGCAACACATATACTAACTCTTGGGTTCTTTCTAATGCGAACCCAGGAATAATAATTTTACCTCCTCGGCCTATGACATCTTTGATTATCCATTCAATCTCATCAAAAGCATTTTGAAATGAATCATGGATATGGCTGGCATAAGTACTTTCAGTAATTAAAATGTCAGCTTCAGGTATTTGATAAGGATCGTTTAATATAGGCATGTATTTTCTTCCCAGGTCGCCAGTAAACACTAACGTAGTTTCTGTGTTTTTTTCTTTAATTTTAGCCATAACCTGGGCTGAGCCAAAAACATGCCCAGCGTCGTAGAAAGTAACTTTTAATCCTGGAGAAACTTCAAATTCTTCACCATAATCATGCCCGACAAATAAATTCATCGCGTGATTAACATCTTCTTTCGTATATAAAGGTTTAGCATCTTCACGAAAATGTTGCATTAAAAAATCCGCATCTTGTTCCAGAATATGCGCTGTATCCTCTAACATTACGCGACATAATTCAACTGTTGGTTTGGTGCAATGAATCTTACCGGTAAAACCTTGTTTAACTAAATTTGGTAAGTTACCAGAGTGATCAATATGGGCATGCGATAAAACTACGGAATGCACTTCATCCGGTTTAAATAAAAAAGTATTATTATTAGCATAATTTTCTTCTTTAGTCCCGCCTTGCATCAATCCGCAATCTAAAAGAATATTATTTGTGTTTACAGTTAACAAATGGCGTGAACCAGTGACGTTTTTATCCGCACCACAGAATTTTATTTGCATACCACTAGTTTATAAGTTATTAAGTCCATAAGTTTGTCAGTGATTAGATTATATCATTGTTTGAGTAATATAAAAATAACCGGTTTTACCCAGTTATTTTTCTAATCTATTAATCAATGATCAATGTTCCATGGTCAATGACCAGCTACCAACTTCCGCCACCACCACCGCCGCCGCCACCGCCAGAAGAGCCGCCACCACCCGAGCCGCTGGAATCATGAGTCGCGACTGAAGTTCCTATAGATGAAGTCAAAGAGTTAAATGAACTATGCCAGGCAGACCAACTAAACACTTCGGGTGAATCATACCAGTCTGGATTCTTTTTCAATATTCCATCAAAGGCTTTCATCCATTTATCACCCAAATTAAAAGCAATGGCAAAGGGTAACACAATTTCAAATATATTTTGTTGCTCGTAAAACTTGACACGATATCTTTCTGCAGTATTAATATAATCTTTCAATCCTTTAACTTTCCAAACTGCATCCCGACCTTGGGCAGATTTTTTGGGAAAGATAAAGGCAAAAGGAAAAATAACAATACCGGAAATCATTAAACCAATATAAATATCAAATCTCCAACCACTAAGGAAAAAACTTGAAGCAAAAACACAGAATGCGATAATAATGGTATACATTTTATTTGCAGATTCGAAGTCGTAATAAGGTTTCAGGTATTCGTTTACCAGCTCACCAATTTGACTGACATAATCACCAAATTTCTTTTTAATCTCACTTAGTTTTTTCGATTCTGAGCGACCAAATAATCGATCGAAAATATATTTTTGATAAGATTTTAAGTTTTCATCTGC
>CAZQEI010000006.1:61302-66277 GCA_964592195.1 uncultured Gammaproteobacteria bacterium | reverse complement strand
CTGCTTCTTTTAGTTTGATTAACTCAAAGTCTTTCCCCTTTTCATCCAGTGTTTTTATTTTCAAATAACCATTGACAGCCAACCAAATTATTTCTGCAGTAATCCCTCGATTGGAGGCTCCGGGTGAATCTTTTAATATCGCCCTAGCAATCATTGGTGTAATATCTGCTGGCAAATCATAATGCGCTATCACTGTTCGAGTGTCCTTCACATCTTTACCTTTTGTATTCCAGATAAATAAACAAACTAGCAATGCTATCAAGGGCAAGGCAAACCCCATGTTTGCCAAAGCTACAATAACTAATAAATCAAAAGTTCTAGGTTCTTTAACGATACCCTTTGGAATAGAAGCTGAGATCGTAAAATCATCATTTCCCAATTGATTCAAAGTTTTGGTGGTCGTAAATACAAAAGTATTATCATTAATATAACCACTTTCACAATAGTCTTCCTTTGTACCAGTTCTACCAGCATAGCAATCATAAGTAATCTCACCTTCAGCTACATTTTTTGGTAAAATAATTGTCACGGTAGATTTTTCAATAACAGTATCCCATCCATTACCAAAGACATTCCAGTACCATTCATCATGATCAGCGAAATTTCTGAATTCATTTTTTACTTTGTATTTGATAAAATACCAATGTAAACCTTCTAACGTTTGGTTCGCATCACCTATCTTCAAATAAAACGGGTTGGAATTTTTCTTCTCAGCAATATTATATGATTGTCCTTTTTCATCAGTGACTGAGATTAATTTTATATCAATATTATAATTAACTGCTCCCCATTTCTGTTTGGTTGGTACATAACGAAAAATTCCATGCTTGGGAACTAAAAATTCAGCTAGTATTTTCTCTTCTACGATCACTGAAGAATCAGATTGAACATTGTAAGTAGCATTAAACTCTTTTATGCGATAATCATAAACAAAATTATCCGCTAAATCTATAACTGCATCAGAATTTAAATCTTGGGCCTGAATTTGACCAACAGGCAACATCAAAATAGAAAGAAAAAACACGAGTAAGATTTTTTTAAGCATATTTTTTAAAAAATAAAGCATATTGAAATATGCATTTATTTTATATTAATTTAGAGATCATCATTTTCCTCTTCTACAATTTCTTCACCATTAACTATCGCTTGATAATTCTTCACCACATCATCTTCAACCGCTTGAACATGTTTACCATCCACGGATCGAACACCTTGGGAAAAAGCTTGCTTTAAACTAATCGGTGCGACTGGAGGAGCTGCTACAGGTGCGGTTTGTCGAATAGGCGGTGGAACAATTGCCGGTCTTGCCGGTGGTCGAGACGGGTAATTATTGGTTCGTGCCGGAGTAGTGTTTTGAATAGGACGAGAAACTGGAACACTAGTCGTTGTTCGAGGAGATATAGTGTTAGCTGGACGTGGAGGAAATGTTGGCGGAGTAATTGGTGCGGTTGTAACAGGTGCGACAGGTGTTTCATCTTTTACAATGCGAATGGTTGCCTTGGTAGGATCTGGCATATCTGGAGTGGCATTGGCTAATAAAGCTGAGTGAATTTTTGGAGTCTCTCCCCTAGCCGCTAATTCAGCTTGATATTTAATGCGATCTTCTTGCTTGGATTGTTGTCTACGATATTCTTTTAAACATTCTTTACAGTAAACAGGACGCACTCCATCTGGCGGAAAATTAATCATGGTTTTTTTGCCGCAAGCATTACACTGCACTTCATATTGTTCAGTCGGTGCGTCAGAATCGACAGTAGCAGTGCTTAAATAGGTTTTCTTGGTGTAAGCAGCAGGACCATCATCGCTAGGTTTTGTAACGGCAACGGTAGGCGCTGGAGCTGGTTCTTCTTCCTTGTGCCATTCGCCATTAAAACTGGCTAAAAAATCTACTTCTTTATCTACTACTTTTTGCCAACCTTTATTTTCCAATTCTTCTTTGGCACGCAAAATCATATCTTCAGTTTCTACTCCGGCCCAACGAGCAATTTTGTCCTCTACTGATTCACGTGATCGCCCATATCGTTCGCGAGAAGCCGCAATAACTTTTTCTTCATTCCCAGACGGTTTAGCCTGTGGTGGTAAGGTAGCAGCGCTAAAAGGATCAGAGGCCATGCCGTCAATCATTAACTTTAAATATACATGCCATTTCGTGATATTTACTAAATCTTCTTCCAAGAAATAAGGTTCAAATTCTTTAACTAAAACCGCGGCATCAGTAGCACCAACACGAAAAACCACAAACGTGCCTACGTTACCAAAAATAGCAGAAGCTACTTTTTCATCCAGCTGTTCTACATATTGATGACCGACGATTAAATTTAATCGATATTTTCTCGCTTCAGATAAGATATTTGCAAATGATTCAGTGGCGAAATTTTGGAATTCATCGACGTATAAATAGAAATCATTACGTTCTTTTTCCGGCGTATCAACGCGACTCATGGCCGCTAATTGAATTTTGGTAATAATCATGGCACCAAGCATTGATGAGGCATCTTCACCGATTCTACCTTTGGATAAGTTAACTAAAAGAATCTTTCCTTCATCCATGATCTTGCGCATGTCAATGGTAGATTTTACTTGACCGACTACATTACGAATCAAAGCTGTACTCAAGAATTGACCAACTTTATTTTGAATTGGTGAAATAGCTTCCACCATGAAAGCTTGAGTATATTTACTATATTCATCTACCCAGAAGGCTTTAACTACCGGGTCTTTTATTTTTTCAATTACCTTGGCCCGATAATCTTTGTCAATTAACATTTTGTTAACGCCAAGTAAAGTGCTATCGGGATAGTCAAGTAAAGCCAAGATCGCATTACGCAATAAATATTCCAGACGTGGCCCCCAACTATCTGCCCAAAGTTTTTTAAATACACCAACAATGCCTGAAGCCACTAAATGTCGATAGCGAGAATCTACTTTTTCCAAAACATTCATAGCCACTGGAAAATCAAGATCAGCAGGATTCATGTAAACAACATCGTTAATTCTGTTACTGGGAATTGATTTCAAGATTAATTCTACTGAATCTCCATGTGGATCGATGAAGCACACGCCATTGCCGGCAATAATATCACTGTAAACCATGTTTTCAATTAACACTGATTTACCCATACCAGTCTTTCCAATGATATACATGTGACGACGACGATCATCTCTCTTAATACCAAAAACTCGATTAGCTCCGCGATAATCGGTTGAAGCAAATACTGTTATGTTATTGACATTACTATCAGCCATAATTATACAAAAGGTAAATTAGTGGGTGGTTTTCCACCAGCGCTAGGAGCTTTTCCATCAGCTTCTTCAATTAAATCTTCAGGCTCTGTTTTAGCAAATTGTTCGGTAAAATTTTCATCTTCAAATGCTTCTGGTTCTAATTCAGATTTTGATGACTGGATAGGATCTGGCATAGCACCAGACAGATGTAAAGATTTAGTCAGCTCTTCTTTGCGACGTTTATCAGCTAAACCAGTTTTATCTTTGGCAAAACGTTTTTCAAAATAATCCTCATCGAAATCAATAGCTTTGGCGGCTGCTTTTTCAGCGCTCGAAGGTTTCTTTGATTCAGACATAGCCACTGGTGCTTCGGCAAAAGGTAAACCAACTGGGGCTGCCACTTTTTTACTTTCAATTTTCTTAACTAATGGTCCCTTGGTTTCAAAGAATGGGAAGTGATAAATGGTGGCCAATTCTTCCACGTTCAAGACAAACTTTGGTGAACCTGTATCACCACTTCTTTCTTTATAATTTTTTAAAATTCTATTTTGTTTCAGTGATAAACGACTTTCTTTGAACCATGGCCACCGGGCAACTGTTTTATTATGATCTGGTTTAAAACCATTCATGTGTAAATCTGAAAACTGTTTTATGGCACCGAACGTACCGGAAACACCTAAACCCTTATTAAAAGTTTCTTTTTTTCCAAAATATACAATTCTAAATTTACATTTGAATCCGATTTTTGAAGCTTTGCGCGCAATACCCTCAGCTTGAATCTTTTCAGCCGGGGGTAAAAACATCATGGCTTTCTTCTCTTCTTTTTTTACTTCACCTTCACCCAAGCCTAGTAAAATATTGCCAGATTCATTTAACCAATTCATCGGGGCTTGCAAGATATTGTCTAAATGTGAAGGTTTAGATACGACCGGTTGTCCAATAATTTTTTTAATGGCATTCAATGAATCAGTCACCCATTTAGTATCAGTTGGCCAAATCATGATTTGATACCAAAACTGTTCTCCCTTTTTAATCTTATTCATTACTTCTAACAAAGTAATCAAAGGATCCTTAAACTTTTGATCCTTACTGGTCATATCTTCAAATTCAGGATAAGTCTTTATTGGAAAACATTCCTTGTTGTATAAAGTTAAATCAGAACCCCAAATATTATATTCATCACTAGGAAATTTTGCGGTAACTTCCTTGGTGTAATCTTCAACCTCAGTAATCTCAGCGTCAGGATACGTTGAATAAATGGCAGATTCTACCATATCTCGAAATTGCGCTGGAGTGCGGACTATATATTGAATGAAACCATCTATGCTGACAATCTCTAAACTAAAACCAAGTTGAAAAGCACCACCAAAGACTTTTTCTTCCCATTCAAGTGGCGTATGCGCTCCGGATAAAGCTGAGAAAATGTTTTCAATCGCCTTGCAGCCTTGCAAGTTTTGTCTTGGGATATCAATGGCTAAATAAACTTTTTTTACTTTTGAAGCAAATTTTAATTGGTTTTTAAAAACAAAGAGTTCGAAAAATCCCCAGATTAAAGTGAAGGCAATCAAAATCCAACCACCATTAATAAAAAAGTAGTACATCAAATAATACAACGGTTTGGAACCGAGCGTATCTATCCAACTAAAATCCAAGGTAAATTCAAATGGCATATTCAAAATTTGCCAATCTGCTTGGCGAAAATTATTTCAATATTATTATACCATAAAATTTACAAGCCAACTAGTTTTTG
>CAZQEI010000006.1:0-61202 GCA_964592195.1 uncultured Gammaproteobacteria bacterium | reverse complement strand
AAAGCCACTGAAACAAAAAACCGAGCTAGGTGCCCGATTTTTTGTTATATTGAAGATAATGTAATTACTTGACGTCGAACAAGCCATTACCGTGCTTTTGGAATTTATCCTTGTTGATCAAAGACAAATAAATAGTTGACGGGTTGACTTGGCGTTGTTTCAAAACTTCAGCGTAAATTTCTTCCTTGCTCATTGGTTTGCCAGTTTGGCGAATGATTTCCGCAATAATGTCAGCTACAGTACCCGGAGTATAACCCCACTCTTTACGAGCATAGATACCACGACCGATCAAGACGTATCCACCGTTGGCAATCAATTCATTGTGAACTGTAGCCGCGCAAATGTTCTTGCGGTCAAACCCGGCTTCATTGATGTTTTGAGCCACATCTCGGAAGTGTAAAGGTTTAGCAGAGCGTTTGAAGATCAAATGAATCTTATCAGACAATTTCTTAGGTTTGACTTCTGGCCATTCAGCCAATCCCCAGTGACCTAAAATATTTTTTTCAACCTTCTTAGTAGTTGCCAAGTAAGAGGCAATAACTGCTTCTGGTTGTAAATCTGTATGTTTTTCAAATAATGACTTTAAGAAATCTACTTTTAAGTCAGTTAACAATCGTTCTTTGACTAAGTTGAAAAGAGCTTCTTCTTCGGACACTTGCTTGGATTGTTCGAATTGGTTAATGACCTCAGTGACAATCTTATTAAAATCATCATGAGCCAATTCGGTCAAACGCCAGTGTGCGTAGAAATCATCAGACTCTTCGACACGGTCAATGCTATCAATCAAAAATTCGATTACGAATAAGAAAGCATTTTGATGTAAAGTGTCGAAACTATGATTGTCAGCCACATATTCGTTGACTAAATCTTTTTCCACTACCAATCCACCCTTGCGTTCCATAAAGGTTTGCAATGAGGCTTCCAATTCGTCAAGCTGAGCTTTGTAACTTTCCAAAGCGGTAAGCTTGTCAAGTTTGTTGATCGCTTCACGTTCGATTTGTCGGACGCGTTCGCGGGTAATACCATAGGTATCGCCAATTTGCTTCAACGTGTTCTTTTGTGCCACATCGCTCGTTAACTGGTAACGCTTTTGCAACACTTCACGTTCACGTTCTGAAAGTTCATTCAACAATTGAGTGAAAAAACCTTCAAAATGGTTGTTGTTTTCATTACTATTCATATTTACATTAACGTTGCCGACAAGCAAACATTATTATAATTATTTGTTACAGGTTTAATATAACACCTTTTATATTTATTGTCAAGAGTGTACTGTATTATCATATCTTACTAAAAAATGGGGATTTGTCAAGGCTTCTATTCAGTAAATAAAAAAGATCCGGATTTCCCGGATTCTTTTTCATTATATTCTACTCATTATTTCGATTTCGAACAAACTTCTCCCAAACCACCAAAATCGGACTAGCAATGAAGATTGAGCTATATGTTCCACAAAATACACCAATAATTAGCGCTAATGCAAAGTATCTGATTGATTCACCACCGAATAAGCAGACAGCTAATAACACTAATAAAACTGTCATTGACGTATTAATAGAACGAGCAAATGTTTCATTAATACTACGATTAACTAAGGATTCAAAATCCAAACGAGGTAATTTAGTCAAGTTTTCACGAATACGGTCAAAGACCACTATGGTATCGTTAACTGAATAACCGAGAATAGTTAACAAGGCAACAATGAAAGGTATATTAATTTCAATACCCGCAAAATGACCTAAGACAGAGAAAACACCCATGGTAATTATAATATCGTGTAATAGCGCTAAAATTGCGGCCACACCGAATTTCCAGGATTGAACAGGGAAAGACACTTTTCTAAATGACCAGGCTACATATAAGATAATACAAACATTAACTAGAATAATGGAATAAAAGGCTTTTGTTCTCAGTTCTTTTCCAATCGATGGACCAATAGAATCAAATCTCTGTTCCAAAACTACTTTTCCTGCTTGATCCTTTGACTCATATTTGGCTTTGAAACTATTCAAAATGTCTTGGTGAACCTTTTCTTCAATGTTTTGATATTTGATAATAAAACCATTGGCATCAGTAGGCTGGACAGTAAAGGTTTCTCCTAATTTTAAATCATTTAAATTTTGATTAATTTCATCCACTGTTGGAGTCACACCGGCAAAACGTACTTCGAGCAAACTACCGCTGGTAAAATCAATGCCCAATTTAAATCCCCACATCAAAATTGACACAATGCTAAGGACTACGAAAATAATGGAAATTGACATGTAGATGCGGCGTTTTTGAATAACAGCTAATTCTTTCATAGTATTTTAGTTATTTTCCGCTTTATGATTCTTGGCGCCAAACAGCCAGAATTTTCCAGCAATTTTATGATTGGCAATTATTAACTTGATAAAATAACGAGTAACGACCATGGCAGAGAATAAACTGACTAAAATACCAATGGTCAAGGTAATAGCAAAACCTTTAATCAAACCTGAACCAAACCAGGCCAAGATGAAACAAGTTATTAAGGTTGAAACATTACCATCACGAATAGATGGCCAAGCTCGCTTGAAACCTTCATCAATAGCTGAGCCTAATGGCTTACCAGCACGTAATTCTTCTTTCAAACGTTCAAAAATCAAGACGTTCGCATCCACCGCAATACCGACGGACAGGATGAAACCAGCGATACCTGACAAACTTAAAGTGACTGGAATTAACTTGAATAAGAATAATACGATAAACGCATAGACACAGAGTGCCAATGAAGCAAATAAACCTGGAAGTCGATAATATAGAATCATGAATAATACCACCAACATAAAGGCGATAAAGCCTGCGAACAAGCTGGCTTCCAGGGATTTTTGACCTAATGAAGCACCAACAGTTTGTTGACTGATCAAGTTAATCGGAATTGGCAACGCACCAGCGTTCAAACGTTGAGATAATAATTTCGCTTTAGCCACATCGAAACTACCTTGAATTACAGCTTTGCCATCAGTTATTGCTTCGTTAACCACTGGATCGCTTAGCAATTCACCATCTAAATAAATAGCGACTTTTTTTCCGACATTTCGTGATGTAATTTCGCTAAATAATTTTTTACCAGTGTCATCAAACTCTAAACCTACCATAGGTTGAGTATTAGTCTGATCAAATTCAACAGTAGCTTTCTTTAAGTTTTTACCAGTTAAACCGGTAGAAATATAGGGTTCAGTTGGAGGTAAGAAATCTTTTGAAGTTTTAGTTTTTAACAAAATTCGGGATAATTTAAATTCTTTCGGAGCATTCTCCCCTGTTTTGTAAATTAAATGATAACCAAATTGAGTTTCCACGGGATCAGAAATTTCTCCGACTTTCATTGTAAAAGCCTTATCAGAAAATTCTTTCACCATCATACCACGTGTGAAGAAACCCAAATCACCAGCAGAACTATCAGCTCCTGGTTCCGTAGAATTAATCTTAACTAAATCAGCGAAATTTTTTACTGAAGCGGTAGCTTTCAAATCAGTGATTTTTTTCAAAGCTTCTTCTTTGGTGGTATTATTTTCACAACCAGAAGCATCTTTAAAACAGATCAACAAATGGCTTGCTTTAACTTCAGTTTCACCATCGCGAGATGAATCAAATCTAACTATATTGTAACCTTCATCAGTTTTAATCACTTTATCCCAAACCTTAGCTTCAGTTGGAACAGCTTTATTAATTGCGTCGTAGATTAATTTATAGACTGATTGACTTTCTTTCACATAACCCATGTCACCACCTTTTTCTTTGGTAACTTTATCTTCTGAGTTTGTTTTTGCTAAAGTCGCAAAGTCAGTGTTAGTTTTAGCTTGTTTTAATAAATCACCAGCTTTGATTTCCGCCGCTTTATTAAAGTCATTCATTTCCTTCGTTTCCGCCGCAGTCATTTCTCTGGCCGGTTGAGTATTTGTTTCTTTAAATTCTAGTAAAGGAGTTTCACCAATCATTTTGATGGCTTGGTTAACATCCTTAACACCAGCTAATTCGACTAATACACGCCAAGAGCCACCAGATTGATTCACTTGGACTAAAGGTTCTGCTACGCCAAAAGCATTGACACGGCGTTCAATCACGTCGCGCACACCTTCAACAGCCGCACCTTCATCTCCAGACTTTAATTTAGAAGTATCAGCTTCATAAGTTAACTGAGTACCACCTTGCAGATCCAAACCGAGAGAGAACGGGAGATTGTACACATGAGAAATACTAAGGCCGAGCTTGCTGTTCAAAAAGTCTACACTTTTGTTTGCCAAGCCTGGAGAGACCAAGACGCCCAAAATAACTGCACCGACCACAATACCGGCCACAATCAGGCGGACTTTGGTCAATTCTTTCATTTTTGCCATAATTTAAATAAAAATTAATTTGCTTATATTTTAATGGAAAAATGGAATAATTGCAATAATTTATACACAATCAGTCTATAAATTTATCTAATTTTAGCAAAATGGCTAAAACTGCGCCAATTTCATGCTTTACAGTATTTTAAATTTGTGCTATAATTAGATGTTTCCAATTACCCCGCCTTTGGGGGCGGTTTGGCGTTCATTTACAATATAAATTCAATTGTGATTTTTTGGGTTGCGCCAACACACCACATGGCCAAGGGCCGAGGAGAAATAAATGAGCGACGAAGTCAAGAAGCCCCTCATTCTCATTGATCCCGAGTCTTTTGATTTTCTTCATCTCGATTCCGGACCATTTGCGGGGTTATTGCAGAAGAAGTCGTTGGTTGATTTCGGTACTCGGCGTGAGTTCAATTGGCCGGCACATTGTCTGCCTACTTCTCCTGAATGGTTGAAGTTGGCTGAGTCATACGATTTCATTCCTGAGTTGGATATGGGTAAGATTAGTGCTTTATTTCCCGAATCTGATAAGTTGTCTCGAGTTTTTACAATTACTGACGGACAAGTCTGTGGTGTGCCTGTGATTAAGCTTTCTGAAATCGAGATAAAGCATATGCTGCATCCTGATGTTAAATTCCTTTTTGATAATCCTCAATTCAACCCCGAACTGCCTGAAGGAGATGAATAAATGAGCGACGAAATCAAGAAGCCTTCTTCAGATTTCCCTTTTTGTAATGAATTTGTTAGCCTTCTTTCCAAAAATGGAACAATCACCGTAGACAACGATCGTTTCGCGAATGTTCTGAGTGGAGTCATGGGTCCATTGTTTGATGCAAAGCACAATACAGGAGGGCAACACGATGAAGCGCAAGCCGACGTGGGTGGAGAAGCCGAAGTCGAACCCGGAGACAACACTCGAAATGAGTAAAAAAATTGATCTGAGTTTTCTTAAGGTTCAATTCTACGCGTTCCCCTACCGAGACGATAATGATGCATTGAGAAGCATTGGTATCGATCCGAACAAGAAGATCGAACCGCTTTTCGACTTTGGAACCAGGCGGAGATTCAGCGCTGATTTCCAGCGTCAACTGGCTGATTATCGTTTTCCCGAGAATACTGTTTTTGAAAGCCACACACAAGAATCCATTCATCATCGAAGATTACTATTAATTGTTGATGATGATTTTTCTGGTTCAATGAGACTGTTTGCTGATAGTATCCTTCTTGCCAGAAAAAATCTTGATATTGGAGTTTTAATGCCACAATCCCCGGTAATTCATGATGAAGATCTTCATCAGCGAACCATGCGTGGAATTTTAGAATTGCTGAAACCTGATCCATACAAGCTCGACATGATGCCTCTCACGATGCATCGTGATGCGTTGCTTCCTGAATTGGATCTGGATACGTGTTTCCTCGACGATCGGATGGAAAGAGAGCGCGAACGCAAGTTGCTTCACGAACGTAAAGTGGCTGCTTTCAAACTCAAGCCGAAAGGAAGTCAAAGATGAGGATAAGTGTGCTCGCACTCTGCTTCGCGTTGATGATCGGATGTATGGAACATGATTATGCTCACTTCAACTCGGAACTTCAGTACGAAAAAGAGCCGAAGATCGTTCAGCGTGAGCTGGTGACACTCAACTCCATGCGTAATCCCGGTGATGGCGCTATGGTGTTGAAGAGGACTGCGGTCCAAGTCATCAACGTCGCGCCGGTTCGCAATCAATTTCGTGAAGTCATCAAGGGTGACAAGTGTGAACTGTTCGAAAATTCACATGTTACCCTACTTCAACGCATTGATGGCGAGTCCGAACATCCGATCTACAAGCTTGTATACGACAACTTTGTTTCAATCGAAGACGATGCCTATGATATCAAAAATCAATGTCCTCGTGGGACTCAGTTCTACGTAACTGAAATGGATACAGACTGAGGAGGTACCATGAATCTCCCCGACTATCTGCGATTTTTCGAAGCTGATCATCGACTGCATGGGAATTATTTGAAAAACCTTCACCTGGTCAATCAAGAATTTGCAGACATCCAGGTTCAAAGAGATGAAGATGGAAACATCATTTTCACTTCTCCGGAAGTCCTCCGTCACCCCAAGGTCACGCTGGAACGAAAGATTTTTAAGCTTGCTCAATCTCGTGCTCACGGCTATATGTATGTTATGAAAGTTATTCCGTATGTGAATATTGGAATAATCAAGGTCTATCTTTCTCTCGATTGGCAGAATTTCCTTACCATTCAAGAAATCACTCCTCTTCCGAGTGAAGGGGCGCGATTCAAGATCTCCGAACTCGAACTGTGGCAGAACAAGTTCGAAAAGTTGGGTTGGTCCGGCATGATCAGATATGCTAAGCAACTCAGAGACTTGGTCTCCCATATGAATCATGAAAGAATGGATTTTTGTTTGTTGTGAGACTTAACCGCCAACGACAGGAGGCACCATGAAAATTCATGAATACGTAGAAAAGGAAAGTCGAA
This sequence comes from uncultured Gammaproteobacteria bacterium, assembly GCA_964592195.1. Lineage (GTDB taxonomy): Bacteria > Patescibacteriota > Patescibacteriia > UBA11705 > UBA11705 > CAZQEI01. Next base: position 54,354 of record CAZQEI010000006.1, on the reverse strand, counting down.
GAATCAGAAATATTGAAATCAGAATCAATCTCATTCAACATTTGCTAATTGACTTTCCTGATTTGGAAATTTATGAAAGTGATACATTGGGATTGTATGTGGTTTCAGCGTCTGTATTGAATGACCCCCATGCTTACGCCTATCTTGGTCGATCAGGTCAAGGTGAAAACTTGGTGTTTACCGCTACGATCTCAGTGGTTCGTCATGGAATCACCGTCTACAACCGAGTGGGCGATATTTATCAAGTAGCGACCGGTTATCTCGGACGTTCCAACACTCAGCTCACCTACTCTCGATTTGAAGAAGATCCTCTTTGGCGAGGCAGACTTCGCACGTGGAAGGTTCCGGAACGTTTCATCACTCAGATCGAACGTCAGATCGAAGAACACAAGAAATTTGTTGATACGAAATAATATTTGAAAGACAATCCCGACATCGGTCGGGATTTTTTGTTTAAATGAAAAATGTTTCCTCTTTTGCGAGTCCCGATTTATCGGGACGAAGCAATCTCTACACGTAAACATTCAAGGCATATATATTCTGAGATTGCCGCGTCGTCGTGGAATAAATGAAATACTCCTCCTCGCAAAATAGAATTATTATTTATAATGAAAAAACACCGCATTTACGGTGTTATTTTTATGTATTAACAAAGATCGCCAACTTACGACCAAGCTCATTACCTCCCAAAAAGCCTAATGACCACAGCACCAATTCAGTTACTGGGTTGTAAAGGAAACTTAATATGAATGGTGGACAATTATTAGTCTGACTCCACATCGCTAACCCAATAGCAAACATAGCAAAACCAATGGCGAACCAAATCCAGCAGTTAACTCGCGACCAGCAAGTGTGCATGTAGCCGAAGAACAAACCCAGAACAAAGATTAAACCAAGTAGAATTAAAAAAGCAACAAACATTAACGATCTCCCCTTGCCTTCTCAATCTGCAATTGTTTTTCAATAAATCCTTTTTGAGTAAAACTAGTAGACACATACTTCAATTCAGGCGGATTAAAACCGACTAATCTCAAGGCCAATGATTCTCGAAGTCTTGGTAATTGAGAAATTACAAAGTTTTCAACATTAGTAAATGGTATTCGTTCTATATTCTTAACTGTTTCTCCAGCCTTCCATTGCTCAACCTGTTTATTTACCACCCAAGAGGCGGAAGTTTGTCCACCATAAAGATTGGTTTCCATTTGCTCACGCGACAATAGCACCTGAATATTAATTTCTGCTTGAAGAGGTACATCATTGATAATGACTGGTAAACAAGCATTTACCCATGCTTTTGAATCACTTCTAATAACAGTCTCAGTCGGAACAACATTATCCAATTGCTCATTAAACACATAGAATCTATTTGACCTATTGTGCTTTACCGCCCAAAACACTTCTTGTTTTTCATCTTCAAAGACATACTTATAAACAGAATACTTCATTCTCAGCATTGGATAAATATACAAAACCCATACAAATACTACACATAGGCAACCAATCATGGCGATTTGACCAAATTCATTGAAATACAATGAATATATTGTAACGAGGCCTATAAACAAACAAACGATAATCAACTGCAGCATTACTGGCTTTTTATTGTTCCAGCGCTTAAAATGTTTTAAACCGGAAAGAGCTTCTTCACGCGTCAATCTATTTTCATCACCCATCACGACCTCCTGTCTTTTTGGTTTGTGGTTGTCAATGATCTAAACTGAAATTGAATATTAAAACATCTTATAGCATTTGTCAAAATAACAAATAAAAAATCTCGGCGTAAACCGAGATTTTTATAGCTATTTAACGTCAATAATTTTGAATGTTAACATTCCTTTTGGCGCTTCGAAGGTGACTGTATCCCCTGCTTTATGACCGGAGAAAGCTTGGCCAATTGGAGATTCATTGGAAATCTTGCCATTGATAGGATCAGCTTCATTGTATCCAACTAAAGTATAATCTTTTTTATTTCCAGTAGCATCTTCAGCGACAAACGAAGTGCCAATACCGATAGTACCTTTCTGTAAATCTTCTTCATCGCTCATGATGGCATTTTTTAACAAAGCTTCAATTTCCGCAATACGACTGACAATGAAACCTTGTTGATCTTTGGCATCGTGATATTCAGCATTTTCGGATAAATCACCCAACTCTTTGGCGTGTTCGATTTTTTCAATAATATCCGGAAGTTTGAATTCCTTAAGCTCTTTTAATTCTGCTTTTAATTTTTCTAAACCTTCTGGCGTTAAAATTTTCTGTGCCATAATAAAAAAAGTCCTCAATGACTTAGATGAATATTTAGTTGTATGATGAATTTAATATACATATTATTATTTAACTTGTCAAACGGAATAATAAATCCCAAGCACTAAATCCTAAATTCTAAAGTTGGAATTTTATTTAAATAGCACACCGCCGCTGATGGTAAATATTTAATTCTTCCATGTACCACGATACCAATATACTAATTACCAACTTACTACTTCTTATAATTATTGTAGTACCAGAATTTATAAAATTCTTCCGCCGCGGGAACGGCTACTGTACTACCTTCAACACCTTCTTCGAATAAAATTGTAACTACTATTTGCGGATCGTTGTATGGAGCAAATGAAGTAAACCAAGCATGATTAGGTTTGTCCAGCCCCCATTGAGCTGTACCGGTTTTACCTGCAATTTCAATTGGTAAATAATTTAACCGGCGAGAACTACCGCGCGTCACTGACTGCCTCATCCCCTCTCTGACTATTTTTAAATTATCTTGATCAATGAAATTTGAATTAATTACTTCTGGTAAATAATAGTTAGTGGTTTTTGAATCAACATCGTATATTTGTTTTAATAAATGCGGTTTATACAAAAAACCGTTATTGGCAATGGCACAAATATAGTTCGCCACTTGAATCGGAGTTACGACCACATCACCCTGACCTATGGCCGCATGATAAGTATCACCAATATACCACTGTTCCTTCTTCGCTTGCCACTTCCACTCTGCATCAGGAATGAAACCTGCTCGTTCACCGGGCAAATCAATGCCTGTCTTGGCCATTAACCCAAACTTCAACGCATATTCTTTTATCCGTTTAATTCCCAAACCTTCTTGATCACCATAACCGCCGCCAACTATATAAAAATATGTGTTAACTGAATCAGCAATTGCTTTGCGAACATCTGTCATGCCATGACCACCAGCTTTCCAATCAGGAAAAAACCATTGATCAATACGAATACCACCATTACTTAAAAACGAAGTGGTGGCAGTGACAATCTTTTCTTGCAACGCCGCCGATGCGATTACTGGTTTAATCACCGACCCGGATGGATACTCACCGCTAATGGCTCGATTAAACAAGGGCTGGTCAGGATCATTTAAATATTTGGCATAATCATCCACTAACATCCCAGGACCAAATTCATTATTATTGTAGGTTGGTAAAGAAACCATCGCTAAAACATCGCCATTTCTCGGATCCATGGCAATGCCGATAGCTTTTTTCAAATTATTCTTTGCCAAGGTGTTTCGTAATATTTCCTCCATTTTCGATTGCAACTTAGCATCCAAAGTTAAGTAAATATTATTACCGGAAATCAACTTTTCTTCAGCTACAATTTTTTTCTCACGGCCAAAGGAATCCACCTCTACCTGTTTTTGACCATATTGTCCACGTAAAGCTTTTTCATACACTCGTTCAATTCCCGCTTTACCTATATTGTCATTATAAAGATATCCAAAACTTTGATTTTGTTCATATTCGGTATCGTTAACTTTACCGACATAGCCAAGTAAATGAGACAAACTTTCAGTCGCAGTAGAAGAACCCAAGGCAAACAAATATTCACGTTCATTATTTACATCAACGCTGATCCCCGCCATTTCCGAAGTATCCAATTTGATTTTTAAGGCAGTTTGATAATCAATTTTACGCACGATTATATGTGGCAAGTAGTATTCCTTGCGATTGTTTTTTGTAGATAAAATCTTTTCCACATCAGCAGCCAATTCCGCATCATCGGGGTAATATTTTTTCAATTTATCCATTAAGTTAACAGCGTTGTTGGTGCGCAAGAAATCAACTGGGGTTAAATACAGGGCAAAATCAGGAATATTTTTTACCAACGCCACTCCATTGCGATCATAGACAACACCGCGTGGTGATTGGATATAATGAATGCGAATACGATTTTTCTCTGCCAGATCACGATATTCACTCACTTGCCCCACCTGCATCCAAAATGTTTTAGCTAATAGAATTAACAAAAAGAAAACCGCTACAAAAAAGGTAATATTCAATCGATTACGTGACAATGACAATCCCATGAAATTGTTATGGCGTTCTTGTTTTGTATTTTTTCCATCTAAAAAAACTTCTTCCACCCAATCACCGCGAGTTTCATTGTTTTCCAGATTATAAACTCGTTTCGGCGGGGTCGCGAAATATATTTCTTCTTCTGGATTAATTGATTTTTCGTCTTCGTTCACATTAACGAATTATTAAATTCTTAAATCTATTACTGGTATAATAAAAGGCTAAAAATATTATTACCACAATAGCACTGTTTGCCAGTGCCATACCTAACCAATCATAAACAATAAATATTTGCCAGCTAAAATCATGGTCAATAAAAATGGCATTAATCACCTTGTGCGTTAAAAAGAATAAATGATAGACATATTCCGCACCAACTACAAATAAAATAATTGAATACAAGGAACGATTACTAAACAGTTGATTGAAAATTTTGTCCAAGATCCAAAAAGTTATCACCAAGGCGAGCATATTTAAACCGAAAAAATAGCTTGAAAATAAATCCAGAAGCAACCCCATCGCCAATGCATAAAATAAACTCAAACGAAAAGTCGACAGAACGCCGACCAAGACTAGAAATATGATAATTAAATCAATTTCTCGTGCCATACCAGGCAACATGGGTTTCAAGGCAATCGTATATAATCCGAGAAACAAAATGAGTAATATATTTTTTAAAATGCTTAAAGCCATATTATTCTATTTTTCCCACAATAACACTGACCATAAATAATTTATCAAAATTGGCTGGTAGCTTGATCGACGCGGTTTGAAAAATCGCCTCTGGTTGACTGAAAACCTTGTCGACAGTGCCAACGACTAAACCTCGTTGAATTTTGTCTTCCAGACCAGATGTTATCACTGGATCGCCTATCGCGATTTTTTCAGTTTGAGGAATCATTTCCATTTTTACCCCCAAACCATACTCACCACTGATCAACCCCATGGTTCTGTCGGTATTAGAAACAGAAACTGCCACTTGGGAATTTGGATCATTAATGAGTTTAACAATCGCCTGATAATCAAAAAGTTTATAGACTTTTCCAATCAAAACGCCATCATTAATAATTACCGGTTGTCCAATTTGTAAGCCAGAAGAACGCCCGCGCGAAATCAATATTTCTCGTACTGACAAGTCATCGCTCTGACCAATCACTCGCGCAGTCACCATGTCATAGTTATTGGCTTCAACAAAATCCAACTGTTTGCGCAAAAAATCATTTTCTTCAGTTAAAATTTTAATTTGACTCTTGTCTACCAAGGATCTCTGCAATTCTTGTTGCAATCTTTCCGCTTCTTTTTCCCACTGAGTTTGATTTTTCCAGTTATTATAACTGTCATTGATAGCTTGAGATAGATTATACACTGGACCTTGTAATGGTCTCAAGATGGAAATAACTAAAAACTCTACTGGCCATAGGATTTTGGTAAAATGTGCGACTATAACAAAAATGACGGCAATAGCAATCACCGTAATTTTCTTTTTACTTTTGGGATAATTTTCCATAATGTGAATTATCTCATCATTTTTTCTTCATTGGCTGACGGTAAAATTAATTCAGCTAACAACTTATCATCTTCCAACAACACGTTAATTCCGCGAATAGTGCAAGTAGCTGGATCATCAGCTAAACGGACGGGGATTTCTGTGGCCTTAGCGATCGCCCGGTCCAAGCCACGTAAAGCCGCCGCACCACCGGTTAAAACAATACCCCGTTCATAAATATCCGCCACTAATTCAGGAGGGGTAGTTTCCAATGTCGCTTTTATATTATCGATAATTGAACTAACAGTTTTCGCCATAGCTTCGCGAATTTGATAGTCGGTAACAATGATTTCGTGCGGTAAACCAGAAACCAAATCCCGTCCACGCATTTCAATGCGCAACTCTTCACCGATTTCAAAAGCAGAGCCGATTTTTATTTTAATGATTTCTGCCACGCGCTCACCGATTAACAAATTAAAATGCTGACGCGCATATCGAACAATATCTTCATCTAAATTTTTACCTGCCACATGTAATGATCGCCAATTTACCACACCGTTCAAAGAAATAACTGCGATTTCTGTTTTACCTCCGCCCATATTAATAATCATGCTTCCGGAAGCGTCTTGTATCGGTAAACGAGCGCCAATGGCCGCGGCCATAACTTCTTCTACCAAACAAACTTTACCGGCGCCGGCAGACATAGTGGCGTCTTCCACCGCTTTCTTTTCCACTTCGGTAATATCCAAAGGAATCCCAATCACCACACTTGGTCGCGCAGTGAAGTTGAAATTTTCCAAAAACAGTTTATCAATAAAATACTTAATAAACTTTTCCGTGACTTCAAAGTCGGAAATAATGCCATTGATCAACGGATAAGCTAAAGTGATATGCCGAGGATTTTTACCAATCATTTTTTGCGCGTCTTCACCCACGGCGAGAATTTGATCCAGCTTATTGTTAATCGCCACAATAGATGGTTCGCGTATCACAATGCCTTTGTCCTGTAAACTGACAATGGTTTTCGAGGTACCCAAATCAATCCCCACTTTTTTTGAAAATTTAGTTAACCAATCTTTCCACATTATGATTGCAGGTAATTTATTAATTTATCGAAATCAACAATTTGCGCGGTTGCCTCACCTCTTCGTTTCACTTCTGCGCCACCGGCCGCAATTGATTTCGGACTGATAACGACTCTCCATGGTAGACCAAGCAAATCTGAATCGGCAAATTTCTCACCAGCTTGGACATCCTCGCGGTCATCAAACAAAACTTCAAAATTCTTTGACAAAGTGTCATACCATTTGACCGCCAACTCATTAATCTCCACCGCTTTACCGAGTGACAATAAATGAACTTGATAAGGCGCAATATTTTCCGGCCAAATTATACCATTATCATCACAAAATATTTCAACAATTGTTCCCATTAAACGAGAAGGGCCAATACCGTAAGCTCCCATTTCCACAGCTTTTAACTCTCCGGTTTCGTTGGTGTAATTAAAATTAAAAGCATCGGTAAACTTAATTCTTTGCTTGAAAATGTTACCCACTTCAATCGCCTTTTTTTCTACTAACTCTTTATTGCCACATAATGGGCAGGTATTTTGTTCTTCAATAATTTCTTTGTTAACAGCCACGTGGCATTTTTCACAAATATAAATCAAATCTTCACCAGCCTCGCAAACGGTTTGAAACTCATGTGAGTATTTGCTAAATGTTCCACCGGAAGCATAAGTTAAATAAGTAATATCACCAATGCCCAAACGTTGGTAAATCTTTTTGTAGGCTTCAGTGACCACATCGTAATAGCGATTTAAATCTTCTTCATTGGCATGAAAAGAATACAAATCCTTCATGCTAAATTCTCGTCCGCGCAACAACCCTGACTTAGCTCTCGCTTCGTTTCTGAATTTATCTTGAATTTGATAAACATACACTGGTAAATCTCGGTAGGAGTGAACAAATTGCTTTACTAACGGAGTAATAATTTCTTCATGTGTCGGATTCAAATACATTTTCGAATCATTATTTAAACCAGAAACGCTAAACAAGACGTCGCCCATGGCTTCATCGCGTTTGGTTTGTTTGTAATTATCTTCACTCGCCAAAGCTGGCAAATAAACTTCTTGGCCACCAATGGCATTGATCTCTTCACGAATAATATTTTTTATCTTTTCCAAGACTCGCCAACCGAGCGGCAAATAGGAATAAACACCGGACATATTTTTGTCCACAAACCCGCCGCGAATTAAATACTGAGCGTTTAAGCTGGTTTCATCTTTTGGACTTTCCTTCTTGGTGCGTCCAAATATTTGTGATTGTCGCATAAATTGGCTTTTATTTTTTGTTAGTATAATAACATTAGCACAAAAATAAAGGTTTTTCAAACCGTATTTTTTGTTTAGAACTGAATATTTTTATTTAATTTAACGGCGAAAAGATGCCCAAAGCAACTCAGCGCAGGCCGCTACAGCCAGAAGAATCAAGATCATCCACCAACTCAAGTAACGAAAACTTTGCAAAATTAATGCAATATCAATCATTAACACGACGATTAAAGATTGGCGAAAGGAAATATTTAAATGTCTAAACCAAAGCTCTTGTTCCTGTGTTCTATACCGCCAAATGAAACTTAGCAATGTTAACGATCCAAATATTGCCAATGACAAACTTAAATAAAATAAAATAATGGCTGGCCAAAAAGCTTCTTGAATGTTAATAAAGGAAATCACGATCAACCATCCCAACCATGAAAGTCCGGTCCCAGCACCAATTAGTTGTAAGTATTGTTTTAATGACATATTTTTACAATTGAATGTATTTAGCCAACCGCATATTTTTTCCCAAAAAGTCACGATAGTTAAAATCAGCACGAATAACTCCTCTATCCTTAGCAACGTCAAAATGTATACATGTAATCAAGTTGGTTTTTCCACTAACGTAAGTTTCCGGTAATGTTACTGAAGCAATATTAGTTCCGGTACCTCTGTCCCAATAGGCTGTATCATTCATCTTTTTTCTAAAATGAGTATTTAAAATTAAATATTCAGATAGTGTCAGCCCTGACAAACCCTGGGGGTTCAAAATTGTTTCCTGCACATTGGCCACACTTTTTGGCTTATCACGTAACATAGGGTCCCACAATCTTGAAATTAATTTTTCCATTTCTGTACTTTCTTTATCTATGCAATATAATAAGATACGTAAACCTTGTCGTTTATCGGAAAAATCATAAAAATCAAAATCGCTTTGTTTAAATTTTCGCCCATAACAAATTTTGTAAAGCTCCGCATAATGAGCTTCATTTATCTGTTCACCAAGCACACCTTTAGGGACATCAACTAAATTTGCAGGAATAATGGCCATGGCATTAAAGCCAACTAATTCAATAGCATCTGTTAATTCTTGAGCCTGCTCTTTGGTTATTTTAATTTGATCAGGCAAGGAAGCCCAATTAACGCCAATCTCTCGATAAAAACTTCTCCAATGTTCCAATCTTTCATTTAAATTAAAGGAATGATATTCACCGTCCGGATCCTCGGCATAAATATCCTCAATCAGTTCTGATTTTTCAAATTGCAAAGCACTTATACCTTCCACTAAGTTTAATGCCTTTCTTACATAGTTCGAACTGCCAAGTCTATTTTTCTGTAAAACTAAATCGTGAAGCTGCGCATTTAAATCCACCAAAGTCACTTGGCTTTTATGATCTAAATTACCTGTTAATTGTTGTTCAGGATTTAAAACCATAGTTAAAGCATGAATTTTAGTTGTTCAACTGTACCCTCACCAAATTTTTTATTAAGCATATCCAAAAACTTTTTTTCTTTCAGTTTAATTTCAGTTGACAAGGCACTATGCATACAGGCAATAGTAATTTTTTTGTTTTTAAAATGAAGAATCTTCATCATTTCCTTCACTCCTTCACCCCATTCAATGATAAACATCAACTCCAAAGCTTCGCAAACTAAAGCCGCCTCGACGCCGCGCAACAAAGCTGAGCGACCATGTCGTTGCTTAAAAATATCTCCGATGGATTTCATGGAGTTAGGTTTCATATGTGCTAATTATAGCATAATCATTGATCATTGAACAAGGATCATTGATCACGTTAAAGCACCTGCCTGCGCAGGCAGGCTAAATTAAAAATTCTAAATTCCCCCAAAGGGGCCCCTTCGGGGTAAGCACCAAATTCTTCCGCCAAAGGCGGATCCGCCTCAGACGGAAAAGATGGAATTATCCTTTAAAAAATAAAAACCATCACCTTTATCTCTTTATCCTCAATGAATTTGTGGGTTCGTGGTAATTCGTGGATTTGTGGTCAATAAAAAAGCCTCGGATTTCGAGGCGAATTAATTAATGCTTATATTTTTCGTGAACGTAGCTGCGAGACTCCACAATCTTCGCATCGAGCATGTCGATGCAGTGCAGAGCCCAGGCTTCAGGCAGATAAGGTGAAACTGATGAACCGAAACCGTTTTCCATGACGCCATGATGTGAACAAACCAGGTGCAGCAGCTTTTCCAGATCCACTTGATCATACGGCTGACCAGATGCGAACAAACGCTTTTCAATCTCCATCTGAGCGCGAGCCATGTGGCCGGTCAGACGATGGCGATCATCGGCGTTCATACTAATCGCGAGACCAACAGCGTAATCGTCCATTTTGCTCAAATCATGAAAAAGAATACCTGTGAGGAGAAGGTCAAAATCCAACCAGTCATGAATACGCAAAGTGCTATTGGCCAATGATGCCATGGACCAAACATGTTCGAGTAAACCACCTTGCCAATTGTGATGACGAGTACGCGCGGCAACAGCAGAGGAAAACTTTTTCACCCAAACCTCATCATCAAAAAACAACTTGGCGATTGCTCGATAAGTGGTATTTGAAAGACCGCTAATCATCGTTCGAAGATCGGAAAGCATTTTTGGTACATCTCGTTTAGTGCAAGCGACAGTACTGAATTCCACGAAATCGACTTCATCCTCTTCGCACAGCCGATAATGCTTTTCCAGTTCACTGCAAGTCACGTCAATCTTCTTGCGGCCTTCATATTCCTTAACCTTGCCAAAGAAAACTGCCACCTTACCAACCGGGAACTTTTTGCCGAACTCAGTGGCATCCATGGGTACAACGTCCCAAACATACAAACGAATTCTGCCAGTCGCATCGCCGACTTCCAGCAACCAATATGGGCGTTTACCACCACTCTTAATCTCCGCACTGACAATCACAAACCTTTCGAAAACTTGTTCATGTAGTACCAAATTTTTGACTTTTTGATCATCAGCCTTAGGTTTACCGGAAAAGCTGGCCATGAGCACCTCCTACCCCACGCTGGGGCTGTTATGGAATGAACTGAGCATAATTTATAATAAAGACTCATTAATGTCAAGCGCTTCTTCGTTTATCGTCACCTTTCTTCTAGTCAGCCTCTGGTGAAAGGTGGCGGTAAACAATTCGAATAATCAATCCCAATATTCAAATGGTTAAAGCTTGATAATCTTGACTTCGGGCTAAAGCCCGAGATAAGAATAGTCTACCCGTTATCGACCCCTTTAGGGGTCAGCAAGTTTTTACCTCGCGCCAAGGGACGCGAAGAGTTGGATTCAACAAAAAACCCCTATTTTAGGGGTATTTATTTTTTTCTTTCGTACTTGTTTCACTTGTCATACTTATTAAACTTGTTCCACTAGTACCAACTGTTTCTCACTCGTCAATTTCTCATTTCTCAACGTTTTCTGCATTCTCGTAATCTTCGCCGCATTGGCAAAGAGCAAGCTTAAATCCATGGGGTAACGAACTGCCAAATAGTAAATGTGTCCAATCTTAGTTCTGCCAACTCGGCCACGCCGTTGAATCGTAGTATTTTCTTCCAACGGAATCGAATAATTAACTACATAATCAACTTCGGGCAAGTGAACACCAGCTTCAAGAATAGACGTGCTAATTAAGAATTCAATCTCTTTGGCAGTAAACTTAGTCAGTGTCTCTTGATTTTTAGCACGACCGCGTTTGGTTGATTCTGAATTTATCATTGCAGTTTTGCTGGCAATAACCGAATTATTTCTTGTAACATAATCCATAATACCAGCTTGGCCTTTACGATCATTACAAAAAATAATCGCTTGCGCATTTTTTTCTGAAGCTTTGACCATCAGTTGCAATAAAGCTTCTAGTTTTGGATGATAGTCATGACCAGCCGTTACCATCGCCTTTATTTCTAACCAGACAGGCTTTAATTTGGGCACTTGGCAAAGCCGGCGACTGGCTTGTACCGGTTTTTTCTTTTCCGGAATGGTACCATCGGCTTTTGGCTTGGGCTTCGTTGGCCAACCTTCTTTGCGCAAGACCATCAAATATTCCCAAGCTGAATAGTAATTAGTCGTTAAAATCAATGACAACAAATATCTCAACTTGTAATACTCAGCCACCAAACTAAAGTGATGAGAAGCTGTTAATTGATCATAGCCACTTTTACGTCTGGGGTTGAAACGATTAGCCAAGATTTCCAATTCTTTTTCCGACAACAACCGCACCGGTGATCGCAAGGCTCCAACTTTCATAAACTTAATAAACAGTTCATTCAAATATTCCATAATTGCCATCTCGTATCGTTTTTGATCGGGTGTTAAATCAAGAAGCTCTCGACGTTCAACTTTGGGATAAGAAAACTTTTTCAATTCAGCATCGTAATCAACGCGGATACACCATTCATCCAGACCAAGATTATGCTGGATTCTTTCAATTTTAACTAAGTTACCACCAGGTGATGCTGTTAACCCGAGACGAACGATATTAAATTCTTTTGCCCGCCTAGCTAAGTTAACATAATCATATTCATCACCAGCTAAATGCATTTCATCAAAAATGATTAAACTAAACTTTGATAAATCCAAAGTCCCATTATTAATATCATTCCAAGCAGTTTGCGGCGTGGCAATGAAAAACTTTCTAGTCATCCAATATTCTGGTCGCTTCTCTTTTTTAATCGCTCCAGATAACCAAACTGCATCTCTGGCCGTTAAATTTGTAAACGCAAAAACAGATTGTAAGTGTTGATTACCGAGTTGCGTATTGGGAACGAGGAACAGAATTTTACCCTTGGAATAATAATGATCAGCCACGCTAATAGCAATGAGTGTTTTTCCCGCCGCAGTCGGCAAAACCAATCCCACGCTTTTTTCATTTTCAGTAATCTGTTTAATAATCGCCTGTTGGAATTCACGCAATTCAAATTTGTCTGGAGAAAGGATGGTCATGTGGCACTCCACTGGTTGTTAAAGAGCTAACATTTGAATCTTAAACTATTATTATATCTTTACCAATGCCGGGTGTTGATAAGTTAAGCGAGATAAGCAAGAAAGTACTAAGCGAGACAAGTATGGATATCGAAACAAGGTACAGCAATCTATAACCAATATGTATCATTGAACTTAGCACTTATCTCGCTTTCTTGCTTATCTCGCTTACAAATTTTGACATTTCCCCCCAATCTGGTAAGATATTGGCGTAAAGAGTTTGAACCAAAAACACCGAATTCCCACGCTTGACGCGGGAGAAGGAGTACATCATGCGAAGCACGAGTAAGACTTCTGTCTTGCGTTTCAAAGCTGGTTCACCTCAATATGTGGTCGCCCACGCTCGCTGGCAACAGTCCCGCGGACGCCGACCTTCTACTGCTCTTTTTTATCATGGAATAGTCATTGCCAATCCGATTAAGGCATTACAAAAAGCGCTCGAATTGCTCGAAGTGGTACAACATCACGCTCCACCCGATCTTCTGCTGGAATATCTTGCCCAAGACATGTGCCTGATCGCCCAAAAAGATCTCTGTCGAGTCGTCAGCTCCTACGAGCAAGTCGCGCTCGTCGCTACGCCGCTTTCCACTCCTGATTCATTGATTCAGGCTTTTCATGACTATTTCCGTAGTTGATAACGCAAAGATGACCAACCGGCCATCTTTTTTAATTAACTAGCAATTACAATTGTAATCACACAGGGACCTCTGTCCATGTGAACAAGGGGTCTTGACCCCTTGATAAAAATACCCAATTACTTCTACAGAAAAGTTGATTATGCAAGGGGTCAAGACCCCTTGTTGAAGTAATTGACGAATAGAAACTATAATTTCCTAAACTCACAAATACTCTTAAAATCACAGAACGTGCAAGCAAATTCATTTGGAGTGGCAGTAAATTGTCGCTTGTGAATTTGATCAATTATTTCCAACCAATCTTGTTTTAATTTATCCTTCTGCTTTTCATTACCCAAGAATGTCACCCGTTTGCTATCGTTCAAGTAATAGTAGGTTAATTTCACAGGTTTAACATGCAATACTTCTTCAGCGACAATTTGATAAAGCAAAACTTGTTGTTTATCCTCTGGACTCATATCATCGCCCTTAGCTTGTCCAGTTTTGTAATCAATAATTTCCACACCACCATCAACTTCGTCAATTCGGTCAATTCGTCCATTGATTTTATATTGTCCCAAATTAATACTAAAAGGTACCTCAAGGTGCATCACATTTGGGGGGGTGGCAGAAAAGTCGGCGTGAAAGTTTGTCATTATTTCCATGGCTAAATCAAAATATTCTTGTCTTTGTTCCGCAGTATGGAACCAATCTTCCACCCAATATTTTTTAAACAACTCTTTTAAATCAGGCAAACTCATTATTTGAGGCTTTTCACTTTCAGGTGAATCAAACAAACCAGCTTGAATTTTAACTTTCAAGGCTGATTGCTCCACAAAATCTTTTAAAGTGCGATGAACAGCATCACCGAAAACTAAAGGATATTTAGTTGGCGTCGGCAATCCCAATATTTTCCCTAAATAAAATTGATATGGACACTTACTGTACATACTTAAACTGGAAAAACTAAACTTCTTCGGCACTTCAATTTCAAAATTAATATCTTTTTTCGTTGCTATTTTCTCAGGCATTGAATTGCTTTCTTGTTTTTTTGCTTTCTTGTTTTCTTGACTCACATATCCAAGTTCCACCAAAAACCTCGACAACTTCTTCGCTCTCGCTCCACCGTAATCATCAGCTGAAGTGAAATACAAACCTTGTTTAGCACGAGTCATAGCTACATAGAATAAGCGGCGTTCTTCTTCAATGTGGAAATCGCCAACCGGTAATTTTTCTCGTAACAATGCTTCGGGAATGCGAATTGGATCGCGACGTTCATCCGTTGGAAATTTACGATCAACCAAGTTAACAATGAAAACATATTTAAACTCCAGGCCTTTGGCACTATGGACAGTTAAAATTCTCACCATATCCGGACCTTCGTCCAAGCTTAAACGCAAAGCTCCGGTTTCCCCAGCTTCCAATTCCAAGTCAAACAATTCAACAAAATCTTTTAGACCATCAATCTCGCCTTCTGATTCGAGATTTTTTATTTTTTGATAGAATTGATCAGCCTGTCGAAGAGCTTCAAAATGTTCTTTATCGTTTTTATCTTTTAAAAATTCAACATAACCGGAAGAATACAAAAAGTCATACATTATTTCACTGGCCTTCTTATCTTTCACCATAGCCGTGTGTTTGGCGATCATGGAGATTAAATTATTGGCTGCTTTAACTGTGGCATCAGTAATATTTGGCACTAATGTAATTTGTTTTAAAGTTTCGTACAAGCTAATCGCTTTACGACTGGAATAATTATTAATCAAAATCAGATCAGCATAGCTTACTCTGCTAAACGGTAAATTCAACACTCGAAAAATAGCACGGTTCTCATGATAGTTATCCAGCAATTTAAAATAACTGACAACATCCAAAATTAACGGCTTATTATACAAACCACGTAAAGATAAAAATTGATTGGGAATTTGCGCTTGATTCAAAGCATTGATAAAACGTTCAGCTGAATCGTTTGCTCGAACTAAAATTGCAAAGTCAGACCAAGTTAATTCGTTATTCAACTTTTTAACTTGAACAATCTTATTGATCACACCCAATGCTTCGTTTTCAACAGTATCAAAATGCAAATGTTCAACTGCGCCTGTAATACCAGATTCAGATTGAAGTTTCTTATCAATATTCAAAGTTACTTCCAATCGGTGAGGATCGTTTTGTTTGATAAACTGGTAAGACTTATCCAGCACTTCTTGCGCTGAACGATAATTCTTCGTTAACACCACCTTTTTCGCATCTGGAAAATCATTCATAAATTCCATAATGTTTTCAATAGAAGAACCACGGAAACGGTAAATACTTTGATCATCATCCCCTACTACCGTCAAATTGTTTTTTGGCGCGGCTAGAAGTTTGATTAATTCATTTTGAATGTAATTAGTGTCTTGATATTCATCCACCAGAATATATTTAAATCTTTGACGATAATAATTCAAGATTAATGGTCGTTCTTTTAATAATTTTAAAGTATAAATAATCAAATCGGCAAAATCCAAAAAATTATTCTCCAATAATAATTGTTGGTAGACATGATAAGCCTCAGCAATTTCGTTAATTCGTAAAATTTCTTGTTTTACCATTTCATCTTTATCTTCAACATCTTTAATTTCTAGTTCTTTAATGAAGTCGGCATTATCAGTATTCAACTTTAATTCTTCAGCATATTTCAAATAATCAGCCGCTAATATTCCTTCATCTTTACAACGGGAAAAATGTTTTAACAAAGCATGTATATACTTGGTCGGATATCCCATCGGTCGGTAATAATCTAATGGAAAACGTTTTAAATTTTTACGAATCATTAACCACGCCGCTGTTTCATCAATTAACTTGTAATTCGGGTTTAAACCAATATCCAAGGCGTGGCGTTTCAAAACTTTGTCGCAAAAAGAGTGGAAAGTGGAAATCCAAGTATCCACATAACCGTATGGTAACAAAACATCGACACGTTCTTCCATTTCTTGCGCCGCTTTCTCCGTAAAAGTTAAAGCTAATATTTCATTAACCTTAGCTCTCTCGTTTAACACCAGATGAGCAATTCTTTCCGTGATAACGCGAGTCTTTCCAGTTCCCGCGCCAGCCACAATCAAAAGTGGCCCTTCCCCGTGAGTGATGGCTTGTTGTTGGTTTTCGTTGGGTTGAAGTTTATTCACAATATTAATGGTTACCTACGAATGACATATTTGCTACGAATCAACGAATACGCAAACTTTTAATAAACATAAATTTGCGTTTCAAAATTCGTAGATTTGTAGCCGATTCGTTATTGGTAGCTTAAATTTTCTTAATCACTAAACGATCAGACTTTGGATCAATAACAAACTTAACAATTTTCTTGGCGACTTTGTTGGTATCCATGAATTCAGAATATCCCACCGGATGCTTTTTTCCAAACAACGCGGTTTGCATCGCACCAGGATAAACTCCTAGAACTTTTATGTTTTTATCTTTTAGTTCACCTTGAATTGATTTAGTAAATCCATCTTGAGCAAACTTGGATGCGCAATAGCCGGAAGAAAATGGACGGCCTTCGAGTGCGCTCGTGGATATAATATTTACAATCGTACCTTGTTTCTTCTTTTTCATCGCCGCATACGCTTCGCGACAGCCGATAAATGTGCCCAAAAAATTAACTGAAATCATGGCATGTAATTGCATCTTGGTAATTTTTTCAAAGGGTGAATGCGGAATCCAGACTCCGGCGTTATTAATCCAAATATCAATCTGTCCGAATTGTTTAACCACTTTTTCACGTAAAATTTTCATTGCCTGTTCATCAGTAACATCAGCTTCAAACGGAAAAAAACGAATATCTTCAGTTTTAGTAAAATCTGACGCTTGTCTCGAGCAACCAACTACAAAATAGTTTTGCGCTAAAAACTCCTTGGCCATTTCCAAACCTAAACCTTTGCTGGCACCGGTAATTACTACGACTTTGTTTTTTATTTTCATATTTTTCATTGATCATGGATCATTGACCATTGATCAACGCATTAATTCTTTTTCTAATATCTCAACCGCTTCTTCCGCCTTCTTGCAATCAATCACTAATTTAAATACTTCTTCTTTAGTTAAACCTTTATCATCTCGCAAGTCATTAGACAAACGAATTAACTGGCCAATCGAAATACCTTGTTTGAAACCCATGACCGCCCAATCTTTTCCATTGGTTAAATTCGCTGGTTTACTAGCTTGGATTTCCAGTTTCTTAGCACGCTCCAACAACCATTCACCCGGTTCAAAGATTTTAGGATTCAATGTTAACTGTTCTTTTAACTCTGGAGCCTCAAACGAACCGCGCCCCATGTGGTCAGCTTCGCAAACCAAAACTAATTGTTGCACAGTGGCTGGATGTAAACGAGTAGCCAGACGACGAATAGCACCATCTTTAATCGGATTATTTTTAACAGTTTCTTCTAAATATAAGAACGAAGGAGCTAAATGTTCCATAACCAGTTTTACAATCACATCTTTCTTTTTCTCCGGCACACCAATCGCAGTTAAAAACTTTTTCGTAGGTTCTTCACCAGCGGCCTCATGTTTATGCGAAATAATTCGTCCTTCAGAACTAGTTTCAGTTACCAATGGTTTACCAAAATCATGACAGAGCGCAGCCAACAAAATTATAAAGGCTTCATCATCATTCAATTGTTCGCGTCTTACAATTTTCGCCGCTTCATCTACCACCATTAAAGTATGAATCCAGACATTGCCCTCAGGATGCCAATCCGGTTCTTGCGGTGTTTGTTGTAACAGCACCAATTCAGGATTAGTTTCTTGAAAAACTCCCAATGTCATACCAACAGTTAAAGCGATTGAAGGTTTTTCGGACTTTAATAACATCTTCCCCCATTCTTCCAGAAATCTTTCTTTGGAAATGTTTTTCAAATCTGGAATAGTTTCTTGAATGAGTTGTAATGTTTCTGGTTCAATTTGCAGACCCAGTCGACCAACAAATTGCACCGCTCGCATAACTCGCAAAGCATCGTCTTTAAACAACACTTTGTCCGTGGCCCTTAGAATTCGATGACGGATATCATCAACGCCACCATAATAATCATAAATCTCACCGGTAAACGGATCAGCCGCTAGCGAATTCATAGTAAAGTCGCGACGCCGTGCTGCTTCTTGAATCGACATATTCGGATCAAGTTCAACGTCTACGTCACTATGACCTTTGCCTGCTTTAGAATCTTTCCTTGGCACTGAGACATCAACATCATATCCGGGTAAAACGTGAAATTTAATCACCGCGAATTGTTTTCCCGCCTCAGTTATTTCTCCCATTTTTAATAATATTGATTTTATCTCATCAGGTTTCAAACCATAAACTTCCAAATCAAAATCCTTCGGCACATTACCGGCAATAGTATCACGCACACTGCCACCGACAAATAACGCCCGCCCCCCAGCGTCTCTCATGGCTTCAGCTATTTCAATGGCTTTCTCAAAAGCCTGAGCATTTCCCTCATAGCCAAGCTCACGCAAACGAGTGGCGTATTTTATTCTGTTAGGAAAGGTTGGTTGTTCATCTTCTTTAATTAACTCGAGACGAGGTATGTCTTTTTTCATGAAATTTCAATTAATAATATAACTACTAATTATTTATTGTTTTTTAATTTTAACAATGCTTGACCATCCAAAAAGTAAAAATCACCATCTACAGCCGGTGTCCCCCTGTCTATTTTATTATCTGAATTATATCGACACAAAATACCATATTTCTTCGAGAATCCAACTACCTTTAAGGTTGCATCCTTCTCAAGCAATGATAGGTAATAATATTCAGAAGCCATATTTGCTTTTGTAAGCCAAATTGGTTTAACAACTGAAATAATATCACCGATTTTTATTTGTTCTTCATACTCATGCGATTCAGATTGCCACTGAAAAACATAAGCAGCAAGTCCTTCTGTTCTTTTTTTTTCTAATTCACTATCCTCAGACATTCTTGAGATACTTGTCATTTTATAATTGTTTTCAAAATATCTCTCGCTTTTATTAATCATTTCTTTGTATTTTTTTTGTTTCAATTTTGATTCACGCATTGGATCATTCATAATTCTTTCCCATTCCAACAAGATCTCTTTTGATACATAGAATTTTTCACCATCCATCATCCTGGACCCACCATCTTGAGATGTATCATGACTACAATACTCGCAGATAATGCGCTCTGGACTTACTACTTTCAAAACTTTTACATTATTACCATCATCGAGCCCTGCAATATCCAAACTATAGTCGCCATACTTTCTTGGTTTCACTAGTTTTTGCCAACCCCCGCCTGCCTCACCAGGAAAAACAAACACCTCTCCAACCTTCACTTCACGATTTGAATTGTCAACTGTTTTCACGCCCTCGTTTTTTTGAACGAGAACATTATTAATAACTACACCAGAGGAATCAGCAATAAATTTTTCCGCCATAAATTTGTTATTAAATATTTTAAAATTTTAGTTCTTTAATAGAATCCAAATCAATACCGTATTGTTTATAAATTTTAATCGTATTAATCGCTGTTGTTTGTTCCATGGTAAATCCCAACTTCTTAACAATCGCTTCAACTTCTTCAATAGAGCTGCCTTCGACCTCTAAATAAGTTGGGATCAACGGCCAAGAATCTATTTCAATGTCTACTCCATCCAATTTATAACTAATACGATTATTTTCCTGATAGTTTCTCGGGGAATAACCAAGCTTGGCAAGGATTGAATTGGTTTCATCAAAATCACTCACTTCAACTTCCAGTTCTTCAGTTCCATCAATAGTATCATTATTTATCTCTTTGATAGTTAAAGTTGTTTTCTTGCCGTTGGTACGCAAACGAACCCAACTATTTTCCTTCTTCGGGGTAAAATCATACACATATCTGCGCTGTTGCGCTTCACCTACCTTCTCAGCCCCTAATAATTCAAGTTTTTGTTTAATTTCTTCAACATTAATATTCAAAATCCTCAACTCAATCTCAGTTGCCATACTTGTTTTTGTTATACGATTATATATCTATTTTACTTAATTATCACTTTAAAGTAAAGCAAGGTATTTTGACAATTAAAGAATATTTACCTAGAATAAACATGCTCATTGACAACGAGGGGAAATGAATACTTCGACTCCTGAACAAATAGCGACGATATGGAAAGAACGAGATCGCAAACAACTTCATGCGCGAGTGGAACATTTTAAAAAAGTGGAAAAACTGATTGAAAGATTCCCAGACCTTGCTCCCCATTATTCTAAACGCGAAACTGCTTACGAATCAGCCTTGATCAAAGACTTAGTTGACGATGCTGACACTTATCCATCTGATGGCCACTCTGGTCCCTACATGGTTCGTCCCTTTGTGATAATCGAAGGAATTAAAATTTATTCAACCGACACCGTCATCTTCACTAGAGCATTTTCCGAAGATACCCATGATTACAGCGATCCGGATGAAGAACATCAAGAACATATCGTGGATTTTCATCCAGTTCTTCATGACTGGGAACAACGGCTCAAAGACGCTGGCTATGACAAACCCAAAATTGTTCAAGTCGTAAAAGATTTTATTAAGTTCGAGAATTCTCAAATCAAAAAATACTGGGATCACATTCCCTACGATGAACAAGAGAATTTTCTTGATTCACCCGATACGTAGATTCGTCATGTCATTCGACACGACAGCCATATCGAATGATATGGCGTAGCAAATTTGTTATTCGTAGAAAAAACCGCCTGAACTGGCGGTCTTTTTTATATGTCACCCTGAGGTGGTTTGCATAGCAAACCCTCGAATGGGTGACGATTATATTTGATCAATATCCCCATGCAATATCACCGGCTGAAACGCCACCAGTTCATCATAGTAACTAACATAATCTGGAATATCATTTAAAAAGTATAATTTCTTTCCTAGTACATGCGCGAACCCAGCTTCTAGAAATGAATTACCTCCAATGTAATTCTTCTTTTCACCTTTATCATAATTTGCCACAATCACACAATCACAATCTTGAATCTCCCAGAAGTATTTTTGAATTAAATTATCTTCGATCTTCCTTTCAGTCGCTTCCCCACTGGTTTCAGGCCCAAAAGCACCGGTTGCGTGTAATTCTGAATGTTCCGGGGTAATAACTGAATGTCCTTTTTCTTCAAGTTTTTGTTTCATGTTCTGCATCTGTTTCGCGGCCGACATACTTCCGCAAATGACGATTTTCATAATTTTTGCTAATTTTAAGTTAATTTGCCGATCCTATTGACAAAAGATGTTATTTATGATAATATTTAAACACAGCAACTATTCCAGGTAGACCAATGGAAGCCGGAAAGTCACAATGGAAATATCATACTGTAAACGCATCGGGTGGTAAAGCAATACATATAACTGAGTGTCCTGCTATATTTGGAGAGCCAATCACAGATGGATATTATGCCAGTCCAGTTGATGCTTATGCCGCAGCAATTAGTGAATTGCAATCAAATTTCCCTCACTTCAAATTTTCCTTTATTCCTATCACGTACGTCGCTAGCCATAGCTCAAATGTGATAAATCTCAAAGAAATCCTCGTTCTCATGAATTAATTTTACAATAGCCGATCTCGGCTATTTTTTGTTTTTATACCATTCTAGTGCTTGCGTTTTAAGTTCTGCGATTATATCGTGTTTACCACTATCATAATCATGATAATTATCAGGGTGTTTTTGATAAAGAGCTTTTTTGATTTCCATGTATTTATTTCTCGCGACTTCATGACTACGTAAATAATCACGAAAGGCTAAGACTTCTTCAACATGACTGTTTCCTTTTGGGTAAACATGAACACTAAATAACCTTGAACCATCAGCAGCATCTTGCGTAAAATATTCTTCTCCGGTATGCGTATAGTTTCCTCGTGAAACAAATCCACTTTTTTCCATTTGTGAAATCTTTTCCCTAACGTGATCCAACGTATCAACAATGACAATGATATCAATTTGCGGTTTTGCTATCATACCGGGGATTGAAGTACTCCCAATATGCTGAATATCCAAAACACAAGAACCTAAACATTCTGCGATTATCGCTTTTTTGTCCTCGAATAGGATTGGCCAATTTGAATTATACTCTTCCAATTTGTATGGACGATGTTGCTTCATATTAATTATTCCATTTATTTTTCACATCATCAGTCGCCACGTCACCAAGCATTATTTCCACTTCACCATTTTCTTTTTCAATTAATAAACGTGACAAACCGCCATCACCCAAGGCAACTTTAACAAATCCATCTGCTTGTGAGAATAAATTTTGAAGTTCGCTCTTGGTACTTTTATCAATAACCAAAGTGCCTTTACCAATCAAATAATCATTTATCGCAGTCAGTGCCATTAGCACATGATCAAGACTGCCCATTGTCAAGGCAGCCCGAAGTAAAGCTTTTGATTCTTCCAATTTATTTGGTTGAGGAATGTTTTCCATATTATTTATTCAATAAATTTAAATCTTGGAAGTATTTGACCATCAACATTTACTTCTGCCAAAAAGTTTCTTAAAGGACGAACCCACAATTTTGACGTTTCATTATCATACAATGATTCATAGATCACTAAATCCTCTAGCGTCTCACTGTGTTTGGCAATTCCGACAACTAAATATTCTTTACCTTTGTAATGTTGATACTTACCCAATTGTACACTTTGCATAACGTGTTATTTTGATAAGAATTTGTAATGTTGCTCATTATCTATATTAAACAACTCCAAACTCTTTTTATTACTAAAATCTTTCATCGCATCAGTCATCTCATTCCAATTATCCCAAATTCTTTTCAATTCTTCTCGAGTTGGTTCTTCATGTATCAATTCAATCCCAGTTTCCGCTCGCCAGAGATGGACTGGGTCATTTAACAAAAAATCAGCTTGTTTAGGGTAATTAAGTTTTATTTCTTCAATGTTGTATGGACGTTGATACATATTTACCCACCATGGCACTTCTTATACTTTTTTCCGCTCCCACACGGACATGGATCATTGCGACCAACTTTATGATCTGCAGAAGTGTAATTTTTATTCGCAGATTTTGTTTCCGAATGTTTAGCAGTTTGATATGGATCTTTAGTCGGGTTAAAAGCCTCGGAGGATTTCGTATCTGAATACGATAAATTTTCCGGGGCAGTAACGGTCGGCTGTTTCACATTCAAACCCACTTTGTAAATTGAATATACCACTTGTTTTTGAATCAAGTTCAATAACTCAATATACATTTGTCGTGCTTCACGTTTGTATTCAACTAACGGATCACGTTGAGCATAACCTTGGAGACCAATACCAGTTCTCAAAGTATTCATGGAGTCCAAATGTTCTACCCAAAGATTATCAATACTGCGTAACAAAATTTCATTTTCAATCATTGGTAAGTAATCTTTATCTGGAGCTTGAGATTTTATTCTTTCATGTAAATTTTCGTATGCTTGTTTTGCCAACGCCATTAGCTTATCAAAAATTATCGTGCGGATTTCCGATTCATGCACATGCTTACTTTCTTCATACAATTTATTCAACTCTTCCAACAAATTACCTGGCACGGGGAAAATCGTTCCAGCCACTTCCACAATTTCTTTCAAATCCCAATCTCCATTTTTCGCTTCTGCGGTATGGAAAGAAACCACTTGCTCCAATTCATCCTCAATCATTTCCATAATCTTGCCTCGAAGATTGGCAGTATCTTCACTACCGGCGGCTAAAATTTCATCGCGGCGTTTGTAAATAGCTTCGCGTTGTTTATTCATGATGTCGTCGTAATCCACTAAATGCTTACGCACATCGAAATAATATTCCTCCACTTTGCGTTGGGAAGTTTCAATGGACCGAGTAATAATGCCATTTTCAATCGGCATATCTTCTGGCATGCCAAAAGTTTGCATAATACTTTTCACACGATCAGAACCAAAGATGCGCATTAAATCATCTTCCATGGACACATAGAATTGAGAATTACCCGGATCACCCTGACGACCGCTACGACCTCGCAACTGATTATCAATACGACGAGATTCATGTCTTTCTGTGCCAAGAACAAACAACCCACCAGCGTTCACCACTTTCTTGTATTCTTCTTCGTTAAATGGTGCGCCACCGCGAATCATATCCACACCACTGCATGCCATATTCGTGGCCACGGTAACAGCCCCAACACGACCAGCCTGGGCGACAATTTGCGCTTCCTTTTCATGATGTTTGGCATTTAACACTTGATGAGGTACACCTTCTTTTTCCAGTAATTGACTCAACAATTCACTTTTTTCAATGGATATGGTACCAACCAAAACCGGTTGGCCTTTGGCATGTAATTCTTTAATTTCTCTGGCTGCGGCTTTGAATTTACCTAATTCAGTGGAATAAACACGATCAGTTAAATCTTTACGTTTTAATTCTTTGTTGGTTGGAATTAAGGTAACATCAAGATTATAAATTTTGTTAAATTCTTCTGCTTCAGTTAAAGCCGTACCAGTCATACCGGACAACTTTTCATATAAACGAAAATAGTTTTGAAAAGTAATGGTCGCCAAAGTGCGACTTTCTTTTTTAACCTCAACGCCTTCCTTGGCCTCCAAAGCTTGATGTAAACCTTCGGAGTAACGACGTCCTGGCATCATGCGACCGGTGAATTCATCGATAATCATTATTTCTCCATCTTTAACCACATAATCTTTATCTTTTTTAAACAAAGCATGAGCTTTCAAAGCTTGTTCCAAATGATGCACCATTTCAATACCACCTTCAGTGTAAATATTTCCCATGCCGAGTAATTTTTCGATTTTATTCAAACCCGCTTCGGTTAAAGTAGTAGCTTTCATTTTCTCATCCACATTATAATCAATATTGACTTCAAGTTTGGGAACTAAATGAGCAAACTGATCATACATGGCTGCAGATTCTTCAGCTGGAGCGGAAATAATTAACGGTGTTCGAGCTTCATCGATTAAAATTGAATCGACTTCATCGACTATGGCATAGTAAAATGGTCGTTGCACTTTTTCTTCCAGTTTCCCGACCATGTTATCTCTTAAAAAATCAAAACCAAATTCATTATTTGTTCCATAAGTAATATCGCAAGCATAAGCTTCTTTTCTAGTTACTGGTTTCAAAAATGATTTTTCCACCTTGAAGCTGGCTTCTTCATCTCGTGTTTGATCAACCACATCATTACCAGCCCATGATTCATCATAAATAAATGAAGACTCATGTTGAATGACACCAACCGTTAAACCAAGAAAATTGTAAACTTGCCCCATCCAAGTGGCATCACGACTGGACAAATAATCATTCACAGTCACCACATGCACACCTCTTCCAGTTAAAGCATTTAAATAGGTAGCCAAAGTACCTACTAAAGTTTTACCTTCACCGGTTTTCATTTCTGCGATTTCACCTTTATGTAAAACCACACCACCGATTAACTGTACATCAAAATGGCGTAAACCTGTGGTTCGCTTCGAAGCTTCACGCACAACAGCAAAAACTTCCGGTAATATATCGTCCAAAGTCTTTCCCTGTGACAACAAACTTTTAAAATATTCAGTTTTAGCCTTCAATTCTTCATCAGATAACGCTTGAATTGTCGGTTCTAAAGCATTGACTTGATCAACAATAACGCGGATACTTTGAATGACTTTATCGTTGGGATCTCCAAAAATTTTGGTAAAAATTGACATAAAATAGATAAAATTACAATTATAATTATAAACATATACTAGCATATATCATACATAATTACAACCAAAATCATTACAAAACTATTTACAAAAGTTAAATACTGTGATATAAAAACACTTCATCGTTCATTGACAAAAATCATCAACCGAACAAGGAGCACCCGATGGGTCAATTGGAACAACTTAAAGACTTGAAAAAGGAATATATAAGATTGCAGTCTTCACTAAAAAGAGAATACCTTTTCTTCGTTTTAACTCTATTGTTATCAATTGGATTAGCCGGTGTCGGAATTTATTCGAATGAAATATTAGTCTTTGGTATAAGTTTTTGTTTCATCGTAATAACAGCACTCAGTGTTTGGTTGATCTACAACGATACTCAATCGCTTAAAGAATTGGACAATGAAATGAAATTAGCTTCTTCAAAAATTGTAAATCGCACATTCCTGTCACGCAACCCACAAAGGAGAGAGGGAAATGAGCAACAAGCAGGCTGAACTGCAACTCCAGAATGAATTCAATTATCACTTTACTGAATTTCTCACCGCTTTCTTGGCAGTCACAATTGTTTCCTGTTTTTCCGTGTTAATTGGATATAATGTTTTTCAAAGTGTGAAGTACTCAACCTTTATCAAAGTCTCCACCTGTAGCATCTGTATTCTCATGGTCAGCTATTGCGTCAAAAACATTGTTGCCAGCTTGCTGAAGATGGTTGATATCAAGGACGAAATCGTCAGAGCACGAAAGACAAAGTAACATAAACCACGTCAAATGACGTGTTTTTTATTTAATTTTAGATAAAATCGTTATAAATCAAAATTCCCTGGATTGACACGAGGTAAAATATATGTTAAAAATACATATCCAGTTCCTGGCAAGCACCAAATAACAAATCCCTAATTCCTCCGCCAAAGGCGGATCCGCCTCCGGCGGAAAAGAATGAAATTATCTATTTTTGAACGTTCTTTACATACAAATTCGCGTTAACCCCAAACAGTCCCGCTGAGCGGGATTAAGGAGGGCATCATGGGCGGACCGGGTGGTTGTCATTACGATAGAGATACGACTTCATCGTCACAAAGAACTCATCGTGGAACGACTGACTTTTCTGAGAAGTTCTTCGAAAAAAAGGTTCAAACCAATGATATTCTTCCTTATGGTAGAAAGTTCAAGGTGACAGCTAAGAACTTCCTTGCTCTTGGATTGGACATTACTGGTTCCATGGATACGGCACCCAAAGCCATGCTCGATCGTATGCCGAACTATTCACGGGAAACTCAAACTCAAGGATATTTTCCCGATCATCAGATTCATGTAGGTATGTTCCAAGATTTCATTGGAAATGATTTTTTCAACGGCGATCAATCGCCTATCCAAATTTGTGATCCTGTCGTCGTTAAAGGTCTGGATGGTCAACTGAAGCGCATTTTCATGGATGAACATGGTGGTGGCGGTCAGGGTGTGGAATCGCCTGAAGTCGTAGCCTACTTGTTCGCCTACCTTGTTGACATGACTGAAGTCAAGAATCCTTATTGCGTGTTCGTCTCTGATGAAGGCTTCCGTGAAAATGAATGTCTGACTCGGAATTTCTTGACCAAAGTCTTTGGTGGTGAACACAGCTCTACGAATGCTACCAAGGTTTTCGAAGATCTTCGTAAGAAATTCAACAACAATGTCTACCTGATTCACCGTCCCTATACTCAGATGAATAGCATTGATGATGGTCAAGTTCTGGAAATGTGGCGACGAGTCCTCGGTGATAACAATGTCTTCATTGTTCCCGAAGATCAAGCGATTGTCGATATGTTGCTTGGCA
This sequence comes from uncultured Gammaproteobacteria bacterium, assembly GCA_964592195.1. Classification (GTDB taxonomy): domain Bacteria; phylum Patescibacteriota; class Patescibacteriia; order UBA11705; family UBA11705; genus CAZQEI01. The sequence goes on along the minus strand of CAZQEI010000006.1, from coordinate 26,129 downwards.
TTCTGGCACTTGGTAATGGTGTTCGCACTTTGGATGGCTATCTCGAAGATATGCGCAAGCGTGAACAAACTCCGGCTCGACGTGAAATGATTCGTCAGATTTTCAAAAATTTCGTACCCCCTTCTTTGCCGAAGACTAGCGACTCCGTGAAAGCTGATGCCAATCTGACGGCGCCCAGCTTCACTGAGCAAGGTATCAAGTATGAACTGGGTGAAACGGTTGGAGAAGTCCTTCAGCGTTACAACATCTCGTTCCTCAATCGGGAAATTTGGGTCGATGGTCAGAAGGTTGATCCCAACTTCGTTCTGAGCACCGATGTCGTGGATATCGAAGTTCGAAAGCGTCTACAACGTGACAGTCGCGGTCGCTTCGAAGCCAAATCGTAAATAATACTTCATTGAACAGCTTGGGAATCCCAAGCTTTTTTCTTGAGACTATTATTGATAGTTACTTACAACTAAAAACCCAAGGAGCACCACATGCCCAACGACACCATTATTCTCGATATTGGTTTTGGTGATGGTGGTAAAGGCACAATTATTGACTATTTGGCTGAAGAATATCCGAACGCTGTTGATGTAAAGTTCAGCGGAGCAGTTCAATGCGTCCACAACGTTGTAGCCAGAATGGGACATCACAAATTCCAGCAATTCGGCGCCGCAACTTTCCACCGTGATGTAAACACTTATATTTCTCGTCATTTTTATTTGTGTCCAATGGAACTGCTGGTTGAAAATTCATATTTGAGTGATCAAATAGCTGAACCAAAGTTAATTCATCGTATGGTAATTTCTCCTAATGTCACAATTATTACACCTTTTCATGTTATGGTAGCTAGAATGAGAATTGCCATTCGTAATCGAAAATATGGTTCCTGTGGCCTAGGTGTCGGTGAAACGATCCGCGATCATGAAAAGAATCTTTCGCTTTCTATTCTGGATTGCATTGATCACAATTACCTACTCGAGAAACTGAGAACTATTGGAAGTCTAAAGCATGAAGAAGCCAAAGCTATATTGGCGGCTAATCCTGACAATGAAGCGGCTCACAAAATTTACGAGCATTTCCGGTATCAATACACCATTCACAAGCTGGCTGATTTCTATAAAGCATTTTTGGAAGACATGGGTATTCATTTTGATTTGGGAAACAATTACTTGATGTCGCAAATTCAAGCTGGACGACCTTTGCTTTACGAAGGATCACAAGGCGCTTTGCTTGATCGTCATTTTGGCTTTACCCCTCACATCACACAAGCAAAAGTTACTTACCATCAAGCATTTGAACTTCATCCCCTACCGGAAAAACCTCGCAAGCTTGGCGTATTCCGCGCCTATGCTCATCGCCATGGTTCTGGTCCGTTGCCAACAGAAGATATTCGGTATGATTCATTCTATTATGATCATTTTAATTTGCGTAATGATTGGCAAGGTCCATTCCGAGTTGGTCCACTGGATCTCGTCCTGCTTCGTTACGGCATTGAAGCCAATGACGGAGTAGACGGTCTAGCCATGACTTGCTTGGATCAGCTTTCTGGCCTGCTTCAATTGCCCGTTTGCAATGCTTATGAATATGAAGGCGATGAAGATGATTTGGTAGACAATTTTGTTTATTCAAAGAACGGGAATGGAACATTCACCATCACAGATATTCAGCCGAGAACGATTGACCGAGATAAAGTTACTAGAGTTTTGGAAAAATGTCATCCCATTTGCCATTACCTTCCAGGTTGGATTGATAATATTCGAGCTTGCAAAGATTTCTCAGATTTGCCCAAGAACGCGCAAGCGTTTGTTCGTCATGTGGAAAAGTTGCTTAGAACCAAGATCGAATTGATTTCAGTGAACGAGACGAGAGAAGGTAAGTTTACTATTAGATGAACAAAAGCAGGAGGCCACACCATGAGATCTGATCATCATAGATATGAAAGATTAAATCAGATAATTCACAAGAAAAATCGTTTTAATATTTTCATTTGTATTGCCGTGATGGCTACTTTCTGTATCATTTCAGAGATGATTAATCAATATACTGTTTTACCAAACTACTTATATTTATCGAAGTCAATAATCTGTCTATTAGCAATAACCACTTCCATCGTACATTATTTCACAACACGAATTAAATACGAAAGAATTGTTGCCGAATTACGGGAAAATGGTTTCCTCTTTACCACGGTAATAGTTTCACAAATTCGCAGCCTGGAGGTAAAGCATGGAGCAAGCTAAGTTCAACCGACTTTTCCAAATTCATCAATCAAAAACCCGTATTATAAATTGTTATTTCTATATTTCGCTATTTATAATGTTATTTGCGTTTTATTTCATTATCTACATAGCTGAATATAAAACAATTGAAATGCACAATAGAATTTTAATAATCATCGCTAACATGCTGATTATGATTCTGACTGGTCTCATCTTTTCTCGCAAAGAAAAAGAAATAAACAAATTGAGCGCGGAAGAAAGTTCGATCGTTGAGGAATTTATTACCGGTGCAGGAGTAACAGTATTTAAAGAAAATAGAGACGTTCAACCTCCAAGTTAATCACTAGAATCATGCCATTGCGCATGATTTTTTATTAATCAAACACTTTGACATAAATAGCCTTTTAGTATAATATTCAAATCAGCCAAGACCTTTGACAAACAACCAAACAGGAGGCAACTTGAACACTGAAAAACTCGAAGAACTCCAAAAAGACAAAAAATGGAATTCCACTCGTATGCTTATTGTCACACTTTGCGATATTTCCTATTTTCTTCTTGTTCTTGCGGTCGGATATGTATTTTATAAAGATCCCGAATACGCACATTTCAAAGATATTTTTATCGTAGTAGGTGCTTTGATCTCTTTGTATATTCTTTACCGCTGGATCCGGTCAATGGGAAAGATTTTCAAAGATCGTGTAGTAATCTGTTTAGCGATTGACAAACTGACACCTCGTTCATACAATTGTCCGTCTCCGGTAATTTCTAAAGGTTCAGGTCCAGGTTTCTGTGTTACTCCATTTAGTGCAGATACTATTACTCGTTCGAAAGAACTCAACGCTCATCTTTGGGGTGATGACGAGGCAAATTTGGCCGCGGCTAAAAACCTCGATAGTATTCTAAACACTCCAAGACAGTTTGACACTCCGACCACACCGCCACCGGGAGTAACACCCGAAAGCGAAGCCGCTATTGAACATTGTCGAAAATCAACAAATTAGAGTTAATCATGCCATAGCGCATGATTTTTTGTTTAAACACAAAAGCCGGTTTTCACCGACTTTTATTTTATCTATTTAGCTAAGACTGGTTTTAATTTTCCCTTAATTGATAACAACAACACGGCGCCGAGTAATGTTAACACTCCCAAGGAGTTGAACAATATTCCAAATCCCCATAAATCAGCAACAGTAGCCCCAATCGCTGAGGCCAAGGAAATCCCGACGCCCATGGACACATCATATAAACTCCATTCAAACGCTTCCTTCTCTTTATCAATGTGATTCGTAAACATGGAATACCAGCCGGGATAACAAATCGCCGCGCTCAAACCCAAAGCACCTTGCGCCAAGAAAAGCATTGGGATAGTTGTAATGTAATTATAACTAAAATAAATCAAACCAGTCATCACCGTTCCCAAAACCGTTAAATACAAATCAAATTTCTTATGTCGATTTTTATCAATCAACACGCCTGCTGGAATTTCACAAATAGCTTTAACTATAAAATAGATAGAAGCAGCAAAACCGATCGTTTCCAGACTGGCACCTTTAATAGTATTGGTAATAAAAATAGCAAAGATCGGTGCTAACAAGTTTGAAGACGCCCAGACCATGAAGTCTGAGGCGATCAATACTTTGATCACAAAACTGACCTTAAACTTTGAAATAGTGTGAAAAGCTTGTCGATAGAACATATTAATTATTCACTTAATTTTTCTTTGTATTTTTTTATTTCTTGTTGAATTCCATTTTTACAATCTGTAATGGCCTTATAAAGATCATCGGTAACTTCACGATAACGAAGCAAAGTCTTTGGGACAGCCACATTTATTTCACAGAAAAAAACATCACCTTTATTTTGGCCTCGAGTAGTCTTCCCCACTTCAACATCAATACTTTGAATATTGTCGAAATACTTAGTTAATCCGGAAAACTTTTCTTCGAGCTTCGCCGCGATAGCTGGGGTCATGTCCATGTTCGTGGCTTTGGTTTTGATTGTCATAGTTTAGTAAATTAGTAATTAGTATATTAGTAACTTGGTACAATGAAGATTATTTTTCGCACCCACACTCGCACGGGACACCGCTTTTGTGAGAATGGCCACAAGCAGAACACTTTTCAACATCCAATTGTCGTGGCATACCGCAACAAATACCCGGTTCACCGTATGATACCGATCCGCACTCCGAGCAAATATACTTTTTTTGTTCCATATAATTTCGAATTTACGAATTAATTACGAATGTGTACGAATTATTCTTTATGTATTGATGGCATTTTCTTTATTTAATAGCTTCCAATTAACTACACGCATTGGTTTCATTTGGTCTGGTTTGAATATCTCCAAAATCCCCAATTTTTTATTTGTAGATTCGAAAATTCGTAATGTCTAGAACCCTATATACTGAATTTCTTCTTCCAACTGGACTCCATACTCATCTCTCACCTTCATCTTAACCATGCTAATTAATTGTATCACATCACTGGCTGTCGCATGATCTTTATTGAGAATAAAATTCGCATGCACATCGGATACCATGGCGCCACCTAAAGTTTTCCCCTTAAATCCAGCGTTTTCAATAAAGCGCGCGGCTGGTAGTTTACCGTTACTAATCCAATCTTTAAATTGAGACATGGACTCATTATATTCAATATTTTTAAAGGCACATCCAGCACTGGGAAATTGTAACGGTTGTTTAGCACAGCGCGTAGCACCTTCTTCCGCTACTAACTTTAGTCTTTCTTCTTGACTGGTGGTTAATTTATTTAACTTAAACGTCACAGACGCGATCACCCAATTATCTTTTTTCTTGAAAATACTTTCTCGATAGGCAAATTCACATTCTTCTTTATTTAACACTTTCAAACTCACTTCATCATCACTCACTTCAAACACTTCAACCTCTTCTACAAAATCACCAGACGCCTTGCCATAGGCTCCAGCATTCCCTCGGATGCAACCACCGACTTGACCGGGAATATTACCAAAGAATTCCAATCCTTCACAATCATTCTTCACAGTATCAATCACAAACTTCGGCCAATACATGCCGGCAAAAACTTTAGCTTTTGTTCCATTATATTCAACCTCACTACCATCAAGATGAATTACTAATCCATCAAAACCATCATCTGACACCAATATATTACTACCCCCACCGAGGATAAAATATTTCAATTTATTATCAACCACAACTTGCAATGCTTGTCTCAATTCAACCACATTTTTAACAGTGACAAAATACTTAGCCGGTCCACCAATTTTATAAGTGGTAAATTCAGCCAATGGTTTATTTTCTAAAACTTCTAAATTATATTTTAACTTCACTTCTTGTGTGTTCATAATCTTTTATTTATATATTCTTTTTCCTAATCGCTAGTCGCTAGCACCTAGTCGCTATTTCCCCAACTTTATTCTAACAGTCACCTTCGCCCGACTGGCATGCTGACTAAACTTCGCTACTGAGCGACTTAACCCGCCGGTATTTTTCGTTAACGGTTTACGCTGTCGCCGCACGCGAGCTTTATTCAACACTTTTTTTTCTAAATGTTCCTCCAAACTCATATTATTGTTTATGCAAATTAACTAACAATAAATTTCGGCCTTTATCCCCTTTCACATTACTAAAATGCTTTCCATCGCAACAAGTGCAATGCGTGTCCACTTCAACATTTTTTCCCGGAACGCCGACACGTTCCAAATCACGCACAATCATACCACTCAAATCTAAAGATGTTTGTCCGGTTCGAGAGCCCATTGAGGCCACGGACTTCAAATCACCACCCCATTCATTAAATACCCCTTGGAACATAGTATCATCACGTCCATAGCAACACTTTTGAATACCAGCAGTAACAAAGATTTTCATTTTGGCTGGATTTAGATTCCAACGTTCGACTAAATCTTGAAAAATAGTGTGCTTTTCATTTTCACCAGCTTTATACAGACAACCAAGTCCAGCGTGTAACATGAAGAATGCGCGTTTTTCTGATTCATAACCAATTATAAATGGGCAATCAGCGTTGGCTGCAGCTACAGCAACTTTTTCCATAGGAATCCCGATAGACTCTAAATCATCCATAAATATAACACCACCATCAGCTTTATTAAGTGTGCGTAAAATACCTTCCTCAGCATATTTTACTTTCCCGCCTTTTGGACCAACTATAAACACTTGTTCTTTTTCATCTGTTAATGAACCAACCCGTTGAGTAAAATTTAAGCTGGGTGCGAATATAAATTGTAAGCCTCGAGCTTCCCGCACAGCATTTAGTCTATCATGAAACTCTGGCTTAGTCGGACCGAAATCACCATCAGCAATTTCACCATGAAAAAAATCAAACTTCCCATCTAATATTTCTCGTTGTTTTTTAAATTCAATTACTTCGTTAAATGTCTCCATATTTTTGTTTTAATTTAATCTTCATATTCGTCCTTGACTGCAACATCAACAAATCTTTCCACTCCATCATCATCTTCAACTAACTTATTTTCTAAATGACCTGGATACACCCGCTTCAATTGATAATGACGAAAACCCCAAGTTTGATTTGTTGATTCAGTATTTTCAATATTTTTACCAATTTTCATAGCCTCAGTATCATCAATTGCGAGAACTTCTTGTTCTACCTTCTGAACGGAAACTCCACCAGCTGAATGATCAATATAATCTTCAAACTCAAGTATATATTTAATTTTTTCTCCAGGAATTCGCTCTTTCTTTTTTTTAGGTTTGTCTTGCATTAAATTAGTCATTTCCGTAACCAATCTCAATGCTTCTTTTATGTCTTTAGGGTCAGTTAACTTCTTTTTTTCTGCCACCAAAGCTCGCATGGATTCAGATAAATCAACATATCCAATTTGTTTATCTTTACTGACTGAACTGGTCAGATTTGTTGCTCCTGATTCAATAGACATATTTAAATTAATGCAATTGTCGCTAATTGATAAACATCTCCAGCGCCCATTACCACCACAATATCATCTTCTTTAATTAATTCAGTCGCAATGACCTTAGCTTGTTCCAAATCAGATGCGAATTTAATGATTTTATTTGGATGTAATTTGATTAGTTCATTTACTATATCTAAAGAACTGACATTTTGATCTGGTGCCTCTTCTCTTCCGGCCACATCGAATATTTCCGGTAAGATAATCACATCAGCCGCTTCAAATGATTGAACAAAATCTTTAAACAAATTTTTCGTGCGATTATGTTGGTGCGGTTGAAAAATGGCCACAATTCTTCGTCCTGAATAGAACGCTCGAGCAGCTTTCAGAGTACCTTCAACTGCAGTCGGATGATGAGCGTAATCTGAAATTACCACAATTTTATCATCAGCAATTTTTTCAAATCTTCTCCACAGGCCAGAAAATTCTGCCAAAGCTTTTTTAATTACCGCAAATTCAACATTGAAACTACGAGCCATAGCAATCGCGGCTAAGGCATTATAGATATTAAATTCACCAGGCATGGAAAATTCAATTTTCCCCAAACAAACATCACTTTCAAACACATCAAAACTTTGCTGACCGCAACCGACCTCAATATTTCGCGCTTGATAGTTTCCAGCATTCAATCCATAGGTTACAACCTTACATTTGGGTAATTTTAACTTTGAAGAATTAACATCATCAGCATTTATAACTAAAACATCACTCAATCGATTTAACTTATTAATGTATTCTTGAAAAGTTTCAATAATGTGATCAATATTTCTAAAGTAGTCCAAATGATCTTCCTCAATATTAGTTAAAACAATAGCGCGTGGCGATAGATTCAACATGTGACCACGATATTCGCAAGCTTCCACGACAAACGGTCCATCACCGTAACGGAAATTACCTTTAAATTTTGGCAACTTAGAACCAATAATCACCAAAGGATTAACATCAGCATCAGCAAATATTGAACCCAACATCGCAGTTGTTGTTGATTTACCGTTTGTTCCAGAAATGGCAATTGTTTCATGTTTCAAACTCAATTCACCCAACATTTGCGGGTAACTTTTTTGAATAATATTTAACTCAGTGGCACGCAATCGTTCTGATTGATCTTCATGCACAGCTGGAGAATAAACAAACAAATCAATATCAGTAGCAATATTTTCCGCTACTTGTTGATAAACAATTTTCGCGCCCATGTCTTCGAGTTGCTCCGTTGATTCATTTTTAACTAAATCAGAACCTAAGACAACTGCATTGTGTTGTAAATAATATTTCGCAATCGCGGAAACACCAATTCCACCCGCGCCAGAAATGAAAACTTTTTTTATATCGTTCATATTTTAGTAATAAAACAAGAAATCAAAAAAGCAAGAAAGCAACTATGGTAATTTTGCAATTACAATGATATTATCACCAACTTCTTTTTCAACCTCTGCGCCATTCTTTGAATAATAAGACTTAATTATTTCAAAACCATTTTTCTCCAGCAAAACCACTAATTCTTCTACAGTAAAAGCATAGTAATACAACACTTCCATTGAACTGCCCCAAACAGTCAAAACATCTTGCGGTCCGACTAATTCTTTTTTGGTTTTAAATTTTTGAAAAAAATCCTCTTCGCTTAATTCATTCTTTTCCAGTTGAAAAGAAGCTACTCCCTTTTTATTTTCATTACCCCACAGATTCCAGTTACTGAGCAATAGATGGCCGCCAGATTTCAAATGTTTTTTTGCAGAATTGATAAATTGATCATGCAAATAACTATCGTTAAATGGAGCCGGAATATGATTGAGCACCGAAACACTAACAATGGCATCAAAAGTCTTTCCCAGATCCATAGTGAGAGCATCAGCTTTTTGGAAACTCAACAAAGGATAATTAAATTCTGCAGTTTCAATTAAACCAGAACTGAAATCAACACCCAGATATTCTATTTTTTTCTGCGTTAACAAATCCACCAGTCTCCCATTCCCACATCCCAAATCTAAAACTTTATCCCCATCATTAATATATTCCATAAACACTTGAGAATCACGCCAAACATAATGTCGCGTCAAGGAAAACTCCTCGGCAATGGCATCATAACTGTTTTGATTGTGTTCCAGCCATTTTTTCGCTTGATCTTCCATATATCAGCATTATAACAAAAGTTTTGAAAATTGGCTATTACCGCTTTTGGAAGCTATTACAAAATATGGTATAATTAAAAACAGTTAATCAGTTTGTAAGTTTATAAGTTTGTCAGTCCAACTATAAACAACTATCACTTACGAACTTACCTACTTACTCACTTACAAACTAATGGTATGAAAAAAATCGCTTTTGTTTTTCTTGGCGTATTAATCATTGGCATTCCCGCTTTCTTATTCGCCGCGGATATGGGAGCCAATCTCAAGGGACGAATTTTAATTCAAACAGAAAAGAATGGAGAAGCTTGGTATGTTAACCCGGTGAACAACATTCGTTACTATTTGGGTCGACCATATGATGCTTTTCAAATTATGCGGGAATTAGGCTTAGGCATTAAAAATGTTGACCTCAATAAGATTCCTGTTGGATTAATTCCACAATCTGGAGCTGATACTGATCGTGATGGTTTAGTTGATTCACTCGAAAAAGCCATTGGCACAGACTTCAACAATCCAGATACTGATAAAGATACTTACTCTGATAAAATGGAAGTCCTAAATGGTTTTAATCCTTTAGGAGACGGTAACTTTCCTGCGGAAACTGATAAATGGTTAGTGGAACGTTTAAGTGGACGAATTCTTTTGCAAGTGGAAAGCAAAGGCGAGGCGTGGTATTTAAATCCTAAAGACAACAAACGCTATTTCCTTGGTCGTCCAGAAGATGCTTTTGGGATAATGCGAGGGTTTGGACTGGGAATTACAAACGCTGATCTTTTAAAAATACCAGCAAAAGTTTTGATGACTGATTATACAAAAAACACAGAATTCAGTTTTAAAATTCCCGCTAACTGGAATTTAAAAGAAACCATTAAACCGACGAACTTTACTTTTAACAAAAAATCTTTGCCAGCTGAATACTTAGTTTCTATCGACGATTTGGATGCCAAAAAACTGGGAGCAACCATTTACATTGCCAAGGTTGAACCAAAAGAAGTTTGGGGATTGAAAAACTTTTATTTCTCCAGTCAAAATAAATACGAAGAACTTTCCAATTTGAAAGATACTATTATCAGTACCCATGCTGCCAGACAGGAAACAATAAAATTTCTCGAAAATCATCCCAACCGAGCCGGTTTTGCCTTGCAAACTATCATCATGAAAAATAGCAAAGAATTTTACTTCATAGGCCTTGAAACCACGAATACTGTTGAATCGTTTGATTACTATTCCTCAATTTATAACGAAATTGTTTCCAGCTTCAAGGAGAAATAAATTAATCTAAATTGTGCGGCTGACACTGCGAAGTGTCAGCTCTTTTATCCAATTAAACACGATTGCCAAAACATATATTTTCGTATATAATGTAATTTATCTTCAAAACTACAATCTATAATCTTTAATCTAATTCCAATGCTCTCCCCTCAACAAAAACTATTACTCAAAATTCTAACTTTCAAAAAACCGACGATAGACAAACTGCGAAAAGTAAAAGCCGGTTTTGCCAAGGTTAATAAATGTCGCATGCCAACCAATGCTGAATTACTTTTCATTTACCGAGAAATGTTGAACAAAAAGTTGATTCAAGCGTCACCTATAATCGAAAACTTATTTAAGAAAAGAGCCATTAGAACATTATCTGGTGTGGCCCCGATTGCGGTTTTAACTAAACCATATGCTTGCCCAGGCAAATGTATTTTCTGCCCGACTCAAAAAGCCATGCCAAAAAGTTATCTCTCCAACGAACCGGCCGTGATGCGCGCGGTCATGAACAAGTTTGATCCATTTAAACAGGTTAACATGCGAATCCGTGCGTTAACCAACAACGGCCACACAACTGACAAAATTGAATTAATTGTCATGGGCGGAACATTCAATTACTTTGATCGTCGTTATCAAAACTGGTTTATCAAACGTTGCTTCGATGCTTGTAATGGTAAAACTGCAAAAACCTTATTAGAAGCGCAAAAGAAAAATGAAACTGCCAAACATCGCATTATCGGTTTAACTTTGGAAACGCGTCCAGATTATATTAACGAAGAAGAATTAAAACACTTCCGCGAATTAGGTTGCACCAAGATTGAAGTTGGTGTCCAAGCCATTAATGATAAAATATTAAAACACTGCCATCGCGGTCATTCAGTTGAAGAAATAATAAAAGCAACCAAGTTAATGAAAGATTTCGGATTTAAAATTGCTTACCATTTAATGCCAAACTTACCGCTCGCCACTCCGGCTAAAGATTTGGCCATGTACAAAAAACTTTTCTCTTCTCCTGATTTTCAACCTGACATGATAAAAATTTATCCAACAGTAGTTACCAAAAATTCTGTTTTATATAATCATTGGAAAAAAGGTCAATATAAACCATATTCTGACAAGCAATTATTTGAGCTTCTAGTTAAAATGAAATTAGCAACACCAAATTATGTACGCATTATTCGGTTAATCCGCGATATTCCGCAGGAAAGTATTGAAGCTGGTAACTTAATTACCAATTTGCGACAAATTCTCGGTGATCATTTTACAAAAAATGATTTAATTTGCCATTGCATTCGGTGTCGTGAAGCTCGTGAAAATACTAAAAACGCACACAAAGCTCGATTATATATTAAAAAATATTCTGCTTCAGAGGGAACTGAATACTTCTTACACTTCAGCAGTTCTAACAAAAAAGTGCTTTATGCTTTTCTTCGATTAAGATTACCCAAGAAAAACAATGGATTACTTCCAGAGTTAAACAATGCGGCTTTGATTAGAGAGGTTCATACTTACGGCAGAATGGCACCAATTAAAGCGATTAACTCAGGCGAAATTCAACATCGTGGTCTTGGTCGTCGCATGATGGCCAAAGCTGAGGAGATTGCTCGTCAAGCTGGTTATGACAAAATGACCGTCATTTCAGGGATTGGAGTTAGAGGTTATTATCGATTACTTGGCTACAAAAAGGCAGGAACATACATGTCCAAAGACATAAGTGAATAAATAGGATTGAAACACTTCCCTATTTCTGGTAAAATTGGTCTATAATTAACCTGGTTACAAATTACAAATATTTACGAATATTACAAATTAATCTTAACTTGTAATTTTATCCGTGATTATCCGTAATATCAGTAACATATCCGTATATCAGTAATAGCATGCAAGTATATTCAACTTTCAATCCCAAGAAACATCGCTCATACTATAAATTGCCGTTGTGGAAGCGCCGCGGCTTTTATGTTTTTATAATAATACTATCAGGCCTATTAGGTTTCATTTGGTATTCGGTAAACAAACAGCCAGCCCCAGAACCAGTGTCTTTAACTGAAACTGCCGTTAACACAGACATTGCCAGAGTCACAGATCTAACCGGGGACGCTTTTATTAAAAAAGAAAATTGGGAATTATTAAACACCAACAGCGAGTTACCTATTGGCGCAGAGGTTAAAACCGGAGCCGCCGGAAAAATGGTTATCACTTTACCTGACAAAAGTTTAATTCGCATGAACAATAATTCGGAAATTAAACTCGAAAGCTTTGGCATGGCGGATATTATTATCAATCAAATCAGCGGCACAGTTTATCATCGCATTTCACCGGAAAGTCCGGCCATTTATCATGTCAAAAATCAGCGAGCTGAAGTAATTGCGCTAGGCACCGGCTTCAACATTACCGTTGGTAGTACCATCAATGTTACGGTGACAGAAAGTCGTGTGAAAGCTAAGATTTATGAATCCTCTGGTAGCGAAAACATTATCAACATGCGCACCATTGATGAAGGTTACCAAGCTGTCATTGACTTATCTCAACCAGCAGACAAAATGATTGCCTCTGAACCGGTTGCTGTTAATAAGTTAATGGAAAATGAATGGCTAGTTTGGAATAAGAACCAAGACCAAGCGTTAAACTGGCCAATGGGTGTGTTTGCCAATAACGTAAACTTGAAAATCACTAAACCAGAAAAGACCACTTTTGATACAGTCTTAAATTCACTTCCCATTGAAGGGGAAACTGACATTGACGCTGAAATCTTTATCGCCGGCCAAGAAGTTAAAAACAATTCTGGTAAATTTTCCACCACTGTGCCATTACAAAATGGAAAAAATCAAATTGAAATAACCGTTAAAAAAGGGACTAAGTTAAACAAAGAGATTTTATATGTAGTTAGCAATCAAACCGGTAATCCGATCACATTGTCAGTTTCTATGGTAGACAAAAATGCCACATTAAGCTGGTCACTATCAGATACTTCGTTAACTTATGATAAAATGATTATCAATCGTGATCTCAATGGTAAGATTGAAACAAAGGAAACATTGAAAAATGATAAAAATAGTTTTACTTGGGAAAATTTATCTGATGGCTTATATTTCTTCACTGCTTGCGCTGCCACCAAAGATCAAACTACTTGCCCTGGATTATTCGGTAGCAACAAATTGGAATTAACGGTTGGCAGTCCAGGAAGATTCACATTGAAAAATACTATCACAGGCGATTCAATAAAATCTGAATGGACATATTCAGGTGTAAATCCGGAAAAATTTGTTTTATCAATAATTAATTTGGCAAACAAAGAAAAACAAGATTTCGAACTCCCTATTTCAGTTGCAACATACACATTCCAACATCAAAGTCCGGGTCAATACTCCATCAATATTTGTGCCAAAATTAAGAATGAATGTAAATTTGGTATTTATTACGACGATATTTCGATTACTAGTAAACCGATCGAAAAGAATACACTAAATTTAAAAGCTGACAATAGTTCTCCAAAACAAATCAAGTTGTCATGGATAAGTTCTGGTATCACTACCAACTCTTTCAATGTATTAGCCTCAGATAATCAAGACCCCTTGGCTGTTGGTGCTTCTTCATTTATCGCAAACAATCATCCAACTACAGGTTTTACAGTTTCCGGGTTAGAACCTGGTAAGACTTATCACTTCCGAGTTTGTGAAAATATAAATAATACCTGCGGTGTTACGAGTAATGAGGTGGTGATAACGGCGAAATAAAATATAACCTCATTTGCGAGGATCCCGCTTAGCGGGGCAGGCAATCTCAAAGAGACTGCCACGCCCCTCGATAATCTCGGGGCTCGCAGAGGAGTGAACTCTTTTGCGAGAAGGCGTTAACGACTTATCACTCGACGACGAAGCCCCGCGTAGCGGGGCAGGCAATCTCTAAAAACATTCTATCCATGTACTAATTTACCAATTACCTGCCTGCGCAGGCAGGCTAATTACTATTTTACCAATTTAAAAAGACTACCTTTCGTAGTCTTCTTTTTTTATTTCTTTTTCTTTGGTGTCAAATCAGGAAATTTAAGTAAACCCTGAGCACGCTTTGCAAACAGCTCACTCGATTTTCTGGCAAACTTAACACGTACTTTTTCTCTTTGATCAGGTGTCATTGAATCCCAATCAACGAAAAATTCATCCAACCAATCAACTAATTTAATTTCATGATTTACGTTGTCATCTTGAGTCATTTTCCATATCCCACAAGCTCTTAGCTTAAACATTCTTGCTGATTGTTCAATGTAATAAGGAGTAAAAAACTTTCTTTCGCTCAGATCAAAAGAACGCCATTCCTCAAAAAAATCCGCCAACCAATCCTTGGTATAAACAAGCACACATAGTCGTGGGTTAATTACTGATTTTTGGTATCCTCGTTGTTTTATTGGCATTTCATCCCCCCTCACTTGGCGTCCAATGCCAGTTGTTCAATATGAGGTAAACAATGCTCTTTACCTTTTTGAGTAAGTTTCAATTTCCAGGGGGAACCAGGAATTGATTCATACAGTCCAGATTCTTCTGACTTCTTAATCATATTGTTAAACTCTGCACTGTGTGTCAGTTTCCAAGTTGTGACAAAAGTTCGTTCTATCAAACTCACAAACATTTCTTCACTTCGTTCTCCGTATAAATGAATAGCAATCACAATCAAATCATCCAATTTCCATTCACCTTTTTCATACATCTCTTTCAAACAAGATTCAATCAGACATTTGCGATAATAAAGATGAGTCATAACTCGTTGGTTAATCGGAATATCAGCGATCTGAGCAGAATCATTTAACCAAGCCTGAACAAATGGGCTAGGACCATTCTTTTTGACGCCATTAACCAGTGATTCCAAATCTTCAATAATTTTATAGATTTCAAGCACTTCCACTTCCATCCGATAACAATTATTTCTAATCGTTCCCAATTCATCATAACGGGTTTTCAGGCCACTGGCTTCAACTTTACTAATTACTTTAAGTAAATTAAATGCATCCTTCTCTTTATCGAGCAAAGTTCGATAGACACCCTCAGCTTCAGCATTCAAATCCTTTTCACCATTCACAACCATTTGACGACTGTTTTCAATCTGCAAACTCAAATCTTCTTTCAAACATTTCAAATCTTCAAGCAACTTCTTTAGCACAGTCAATCGAACCAACGATGTCTCCATGGTTCCCCCTTGTAGGTGGGTTGAGTTTGGTTGAAAGGTAAATTGTTAATGAACTTTAAAACAAATCTTACAAAATATATCTTCTCTTGTCAATCCGCTTATTTCTGATATAATTAACACAATTCTTGAGGAAGTTTATCCGCCAAAGGCGGATCAGCCTTCGGCTGATAAGTTTATCAGTCTGTAAGTTTCTAAGTATCAATTATTACTTACAAACTTATGAACTTACTAACTTACAAGCTTGACGATTATGGTGTAATATAAGAAATATTTTCTCCTTTTAATTACATAACAATATTTTATAATATGCAAAATTTAAAACAACAAGATCCAGAAGTCGCTGGCTTTATTCATCAAGAATTACAAAGACAACGAGAAGGATTGGAAATGATTCCATCAGAAAACTTTGTTTCACCGGCTGTGCTTGAGGCCTTAGGTTCGGTTTTAACTAATAAATACTCTGAAGGTTATCCTGGCAATCGTTATTATGGTGGAAATGAATATATTGACGAAGTGGAAAAATTGGCAATTGAACGAGCCAAGCAATTATTCAACGCCGAACATGTCAACGTACAGCCATTATCTGGTGCACCAGCCAATATAGCTGTTTATTTTGGTTTATTAAATCCCGGCGATACCATTCTTGGCATGGACCTGGGACATGGCGGACATTTAACGCATGGCCATCCAGTTACTCACATGTCAAAGATTTTTAACTTCGTGCGTTATAAAACTGATGCCAATGGTTTAATTGACTTTGATAATTTACGACAAATGGCGCTCGAACATAAACCAAAAATGATTTTAGCCGGCTTTTCTGCCTATTCACGTCTATTAGATTATAAAAAGTTCAAAGAAATCGCTGACGAAGTTGGCGCTATTACCATGGCAGACATTGCGCACATTGCCGGGTTAATTGCAGGTAAACAATTAGAAAATCCTGTTCCAATCTTCGACGTGGTGACAACAACAACTCATAAAACATTGCGCGGACCAAGAGGCGCAATGATTATGTGCAAAGAAAAATATGCCAAGGCTATTGATAAGGCAGTTTTCCCCGGTTTACAAGGTGGTCCACATGAAAACAATATTGCTGCCAAAGCTGTAGCGTTCAAGGAGGCATTACAACCGGAATTTCAAACTTATTGCGCACAAATTTTGAAAAACGCTAAAACTTTGGAACAAGTATTCAAATCCAAAGGTTATAATATTTGCTTCAATCAAACTGATAATCATTTATTATTACTCAATTTATCCAACAAAAGCATTACCGGTAAACAGGCACAAACTGCGCTTGACCTAGCTGGTATTACAGTTAACAAGAACGCTATCCCTGATGATCCGCGCGGTCCGATGGATCCATCTGGTATTCGTTTAGGCACACCAGCGTTAACAACGAGAGGCATGAAAGAACCGGAAATGGAACAAATCGCAAACTGGATTGATCAAGTGATTTGCAACTTTCAAAATACTGAATTAATTAGTAACATTCGAAATGAGGTCAAGGCTCTCGCCGCCAAATTTCCCTTGTACGACGAATTATGGAAATCATAGGTCCAAAATTAAACGGTCACATTATTGATGGTCGCGCTTTGGCTGACGCGATCAAGATTGATGTTAGAAAAAAAATTGTAGATGAAAAGTTAACCCCAGGATTAGCCATTATTTTAGTAGGAGAAGACCCTGCTTCTCATTTATATGTCAACTTGAAAAAGAAAGCTTGTTTTGATGTTGGTATTGAAATGCATTTATATAAATTCCCAGTTAACGCTACACAAGCAGAAGTTTTAGAAGCCATTCAATTCTTAAATCAAGATGAAGCCACTCATGCAATTTTAGTTCAATTACCATTACCAAAGCAATTTAACGAAGATGAAATAATTAGCGCCATTGATCCGAAGAAAGATGTTGATGGTTTTCACAAAGTTAACTTACAAAACTTAAAAGATGGCAAGTCAACAATCATTTCTCCATTAGTCCTTGGAATAAATAGATTAATAGAAGAAACTCAAGTTGAATTAAAAAACAAGAATATTGTAGTCTTGTCCAATAATCCCCTTTTTGCTGAACCGTTCCAGTCTTTCTATGGTAAAACGAACACAGTTACCAGTGTCACCTTACAAACGCCTGAATTCAAAACTGTCTGTCACGAAGCTGATATTTTAATTGTGGCAGTAGGTAAAGCAAACTTCATTGATAATACTTTTATCAAAGAAGATGGCATTGTGATTGATGTAGGGATTAACTCGGTAAATGGTAAAACAACAGGCGACATTGATTTTGATAATGTTATTTTAAAAGCCAGCTTTGTTTCTCCTGTCCCGGGTGGCGTTGGCCCCATGACCATTGCGTATCTCTTGAAGAATACCGTTGACCTCTGCTCCAAACAATGAATTATATACAAAGAAGAACGTGGTATAAGCGTTCTTTTTTATTGACACAATTATTGTTTATTGATAAAAATCTAAAGGCTGTCCATTAACAACCAAAGGCACTCCACATGAAAACGACAAAATGTCCTGGGATAATATTTACTGACATTGATGGTACGTGGCACCAGGGTAATCTATTTTTAGACATTCAAGAAGAACTAGTCAAACAACATATTTTACCAGGAATATTTCTTCCCCATCTAAATGAAGCACAAACTGCTTTTCGCAATCAAGATGATTTATTCTACATACATGCAAAAAAATTAAATGCTTTATTAGCTACCTACATTCAAGGTGTTGAATATACTCAATATGTTAGTTTAATAAAAAAAGTTATTCTCCAACGCTACAAACATGTACTTCGTTATACGAATCATTTAATTGCTTTTAAATTACGACATGAAAAGTGGCATATTTGTGCTATCAGTAATTCACCTCAAGAAGCCATTAAAATGTTTACGTTAAAACATGGCGTTAAACATTCATACGGATCTTCAATGCTTGTAAATGCTGATGGTTTAATCACTGGCCGAGGCGAAACGATCAAACCTGAAACAAAGACTTGTCTCGTTGATAGCCATTTAAAGACTATTAATACTGATAAAGACACAAAAATTTGGGCGTGTGGTGACAGTATGGGTGATTTCCCCATGCTATTGCGAGTTCATAATTTGGGTGGATTGGCAATTTGCATTAACCCTGATTTTCAATTGTTAAAACAAGCAAATAAACATGACTGGAGAATTGTCACCGAACGTAATGGAATAATTACTGAATTCCAAAATGACCAATTTATGGTATATCAATTGACTGAAACTGGGAAGATTAACTGGATCCACTACAATGATAATATAGAGAGGACATTGATCGGATTTTAATAAAAAACAGAGGCATAATAGCCTCTTTTATTTTTCAATAAAATTTTTCCAAATTTAAGAGACGGAGGTTAGTCCGTCTCATGTTCTCGAGACTTTCGCCTAACGCGACGCGCGACATCCGCTTGAAAGCGGCGAGAATCGTCGTTGACGATCTCGATTGGCGCATGCGACTCAGCTACTCGCCTGATCCGATGTGAGCCTGCAAGGCTCGCGACTCGGGGGTGCTCTAATCATTGAACCTCCAGAAGGCTGTTTGCGTGGCAATAAGCATTCACAACCGACACCAGTCGGAGGATACCTTACGCCCACCAGAGTTTAGGAACTCAGTCTACCAAGCCAATGTCGTTATCGGCGTGTGGCAGATCTGATCGTCATGAACTTCGCACCTCGGCACGATTCATGACCCTTGTTAACTCCGCATCAAAACATACGGATCGCCTCGGACTGAGATCTTCAATCCTGTCAGGCCCTTGTCCACTTTCCATTGTTCTGCCTGAAGTGGATGAAAGGCTCTTTACCACCAGTCATACATGGAAAACTCCTTCGCCTCATGGCTTGGTGCTGACCCGTCATCGTGCCTTGTCGCTGGCCGATGTGAACCGCTTCTTTTGCGGCCGGGGCTAGTTACAGAACGGAAGAAAGCATTCTCTGTGCGGGAACATCCCCAGGGTCAGTTGTTGATTACGGGGGATCACGCGGCATAGCGCCTCCTATTTACTCCCCGATGCCGATGGTCGTCGGCTCACTTGGGCCTGTCACACACAAGACAGCGAAACCAAGTAGGGAGCATCAGTCGATGATGAGCGCGTGTACCCGGCCGCTTCGCCGACGACAGCCCACGCGATGTAGTGCGGGACTGCGTGTGCAGTTGCGGGCGGGGCAGACATCCTGAGCTGTGCATCCACGTGCTCCAGTAGTGAACTACGGGCCGTCGCGAATGTAGCGCATTATCGCCATCCTCCTTTTCTGAAAACACGCGGTGTGGCTAGCTCCATGTTACTCGAACTCTAGCGGGAGCCACGGCTACTACATAACCCGCTAGATCGTTTTAATCAGAGGCCCTGATTAAAACCCTTTGGTGACTATTTTACCGCGCTGTCACCGAATTTTAGCGCTCACGCCTGCGCGAGTTGAGAAGCCGATGAATGAATAGCATCGAAGGCCTCCATTCTGAAGGGGACTGTTAAACATCGCGTCGGGTTGACCGGGTTGGTCTCAGACCCGAAGCAGGCCATATCACCGGAGGGCCTCTTTCCTCCCCGCCCTCACACGAGTTTGGTAGAGGTCCGAGTCTCCTACTGGTTCGTCTCGTATCAACTGAATCAAATCCCGATACCCTCCGCTTGCATACCCTGACGGGCACAACTATGGGCGGAGCTTACGCGAAATGACTCAGACTGGACACTTGGCCCTGTCCCGGGATTGTTTCTGCGTTCCTTTAATCACGTCCAATCCATGTCAAACCTCCTTTCAGCCACCACACACTCGGTTGGTGGTCGTTAGATCTGGTTTTCAGTCTTAGACGCCTATATCTCTTAAAAATCTATGTGTAAATTGTCAAACGACAACTTAGTATTATAGCATAGAATAATAAATTTGTCAATAGCTGCATGAGTACATTAGTAATTGGTAAAAGAGTAAATTGGTACAATGAAATTTAATTTAAAATGATTAATACCTTGTACCACGTTACTACTATACTAGTTACCAACTTACTAATTGTCTAATTTTAGATAAAAAAAAGACGACCCCACCTAGATAGGCAGGGCCTCACGTTCAGAATGAATTGTTGGGACTGTCGCGGCTCCGAGTCATTGCGCGCACCTCCGTGTAGGGAAGTAGGGAATCGTTCCGCTTTGGTTCCGGCGCGGTACCGGGCTCGGCCGCCCTCTGGTTGTTACCAGGTTTGACGCAGTACACGTCTCTGCTGGCCACCGTAGGACTCCGAGCGTGCGCATATATTATATCACATTAAATAGATTTGTCAATAGGGGGTAATATATGCGCACCAAAGCTTGTGCGCCTACAATTAATCTGTTCACACAATATCAACTTGTTACTTCCCTACTAATAAGCTAAAATGTAATCACTATGTCAGACAGTTTTTCCAAAATTCCTCCTCAAAATCTCGAAGCTGAGCAATCTTTGCTGGGTTCGGTTTTAATTGACAGCGAAGTCTTCTTTAAAATCGCTGATTTAATTACCAAAGACGACTTCTACCGCACCAGCCATGCCACTATTTTTGATTGCATGATCCAGCTTTATGCCACTCATGAACCAATTGATTTACTGACATTAACAAACATATTAGAAGAAAAAAAGTTATTAGAATCTGTTGGTGGACGAACATACTTAGTGGAATTAACCAATCAAGTGGCAACTTCCGGTAATGCAGTTAACTATGCCAACATTATTGTAAAAAAAGCCACATTAAGAAGATTGATTGATGCGGCAAATAAAATTTCCACTTTAGGTTACAAAGAAGAGGAAGAAATCGACACGGTCATTGATCAGGCCGAACAAGCTTTGTTTCAAGTATCAGAACAAAATAATAAAAAAACTTTCGTTTCTATAAAAAATGTATTGAATGACGCCTTTGATCGTATTGATGATCTACATCGCAATGCTGGTCAGCTTCGCGGTGTACCAACTGGATTTACCGATCTTGATGATCATCTGGCCGGTTTACAGAAATCTGATTTAATCATCCTCGCCGCTCGCCCATCCATGGGGAAAACTTCATTGGCGTTGGACATTGCCCGTCAAGTTGCGGTAAAGGCCAAGGTTCCAGTTGGTTATTTCAGTTTGGAAATGTCAAAGGAACAGTTGGTTGATCGTATGCTGTGCGCGGAAGCGAACATTGATTTATGGAAAATCCGAACTGGTAAACTTTCTTCTCGTGAAGAAGATGATGATTTCCCCAAACTGGGTCATGGCATGGGTGTTTTGTCCGAAGCCCCTATTTACATCGATGATTCCGCAGCCGCCAGCGTTATTGATATCAGAACAAAAGCACGTAGATTGAAGATGGAACATGGTTTAGGTTTAATTATCATCGACTATTTGCAGTTAATGGAATCACGCGCCAATGCAGAAAATCGCGTGCAAGCCGTGGCTGAAATTACCCGAGCGTTAAAACAAATTGCTCGTGAACTGGATGTTCCAGTCTTAGCCCTATCCCAGTTATCTCGCGCTGTGGAAATGAGTAAACCAGCTATTCCGAAACTTTCCCACTTGAGAGAATCTGGATCAATCGAACAAGATGCGGATATCGTAATGTTTATTTACCGTAAAGCCATGGATCGTAATTATAATATTGAAGAATTAACACCGGAAGATAAATCTATTGCTGAAATTCACATCGCCAAACATCGTAATGGTCCGACTGGCATTATTCGCCTATACTTCGAAGGCGCGCAAGCTTCGTATAAGAATTTGGATAAAAAATATAGTAACTACGCCGGCTCCGGAACTGAATATTAATTAATTAAGTTCATCAGTTTATAAGTTTGTCAGTTCGTCAGTAACGATACACTTATAGACTTACACACTTACTAACTTACTCACTTAAACAAAATGTTCAACCAACTAAAACAAATCAAAGATCTTCGTGAACAAGCCAAAAAACTTCAGACTCTATTAGCCGAAGAAACCGCTGTCGGTTCTGGTGCTTGGGGCAAAGTAAAAATTACCATTAACGGCAATCAAACTGTACTTAAAACTGAAATTGATCCGGAATTATTAACCAATCAAGATAAATTACAAGACGCGATAACCGAAGCCGCCAATGATGCCATCAGCAAGATTCAACGTGCTGCGGCTATGAAAATGCAGTCCAGTGGAATGAACTTTGGTAACTTTGGAATGTAACAATATGGCCCGCTTTCCTTCTCAGTTAAACAATTTAATTGAAGATTTCGCCAAGCTCCCCGGCATTGGTCGCAAAACCGCGGAGCGTTTTGTTTTTTATTTAATTAAACAACCCAAATCAGAGATTACCAGTTTTATTCAAAGTTTAACTGAATTACAAAACAATACGCACACTTGTTCTCAATGTCACAATTTAACTGAACAAGAAGGCCTATGCCCTATTTGTCGCAATTCCAGTCGTGATCAAAAGCAAATCTGCGTGGTGGAAGAAATTCACGATCTAAATGTTTTAGAAGAAACTAACGAGTATCATGGCGTTTACCATGTGCTAGGCGGAACTATCAATCCTATTGATGGTGTGACTGAACAACATTTGAATGTTAGAAAGTTGATAGAAAGAATTCAACAAAATAATATTACTGAAGTAATTTTAGCTCTTAACCCAGACATGCAAGGTGAAGCGACTATGTTATATCTAAAAAAGCTATTACTTCCAACCAACGTTAAAATCACTCGTCTAGCCAAAGGTTTACCAATGGGGAGTGATATTGAATATGCAGACGAAGTTACCTTGGCTAACGCAATTAAAGGCCGGAGAGAAGCTTAAATATAGACAAACAAAAAATAGCCGCAGCGGCTATTTTTTAATTAAATTCATCTCGACTGTCCGGATCACGTTGTGCTTGTTGTTTACCACACCTTACCTGCCATTCTGATTGTAGCGATTGTAAGTAATCCCAGTTGTATTTTTCACCAGGAGAAACTTCGACCTCCACCCACCAATGGCCATGTTCATCTTGTACAACCTCAATCACCTGTGTTAATCCACCCTGAAGGTCATCTAAACCATGATTCAGATATAATTCTGAACCCACATAAATTTCTTGTCCAATTTTTGGCTGCTCTTCTTTCATATATTCCATTGTACCAATAAATTATATATTTTCAAAACCGGATTCGTAGTTTCGTCATGTCATTCGACATGACAGCCATATCGAATGATATGGCGTAGCTAATTCGTTATTGGTAGCAAAAAAACGGCACATTGGCCGTATTATTTTTTCAATCGCAAATTTTCTTCTATTTCTTTTAACCTCCACAAGGATACTGGGACCCAATCGCCATCATGAAATTTTAAAGCAATAAAACAATGAATTTTGCGTCCCACTTGTCGTTGTACTTGGACGGTTTCATCCACGATTCGGCCATCTTTTAAAGTATGTCGACATAACGGATATTCAGCTTCACCTAACCCAGATAACCACTTGTATTCATAACTCATTCCTTTTGTGCTTTGATCAACCAACCAAGTGGCGGCTTCTAATTTACAACCATAAAGATTTAATTCCCACGCCCCAAGATCGGACATTTCACTCCCCTGTTTGGTTTTTCAAAAGAACTATTAGGAACATTTTATCATTTTCGAGCCTGAGTTAACAGTGGATAAATAGCAAACAAAAAACCCCGCCGAAGCGAGATTTTTTTATGAAAATTTATTTGGTTTTCTTAACAGTTTTCTTGGTAGTTTTGGTGGCCACTTTCTTTGTTGGTTTCTTTATCGCCATTTTAGGAGCAGTTTGTTTTGGACCAGTGGTCTTCTTCACCGCTTTTTTATCAACTTCTGTTTTACCAGCAATGGATAAAATTCGCACTTTAGTAAAAGGTTGTCGATGACCATAGACACGATGGTAACGAACCTTGGATTTAAACTTTTCTACGCGCACTGTTCGTTCTTTGTCTTGGAGGATGATTTCCGCGTCTACGATTTGACCAGCTAAGACTGGTTGTCCTAATTCAACATTTTCACCATCAACAATTAATAAAACTTGGTCAAAAGCGACTTTATCGCCGACCGCGCCTTCCAATTTTTCTACTTTTAAGAGTTCGCCGACTTTCACGCAATATTGCTTACCGCCGGTCTTGATTACTGCAAAAGACATAGTATTTAAGTCAAAATTATTAGTGGTTCCATAATACACTTATTTTAGGGGAAAGTCAAGAGACAGGAGCCATTGATCATTGAACAATGAGCATTGATCAACTAATTAAAAAACTCGCTAAATTAGCGAGATTCTATTATGAGCAGTGTTCCCCACCATCAATAACAAATGGCCTTCGATTAGTAAATTGATATTCCAAGCAACTCATAAGATCTTCCGGATTCAAAGGAACAATCTTCAATTTTGTTTGATAAGTAGGAACATCAACCTGATCAATTTCCAAGGTTTCATGTCTCATTTCCTCATGACCTTGAACAGTAACAAAGTCAAATTCACCAACTTCGTCATTTCTAAGCTTTTCTTCAAACTGCCCAGAAGTGGTACCAGCCGGCAGCGTTCTAATTGTCTTCTTCATGTTGAAACAATAGGCTTTTTGACATTCGAGAGTCAGGACTTTGTCGAAGAATATTACCTCGACATTTAAACGCCCTTGATTATCGTCCAATTCAACTGCTGAAATATTAATCAATGGAGTAAAACGAACTTCTGGACGTTTTCGTTTTTCATTAAAATATATTACCTCCTTAGCGTGCTCATGATTGGCAACATATTCAGTAAGCTTCACATACATCTCAGCTGTCAATGAGTAGAGCTTCACTTTCATAACCAGACTCCTTGGTCGGTGGTTTGTTCAAGAACGAAAAGGAACAATACTATTTCTTCAATAAGTTGTCAATGGCACGCGAGTGTTTATTCGCATACCACAACAAACCTATAAATATAATTAAACTTAACAAAGCCAATATTATCAAACCAAACATGACTTTTTGTAATAAAATTGCCGTTACGCCAAGAACTATGGAAATTAAATAATAAACAACAACCACCTTCTTCGCAGTCCAATTAATTCCCAGCAAACGATGATGTAAATGCTTTCTATCTGCGGTGGTAAATGGATTTTGTCCCGTTAATAACCGCCTTAAAATCGTCCAGATAAAATCACAAGCAGGTAAAGCTACCACCAGTAAGGTGACAGCAACTTTACTACCACTCATGATTGACAATACTCCCAATAGAAAACCACACAACAAGCTTCCACCTTCTCCTAGAAATATATGCGCTGGATTAAAATTAAATAACCAAAATCCGATTAAAGCACCTGCTAATATCATCGATAACAAGGCAATCTCAGGCTGCGGATTGCCCATAAATTGAGCGGTGGCAAAAATTATTAACGCGCCAACAATACTGATTCCGGAGACCAAACCATCCAATCCAT
>CAZQEI010000005.1:0-81855 GCA_964592195.1 uncultured Gammaproteobacteria bacterium | reverse complement strand
TCTTCCTCATCTTCTTCTTCTGGCTTTTTTCTCATGGCCATTGATGACAAATCAACTGGTGTAAATGGTGAAATTTTCTTGGTCTCTGACGGTTCATCTTTCGGTTTGCCTTTACCAAAATCTAAATTACCCACATCGCTAATGGGAGCTTGGGGGCCGGTGGCTGGTGGCGCGGAAGGTAAGTTTTGGGGCTTAGCTGCGGCGCGACGACGATTATTTAGATCGCGTTTTAATTGATTTTGATTGGTTTGATTAATTGGTGTTTGTAAATCTGGTTTTGATGCAGCTGGTTTGGTTGATTGGGTATCCTTGTTAGAATCTTTGGAATTGTTTAAGTTTTTATCGATTTGTTCTTGAGATTTTCCAGCATTTTTAGCTGCTTTGCTATAGGCATCTTTGGCTTCTTGTATTTCTTCATCTGACGCGTTACTTTTACCGTCTGGATTATTCGCACCAGTAGTATCCCTCATTTGGCGCCCTTGATATTCTAGTTCGGAATTTGCCATGTTCCTGTCAATTTTTTCTTGTGAAAAACCAGCGTCTTTAGCTGCTTTGCTATATGCGTCTTTAGCTTTTTGTATTTCTTCGTCGGAGCCGGTTCTTTTTTGTCCGGGATTGTTCGCCCCCATGATATCTCTCATTTGACGAGCGGAATTTTCAAGATCTGATTTTTGTTCTGTTGGTTTTGGCGATTCTGAAGCTGATGTTGTAGGTGACGGTGTAGGTGCAGGCACTGTCGTATTGTCAGGTTTTGAATCTGTTTGGTTAGTACCAGCTTGGGAGTTTTTAGGGGGGCGTAAGTTTTTATCAATTTGTTCTTGAGATTTTCCAGCATTCTTAGCGGCTTTGCTGTAATCATCTTTAGCCTTCTGAATTTCTTCAGCTGACGCGTTACTTTTACCATTTGGATTATTTGCACCAGTAGTATCCCGCACCTGACGCGCTTGGTATTCCAATTCGGCATTTGCCATATTTTGGTCAATTTTTTCTTGCGAAAAACCAGCGTCTTTAGCTACATTGCTATACGCGTCTTTGGCTTTCTGTATTTCCTCATCAGAGGCGGTGCGTTTCTGTCCAGGATTGTTAGCTCCCATGACATCCCTTAATTGGCGAGCTATTTTTTCAAGATCTGAGTTACTCATTATTTTTTGTTTATGTTTTTATTTTGTACGATTGTTATGATTGTAAAATATTTAAAATTTCACTATCAATTAATTTTTTGATACCGCGAGCGCCGCTGTTGGCTTCGCGAGTGAGGGTAACTATTTTTTCTCGGTTTAAATTTTTGAGATGTTCATGTAAACTAGTATGACTGGTAGTAAGTTTTCGTTTAATTTCTTTTTCCACTATATTGGTGAAGTCCAGGTCATTTAAATGATTAAAAATAATCACTTCATCTAAGCGGTTGATTAATTCTTCTTTGAAAACTTTTTTTACTTCAGCTTTGATCGCATCAGCCATAATATTTTCCGCTGAATTTGAATTGAAACCAACGACTTTAGAACGATTGAAAACTTCTTGGCCAAGATTGGTGGTCATGACAATTATCGCTTGATGAAAACTGATTCTTCGTCCGGTAGAGTCAGTGATGAAACCATCTTCGAGTATTTGTAATAATAAATGCAACACATCAGGATGCGCTTTGTCTATTTCATCAAATAAAACTAATGAATGAGGTCGTGCTTTGATGGCATCAGTTAATTTGTTACCTTCACGATAACCAACATAGCCAGCCGGGGCGCCAACTAACTTGCTGGCGTTAAACTTCTCACTGAACTCACTCATATCCAGTTTGATTAAGGCTTCAGGATTATGAAAAACAGTCTCGGCTAGAATTTTAGCAGTGTGGGTTTTGCCTGAACCAGATGGTCCACAGAAGAGGAAAGAGGCAACTGGGCGATTGGTGTCGTTCAATCCGTAGAAATGTTTTTTCAAATGTAAAAAAACTTTATCTAGGACTTGATTTTGTCCCACTACGTGATCATCCATTTTAGTCCGCCACAAAGATAACAACTCTGGAGAGTCTTTTTTAATTTCATTTACAGGAATGTTACTTTTTTGTGCAATAATATTTAAAATATCATCAGCGGTAATAGCATTTTCCGGGCTTTGAAGTAATTTGGTCAAACGAGTTTGCTCGGCTTCTAATAATTTAGTTAATAATGTTTCCTTTTGTTTGGCACGAAGAGCATCTTCGTATTTTTCCAGCTGAACAGCCTCAGTTTTTTCTTTTCTCGTTTTATTTATTTCATCTTCAATTTTGCGCAAGTGTTGAAATTCTGGTTTTCCTTGATGTGCAATTTTTGTTCTGGCCGCTGATTCATCCAATAAATCAATAGCTTTGTCTGGAAAAAGTTTTCCCGGTAAATATTTTTGGCTATATTGAATGGCTGCTGATATTGCTTCGGGTGAGAAAGCGACTTGATGATAGTTTTCGTAGTTACTTTTAACGCCGTTCAGTATTTGCTGAGTTGATTCCGCGGTCGGTTCAGACAAAACAATAGTTTGGAAACGTCTTTCGAGAGCCGCGTCTTTTTCAAAATGTTTTTTAAATTCTTCAAGTGTAGTCGCACCAATGCAACGCAATTCGCCACGAGCTAATAATGGCTTTAAAATATTGGCGGCATCCATGGTTCCGTTATTTGAACCTGCGCCAACTAAATTGTGAATTTCATCAATAAAAATAATAACTTCTGGTCGTTTTTTTATTTCATCGACTAAATTTTTTAAACGATTTTCAAAATCTCCGCGGTACATGGTTCCTGATAACATGCCGGCTAAATCAAGGGCAAAGATTTTTTTATGTTGCAATATGGTCGGAACTTCTTTGTTGATAATCTTCTTTGCTAACCCTTCCACTAACGCAGTCTTACCAACGCCCGGTTCGCCGAGAACCAAAGGATTATTTTTGTCTTTGCGACAAAGAATTTGAATCATGCGAGTGATTTCATCTTCTCGGTTAATTACTGGGTTGACTGAAGCTTGCCATTTGTTGTTGGTTAATTCTGTACCAAAAATTTCCAAAGGACTTTTGGTTACATCCTCGTCAAAACTTTTTTCTTCGTCTTTGACAAGTAATCCAGAAATTTCTGTTAACTTAGCCTGACCGCGAAGTAATCCAGTGATTTGTTGACGAATTTTTTCTACATCCAGTTTGTTTTTCTTTACCAATAATTCAACAAACGGCCAAGGTTGTTCAAATATTACCGCTAAACAGTGTTCAGTCCCGACTACGCGGTGTTTGAACGAAGCGGCTAAGTTTATCGCTTGTAATAAAAGTTGGTTTAAAGTTATATCCGCGCTTTTCTTTTTGGCAAATTCAGTGTAAATAATTTTTGATAAATTCAGAAGGTCTTCTTTTGTAGGTTTATCTTTACCAAAGATAAAACCGTATTGTTTTTTAAATAAAATAAACACAAACAAAGGTAGTTCGTATTTTATTTTAGATTTCAAACGAAGTTTTTTCGTTTCTTCTAAATATCTATATAAATTGGCGCTGACGCGACTTTTAATTTCCATAATAATTACATTGTCATCTCTCTTAATTTTTTAATTCGTTCTTCAATCGGTGGGTGAGTGGAGAATAGATTTTTTAACATGTGTTTCTTGCTTGAAAATGGATTGGCAATAAATAAATGAGCAGTAGCTTGACTAGCGCGTTGCATGGGTTGATCTTCATTCGCAATCTTTTCTAGGGCATTGGCTAGACCGTCGGGATAGCGAGTTAACAAAGCGCCACTGGCATCAGCTAAATATTCACGACGGCGGGAAACTGCCAGTTTAATTAAGTTTGCAATTACGGGGGATAGAATGATTAAAATAAAACCAATCAAAGCTAAAGCACCGCCGGAAGATTCTGAACTGCTGTTGCTACGTCGTCGGCCAAAACCGTGGAACATAATGTCAGCCAAGATTGAAAGTGTACCGACTAGAACAATTACGAGAGTCATTAATCGAATATCGTAGTTTCTAATGTGTGAAAGTTCATGCGCAATCACGCCTTCCAATTCTTCGTTGGTTAATTTTTCAATAATTCCGGTAGTTAAAGCAATAGAAGCATGTTGAGGATCGCGACCTGTGGCAAAAGCGTTCATGGCTGAATCGGGGATAATATAAACCTTGGGACATTGTGTGCCGGCAGTGATGCAGAGATTTTCCACCATGCGATAAACATATGGGTTGTCCTGTTTTTGAATTTCTTTGGCGCCAGTAGTGGAAAGAGCGACTTTATCTCCTTGATAATAACCAAACAAAGCCATGCCAATCGAAATTGCAAACGCAATTATTAACAATGATACATCATTGTAGACGTAACTGATTAGATAACCGATTCCACAAATAAAGGCGATGAAGATTACGACTAGTAATATGGAACGGCGTTTGTTTGAGTCGATTTGATTATACATAGACTACGAATAACGAATTAGCTACGAATCTACGAATAGAGTTATGATAAAGATACTTATTTTTTATATTCAGGAGGTAATTGGTATGGCCACTTTTTATCTATGGCATAGCTGAATAATCTCCAAAGTAGATCACCAACGCGACCATTGCCATCTTCGAAGGGGTGAATGTTTTGAAACTCGAAGAACAAAGAAGTTCGGTTGTCGCGTTCGTCTTCAATTTGTTCGTTAAACAATACGGAATATTTTTCAGCGTATCCTTGGAGCGCTTGAGCAATGTTTCCCGGTGCTAGTAGGCGGCCAAAAGTTAAGGTTGCATCATGCGTGGAGCGAATACCACGTTTTTTTACTAGAGGATCCACTAATTCTCCCCAATGTAAAATTAAATCTTGAAGTTTATCAGCGTCTAGTTGTAAATTTTTCTTAGCTAATTCTTTCGCCTCAGCATAAGCGGCGGCAAAGCCGAGGATATCCGCATCTTTGGTGTCACCTTGAAATTCGCATTGAGCGATAATGGTTTTCTTATCTTTGGAGTTTAAACCAGCTGGAAAAACTAAATGGGCGTATTTATCAGTTGGAATTAATTTTTCTTTCATAATGTTTTTTATCCTGCAAACCTGAAAGGCAGATTTGCAGGGAAAAGGCATTAGTAAAATTATAATTTTTCACTAACAAGAGCTGGCGCATCTAACCAGTCATATTCAACGGGACTTTTCGTTTTGTCAAAATGAAGAGAAAGACAATCTTCGTCCGCTGATACGACAGTAGCGTGCATTTGACCATCTGGTAGCATTACTCTTTTTCCTGGTTTGAGTTCTTCTCGAGTAAGACCTTCTTGTTTATTTGGAAAGCGTAGTAGTTCACCCATAAAAAATGTAATTATTACTTAAGTTTAAGAATGTTACCTTGTATAAGAGCGTTAGAACTTCACTTCCACATTTTGCTTCTCAGTCTCATCCGCTTGGAAGAAATCGTAATTCTTGAAACCTAATTGCTTGGCGATCATGTTGTTGGGGAAAACTTGAATCTTGGTATTGAAGTCGCGGACATTGCCATTGTAGAAACGGCGAGCGGCTTGGATTTTGTTTTCCGTATCTGACAATTCATCTTGCAATTGCAAAAAGTTTTGATTGGCTTTCAATTCTGGATAGTTTTCTGACAATGCGAAAATAGATTTCAAAGTTTGGCTCAATTGATTTTCTGCTTCTGCTTTAGCTTCTGTTCCGGTCGCTTGCATAGCGGCAGTTCTCGCAGCAGTGACTTTTTCAAAAGTGCCACTTTCATGAGCAGCATAGCCTTTGACGGTATTGATCAAATTTGGAATTAAATCATAGCGACGTTTTAATTGAACATCAATATCACTCCAAGCTTCTTCCGTACGATTTTTCAAAGTGATCAAACCATTGTACACCGCAATCAAGTAGATTACGATCACGGCGGCCAACGCGAGCAGGACATAAACGATAGCCATAAAATTTAAACAAATCATTGAACGCCAGAATGAGAGTGATTTGACTCATTTTATGCGCCATTGTGGATTTGTTTTGTTGTTTAATTTTCATATTTATTGTATATTAAAAACAGAATTTAGTCAAAGTAATTTAAATCAAAATTTATGACAAAAAAAGTGTTTCTGGCTTTGTCTGTGCTCATCGTCTGTTCGTTGATGTTTTTCGGCAGTTCAGCCTTGGCTGAGGACGCGGAAAACTTCTTTATTACCAAAGATCGCGTGATTGATTACAACTACTGGAAAGCTGGTGGCACTATTGATATTGCTGGGACTTTGCAAAAAGACGCTTATGTGGTCGGACAAGTGGTTACAGTTGACGGAACCATTAAAGGTGACTTAATTGGTGCTGGTAGTACTTTGAGAATTAACGGAACGGTAGAAGGTAATGTCCGCTTTGCCGGTGAAAATATTATTATCAATGGTACGGTTGGCAAAAATGTCACTATTTTAGGTAGTAATGTGACTGTTGGAGAAAACGCCAAGATTGGCTGGGAATTTTTGGCAGTTGGTCAATTGATGGATATTGGTGGCACAATAGGTGGTAATGCAAATTTATCCGGTGAAAACATTACGGTTAACGCCACGGTTGGCGGTCGCATTGATGCACCAGACGTTGCATATTTTGTTTTGGGAAGTAAGGCTAAAGTTGGTAGTGATATTGCTTATGCCAGTGCAAAAAATTTAGTCATGACCGATGGAGCCACAGTGACGGGAGTAGTGGAGAAGTTAACTAAGCAGGAAGTGCAAGCTAAAGAAAAAGGTTGGACAGATGCGATCGGTGGAAAAGTTTTTGCATTAATTAGTTCCTTCTTGATTGGCTTGTTATTCATGTGGTTGTTCCCGAAATCATTACACAATATTCCGAATGAAATAGTAACGAACTTTGGTCCATCACTCGGATGGGGATTGTTGTTCTTGTTTGTATTTCCAATTGCCGCTATTATTGCCATGATAACATTTGTTGGTATTCCGGCTTCAATAATTGGATTAGTTATTTATTTCATTGGAATGTATATTTCAAGAATATTTTTTGGCTTGGCGTTGTTCTCTTGGTTGATGATTCTTTTGAAAAAGAAGAACGATTTGAATATGGTTTTGCAGTTATTAATCGGATTAGCCATTTTCTTTATCATTAGTTTTATACCATTCATCGGATTCTGGTTGGGACTGTTGTCCTGCAGCACATTCTTTGGCGCGTGTATTGAGTTGAAGAAAAAAGGTTTGAAAGCGAAATAGTGAATTATATAAATAAAAACTCGGAGGTTCCGGGTTTTTATATTGGAATTCGGTTTTTCTATTTATTCTGGTATAATGAAATTATTGAATATTAATCCATACAAAATTATGCAGTCGGTCAATGAAACAATTTTTAGAGCTTATGATATTCGCGGTTTATATCCTCAAGAGATAGATGGTGATTTAGCTTTCCGAGTCGGCCAAGCCTTGGCGGAATTATTAAAAAGTGAAAATCCTGACAAAGAAAAATTAGTTTTTGGCGTGTCACGAGATGTGCGTTTATCTTCACCGGAATTATATTCACAAGTTATAGCTGGGATTAATAAGCAAGGAGTGGATGTCTTTGAATTTGGTATTGCGCCAACTCCAACCTTTTATTTCGGTGTTGCGAAGTATCAACTTGATGGTGGTATTCAAGTATCAGCTTCTCACAATCCGAAAGATTTCAATGGTTTCAAAATGGTAAGAAAACAATCAATTCCGGTTAGTGGCGATACGGGAATTTTAGTAATTCGTGATTTAGTTAAAGCGAACCAGTTTAAACAAGTGGAACAAGAGGGACAAGTGAGACAAGTGATTGAGAATTTGATTGATGAACATGTGGCGTATGATTTAGAATTTTGTCAGGTGAAAAATATTAGACCAATGAAGATCGTGGTTGACGCAGCGTGCAGTGTGTCGGCTTTGTATTTTGAAAAGTTGTTTGCAAATTTACCGATTGAATTAGTTAAATTAAACTTCGAATTGGACGGTACTTTTCCAGCGCATGAAGCTGATCCTTTGAAAGATGAAAATAATAGACAGATTCAAGCAAAAGTTTTAGAAGTGAATGCTGATTTAGGTATTTCTATGGATGGTGATGGAGATCGAATTTTCTTTATTACCAACGAAGGTAAAACTATCGAGCCAGCCATCTCTCGCGGTGTGCTTGCTCAAATATTTTTACGCGATAATCCGGGTGCTAATATTTGTTATGATATTCGACCGGGTAAAATTACAATTGATTTAATTGAAGAAGCTGGTGGTAAACCGATTGTTACTCGAGTTGGTCATTCATTGATTAAAGAAAAAGCCCGAGAGGTTAACGCGCCGTTTGCCGGTGAATCGAGCGGACATTTCTTTGTAAAAATGTCATTTGGATTTTTCGAGGCTCCTGGTATTGTGGCGTTGAAACTGATTGAAGAATTTTCCTCGGTTAATTCAACAGTGGCGGAGTTTGTGGCGCCTCTGTATCGTTATTCTCATTCTGGTGAAATTAATTTTGAAGTCACAGATAAGAAGAAAGTATTTGATTTGTTGCGTGCAAAATATGGCGTAAATTTGAAATATGAATTTGATGGCGTGTATTTCGAATGGCAAGATTGGTGGTTCTCAGTGCGTGCCAGTAATACAGAGAATTTAGTTAGATTAAACTTGGAAGCTACGAACGAATCGTTAATGACAGAAAAAACTAATGAAGTTAAATTATTAATTACGAGTTAATATGGAACAAGTGATTCAACCGTCAGAAGCGGTGACTACCGCAGAAGCACCGAAAAAAAAGTATAGTTACCACGACAATTCAAAACCCGGACAGCCGGAAGTTTTTGCTTGTGAGGGTACGGATATTATTGAAGCAGATAAGGCTTTTGAAAAAGCTATTGGGTATCACCCGGCAGGAAAAGGGGAGATTGGGTGCAGTTTGGAGAAAGTAATCGTTGAATAGTGTTTAAGTATAAATATAAAGTTCCAGTAGTCAATATTGGGACTTTTTTGTTTAATTTTAGATAAATATTACTGTATTACTCTTGACAAAATTAATGAATTTGGTATCATATTATTGCCCAAACCAACAACCAAAGGAGAAAGGGCATGACCGTTCAGGCTGCTGCGTTCGAAGGAGGGAGGAGCGAAAAGGTGCATGCTCCCAAGGTTCTTTCCGGTATCACGATCAAGTCCGTGGCGCTGGCCGCCCTCAACAAGGGTCACAGTGCCGCCGAGGTCAAGAAGTTGATCATCAGGAATCCCAGCATGCGTGGTGTGGATTTCGAGATCCATCATCTCGTGTTTCGCAAGGGTGAGCAATCGGTCATGATCAAGCACAACGGCCAGGACTTCCAAGTATCGCTCTAATTAATTTTTTCATCCAGCTCAACCGGGCTGGTTTTTTGTTTTAATACGGAAGCTACGGAAATTATTGATGGTTAATTTTAAATAGGTTAGATCTACGAATGACAAATTTGCTACGAATCAACGAATCTTAAAATTTTTGAAAGTAGAGAAACAATAACGATATTTTTGAAGTATAGATATACGTAGATACGTAGCGGATACGTTATTGGTAGAACAAAAAAGCACCGCGTGATAACGGTGCAGAAAATTACTTCAAACTCTCCGGCCAATCATGGCTATCCCAGATGCGGTATTGTTCGCGAATGCGATCAAATTCTTCCGAAATTCCATTCGAAATCAACGCATTATACAGACATTCAAGCATGTGGGTGACATTGATTTCTTTTCCTTCCAAAGTTCGAAGGGTTTTCAAGTGTCCCAGCATGGTGATACAGTCATTGTTCAATCTATCGTGCGTTTTATATTCCCAAACAATTTCACGATGATTGCGAATATTTGATTGACTGGTACTGAGCAGCAAGAACGTTACTTTATCCTTTAGCGTAAGCTGTTCATAATAATCAATCAATACTTCGGCTAGGCATGGAATTATACAAAATCCAGACTCATCAAAGGTGAAATATTGAAGGTTAACATCTGGATGATTGGTGATGTACTTGTGTCTGGTTTCTTTAAACCAATTTTTCATATGCAGAGCATGTGCAGCCTCATCGAGAATGGGGTAGGGCATGGTTTCCTCCTTGAAGGTGGGTTTTAGGGAACAGAATACCATATACTATAATATATAACTATGTTTTTGTCAAGTTCTGGCTCAAAATTAGCTTTTTAGAGGATAACTTTAGTTGGTTTATTCGCTTAAATATGTTAAAATGAACTTAAGGAAGATCTGAAAAATGTTTTTCATCTGCGCCTTTAAAATTTTAACTGCAAATCGCTAAAATTTCGTCAGCTTATTACCAATAAGCCTTTTCAATTTTAACGATTTTCGTTTGAAAAATTATTAAATGCTCGTTGTAATAAACATTTTTCAGAGCTTCCTTTAATATGATTGGTATTTTTGACTCAGGTTTGGGCGGTTTAACGATTATGAAAGAAATAGTGAAAAAACTGCCAAAATACGACTATTTATATCTGGGAGACACTTTGCATGTGCCATATGGTAATCGTTCTTCGGAAGCGATTTACGATCTAACCAGACAGGCCTGCGATTTTTTGTTTGCGCATGATTGTCAGTTAATTATAGTCGCCTGTAACACGGCGTCGGCTAAAGCCTTGAGAAGATTGCAACAAGAATATTTACCGCTTCAAAGTAAGAACAAAAAGATTTTGGGTGTAATAAGACCAGTGGCGGAATATTTTAGTGAACAAGATTATTCATCGGTCGGAGTGATTGGCACTCGAGGGACAATTGATTCCAAGGTGTACAACAAAGAAATTCATAAATTAAATAAACAAGTTAAAATATATTCACAGGCAACACCGCTCCTTGTTCCCTTGCTGGAAGAAGGTTTTGCCAATCAACCGGCGACAGATTTAATTTTACGGGACTATTTGAAAATGCTAAAATTGAAACACCCGGAAGCGTTAATTCTTGGGTGCACTCATTATCCGCTATTAATCAATCAGATTAAAAAAAATTTACCGCAAGTCGAAATTCCGCATCCTGGTAAAATTGTAGCGAGTAAATTGAAAGATTATTTGATTCGTCATCCTGAAATTGAAATATTGTTATCAAAAAAGAAGAAGAGACAATTTATGGTGACGGATAAAACGGAAAATTTTGAACGCGTGGCTAAAAGGTTCTGGGCTCAACTAATAAAAATTAAACAAGTAAAATATTAATATGTTATTTACGATTCTCGTGTTTGCCGCTGTTTTGGGTGTGTTGGTGATTGCTCATGAATTGGGCCATTTTTATTCTGCTCGAATTTTTAAAGTCAAAGCGGAAGAATTTGGTTTTGGCTTACCGCCAAGATTTTTTGGATTAAAGAAAATTAACGGGAAGTGGAAATTATTTTTGGGTAATGCGGATGTTGACAAGCTGCAATCTGAAGATACTGTTATTTCTTTCAACTGGTTACCCTTAGGTGGATTTGTAAAAATAAAAGGTGAAGAAGGCGAGAATAAAGATCAAGATAGTTTCGCGGTGCAAAAACCATGGAAACGGACAATAATTTTGAGCGCCGGCGTGTTTATGAATATGGTGTTGGCCATGGTTCTATTGTCTGTGTCTTATATGATCGGGTCAACTCAAGTGATTGATGGTTCCAATATTAAATACGCGCAAAATATCCAACCGCAAATCATGCGAGTGTTTGAAAAAACTCCGGCTGAAGTTGCGGGAGTGAAATCAGGGGATGCGATTTTATCATTGGATGGACAAGGGATGCCAAATTATCAAGAAGTACAAAAATATTTGATGGCCAAGCAAGATATTCCAGTCACTATGGAGGTTGATCGCTTTGGAGTGAAAAAAACTTTGACTGTGACACCAGTTTATAGTGAAGATTTCAAGGTGGTATCAATTGGTGTTGGTTTGGCAGACACGGGAACAGTTAAATACGGACCATTCGCAGCTGTCTATCAAGGTGCGAAATTTACCGGTCAACTAACTGGAAGAATTTTTAGTGCATTTGGCAGTTTAATAGCCTCTATGTTTGGTGGTGACAAGGTCGGAATGGAAGTAGCTGGACCGGTCGGTATTGCGGTGATGACCGGGCATTATGCGCGCATGGGTTTATCTTCAATTTTTCAATTTGTCGCTTTGCTGTCAATCAATTTGGCAATTATTAATTTCTTACCATTGCCAGCTTTGGATGGTGGTCGCGTGTTGTTTATTATTATTGAAAAAATTCGTCGCCGACCGGTTAGTCAGAAAATCGAAAATATTATTCATTCCATTGGTTTTGCGATTTTGATTGCGTTAATGTTATTTATTACCGGTCGCGATTTATTTCATATTGGTGATTGGGTGAATCGATTTTAATAATGCCATGGAGGGGAAAAATCGAAAATTAAATCGATTGCGTGGGTGGGATTATTCGCAGGCGGGATGGTATTATATAACGATTTGTACGAAAAATAGATTGTTTTGGTTTGGTAATATTGTTAATGGTGAAATGGTTTTAAATGATTATGGTATTTTTGTGCGTGATTGTTGGTTGGATATACCAAAACATTTTCCCGAATGTCGATTGGATTATCATATTATAATGCCAGATCATATTCATGGAATATTATATTTTGACCATAACGTAGGGAACAAAAATGTTTGTTCCCTACCATGGCAAACAAAATGGTCAAAATCCATTTCATCGATTGTTCGTGGTTTTAAAATTGGCGTTACCAAATATTTTCGGGAAAATGGTGATAATGAATTCGTGTGGCAAAAATCATTCTACGATCACATTATTCGCAATGAACAATCATTAAATAAAATTCGCGCCTATATTGAAAACAATCCGTTGAATTGGCAATTAAAACATAAAAATATGTCCTTCGAAGACGAACAACAATTGGATCCTGCCCAGTCGCCGATTAAACATCGGCAACGTGGCCCAATTCCTGAAACCACGGAAACGCAATTAACCGAAATTCAGGCCCTGATTAAACAGGTTGAAAAATATTTATCATTCAACGATGATCCACATTTGCATATGGAAAAGAAACCGGTAGATCCCGTGGTTTTGGAAAGATTAAAGAAATTGGTGGCAATGTCTGGTTCTACCTCCCCGTTAAATGTGGAAAATACTATGGATTATGATGTTGAAGATCCGGCGTATAATAATAAATGGAGAACCCGTTGGTTTGAATTACTGTTTAGTTATTTGAAAACATTAATGGAATATTTTGATTATTCAGAGGACATTGATCGCCTGGAACAAATAAAAAAAGATTTTTCTGCTCATAATTATAAATACAGTGAAATAAAGAAAACTTTTGCGCAGGGCGATGAACCGGAAACCAATTTTGAATATCAAAGATATAAAAGTGAACGTAAATCTTTAATAGTTCGATTGAACGAACTAGGTGAAAGATGCTTGAGTCACGCTAAAGAGGATGTTAAAAAAGTTAGAACAGTTTAGTATGAAGCAAATTAATGATTATAAACGTAAACAACGATTAACCTTGATTTTGGGGGTAATAATAATTTTTCTAGTAGGTGGTTTTATTTTGCTCGGTTATATGTTTTGGCAAACAAGATCTCAAGTAGGGGAAATTACCAGTCAATGGCAAAACTGGCAACAGGTGGTAAAGCAAAAACAAGTTGAGCAACCTGTGGTGGTTGACGGTGAATTCTCCTATGTTAATAATCCTGCTGGTTTTGGTTTGAAAGTTAATACTGCACAAAATTATCAAGTCGTAGAGTTAGCCGATGGCACGATTGAATTGCGCACTGGTCAAAATTCTCCCCCCGCGCAATTGCGAATGTTTACCGGTAACCAAAGCACGTATTTGGAAAGTTGGAGGTTTAACGGCGAGCCGTGCAACTTAAATGAGTGTACGGTGTTTGATTACGGTTGGAATACGATTTCACCGACACGTGAAGAAGCGATAAGTAAATTATTTGCATCTCAAACGATAAACGAATATCCTGTTTTTAATTATGAAAATGGACGTGATGTTAGCTGCCCTGTGAATAAGATTGTTTACTTTGATGTTAAAAAACAAAAAATATTTGAGTTGTCTGGTGATTGTCGTGTTGGTGATTTATCCACCGTTTTTTCTCAGTTGCAATTCTTTGATTGATAAATTAGTGGTATAATTAAGATGCAAATAGGGAGGGATTTTTTGTTAAATTAATAACATGGGTCTCTACTAATAACAAATTAGCTACGAATCAACGAATTCTTATTCGTAAAAGATTTGTAGAGATATCACATGAAAGCAAAAATAAAAAAAACAAAAACAAATTGGTGGGAGTCAGAGAT
Organism: uncultured Gammaproteobacteria bacterium; assembly: GCA_964592195.1. GTDB lineage: Bacteria > Patescibacteriota > Patescibacteriia > UBA11705 > UBA11705 > CAZQEI01. Next base: position 67,660 of record CAZQEI010000005.1, on the reverse strand, counting down.
TAGATATTTTCATGGATTTACTGTGGTGTTATTGATATTTATGGTGATAATCTTTTTAACTTTCACCGCCTTGTTCGGATCCATGTATTACCAGACCAAGACCATGAATGATCAGTTGCAATCCTTGATTTCTTCCGCGGTTAATCAATAATTTTAAAGCTACAAAATCGCTTCTTTTGAGGCGGTTTTTTTATATTGAAAATCATGAATAACAGGGGATAAATCGGTGTTCTTGGTTACCGCTTTATGGTATAATTAATTCAGATAGCAAAATAAATAGTTTCTAAGTGTCTAAGCTTATAAGCATAAGATAATTTTGTATTATTACTTGTAAACTTACAAACTTATTAACTGATAAACTTAACGTATGAAAAATGTAGCCATCAATGGTTTCGGTCGTATTGGCCGGGCCTCGCTCAAAATTATTTTGGGCAAAAAAGACATGCAGGTAGTCGCGATCAATGACTTGGGGGATTTGAACAACTTAGCGTATTTACTCAAGTACGATACTTCGCAAGGTCGGTTTAAGGGTAAGGTTAGTGTCAGCGGTAATTATTTAATTGTTAATAATAAAAAAATCGCTTTTTATCAAGGCACTGATCCGGCTGCTTTACCCTGGAAAAAACATAAGGTGGATGTGGTGCTTGAATGTACCGGAGTGTTTACCAAAATGGAAGATGCTTCCAAACATTTGAAAGCTGGAGCCAAAGCTGTTTTGATTTCCGCGCCATCAAAGAGTGAAGGTGTCGTGACTGTTGTTCGTAGTGTTAACGAGGAAAAAGCTAAAGGTCAAAAGGTGGTAGCCAATGCTTCCTGCACTACTAATTGTACTGCTCCTGTTATGGCAGTTTTGGATGAAGTTTTTGGCGTGGAAAAAGCTTTGTTAACCACTGTTCACGCCACGACTGCCAGTCAACGTACTGTGGATATGGCTAATGCGAAAGATTGGAGAGAAGGTCGTTCAATCGTTGGCAATATTGTGCCAACTAGTACGGGTGCCGCCAAAGCTACGGCTTTAACTTTACCACAATTAAAAGATAAATTTGATGGTATTTCCATTCGCGTGCCAGTTGTCTGCGGATCGTTAATTGACGTGGTGGCAGTGTTGAGAAAGAATACTACTGCGGAAGAAGTGAACAAGGCATTAATTAAAGCTTCAAAAACTGCACGATTCAAAGGTGTGTTGGAAGTCACTGATGAAGAATTAGTTTCCACGGATATTTTGAACACCACAGCATCATCAATCGTTGATTCAAATTTCACTCGCGTGGTTGGTGGTAATTTAGTTAAAGTTCTCGCTTGGTATGATAATGAATGGGGCTATTCGCATCGGTTAGTTGAAATGGCGAGCCGCTTGGGAAAGTAATTCTTGAAGTGAAGGTCAATTGCCCACACACTCCGTCATCCCCGCCTACGAGCGGGGATCTGGGGTTGGACTGCTTTAGTGTGGGGAAAATAATTCTCCAAGCGGAAATCCCAAATCCCAATAATCAAATACCAATCTCCAAGATTTGAAATATATTTTTATGATTATTTTAGCGTCAATAGCCACTATAATATTAGGACTCGCAATCGGCAGTTTTTTAAACGTTTTAATTTGCCGCTTACCCAAAGGCGAATCGATTTGGAAGCGCGCGCGATCGCATTGTCCCAAATGTCAAAATGTTTTGGGTTTCTTTGAATTGATTCCGGTTCTAAGTTTTGTTTGGTTGAAAGGATTGTGCCGTCATTGTAAAGCGAAAATTTCTTGGCAATATCCAATTGTTGAAATAGTCACTGCGATTTTGTTTGAAATTATTTTATTACTTCACTGGGAACAACTAGTTATTGGTTTTGATTATTTATCGTTGGTTAAAGATTTTCTTTTTGTTTCTGTGTTGTTGGTAATAATGGTCATTGATTGGAAAGAGTTTGCGATTATTGATAGTTTGATCTACATCATGCTACCGATTGCTTTCTTTTTAAATTTGATGGTTACTGGATTTACCTGGTTTCAAGTCGCCAACATGCTCGCGGCTGGTGGTGTCGGTTTTCTGTTCTATTATTTTCAATATGCGATTTCCAAAGGTAGATGGGTGGGGGATGGTGATATGTTATTGGGTGCGTTGATAGGCATAATGGTCGGGTGGACAGGTTTGGTGTTTACAATTTTTGTCGCGTATATTGTTGGAGCAATTGTGGCCATTGTTTTGTTAGCGATAAAATGGAAACAGTTCGGCGGTGCGTTGCCTATGGCCGTTTTCCTCTGTCCGGCCACAATGATTTTTGTTTTATTTAATCAACAAATAATTGAATTTCTGCGATTGGTATTAATAATATGAGTCAAGAAAAATTGACTGCCAATGTGACTCCAGAAAAAGCTGTTAATCAAGTAGATGTAAACGAGAAGTTAATGGAGTTGGCTAGGCGAGTTAAGTTACAAGGTAAAAAGGCGACGCCAGAACAAGTTTCAGAGGCTTTGAAATTAGTCGGGCAATATGAAGATACTACGAAAATTATCGACGCTGAATTATTTGATAAAGTCATAAAGGAATTAAACGCTGGTCTAGGTGAAATGATTGCAGAAGTAGACAAATTATTCGTTGGTAAAAAAGGGAAATTAAAAAATAAATTTCATAAACTTATTAAATGAAATCATCTTTTGAAAAATTAACCGCTAGTCCCACGCCCGCCCGCGCCATTGATCAAGTTACTGTTAACGAAGGTTTGATGGATTTGGCTGGTCGAGTAAAAGCTCAAGGCAAGAAAGCCACTCCTGCGCAAGTAGTGGAGGCTTTGCGATTGGTGGGGGAATATGAAAAAACATTGGTGGAGGCGGATCCTCGTGAAAAATATCGTAAGCATATTGAGGCTATTGAACCATTGTTGTTTGGTGAAAATAAACCCTTTGTTTCCATTCCTTTTCATGTGGATGAAATGACTGATGCTTGGTTTGAAAAAATGTATCCGATAGAACAAGATCCAAAAAGTAAAGTTACAAATTTTAGACCTAGGTATTTTTTTGATCCTGCTGAAGAAATTTGCCAGTCATTCCCAGGGGAAACTTGGTTTAGTGTCTTTGCTCGTTCAATCCGCACGCAAGCTCGACAAATGAACAACTGTGAATTGGTTTTGACTGAAACAATTGGTAAACCGTTAATAAAAAAATCCGGTGTATTGCAACATTATGGATTAAATGACCCAGACCATGATCATCAAGGATCAAGCAACGCTGATGTTTTAGTTCCTTTTATTAAAGATTGTACTAATTTTCGCGCTACCCATCGATCAATGCTTTCTCGAGAAACAATTGATAATAGGTTACTAAGAATGTTAAAGTCCAAAATAAGAAAAGCGTGGCTTGAAAATCTTTTGGAAGTTCCGAAGTTTGATGTAATTTGCACTCCAGCAATTATTCAACGACAAATTATGGGGGAAAATCTAGAGATGACAAAATCAAGCTTCTGGGAAACAACGTCTACAGATTTATTGGATAAAGATGGGAATAAAACTGAAAGATGCTTGGTAGTCGGTACCCCTAATGGTGGTGCTGGTAATATTGACACTATGGATAAGGGCACTTCAGGCGCTGGTTTTAGGATCTCTGTAATATTTTACAAGAATTGATTTGAATTTTATACATGAAAAATCACGCTGAAAATTTAACCGCTAATTTGTCTCCAGAAAAAGCCGTGGAGCGGATTCAGATTGATGAAAATTTGAGAGAGTTGGCGAAGAGGATTCGAGAAGAAGGCGGTGCGCGGGATAGTGAACGAATAAAGGAAGCTTTGCGGTTAGTGGAGCAATCTTATAGTTTAACTAGGGAAGAAGATCCAAGAGAAAAGTATTTACCATATGTTGAAGTTATTCAGGAAGAATTATTTGGAAATAAGGAGCCTTTTTTCTCTATTCCTCCAAAACCTGAAGATTTAACTGATGAATGGTTTGAAAAGATGTATCCTGATGTGGATAATGACCACCAACGACCTGAGGATCTTACGGCGGGAAGAATTTGCTTTCGACCACCATCGGAAAATAAACGAGCTAAGTTTGGAATAGTGAGTAAGCTTCTATCTAGACTTGATAGGTCTAGTAAATCTGTTTCTGAAGAACATTCGGTAATGGGAGCATATTTTCGATCGATAAAAGCTGAAGCGGAATTTTTGAAAGAGAGTGAATCTGTTTTTACAAGCAGACTTTTGATTTCAAATGCGGATATTAAAATTGACGATAATGTTTTTTCAATTGCAAGAGCAGCAAAGGGTGGATTATTAATCCAACTTTATGGTCTTTTGCGAAGTATGGAAGATAATATTGTGAAAAAATTTAAGAAGTCGGGTTTTAAAATTCCTGCTTTTCAAGTTTTATTAACTCCAGTATCTGTTTCTAGGCAGTTTATGGAACAAAATCCCAATATGTCTAAATTGGATTTTAGTGTTCTGAGCGAAACACCTTTACTCGATGAGTCTGGTAAAGAGACAACAAAATGGTTAACTACTGGTGGGGTTGATCTTGGCGGGGCTGGGGCAATTGGAACTTTGAATGTTAAGGATGCCCCCCAGTTTACTATGTTTAGACTTTCAATTGTTTTTTATAAAGATAGACCACTTTCAATTGAGGAAGAGAAACAAATAGATGAAATTAAAAAGAAACATGAAAAACATGATAAAAAATTGTCATCAATTTCAAATATGTATCAAAATCCTCAATATTTGAAATACTTGAATTTAGAAAATATGATTTTAAGGGGGAAAGCTATTAGAGATATTACAAAAAATAGAAATAAAAGTTGGGAGCAATAATTACAATGCCAAATCATATTGAAAAACTCACAGCTAATCAAACTCCAGCGCAAGCCGTGGAGCGGGTTCGGGTTGATGAAGATATGCGAGCGTTGGCGAAGAGGATTCGAGAAGAAGGCGGTGCTCGGGATAGTGAACGAATAAAGGAAGCTTTGCGGTTAGTGGAGCAATCTTATAGTTTGACTAAGGAAGCTGATCCAAAAGAAAAATTTAGAACATATATTGAGGCGATTCAAGATCAATTTTTCGGCATTGATGAACCATACGTTTGTTTACCACCCAAGCCGGAAGAGATTAACGATGCTTGGTTTGAAAAAATGTTTCCCAATGTGGATAAAGATCATCAACGCGATGAAGATGTTAAAGCTGGGAGATTGAATTTTCGACCACATATTTGCAATATTGATCTTAGTGTTGCAAGAAAAGAATATGCTGTGATTGAGTGGTTTAAAAAGAAGTTGAAGAAAAATTATAAACCCAAAGATTGTTTAGTTAAAACTTTCATGGATGACTTTGTTCGTGCCATGAAAAATGAAGTGACGGAAATGTCGGATTGGGAAATGGTGTATTCGGAATTAGCAATGCCAATTGAACAGGATGATAAACGTCGTGGATTAGTGATTGATCCGATCAATGATTATATTAATGAAGCATTTGGAGAAAATAAAACCAGATATTTTTTAGGTGTAGATGATGTTAGGTTGACATTAGTGCAAAAGATAGAAGATGAATTAATAAAAAAGTGGAAAGAGCAAGGCTTGAAAATACCACCATTTCGCGTGATGTGCACGCCGGCTGTAATTACCAGGCAAATTATGGAGGATAAACCGGAATTGTCGCAATCAATTTATAGAATTTTGACTTCCACCAAGATCGAAAACGAAAAGGCTTATTTGACTATTGGAGGCTTTATTGGTTACGAAGAAGATAAAGATCAGGAGAATGGCGGTGCTGGGTCAGTGTGGTATAAAACTATGGATGATAAACACGCTGAGTTTTTTAGATTGTCAATAGTTTTTTATAAAGAGAAAGAAGCGCATGACTTTATTAAAGATGCAGTAATTCAAATTGATAAAATTTTAATAACGATGAGGAAAAGATTAGCGCATACAGCAAGAATGAACACGATGTTAGGTTCTGTAATTTCAGCAAATACTAAATTTTATGAAATGGAGCATTTAATTAATGAGCTTGAGGATCGAAAAAGAGATTTTACAAAAAATCGTGAAATTTAATTATCATGCTAAATAACGTTGAAAAATTAACCGCTAACCTCACACCCTCCCAATCCAATGATCAAATTAAAATCAACGAGGGTTTGTTTGACTTGGCAAAAAGAATAAAGTCTCAAGGCAAAAATCCTAAACCAGAACAGGTCTTGGAAGCTTTGCGCTTTGTCCAGGCATTTGGTGAAACGGTTGAAGATTCTTCTCCAAAGGAAATGAAATATGGTAAACAGATAAAAGCGATTGAAGATATATTTTTTGGTGAAAATAAGCCGTTTATCTCAGAACCAATACATCCCGAAGAATTAACCGCAGAATGGTTTAATAAAATGTATCCAGTAGAACAAACTGAAGAAGATTCAAAGAAAGGCTTGGTGAATTATCGAAGCACCAGCATGAAACAGACTGGATTAGATGGCAATAGAATTGGATCAGAGGTGTTTTTTGAGATAATGAAAAAAGAAGCTGAACAACTGGCACAAAAATATGATTTATTTGTTACGGAGAGTATTCAAAAACCCTCGGTTACCACATTTCAAGAAAAACATTATGGTTCACAAGAAGGTCTTTCGAAAAACCTAGATATAGTCGAGTCAATAATAACCTGGTGTGATGGGTTACCACCAACGGCTTCTAGATATGGGCGGTTTAAATTATGTATTGATGAGGTGAATATAATATTAGCAAAAATTAAAGAAATGATTTGTAATGACTGGAATGAAAAAAAATTAAAATATCGAGATTTTGATGTGATATTAACGCCAGCATTATTGTTCCGACAATTGTGTGAAGTTTATCCAGCCTTAACGCAAACTCTTGGGGAAGAAAGAACCTCGACTTTAGGTTTAAATACTTGGCAAAATCTTGTGGTTGGTGGTCGAGAAGGCGCTGGAAATATTAATGTTGTTCGAGATAATACAAGAAATGATCATACTGGTTTTCGTTTTACGATAGCTTTTAAAAAATAAAAATATGAAAAAATATCTAAAAAAGTTTTATTCAATCGACGTATTGTTAGTCGTTGTTTTGGTAATATTAGTTGGCGCTATGACGTTTTTAACTTGGCAAAAGGTGGCTGAGCGCTATGCAGTTCGCCAAGCGGCAGATGAATATGTCTCGTTGTTAAATCTTGCTAAGCAAAAAGCTGAAGCTTCCGAGAAGGTGAACGGGAGGGTGCCGTTTTCCTTTGGAGTTTATTATAATGAATCAAATAGAACTGCCACAGTATGCGCAGATTTGAACGGTGATTTTCTTTGTGATGAAGGCGAGCAAATCGGACCAGTAGATATCTCCATTTCGCCTGATTGGAATTTTACTTTGAACTATACTCCCAGCTTCTTGTCAAAGCACTATTCTCAAGGAGTTTGTTTCGGTCAAGATTGTGAAGTCACGGAAACTACTGCAGTGGCGAATTTTCAATCTAGAAAAAAATCTGATATTCGATTGTTTGTGTATGTTAACCCGAAAACTAATCAAATAACCGTGGAATAATTATATGTTGTGGTTAATTTTCACTTTGATTGCCGTCTTTGGCTGGTCAATCGTGGAGATCATTGATGTTCACGTAATTAAAAAAGAAATGCGAGATCCTCGTCTGGCAATGACAATCTTTTGTGTCGTCGCATGTTTGATTTTTATTTGTTTATCTTCAATCATGCACGCTGATTTGTCAGTATCGTTACCGGTATTGTTTGCGGCATTAATTGCCGGTATAATTTATTCCGGTGCGGTATGGTTGGATTATCAAGCATCGCGGGTTGAAAAACTTTCATCCTTTACAGTTATCTTAGCGACTGAGCCATTGGTGATTGCGTTATTAGCTTGTCTGTTTTTCAATGAATCTTTGAGCTGGCTACGTTATTTGGGGATCGGGATAATTGTTTTGGGAGCGTATTTGGTGGTACATGAAAAGCATGGCAAGAAAATCGGTTTTGGACATCTGTTGGCTTTTGGGGCAATGATATTTTTTGCTTTGAGAAATTTGTTCATGCGCTTTATTACCTCTGAAGTTGACTTTTATACCAGTATGTTTTGGTTTGGTGTAGGTGGTTTGATTATTCCTGTATTAATGATAATATTTCATCATCCGCATTTGATTGAAAAAGCCAAGGCCGGGGTGTGGCACATTGTCTTGTCTGCCTTAATTTCAGCCGGCGCCCTGTTAAGCTTCATGGCCGCTATTTCAACCGGTGTGGTAACATTACCGAGTGCCATTCTGGCAACCAAGCCCCTGTTAGTTTTCTTGTTAATCTTACTGTTAAGTTTCTTCCATTCGAAGTTTTTCAAAGAACCGATGTCTCGGACTACAATGGTGAAACGTGTTATGGCAATAGCGTTAATTATTGTGGGAGGAATGTTGATTGTTTGGTAGTTACGGATATACCGATTGATTACCGATTTTACCCCGAAGGGGCCCCTTTGGGGCTGATATTACGGATAAAAAACACCAACTTTGGAATTTGGAATTTTAATATTTGGAATTTAAATAATGTATGCCCGAACTACCCGAAGTCGAAACCGTGCGCCGAGATTTGGAAAAGTATTTGAAAGGCAAAAAGGTTTTGCAGGTTGAAATTAAAGATGATTTTAAAAAAAGAATTTCTCCGACTAAAGAGAAATTTATTAAGTTTTTGCAAGGCGCGAAATTTCATCGCGTTGAACGTGTTGGTAAAATGCTAATATTCGATTTCTCCGCCGGAGGCGGATCCGCCTTTGGCGGAGATAAATCAATGAAAGTTTTGGCCCATATGAAAATGACTGGTCAATTTGTGTTTGTGCCGCCGAGGGGAAAAATTATCACCGGCGGCCACCCTATTGGTCAATCGCGACAAACACCAGACCGATTTAATAAAGTATTGTTAGATTTCGGTTCAGCGGGAAAATTGTATTACAATGATATGCGGAAGTTTGGTTATTTGCGGTTAGCTGATGAAGCAACAGTGACGAAAGAAAAATTGCGTTTTGGAATGGAGCCGATTGTGCCGGAATTTACTTTGGAAGTTTTTAACTCGATTCTTAAACGCAAACCGAATTTGGAAATTAAAAAAGTTTTATTGATGCAAGAATTAATTGCCGGCATCGGCAATATTTACGCAGATGAAAGTTGCTTTGCGGCTGGAGTGATGCCTGATCGTAAGGTGAAAAGTTTAAAATTAGCAGAAAGAAAAAAGTTATATATTGCTATAGTTAAAATTTTGAAAAAAGCGATCGAAGAACGAGGCACGTCATTCAATACTTACGTGGATGCGCGCGGAGAAAAAGGAAACTTTGTTCGTTTCCTCAAGGTTTATGGCCGCGCTGGTTTGAAATGTTTGAAATGCAAAAAAGCCACCATTCAAAAGATGAAGGTGGCGCAAAGGGGGACGAGCTATTGTTCTGTGTGTCAAAAGTAACTGCAAGAGTTAGCTACGAATAACGTATTTGCTACGTAACTACGAATGTAATAGTCTACGAATAACGTATTTGCTACGAAATTACAAATAGAATAATCTAGAAATGTTTATCGAATACGTAGATTCGTAGCTGATTTGTCATTGGTAGCTATATAAATAAAATAATATACACCGCCGTTACCACCAGTCCCACCGTTAACCCGCCGAGCACTTCTAGTGGTGTATGCCCAAGCCGTTCGCGCAAATGAGGAAATTGAAAGTTTTGTTCAGCTGGTAATTGTTCCAAATGTTTATTCAAGATTTTAGCATGCAGTCCTATTTGTCGTCTATATCCAGCCGCGTCGCGAATGATTAAAACGGCTAAAACTAAACTGACAGCAAAAGCCGAAGTTGTGATGCCGTCAAAGTAACCAATACTGGCGACTAAACTGGTCACCATGGCCGTGTGAGAAGATGGCATACCGCCATAACCATTCAAATCTGTCCATGAAAATTGTTTATTCTTGGCGTCAATGATAAGTTTAATGAGCTGAGCAATGATCGCCGCTGCGATCGGGATGATGATTAAGTGATACATATAGTTTTTAGCTTATAAGCAAGAAAGCGAGATAAGCGAGATAAGTGAAAAGAGTAATAAATTATTTAAATATTTCGTTGATCAATGTTCATTGTTCAATGATCAATGACTGCATATGCAACTATTTCAAGCTCTAATTTTTTCCATTGTTCAAGCTCTAACTGAGTTCTGGCCGATATCAAGTTCTGGACATTTGGTTTTATTACATCAATTCGTTAGTTTTGAAATTTTAGACAACTTGGCTTTTGACACCGCCTTGCATTTGGGGACGGCTTTGGCGTTAATAGTATATTTTCGTCAGGATATAAGTCGCTATTGGAAAGCCTTCTGGTCTATGCGCAAAGGTGTTAACTTTACCCATGATGATCAGCGCACTGTGGTGAATATTATCCTGGGAACTATTCCAGCCGTCATTGTCGGTTTGTTGGCGGAAAATTGGATTGAGAAATATTTTCGTAACCTGTGGACAGTGGCCATTGCGTTGTTCGTCGGTGGCGTGGTAATTTTAATTGTGGAGAGATACTCCAAACGACGAATTATCTACGAAAGTTTATCCATTCCAGAAGCTTGTTTGATCGGTTTGGCGCAAGCATTGGCGTTAATTCCTGGCGTTTCCCGTTCCGGTGCTACTATTGTAGCAGGTATGGCGATAAATTTGAAGCGCGAGGAGGCGGCTCGATTTTCATTCTTATTAAGTATTCCTGTAGTTCTATTAGCCGGCGTTAAACAGTTATTTGAAGTTAATTTGATGTTATTGAATAATAGAGAGATGTTTATTTTATTGTTTAGTATTGTTTTAACGTTCTGGTTGGGATATTTGGTGATTAAAGGGTTTTTAAAGTTTTTACAAAAGAATTCTTTGTCAGTATTTGCTTGGTATAGAATAGTCTTGGCATTAATAATCGTAGGCGTTATTTATTTAATCAAATAAAATCGCATGTATCTTGTAATTTTGGCCGGTGGTGGTGGTACGCGTTTGTGGCCGGTGTCACGCAAAAATTCGCCCAAGCAACTTTTACCGTTCATCGGTGAAGAAACTTTGTTGCAGGCGACATACAATCGATTGAATCGGGGATTTGACGCTGATAAAATTTTTATTTCTACTAATCAGAGTCAATATGATTTAATTAAAAAACAACTGCCCAATATTGCTGATGATCATTTAATTCTCGAACCGGAAAAACGTGATACTGCCGCGGCGATTGGTTTTGCGTGTGTTCATCTTCAAAAAATTGATCCCAATGCGTGTTTTGCCTCGATTAACTCTGACGCGTTTGTGAAAAATGAAGCAGAATATTTACGAATATTGAAGTTAACGGAAAGTCTAATTGAAAAAAATCTCACAAAAACTATTTTAGTCGGTTTGAAACCGACATATCCCGAGACAGGTTACGGTTATATTAAAATGTCAGGACAAGTGGAAAGATTGGCAAATGAAAAAGGTGATTTTGACGATGTTTTTGCAGTTGAGAAGTTTGTTGAGAAACCTTCATTGGAATTAGCCAAAGATTATATTACTCGTTGGGAATATTTGTGGAATCCGGCTATTTTTGTTTGGCAAGTTGAAAATTTAAGAAAATTGTTTGAACAACATTTACCGCGCCATCACGAGGTAATGGATAAAATGTTGAATACTTGGCATGATCGTGAAGCCGTGAAAAAACTTTATTCTGAATTTGAAGCCATTTCCATTGATTATGGTATAATGGAAAAACTTAAAGATATGTTAGTTATTCCAGCAGACTTTGGTTGGGCAGATATTGGTCATTGGCGAACAATTAAAGAAGTTTTATCAGAAGATGATGAGAATTTATTAAAAGGGGAGAATTTCTTAGTTGATTGTCACGGTAATTTAATTTACAACTATACCAATCGACCGATCTGCGCCGTGGGCGTTAAAAATATGATTATCGTGCAAACTGAGGAAACGACGTTGATGTGTTCCAGAGATAATGCGCAAGATATTAAAAAAATTGTAGAACAAATAAAAAATTCAAAGTTTCAGCATTTATTATGAAAACCAATATAAAACGTTTACTATTTGTCGCACTAATATTATTCGTCGGATATATCATGATTTTATGGTTGGCGGAAATGCCAAATAATAATCCTTTTGGTGATAAGAAGTTTGTTATTACAGCTGGCGAATCAGTATCTCAGATTGGGGCCAATTTAAAGAAAGAAGGATTTTTAACCAAACCAACCGTGTTCAAACTCTATGTTTATTTAACGAAACAGCAAAGTAAACTGAGAGCAGGTGAATACAAATTGAATACCGGGTTAAGCATGAAGGAAATTGTGGATGAATTTGCTCGCAAAGCTTGGAAGCGCGAGGAAAAGAAGATTACTATTATCGAAGGTTGGCGACGACAAGACATTGCTGTGTATTTAGAACAACAAGGCTTGTTTTCCGCCAAAGATTTTTTAACTGCCACGGCAGATATCCGCGCTTACAATTATGAATTTTTAAGTTCAGCGCCAAAAGAAGCAACTCTTGAAGGTTTCCTTTATCCTGATACTTACATGGTTTATGCGGATTCAACTCCAAATGATGTGGTGATTAAAATGTTGAATAATTTTGATCAGAAAATTGATCAGGAATTAAGATTGGAAATTGGCAAACAAAAGAAGTCTTTTTATGATGTTTTAACTTTGGCAAGTATTGTGGAAAAAGAAGTTTCCGGTTATGAAAATCGGCAGAAGGTGGCGAATATTTTTCAAAAACGTTTGAATGACAATTATCCTTTGCAATCAGATGCGACGGTGAATTACATCACTCAAAAAGGGGAGACTCGATCTTCACTTGATGATATCCAATTAGCTAATCCGTATAATACTTACAAATATTCCGGTTTACCACCAACTCCGATTTGCAATCCCAGTTATGAATCAATCAAAGCTACGGTTTATCAAACAGCCACACCTTATTATTTCTTTTTAACCGCGCCGGATGGCAAAGTCTATTTTGCGCGTAACCATGAAGAGCACATATTAAATCGTAATAAATATCTTAAGTAAATTTATGTTAAATCGTGAATTCTGGAAACAGATCAATGAATCGCAGGCTCAGTATGACAAAGCGCGCCGAGTAATTATTGGACAATCCAATATTGCCCTCCATTTAGCCAAACAAGCCATCTTTGGTTTACATCGTGATAACGTTGAAGAAGCTGAAGGTAAGTTAAGTGAAAGTGAAAAGATTTTTGGAGAATTGGAAAATAAGTTTTCCGGTGATGCGAAGTTGAGATACGAAGGCGCTTGGCAAGCGGCAAGAGAGGAATATGTAGAAGCCAAATTATTTTTAATGTTTGTAAAAGGCGAAGCAGTCGGTGAAATTACTGGTGTGAAAATTGAACCGGAGGAATATTTGGGTGGTTTGTCTGATTACACAGGAGAATTGTTGCGACGCGCTGTTTTGTCTGCCACTAAACAAAAATTTGATCAAGTGCAAATTATTGCCACAGAAATTGGTGATGTGATTGAAGATTTGTTGGCTTACAATTTGACCGGTTTATTGAGAACCAAGTTTGATCAAGCCAAGAAGAATTTACAACGCATTGAACAGATGATGTATGAAATTAATTTAAAAAATAGATAATATGCTTTCAGAAGAAGAACGACAATATCGTGACACTTTGGAACAACATCGACGTTTTAATCGTTCGGTGGAGGATGATGAGTCTTTCGAGGAAGAAAATAATTCTTACCGCCATAAATCTAAAAAATTTGGTTTTGGTCTGTTGTTTTTTTGCGTCATAGTGTTTTTCGCGTTTTTCTTTTTCTAAAATATCAATGGACAGTTTGCCGGCGATTGGGGAAAGATAGGCGGCTTGTGGAATAATATTACAACTGAAGTTGATAAATATAAGAATGAGGCCAACTCGGATTGGCAAAAAGGTGAGGATTTGGTGAATCAAGCCAAACAAAAAAAAGCGGAAGTGGAAGCTTTGAAAAAATCAATCACTGATTTAACTAGCGGAGGTTCTTCGTCCGTGAATGGAAACGAAACAGCTGTCAATAATAATGCTTTACCAGATTGGTTGAAAATCATGCAAGCTGATTCAACTGTGGAGAATTATTTAATTCCAGACTTCCGTTGCAATTATTCCGGAGCAACTGTATATCTTAGTCTTGGCGGACAACCAAATTGTGAAGATTGTTACACTGATATTGTTTATAAAGATGATGGACAAAAGCTTTGTAATGCCAGTGGTGGTTTGATCGGCTCAGGTGATGGACAATGTCAAGATTTTTTTAAGAAAATAAATGATTGTTATATCTGGAATGGTGAACGATGGGAAGTTACGAAAGTCGGGGAATAGTTAATCCCTATTTTGCGAGGAGTCCCGATTAATCGGGACGACGTGGCAATCTCTAATAAAATAATAATAAAAATTCGAGCATTTTGCTCGTTTTTTTAATATTCCATGTACCAATTTACTTTTTTACCAATTACCTGCCTTACGCAGGCAGGCCAACTTACCAAATAAAAAAAGTGCTCCGACGTTGTTCACCGTGAGGTGTTCAACGTCGGAGCTTGAGATCTATCAACACTTTGCGAGAACGCGACGACCGAAGTCATCTTGTCCATCAGCAAAGGCTGAATTCGTGTCCCCAGCTTATCGGTCAGTCGCTTTTGTTTGCGGCCTGAACCAGATGTGAACTGGGGATCAACGCCCGATCGTCGCGTCATGCTGTGTCTCGGATGTCCGAGTTCGATGAATCGTTGCGCATGCGACGATGGGTGGCGTTCTGATATGGTCAGTCCGATTGTTCGGACACCATGGACATCACCGTGAACCCCTCCTCCAACCAGCCCTTGTACTTCAGGCTGACCAGATTCTGGACGGATAAGAACCGCCAGTGACGTTGGTGCTCACGTTGACGAGCTCAGAGCTGACTCCCACATCGAGTGGGTGTGAGCTGCGAGCCCTCGGATGATCTGTATCAACACACTCCGAAGAGTGGTCAATTTCGTGCCCGCCTTAGAGCCAGTTTCGAACTGAGGCTTGTACAGGACGATTTAACTCGTCCACACGTGGCCCAAAAGACTCAAGGCGGGTAGTCTCCCTGGATTTGCTGGGAGAGTTGCGTGGTGATCTATGTCGACGTTCCACTTTCGCAGAACGATCAACTTCGCATCCCCGGACACCTCGCGTGGCGTGCGAACCCCACAGGCGTAAGCCCCGACAGACGGAAGTCTGGGGCGCAGTCGCGGCGGGCTGGTTTATCCTGAAGAGGACTCCAGCGAGCGACCGAACGAGCCTCGTGAGGACTGCCACGGAAGCTGCTTGACCGTGCACCGCGAGGCGCAGGGTTAGCCGAGCTTAGGGCCGGGGTACGCTCGAACGATTGTCCATCTCTGCCACCAGCAGAGGGGCGGGAGGGCCACAGGACCGCGATCGTCCGAGTCAGCGTATCTTCGATCTCCACCTTGCGGTAGAGAAATCGACGACTTTGGGTGAGACTTTCTCGTCGAGGATCTTTCACTTCTTTGAGTAGTCAATTGGTCGAGACAAGTCTGTCTCACCCGCTGTCTGCCCCCAAACGCATTACGCGCCACCTCCAGGTGTGTTGTTGGGTGGGGGCTCCAGGAGCTCGTATCGAAATCCCGACGAATCGGGCTCGATTTCACCGCACCTCTTGTACTATGTAGCGCTTCCGCCGGTTATATACCACCCTGTTACCAGCAGGGTCAACCGCGGTGCTTACTCCATACCAAGATACGTGCGCGTGCCTCGCCATGAGTCCCGTTGGTTGCGGCTCATCTGACGAGGAGCAGTCAATTATCTCGCGAACCTTGTGGCTCGAGCGAGAGTTTTGACGAATTAGGGTGGGGTTGTCCACAGCTTCAGCTCAAACCGCTTCTCTCCTCGCGGTTTTTGTTACGAGCCTATACTTTGGCATGTCCACCCTGCATCTGCCCCCGATCGCATTCCTGCGGCACCTCCAATGTGCATAGTTCGGTGGGGGCTTGGAGTTGGTTATAGACATCTCGGAGTCAAAAGACTCTACGAGAGCTATTGATTGTAAACGATCATGTAACTAAGCATTATAGCACATAGTTTAAAGTTTGTCAAGTGGTCATGTAACATTGACCATTGATCATTGATCAAAAAACACGAAAATTAGCTGAAAATTGCTTATATTTTATACATTTGATATAATTACAACATTAAAATATACTTTAAATGTCACCCTGAGGTGCCTCCTGTGAAACAGGAGCCTCGAAGGGTAGACATCCATATGACCGAAAAACAATTATTCATCGTCGCCACACCTATTGGTAACCTTGGCGATTTAACCCCTCGCGCATTGGAAACCTTAAAATCCGTGGAGGTGATTTTTTGCGAAGATACCCGCCAAACTTCTAAGCTTTTGGCGCATTTTGAGTTTAAAAATAAGTTGGTGACCATTCATCAACATACTGAGATTGAGAATATTGAGCAGTTATTAGATTTGTATTCTAATGTTGCTTATGTCTCCGATGCCGGCACTCCAGGTATTTCCGATCCCGGTGGTCGCGTGGTTGAGTCTGCAGTGAAATTAGGTTGGCAGGTAATAACCATTCCCGGCGCTTGCGCAGTGATTTCCGCTTTGAGTATTTCCGGTTTTCCAACAGACAGATTTTTATTTTTAGGTTTCATGCCCCACAAGGGCAAAACAAAAAACTTTGAAACCATTCGCGATTCTGATTGCACCACCTGTTTCTATGAGTCCACCCATCGCATTATTAAAACTTTAACAGAAATGCAAAAATATTTAGAACCGACTCGTCAAATCGTTGTCTGTCGTGAGTTAACGAAAAAATTTGAAACTACCTATCGCGGTACGTTAGAAACTATCATTCCGGAACTGGAAAAGCAAAGTAAAGGCGAGTTCGTTGTTATTATCCATGGCAAATAGTTTCTACGTATGGCAAATTTGCTACGCCTGCCTGCCGGCAGGCAGGAAACTACGAATATGTAAGCTCATGAAATGTAGAAATATTTCGATACGTAGATTCGTAGCTGATTCGTTATTGGTAGAAAAGACCTAATTAATTATATTTGTTAATATTAATTTTATGGACAAAAAGTTCTACATCACCACCCCGATTTATTATGTAAATGCCGCGCCGCACATTGGTCATGCTTATACGACCGTAGCCGCGGATGTTTTGGCTCGTTATCATCGCATGCTTGGAGAGAAAACTTTTTTCGCTACCGGTACAGATGAACATGGCGCCAAGATTGAAGCCATTGCCATTGAAAAAAACAAAGATCCTCAAGCCTTTGTGGATGAAGTGGCGGCCACTTTTGAATTTGCTTGGGATCGCTTGAATGTTTCTAATGACAAATTTATTCGTACCTCAAATCCTGCCCACATGTTAGCCGTGCAAAAAGCTTTGCAATACATGTATGATAAGGGTGATATTTATTTGGGTAAATATACCGGCTATTATTGCCGAGGTTGTGAACAATACAAGAGTGAAAAAGATTTAGTCGATGGACTTTGCCCAGATCATAAGAAAGCTCCGGAAAAAATGGAAGAGGAAACTTACATGTTCAAAATGTCCAAGTATGCGGATGAACTTTTGAAAAAAATTGAAAGCAATGAATTTGTGATTCAACCGGAAGAACGTCGCAATGAGATGTTGCAGTTTTATAAAAATGAAGGTTTGAATGATGTGTCTTTTTCTCGCGTGAATGTGAAGTGGGGAATTCCTCTGCCTTGGGATGAAAAGCATACTGCCTATGTGTGGAGTGATGCGTTTTTGAATTATTTAACCGTACTCGGTTGGAATGGTCCGCAAGATCCCTGTCCGGAGTTTTGGCCAGCGACTGTGGAATTAATGAGTAAAGATATCTTACGCGTGCATGCCACTATTTGGCCGGCGATGTTATTATCGTTAGATTTACCTGTGCCGAAAGGTTTGTTTATTCACGGTTTCTTTACCATTGACGGTCAAAAGATGAGTAAAAGTATTGGTAATATAATTGATCCTAATCAACTGGTTGATGATTTTGCCAGTGATGCGGCGCGTTATTTAATTTTGTGCCAATATCCTTTTGGTAATGATGGTGATATTAAAAAAGAAGAATTCATTACGAAATATAATGCTGATTTGGCCAACGGTGTGGGTAACTTGGTCAGTCGGGTTATTGGTATGGCGGAAAAATATTTTGATTCCAAAGTTCCGACTGCCACCTTTGATGCCGAGTTTGATTTAAACAAATTTTGGGAAGAATATAATGGTCATTTTGAAAATTATCGTATTTACGAAGCTTTGCAATCAGTGATTATTGCCACACGTTGGTGCGATAATTATATTGCCACTATTAAACCGTGGGAATTGGCGAAGGTGAATGATCCGAAATTAAATTCCGTGATTTATAATTTACTCGAAATCATTCGTCACTTATCCTACGCCATGATGCCTTATATGCCGGAAACTGCGGAAAAGATTTGGCAAAAGCTGGGTGTTATTGATGACAAAGTTAAAACTTTAGCGGAATTACGCGTGATTGGCGGTTTAAAAGCGGAAACTGTTTTAGACAAAGGCGAAGGTTTGTTCAATCGCAAGGAAACAGAACAGAAAACTTAAACTTAAGGAAGCATTGAAAAATATTTTTGGTGTTTCCTAAATAATATAATGGTGGGAGGAGAACCACAATTAGATTTAACTTTATCCAAAGGCGAGGAAGAAATTTCCTACGCTGGTTTGATGTCTGAGTTGCATGACATAATGAAAGCGAAGAATGGTAAACCATTGACGGCAGATGAGATTCGATTAATTAAAAATAAATTAGAAGCGTTTACTCCTAATGAAGTGGTTGATTCAGAAGATCAATTATCTAAAAATCTTAAACGTCAATTGAAACAGGCTAGAGAAATTTTGGGGAAGGAAAATGTGTTAGGCCCACAGGAGTTTGTCGAAAGATGGAAATCACCTTGGCCACAAGAGGTCTTAGATATTCCATATTCAGTGGAAGAATTAAAAAGAGCAGAATCAGCTGGCATGTGCTTAGTTTTTCGACCTAATAAAATTAATGTAGGAGGCGAAGATGTTAGCTATCCAAATTTGAAAGAATTATGTGAGAAGGCGCATGAAATTGGGATAAATTTACGTTGGGGAAATGAAAAGTGGGATGATATTAGTAAAAGAGTTCAAGATTCGTCCAGTATGCTAAGTGGATGGGTGTTAATCAGCAAGGATATTGTTCCCGGTACAAAAAAATGCACGACCTTGGATAGGTCATCGAAAATTTGGGAATTTGCTACCGCCCATTTCAAAGAACGATTTAGCCCTCAGACGGAAAATGTTTTACCAGAGTTTTGTTTATCTGTCGTTGATCTCCTTTATTATTATGTTTTGAGAGGTAAAGAAAATATCCCGGGTATTTTAACCTCATTAGCTTATGATAGAAAAGAAGGGGATTTTACCGCTTTGGTCGATATAGAGAATGATGGAAGTATATTGGTGTATGATTATAATTCTTTTTTTGATGGTGAGAGAGCATTTATTGATAATGGATGTATAATTCGATGGTCTAAATAATTATGGCAATCGGTGAACCCAAAATTGATTTAACCTTATCGCAAGACGATGATCATCTGTCTTACGCGGAGTTAACAGAAAAACTTCATGCGTTGGTATTGGCCAAGGGAAAAGGTGTTCATCTGGATCCAGATGATGTAGCTTATGTTTGCAAATTATTTGATAAATATAAAGAGAACCGATTTAATCATGAAAAAATGTTAAAGCGCGCCAGGGTGGAAGCGCAGATGGAGGTGGCGAGAGGTTTGTTTGGAGAAAATTTTATTGGACCAGATGAAATTGCTACACGTTGGAGTTTGGCGCCCATCGCTGAATTACCCGCCATCCGTTTTACCGAAGAGAAATTGCAAAAAGCCAGTGAGTGTGGAATGTTTTTGATTTATAAACCAACACCGGAACAGTTTGGACTGAGCGAAACTCTGGGAGTAAGTTTTGAAGCTATGAGTCAATTGGTAACTGAAAGTTTTGATGCTTTTAGTTGGGCGGAAAATAATCCAAATTTAGTTCCGAGTAATATGATGCATTCTGGCTGGGTGCTAGTATCAAAAAATGTTTTACAACTTTCTGTGGGTGGCAAGAACTATTTTCAACAAGCAGCATGTTTGCAGGATTTCGCGGTTAATAGATTGGATATGGGGTACAATGAGGCCATGAATGAAAATCTGGCTAAAAGATTGTGGCAAAATCATGTTATGTCTTTGCCCGAATTATTATTTGTAATGATGACCTTGGGAAAAGAGCGATTAATGCTGTCCGGGCAAGAGATCTTTAAAGCTCGTGGATACGACAAATCGCAAATACATTATTTGGGATTGGCGATGACGGGGAATAAGTTATTTGGTTTTGATGAAGAAAAGTTAACTAATAAGGATGAGCTTAAAGGTTCCGGCGTTATGTTTAAATGGGAAAAATTTATTTAACTATGGCCATTGGTGAACCAAAAATTGATTTAACATTATCAAAAGGCGAAGAATCAGTTTCTTATGCTGAGTTGATGGAACAACTTCATGCCATGGTGAAAGCTAAGAATGGTAAGCCTTTGAGTCCGGATGAGATTAGAATTATAAAAGAAAAATTAGAAGCTTTTGTTCCTGATAAATCAAATCAATATGAATTTGATCGAGCGGATGTAAATATTGCCAGAGAAATATTGGGAGCGGAAAATGTGTATGGACCAGATGTAATTGCATCAGCGTTAAACACGAAGATACTTAATAATATCCCAGATATTCCTTTTTCTGAATTTGACCTTGAGCTGGCGGGAAGAGCGGATATGTGTTTAGTCTATAAACCTTGGGCATTTAGATTTTCAAATGTTGAAATGTATAATCCCAGACTTGAATCTTTTATGGAAGTGGCAAAGAATTTGGGAGTAACTATCAATTGTGGGTTGGATAAAGATGTTTTAAAAAATATTGATAAAAATTCAATGTTTAAATCAGGATGGATGTTGCTTTCAAAAAATATAATAAAAAAAACTGATGACAAAGATAGTAATTTCAGAGAGCGGGCTGAAAAAATGGCGTTTTTTGGTCATGATTGGTTAAGATTCAAAGAATATGAAGCCGGAAATACTGTTTTGCCTAATGCTATATGGGAAAGACACTGTCCGTCAATGGCCGAACTTTTGTATTTTTGTCTTGTGCGAGGGGTGAAAAATATGTGGGTGCCTAGATCAGATAGATTTGTCGCTCGGGCTTTTGATGAAGAACATAGGGATTCATTTTGTTTAAGTGTATTTTTTAATGAAATAAGTTTTTTAGTTAACGATGCATTGTCAAATACCAGTAATTTGAAACATAGCGGTGTGTTATTTAAATGGGAGAAATAATTATGGCCATCGGAGAACCAAAAATTGGATTAACTTTATCAAAAGGCGAAGAATCACTTTCTTACGCCGAGTTGATGGAGCAACTGCATGCCATGGTGAAAGCTAAGAATGGTAAGCCATTGAGTCCGGATGAAATTAGAATCATTAAAGATAAACTAGAGTCTTTTGATCCTGGAAATCAAAAAGAAATTAGTGGAGATTGGGAAGATCAAGTTAATGTTGCTCGAGAAATCATGGGCGAGGGCAATGTCTATGGACCTGAGCAAAATGTTTTTTGTTATGGTAACGAGTTTGACGAATATATGCAGGCCGAGATGAAGTATGGTATTGATAAAATTCCATTTACGGCGGATGAGTTGAAAAGAGCAAAAGAAATGGATATGTGTTTGGTGTATAAGCCGGGAAGAATTATTGTAAGGAAAAAAAATGTAGAAATCCCATCGCTTGTACACATGGTCTTGAGGCTTTTAGAAATGCAGAAAGCAA
The DNA here is from genome assembly GCA_964592195.1 of uncultured Gammaproteobacteria bacterium. GTDB lineage: Bacteria > Patescibacteriota > Patescibacteriia > UBA11705 > UBA11705 > CAZQEI01. The sequence goes on along the minus strand of CAZQEI010000005.1, from coordinate 45,826 downwards.
TGAGATTTATGGACAGATCTATAAATGCTGGGAATTTGCTTGAAATCATAAGCAGTGTGAAAGAAAAAGATTTTTATATTCATTTAACCTCTGGTTGGATGATGATAAGTAATCAAATAGTGAAAAACACAGACTTAACTGAGGAAAATCAATTTCAGAGGGCTTTTAGATTGAAAGAGTTTTTTAGTCGTTTGTCCGTTGATGAACGAATAGGCTCAAATATTGACATTGATGATACTTTTAAAAAACATTGTCCAACAATAGTTGAATTATTATATTTTATCATTGTGCGTGGAGAAGAAAAAGTTTGGAAGTCCGGTAGTGATAAAGGTGTTTTTCGTGCATATGGTGAAGAACACGGTGATCAGTTTGGGATTGGCGTGGCACATAAAGAATTAGTGCTATTTGAAGAGCAATTATTATCTGCCACAGATTCTTTTCATCAAGCCGGTATTTTATTCAAATGGGAAAAATAAATATGGCCATCGGTGAACCAAAAATTGATTTAACCTTATCAAAAGGCGAAGAATCTCTTTCTTACGCTGATTTAATGGAGCAACTGCATGCCATGGTGAAAGCTAAGAATGGTAAGCCTTTGAGTCCGGATGAGATTAGAATTATAAAAGAAAAATTAGAGGCTTATAATCCTGTTAAAAGGCGTGAGTTTGGCTCCCCGTGGGAGATGCAATTTGAATTAGCTCGAGAAATTATGGGTCATGATAATGTTTACGGACCAGAAGATAATGCGTTTTGTAGCAGTAAATTTGATGAATATTTATTTTTGGAAGAAAGATCCGGGATACCCGAGATTCCATTTAATGTTGGCGAGTTGAAAAGAGCAAAAGAATTGAACATGAGCTTGGTCTATATTCCTCGTTATATGGTTGTTGCTGGTAAATTAACTGAGTCTCCGAAACTTTATGATATGTGTCGCTTTTTACTTGATAGAAAAGTGACTATGAGAATGCAAAGCACTTCTCTCAATGCCGGAAATTTTCCAGATATTTTAAGACTAAACATTCCGGACACGAAATCGTTATCTCCTGGTTGGATGTTGATTAGCAATAACATTGTGGAGGGGTCAAGTTTAACGGAAGATGATTTTTTCCTTCGTGCAAAAGCAATACAAAATTTTGCTAGTCATTTAAATCTATTACAACCATCGATGACTAGTGCAAAAAAAATTTGGGAAAAATATGGAGTAACGATTGAGGAATTACTATATTTCATTATGGTTCGTGGACCAGAACATTTTCATAAACCAGGTAGTGATATAGGTTTCTTTAGAGCTTTTGATGTCAGGCGAAGAGATCATGTGGGCGTTGGCGTGGTGAATGATGAAATTGTTTTATGTCAAGATGGTTTGAGACCGACTATGTCAGCCTTTGGGACAGCAGGGATATTATTTAAATGGAAACCAGACCCAAGTATTTGAAAATAAAAAATAAATATATATGAACGTCCTTGATTTCATTTTGTTATCGTTAATTTTAGCCGGTGCCATTTTGGGCTTGCGTCGCGGTTTTATTTTATCCGCGGGAAAAATTGTTGCCATGCTTATTGGTATTGTGGTGGCGGGTAAATACTTTTTGTTAGCCGGTCAAATGTTTGGCGCGACTAATATGGCGAATTTTTTCGCTTTTCTAGTTATCTATTTTATCGTGTCAAAGTTAATCGGGATTTTCTTTTGGTTACTGGGAAAAATATTACAAATCGTTATGCTGTTACCGTTTTTACACACGATTAACAAGTTTATGGGCTTTGTTCTTGGTTTGGTTGAGAGTATAATGATCTTATCGGTTTTAACTTTCTTCTACAGTCGTTTCCCATTCAATCCCTGGGTGCTCGGTCAAGCCCGCGATTCTATCCTGTGTTCCATTTTTCTTAAAATATCTAAAATTGTAATGCCGTTGTTACCGGATGTGCTGGCGACGTTGAAGTCCTTAATATAGCATTACGAATGTACGAATTTGTTTCGAATTTTTACGAATTACTTTCCGAGCCCGATAAATAATAATTCGAACATATTCGTAATTGATTCGTAAATTCGAAATGACTAATTCAATGAAAAACTTTCCCACCCAAAAACTCACCGCCGATATTTCGCGCCAATCCGCGCCTGATTTGGTTGCGGTGAACGAGAAGTTGATGGAATTAACCGAAAAGTTAAAAGATAAAAATCCAGAAGCTGTGGCTGAGGCTTTACGTTTAGTGGGGAAATATCATGATATCGCCACGTTCGAAGAATCGTTGGAGTCTTTTAAATACTTAGAAAAGGAAGTTAAATTAAATGGTAGGTCGATTGAAATTGATCCAGAGGTTTTGGCTGGCCATTCGTCGTTTGTTTTGAAAGATAATCCAGGACGTCAACATTTGTATATTGATAATAAATCAGTTTTGGATAAGGAAGGAGCCTTGCATATTTCTCGTCGACTGGTTCATGGAGAATCTTTTATTAAAGTACAAGGAGCAGATAAAGTTGATCGCATTTTTTTAAAAGGTAAAGAAATTATTCATCCCAAAGGAACATTAACGTTTAAAATTTTACAAAACGGAGAGGCTGGCCAATTGATCTTATTGGCCACAGATAAGAGCGCAAAGAGTCATGCGTATCTTAATGGAAAATGGGTGACACCTCCGGATGGTTATATACAAATCACAAAACCTAAAGAGTCAACTGGTAAAATATATTTTGAGGCGATTGATGAAAATGATCAGCGTCATTATTATCTTGATGGTAAGGAAATCATTTTAAAACCTGGGCATAAACGACATTATAAAGTTGATGTAATTGCCGGACATTCGTTTCTCACTGCGAGTGATAATGATGGCAATCTTCATGTCTATATAGATGGACAAGAATTTAATACGCCCAAACCAATCAGCTCATTGCTCGGGCCGATAGATAGAGGAGGTAAGATTTATTTTAATTTTATTTTTAATGATGAAAAAGTAGTACATATTTTTTATGGAGACAAAGAGATTACTCCACCTGAAGGATGTGTAACACCGAATAAAAATTATGATGTGGGTGAGAATGTTGCATATATTACCGAGACAATTGATAGAAAGTTGGGGAGACGCCATCATGTTTTTGTTGGCCAAAAGGAATATACCCCTCCAAACGGATATGAAGAAATTACAGAAATTCATGATTTAAATGGTTTGCCTGTCTTTGATGTTGTTGACGATCATCACAATCGAATTATTATCCATGGCAAGAAGGAGGTTCTAACGCTTGGTATTGAATATGAAATTATTAAAGTGAAGGTGATTAATGGTCAAATCGTGACCGTGGTAAAAAAGAGCCTTGGGCCAAGAAAGGGGATGCATGACATTTATATTAATAATGAAAAAATAAATAATGATGATTGTTGTCAGGTGAATTACTTTCAGATGCAAACTTTAGCTGGTGAGATTGTTTTTACCGCCAGAGATCAAGTAGGCAATGATCATTTATATTATGGAAAAAAAGAGTTATCCGCCAATCGGGAGTTTCAGCATGTAACAATTGATGATGGTAAGATTGTAGAATATAAAGGTAAGGTGGCTTATACAGCAAAAACATTGGATGATAAATGGCATGTGTTTGTTGGAGACCAAGAAATAACCGATCCTTCTGGCCATGAAGAACTAAAAGATTTAATTGCCACCAAAAATCATTTGGAATATTGGGTTGTTGATGAACAGGGTAAACAACATTTGTATTATGATGATAAAGAAGTGACGCCAATACTTGGTTGTGATCATTTATTCACTTCTCAAGAAATGGCAGAAATGGGAGTCTTTTATACTGCGTCAAATGATGGCACTTGGCAGGTGTTTTATAAAGGCAAGCAATTATCATTGAGAAATAATGGAATAGATCAAAAACCGGTAGTTCATAATATCGCCGGAAAGGTTGTGATTTCTGTTCGTGATTATCAAAATAATAATTTTCATGTGTTCATTAATGATAAATTGGTAACACCTCAGTTAGGCTGTTGGAAAGTAGGCGAACCGATTGAAGTATCAGGTCATGTGATCTTTGACTATCTTGATGGTACCGGGAAACATCTTCTTTTAGATGGGGTGGATATAATTCCTGATGGTTGTGATGACATAGAGTACATTGATAATATTTTTCCGGGAGAATTATCTTTAATTGCATATAAGAATAATGGACATTCAATAATATACATTAAAGGAAAAAAGATTGATGTAGACAAACAATATAAAAAATTTGAAGCTTTTAAAGTGATAAATGGCAAGGTATTTTTTATGGCAAAAGGGGATGATGAAGAATGTTTAATGAATGAAGATGGTGAGCAGTGCAGTCAAGAATTTGATGAGATTTATCATTTCGAGCATATTAAAAATAATTTTGTGAAAGTCATTGCGTTGTTAGATGATAAAATTGTCACAAGAGTAATTGATATCACCGATTGGGAACGGTTAATGATGCAACCAGCTGAGTAGTCTTTTCATATATTCTCACTATTTTGCGAGGAGTCACGATTCAATCGGGACGACGCGGCAATCTCTTGAAAACTATTTCCAAGGCCCAAGTGATTTGTCGAGACTGCCACGTCCCGCTTTGCGGGACTCGCAGAAGAGGAATAAGTTTAAAAAAGAATTTAGGATTTAGAATTTAATATTTCGTTGTTGCATGATCATGTCCCATTTCGAATGTTACATGTTCCATGCTCCATGTTCCATGATATATGATCGACACTCACGCTCACGTTAATTTTCATAGTTTCAAAAATGATTTGGAAGAAGTTTTTAATCGCGCAAAAGAAAAGGGAATTACAATAATTAATGTTGGATCCCAATACACTACTAGTCATCGCGCGGTTGAATTAGCGCAAACTCATTCTGGCGTTTACGCCGCCGTTGGTTTGCATCCGATTCAAATGGAAGAAATGGAAGTCACAGAAGAAAAATCTACTTTTCAAACTCGCGCAGAAATTTTTGATCCACATGCTTATCGTGTTTTAGCCCGCGATCCCAAAGTGGTGGCCATTGGCGAATGTGGTTTAGATTATTACCATTTAAGTTTAGTAAAGGATATTCCTACGGCCAAAGAAAATCAAAAAGCTGAACTGCAAGCGCAAATCAATTTGGCCAATGAAGTTGGTAAGCCGTTAATCATTCACGGACGAGGAACTAAGGATGACCCGAGTGATGCCTATCGTGATTTGTTAAGAGAGTTAAAAAAGAACTTACCTAAACAACGAGGCGTGTTACATAGTTATTCAGGGGATCAAGAGTTGGCAGAACAATTTGTGGAATTAGGTTTTTATTTTGGATTTAATGGAATTTTAACCTTTGACAAAACCGGGAAATTGCCACGTTTGTGTTTAACTTTACCGGCTGAACGAATTGTGGCGGAAACTGATTGTCCGTATTTGACACCTGAGCCATTCCGTGGCAAAAGAAATGAACCAATGTATGTGGAATATGTTATTTCCAAGATTGCCGAGATTCGTGGCATTAGCTTTGATGCGGCGAATGAATTGACTTCCAGAAATGCTAAGGCGTTGTTTAATTTGGCTTAAATTTAGGAATGATTCACCCACTGAAGGGGGGGGGGAAGTCATAAATTTTGCAGTATAATTAGTTGTTGAAGCATTGTTATATTTTTTACCCACCACTTTAGTGGTGGAAAGAAGATTTTCTGTGTGTTTGAAGTAAAGGTAATGAATATTTGACAATATATCGACATTTATCAACAAAAAACATTGACACGATTGATAAAAAAGTATAGTATATAGTCGTCCTCCGTCTCTTTTAATTACATCACAAAACTATGTTGCCAAACGAAAATGAACCTTGGTGGCGTCCGGCTTTGAACTTTATGGCTCAGATATCTGCGTGGATCGCGGGGCCGATAATTTTGGCGTTACTTCTGGGTTCCTGGTTGGATGAACGTTATCAAACCGGCTCGCGTTATCTTATTATATGCGTGGCCGTGGCGTTCCTGGTAACAAATTTCGGCTTAGTTAAAAAGACAATAGAATATCGTAAAACTCTGGCTGTTGAGGACGAAAAATTAAAAAAAGAGAAAAATTTAGATAAATATGACGAGCGAACCGACAATTGAGCACGAATTAGTTACAGAACAACCGCCAGCCGGAGAGGTGGTGTCGGCGGAAGCGCATGCGGAAATTAAACATGAAGTAACCTTGGGAGCTGAGCCGATCATTCATGTGGGTAACTTTCCAATCACAAACTCGTTATTAAATACTTGGTTAGTAGTTTTAATAGTTATAGTTTTTACTGCTGTTTTGCGCACTCGTTTACGTTTAGTACCTCGCGGTTTACAAAATATATTTGAGATTGTGGTTGAGGGTGCACTGAAAATGTGCGACAACGTGACCAATGATCGAAAAAAATCTGAGAAAGTGTTCCCAATTGTGTTCACTTTTTTTATTTTCATTTTATTGAATAACTGGTTAGGTTTGTTACCGGGAATTGGATCAATTGGCTTTGTTGAGCACAATACGTTTGTTCCTTTCTTCCGAGGTGGCACAGCGGATTTGAATACTACCTTGGCGTTAGCTTTGATCAGCGTTATCGGCGCGAACATTTTTGGTATGATGACGGTGGGTATTTTGAAACATGCCAATAAGTTTGTTAATTTGAAAACTTTCTGGGAAATCCCTAAACATATAAGAAAAGATTTTAGCGTGATTGTGGTGAATCCAATTAAGTTTTTCGTTGGTTTAATTGAGATCATCGGTGAAATTGCCAAAGTCGCCTCATTATCTTTCCGGTTGTTCGGTAATATTTTCGCCGGTGAAGTTTTATTATCAACTTTGGCCGTTATTTCCGCTTATGGTTTGCCAATCCCATTCATGTTCTTGGAGTTAATAGTTGGCGTGGTGCAAGCGTTAATTTTCGCCATGTTGAGTTTAGTTTACTATTCGATTGCGTCAACGGCGGATGAGCATTAATTGAGCTACCAATAACGAATCAGCTACGAATCTACGTATCGATATTATATCCGTTGTTTTCCGCCTGAGGCGGACAAGCGTAGCAAATATGTCATTCGTAGAAAAAATAATAATTATTAAATAATATATTTTGTATGGATTTAACATTCTTGGCCAAGGCTATCGCTATTGGCTTGGGTAGTATCGCTCCAGCTTTAGCTATCGGTATGATTGGCGCCAAAGCTATGGAATCTATTGGCCGCAATCCTGAGGCTGCTGGTAAAGTTTTGGTTCCGATGCTTTTGGCTTCTGCTTTCGCTGAAGCTATCGCGATTTATGCTTTGATCATCGCTTTCAGTATCAAATAGTTTTTTTACTCTTGCCAAGCAATTGGCGAGAGACTAAAGATTATTTATATTAAAACCTATGGAAGAAATAATGAAAACTTTTTACGTGGACTGGCATTTGTTGGTCGCACAAGCGGTAAATTTTTTAATAGTATTGATTGTATTATACATTTTTGGTGTCCGTCCTTTGATGAAATTAATGCACGAACGCAGTCAACGAATTGATGAAGGTTTGAAAAATGCCGAAGTCTTCGACGAAAAATTGAAAAAGATTGAGGTTGATCGTCAGCAAGAAGTGAAGCGTGGCCGTCAAGAAGCGCAAAAAATTATCACTACTGCGGAAAAAGATGCAGAGGATGTTCGTCGTCAGAAAATTGAAAAAGCCAAGAAAGAAACTGAAAAAATTGTTTCTGATGCCAAGGTTGAAATTTTCAATGAAAAACAAACCATGATGAAAGAATTGCGCAATGAATTGGGTGAGTTGATTTTGATTGCCTCGGGCAAAATTGCTGGAGGTGCCATTGATAAGACAAAACATGAAAAATTGATTAGCGATGTGATTGAAGAATTAAAAACGACTAAGATCTAGCCATGAAAAAGATTAATATTAAACAATTAGCCCAAGCTTTGATTCAAATCGGACAAGAGGAGAATATTTTCGAGCAGTTATTGGATAATTTGAAAAATGTTCAGGAGAAAATCAACTTGGAACCGGATTATAAGCATTATTTAAATGATCCTCATGTTTCATTAAAAGAAAAACGTAAAGCTTTGGAAGTTATTTTTGGGGATTTTATTAGTCATCGAACGTATAATTTTATATTAATTTTATTAAAATACAAAGCTTTAGGGTATTTGGATGAAGTGATTGATTACGCCGGAAAACATTATTACCACGTTCAGAATATTGTTGAAATAATCGCTGAGTCAGTTGTGCCTTTGAAGCCGGAACAAGAAAAGCAATTGCTTGAAATTTTTGGAGAGAAATTAGGTAAGCAAGTGATTGTGAAAAATTTAATTAATCATGATGTGCTTGGCGGATTACGATTACACGTTGGTGATCAGATTATTGATGCCAGTCTGCGAGGACGATTACAAGCCTTAAAAGATAAAATAGCTAATATATAATTGAAAATTTTATATGGTAAAAGACACAAAAAAACATTCGGATAATAAATCAGGTGTGATGAATATCCTCCGCCAACAAATTGAAAATTTTGAAGAAACCATTTCCATCGATCATGTCGGTCGTGTTTTGGAAGTGGGTGATGGCATTGCCAAGGTTTCCGGCTTGGGCGATTGTCGAGCTTCGGAAATGTTGGATTTCGGTAATGGTGTCATGGGAGTAGCTTTGAACTTAGAAGAAGATTTAGTCGGTGCCATGATTCTTGGCGATTATTTAAAAGTAAAAGAAGGCGATACTGTTCGCAGTACTGGTCGTATTTTGGAAGTACCGGTTGGTGAAGAAATGATTGGTCGTGTGGTTAATCCATTGGGCGAACCGATTGATGGCAAAGGTGATATTAAATCGAAAAAGTTTTATCCAGTGGAAAAAGTGGCGCCTGGTGTTATTACTCGTAAATCAGTGCATCAACCAGTGCAAACCGGTATCAAGGCCATTGATTCCATGATCCCAATTGGACGTGGTCAACGGGAATTGATCATTGGTGATCGTCAGACCGGTAAGACTGCCATTGCGGTGGATACTATTATTAACCAAAAAGGTCAGGACATGATTTGTATTTACGTGGCCATTAGTCAAAAGGAATCTAAGATTGCTAAGATTGTTGCCAAGTTGGAAGAGGTTGGTGCCATGGAATATACTATAGTTTTAGTAGCTGGTGCTTCTGATCCCGCGTCCTTAAGCTTTATCGCGCCTTACGCTGGTTGCGCCATGGGTGAGTATTTTATGGATCAAGGTAAGGATGTCTTGGTGATCTATGATGATTTATCTAAACATGCGGTCGCGTATCGTGAAATTTCTTTATTGTTAAGACGCCCACCGGGACGCGAAGCTTTCCCCGGCGATGTATTTTATTTACATTCTCGTTTATTGGAAAGAGCTTGTAAGTTGAATGAGGATAATGGCGGTGGTTCATTGACTGCTTTGCCAATTATTGAAACTCAAGCTGGTGATGTGTCTGCTTATATTCCTACAAACGTTATTTCCATTACTGATGGTCAAATATATTTGGAAGGTGATTTATTCTATCAAGGTATTCGTCCAGCCGTGAACGTCGGCTTGTCAGTTTCTCGTGTCGGTTCTTCCGCTCAATTGAAAGCCATGAAAAAAGTGGCTGGTCAGTTGCGTTTGGAATTGGCGCAATATCGAGAATTGGCTGCGTTTGCTCAGTTCGGTTCTGACTTGGATGAAGGCACTCAAAAACAATTACGACGAGGTGCTCGTATAACAGAAATTCTAAAACAAGGTATTTATGTGCCAATGGCGGTGGAACACCAAGTGGCAATTTTATTTGCTGTAATTAATGGATTTATCGATGATGTGGATGTGAAGCAAATGAATGAATTTGAAAAATTGTTCCATCAATATTTTGACGGTCAAGCCAAAGAGTTGTTGATTAAGATTGTAAAAGAAAAAGAATTAAACGATGAGATTGTCAAAGAATTGAAATCAACCATAGAAGAATTTAAGTCTATTCATCCAGAATTTTTGGAAACTAAAGAAGTGAAATAAGTATGTCACGAGGTACACGTGAATTAAAACGTCGCATCAAATCCATTGGTAATACTAAAAAAATTACCAAAGCCATGGAAATGGTAGCGGCTGCAAAAATGCGTCGCGCAGTCAGTAATGTGATTGCCACACGGGACTATGCTAATTTAGCTTGGGTGACAGTTTTGAGTTTAGCGGAAAAGACTGATAAAAACTTGCATCCTTTATTACAAAAACGCGATGGTAAAAATATTGCGTTGGTAGTGATTAGCTCCAACCGTGGTTTATGCGGTGCATTTAATCATAATATAGTTAAAAAAGCCTTGGCTTCCATAAAAAAACATGAAGGTTCTGTTGAAAGCACCGAAATATTAACCATGGGAACCAAAGCTAGAGATATTTTGTTAAGTGAAGGTAAAAAAGTGGCTGCTGATTTTATTAAACAAGATTTAATTTTATCAGCCGCAGAAGTCACTTCGTTGGCACATTTGTTAATTTCTGGTTTTAAAGAAAAGAAATACGATAAAGTCATGGTGGCCTATACAGATTTTGTTTCCAGTATTAAACAAGTGCCACGTGTTAAACAATTGTTACCGTTAGAAGCTGACCCAGATGGTTATTTGGGCGTAGTTGGTAAGAGTGAACAAGTTACCATGAAGAAAGAATTTATTGATGAAAAGAAAGACCGTTATTCACAAAAAGGTGATTATAAATTTGAATACTTATTCGAACCAGATGCGGAAATAGTCCTCGAACAGATGTTACCGCGGTTAATTGAAGTTCAATTGTATCAAGCAGTCTTGGAATCAGATGCGTCTGAACACAGCAGCCGAATGTTGAGTATGAGAAATGCGACTGATGCGGCTCGAGATATGATTAACAGTTTGACCTTGATCTTTAATCAAGCTCGTCAAGCGGCCATTACCCAGGAAATTGCTGAAATCAGTTCTGGTAAGGCGGCCCTGGAGAAATAGACTACGGCATGTCATTCGACATGCCAGTGGTGTCGGATGACACCACGGATCTACGGATCTGCTACTGATACTACGCCTGCCTGCCGGCAGGCAGGGATAACCACAATGGAATAATTATTAATAACGAAAAAATTTAAATAATTGATTATACAATAGTATGGCAAATTTAGGAAAAGTTAAACAAATAATCGGACCGGTAGTGGACGTGGAATTCGCCGCGGCTTTACCGGAAATATTAAACGCTTTGGAAATCAAAATGACCGATGGTCGTACTTTGGTTTTGGAAGCTCAACAACACCTTGGTGATAACATGGTACGTACTGTGGCTATGGATACTACTGATGGTTTGCAACGCGGAGCTGAGGTGATTGATACTGGTAAACCAATTTCTGTTCCAGTTGGTAAGGAAACCTTAGGTCGCATGTTCAACATTCTCGGACAGCCGGTGGATAATGGCGGAGATGTTAAAACTGAGAAGAAATATCCGATTCATCGTGAGGCTCCATTATTTTCTGAACAATCAAAAGAAATTCAAATTTTTGAAACCGGTATCAAGGTTATCGATTTGATTTGTCCATTTTCAAAAGGTGGTAAGATTGGTTTGTTCGGTGGCGCTGGTGTGGGTAAAACCGTGGTTATTATGGAATTGATTCGTAATATTGCTCAAGAGCACGGCGGTTATTCAGTTTTCGCCGGTGTTGGTGAAAGAACGCGTGAAGGAAATGATCTGTATCATGAAATGAAAGACTCTGGCGTGTTGGAAAAAACCGCCATGGTGTTTGGTCAGATGAATGAACCGCCGGGAGCGCGCGCTCGTGTGGCGTTGACCGGTTTAACTATGGCTGAATATTTCCGCGATGAAGAAAATCAAGATGTGTTATTATTTATTGATAATATTTTCCGTTTCACTCAAGCTGGTTCTGAAGTGTCTGCGTTACTCGGTCGTATTCCATCCGCGGTAGGTTATCAACCAACTTTAGCATCTGAAATGGGTAGTTTACAAGAACGTATTACCTCCACTAAAAAAGGTTCCATTACTTCTATTCAAGCTGTTTACGTGCCAGCTGATGATTTGACCGACCCAGCTCCAGCTACTACCTTTGGTCACTTGGATGCCACGGTGGTATTGTCTCGTAGTTTGTCAGAATTGGGTATTTATCCAGCTGTGGATCCTTTGGATTCGACTTCTACCATTTTGTCAGCCGAAGTCGTTGGCGATGAGCATTATAATGTGGCTCGTCAGGTGCAGAAGGTTTTACAACGTTATAAAGATTTACAAGATATTATTGCGATTTTGGGTATTGATGAGTTGTCTGATGAAGATAAGATTACCGTTTCCCGCGCTCGCAAAATTCAAAAGTTCTTGTCTCAACCTTTCTTCGTGGCAGAAACTTTCACCGGTCGTGCTGGTAAATATGTGCCATTGTCAGAAACAGTTCGAGGCTTCAAAGAAATTTTGGATGGTAAACATGACGATAAACCTGAAAACGCTTTTTACATGAAGGGGAGTATTGATGAGGTGGTTTAATTACGGATATACTGATGTGTTACAGATATTACCGATATTACGGATTACAGGTTACGGGTTACCAGTTACATATCGTTTCACGTTTATCGTATAACGAATTACGAATATGAAGATAAATTTTAAAATAGCCACTCCCGAGCGTGTGGTTTACAAAGAAGAAGTGGATCAGATCACTTTGCCAACTATGCAAGGTGAGATTACCATTCTTCCCAATCACATTCCATTGATTTCGGTTCTTAAACCGGGTGAAGTTTTAATTAAAAAAGACGGTGAAGAAATTTCTTTGGCGGTTTCCGGTGGTTTCATTGAGGTTTTGCCCGATAAAGTGGTTTGCTTAGCCGATACTGCAGAACGCGCGGAAGAATTGGATGTCGAACGTGCCGAGGCTGCCAGAAAACGCGCGGAAGAAGCTTTAAACACTAAACGCTTTGATGCCAAGGAATTTGCAGCCTTGTCTGCTATGATGGAAAAAGAATTGGCACGGTTAAAAGTTGGTAAGAAACATTTAACAAAGGGAGCGGGGAGAAGTATTGAGAATAATTAGAGCAAGCTTGTAAGTTCATAAGTTTTTAAGTTTGTCAGTGATGATGCTTATACTTATTTACTTACGAACTTATGAATTAAATAGTTAATAATATAGTTTATAAGTTTGTAAGTTTATAAGTGTGTAAGTAATTAAGTTTTAAAAACTGACGAACTTACTCACTGACTAACTTATACACTAAAACGTATGACAAGTGATTTAAATAATAATCAAAATAATGATCCAATCACTCGAGATGAGCAGATTGAATATTTATTGAAAAAAAATAAAGAACATTCAGATATTTTTTCTAGTCCTGGTGCTCGTTTGGCTCGGGAAAAATATCGCGCCCAACATCCGACAGAAATTGCGGCGTTCAAATGTATGGATGGTCGTATTCATATTCCGATTGCGACAAATACTCCATTGGGAATTATTCAACCTTGGAGAAATTTGGGTGGCAAGTTTGATATGGGATGGCCTCATTTTGGTATGGATGTGAATAACTGGGTTAAATATTCCGTTAGTAATGGTCGTGATTGTTTAATCTTGGCGACCTACCATTATTCTCGTGGTCACGAACACCGAGGTTGCGCCGGTTATTGCTATGATACTCAGTTAGCCTTGAGTGAAACAAAGAAATTGAAACAACAGATTGAACGTGTTTATGGTTCCAGTCATCAAATTGTTTACCCTATATTATTTGGGTTTGAAACTGACTTGGATGCGGTGATTTTACATGGTGAAAATGGAGAAGTGGTGGATTTGTCAGAAGTTCAAGATAAAACTGAGGAAGGTTTGCGTAGCATGTTACGACGATTATTCCCAGATATGTCATTGAGAATTTTAGCTGATTTTTTACCTTTAATAGTTGGTAATGTTGCGCATATTGAAGAAGTAAAAATGAGCAATAGACCGTTGAGTGATACGGAACATAGAGAATGGATGATTGGTGTTGGTCGTGGCTTTGACTGGTTACATGAACCAAATACAGCTTTAATTATTGGACCGTTTAGTCCGAACTTGGCTGAGCCAATTGAAAAAGCGGCCGGTATTATTAAGAGTAACATGGAAGCTGGTCGTACCGGTAATCAATCGTTTACATTGTTGTGTTCTGCAATTTATCGCGATGCCGCCGGTTCAGAACCGTTGATGGCGAAGGAAAAAGCTTTATTTATGAAACGGTTTGCGATTGAAACTATTAAAGTTAAATTCCCAGAATTGGTTGATTTAATGAATCCGATGGCGGTCACAGTTGATATGGTGACGCGTAAAATGACGGTTGTGACTGAGTAATCTCAAAAGATGAAACTATACACGAAAATCCCACGAAAGTGGGGTTTTTGCTTGATTGACAAAACCATAATATTTGTTAATATATACATCTACTTTGACAACCAAAAGTCCCTAAAATGGGACAAGGAGGATACGTGAATAGTCGACAACAGATTCGTTATTTGATGAGGTTGAACAAAAAGCACTCAGATCAATTTTCCAGTCCAGATGCGAGATTGGCACGTGAATTGTATCGCGCGAAACATCCGACAGAAATCGCGGCTTTTAAATGTATGGATGGCAGAATCCATATTCCCGTGGCCACAAACACGCCACTTGGAATCATTCAACCTTGGCGCAACATTGGTGGACAGTTTGATATGGGTTGGCCGCACTTTGGTTTGGATGTCATGAATTGGGTGAAGTATTCGGTTAGCAACGGAAAGAAATGTTTGATTTTGGTTACTTATCACTATTCGCGTGGAAATACTCATCGTGGTTGTGCTGGTTATGGTTATAATTATGAATTGGCATTGTCGGAAACGCGGAAGTTGAAGCAACAAGTGGAACGGGTTTTCGGCAGTCAACATCAAGTGGTCTATCCTGTGCTCTTTGGTTTTGAAACTGATTTGGACGCGGTAATTTTGAATGGTGAAAATGGTGAAGTTGTCGATGTTTCTCAAATTGAAGATAAATCCGAAAAAGCTTTGCGGATGATGTTGAAGCGTTTGTATCCGGACATGCCGTCGAGAATTTTGGAAGATTTCTTGCCTTTGATTGTTGGTAATATTGCTCACATTGAAGAAGTGCAACTGAGTAATCGACCGTTGAGTGATACTGAACATCGAGAATGGGTGATTGGTGTTGGTCGTGGCTTTGACTGGTTGCATGAGCCGAACATGGCTTTGATCATCGGACCGTTCAGTCCAAATCTGGATGAGCCGATTGAAAAAGCGGCTGGTATTATTAAAAGTAATATGGAAGGCAGTCGTGTTACTCATGAGAATTTTGTTCTTTTGTGCTCAGCCATTTATCGTGATGCTGTTGGAGTGGAACCATTGTTGGCACGAGAAAAGGCATTGTTTATGCAAAGATTCGCTGTGGAAAAAATTCAAGATAAGTACCCTGAATTTGCCAAACTGATGAATCCCATGGCTGTGGTCGTTGATATGGACACGAGAAAGATGCATTTTGTCAAAGAATAAATTAAATTAATCAACCTAAATGGGTTGATTTTTATTTTTAGTGACTCTTCCAATTTTGGTTTAAATCAGGTATAATTCAGTTGCTTTTTGTCTAATGATCAATGACTAGGCGGGGTTAGTACAGTGGTAGTATGCTTGCTTCCCAAGCAAGAGACGCGAGTCCGATTCTCGTACCCCGCTCCAGATATTTAGTACGATTAGAATAATGTAATGTAATTTATTTTATGCGACCCTGCCTGCCGGCAGGCAGGCTTCCCAAGGTTGAGAGAGGGGTTCAATTCCCCTTATCCGCTCCAGAATAATTAAATATGACTGCTTTGGAATCGAACCGGGGGTGATAGGGGGTATGCCCCCTATATTCTGGGGGTAACGTAGGGGTGGAAACCCCTACGGGAGTCACGAATAATTCGTGACGACGTGAGATTCCCCTTATCCGCTCCAAATATCTTAGTATTACATATTTACTCAGAAAATATGGAAGAAACAGTATTACAAAGTGTTCCAACTGAATACGATGCTATGTTGAATAACTATGCATCTATCGTTGAAAAAACAAATCAACAGCTTAGTTTGTGGACAAATCCCTATGGTTTGATGATTGGTTTTTTAACTATTTTAATTGCAGTTATTGCGATAGTTGTTTCTGTTTATTTGTGGAAGAATAGTTCTGATCAAAAAAAGCGAGTTGATGATTTTTTTGATAGGCAAGAAGAAGATATTATAAAGGCAAAAAAGGCAATGGAAAGTATTTATAAAGAGAGAGATGAGAAAGCTAAACTTTATGAAAAAGATCTTAACGAATTAATTAAAGGATATACCGATAAGCTTTCTGGTGTTGACGCTAAAAATGCAGTAGAGCGGGCAAAATTAGAAAAAATTCTTGAAGATTTAAATAATAAAAAAGTTTCTCTGAGTGAGTATACGATACCAGAGGCAATTGATATTGATCAGGGGATATATAATGTATATGGCCTTAATAGAAGTATTAAAACAACAAAATGTTTTGGTTGTGGAAAGGACTTTCAATATAAGTACCAGAGTGATGTTCCATGGAATCGGGTAAGATTTTCAACTATTAACAAAATAGTTAATTGTCCTCACTGTGGAGCGGAAAATTATGTATAAGGTATATTAATGGCGAAAACTTGAAATATTTTAATGTTTGTGCTATTATATAAAAAATAATCAACACTATTTTATGAAAAAAGTAAGACCAACAGATCGACCAAGTAAGTTCCATAACCCGGTAAAGTTCGACAAGAAATCTCGAACTATCAAGAAAAACGCTAGAAAACAAGCTCAAAAAGCTAGTAAGGCTAGATAAATTACATTCTTTAAGACAGATCGCGCAGGCGGTTTGTTTTTTGTTAATTAAGATATATGGCTCCTACCAATAACGAATCAGCTACGTATCTACGAATTAGGATATTGAGAACTTTTAGTTATTCACTATATGTATATGTAGTTTCCCCGCACAGCGGGGCAGGCGTAGCAAATACGTCATTCGTAGGCATTTTTGTTTTACACAGTTGGTAAAATTTTGTATAATAAGTGTATATGCAAAAAGCGCAAATCAATCTTTTTTTGGCAAAATTATTATCTCAATACATTGTTTACGCACCGGTGAAAGTTGACGACCATGTGGTGGTTAAAAAAATCACCGATCCAAAAGAAGTTGATTGGTCTGGACAAATTCCGACCAATACTTATAAATCAATTTTTTTACCTGACCGTGAAGTATTAGCCACATTAAAAAAAGAACAGTTTGTTGATGAATCTAAAGAGTTTCCACCGACTGTTATCTTTGGCATGAACATCTTGGATTTGGAAGCTTTTGGTTTGTTTGAACAGGTGTTTGCGAAGGATGAATACTATTTATTAAGACGAAGAAACTTGCACATTGTCGGCTTCAGTCAAGGAATTGAAGATGATTATAAACGTTATCAAATTTTTCATCATGATTTTGAGGAAAATATATTAGAACATCGAGCTTTCGATGTTTTTATTGAAGCCCAAAAAAATGGTAACTTAATTGTTTTTTCGGGGTCTGAAAATGGACAAAGATTATTGGAAAAAAACGATATTACTGATTATGAAAATATTGAGTTTGTTGGTTTTGTGCCAGAGTTTGGCCGTTCAAAAAAGCTGGATGATCTTCGTTCTCGAGTTTACAATGGTGCGCAAAAAGCTATTTGGGATGAAATCAGCGCCAAGTGTATTGCCTGCGGTCGTTGCACCGTGACTTGTCCTACTTGTTTTTGTTTTGATACGGTTGACGAATTTGAACATGATACCATTAACCGAGTGCGGCAGTGGTCTTCTTGTTTTTTTAACGATTTTTCCGGTCTTGCCGGAGGCCATGAATATTTAGATACTGTGAAAAAGAAAATTGCTTTTTGGTATTTTCATAAATTCGTTCGTATTCCTGATCAATTTTCCTATGCCGGCTGTGTCAGCTGTATGCGATGTTTTAAAGTTTGTCCGGCGGGAATTAACATAGCTCAAGTCTTAACCTCATTAAATAAACAAGATGAAAAATCCACTCTTGCCCATCCGGGCGAAAATCATACAGAAGATTAAGGAAAATAGTTTGATCAATACTTTTCGATTGCAATTTGAAACAAAAGTTCAAAAAGAATTTCAGTTTGCCGCCGGGCAATTTCTAATGATCGGATTACCCGGATTTGGTGATGCTCCTTTTACTTTGGCCTCCAATCGGCATGACAGTCGAGAATATTTTGATGTCAGTATTCGCACGGCAGGTGAGTTAACTGAGAAGATTAACGAATTAGAAGTTGGTGATTATTTATATATTCGCGGTCCATTTGGTAACGGTTTTCCCGAGGTTAAACGCAACTTAATTATCGTTGGCGGTGGTTGCGGCTTTATTCCGTTACGTTCAGTGTTGGTGGAAAACATGTTAAGAACAGATATAAAAGTTCAAGCTTTTATGGGATGCAGAAATCATGATTCGGTTGTTTTTGAAAGAGAACTTGAAAGTTGGAAAAGTAAAATTAGTATGCATGTAATTTTGGAAGAAACTGAATTTCCTAATTGGTCAACTCAAAAAGGCTTTGTGACTGATTTAATTAAAACCACTGAATTGTTAAAAGACGCTGATGTCTATGTTTGCGGTCCAGAACCGATGTATAAGTTTGTTGTTAAAGTTTTGGAAGAAAAAGGCATTTTACCCAAAGATATTTATTTGTCACTGGAAAGAAGAATGCATTGCGGTGTTGGTGTGTGTCAACATTGCGCGCTGGGTTCTTGTTATGTTTGTAAAGATGGGCCAGTGTATTCAGTGGAGTTTTTAAGAGGCTTGCCCAAAGAATACATAGATGTTTAGTCGGCAAGTATGTATGATAGGCCTGAACAATTCTATGTGTATATAATGACAAATAATATAAATACAGTTTTATATACAGGTTTTTCAAATGATTTAGTCGGAAGAGTTTGGCAACACAAGAATAAGGTTGATCCGAATTCGTTTACGGCAAGATATAATATAAATAAATTAGTTTACTTCGAGATTTGTGATAGTGCTTATGAAGCTTTAAATAGAGAAAGGCAAATTAAGGCTGGTTCAAGGGCGAAAAAAATAGCACTAAATAAAAGTATGAATCCGGAATTTCGAGATCTTTATGATGATTTGTAACTTTTAGAGATTGCTTCGTCTCCCCGATTTAATCGGGGATCCTCGCAAAAGAGGTTTAATTTCCATAGAGATTGCTTCGTCGTTTCACTCCTCGCAAAAGAGTAACCTAATTTGCGAGCCCCGCATCGGGGCGTGGCAATCTCGAAATAATATATATGCAAGTATTTAAAGAATATCAATCAATCCCTAAAATTTTCATTGTCATTACTTTAGTCATTCTAATTGGAAGTTTGGTGATGATATTTTCTAAAAGTTCAGAATTAATCGGTGATCTTTGGATCGTGGCAGGGATAGATGCTTTTATTTTGTTTGTGTTCTTGAATTTCAGTGTGTTGAAAATTGAAATAGTAAATTATACTTTAGAAGTCAGTTTCGGTTTGTTCAAAAAGAAATTTGTGATCAAAGATATTTTCAATTTGGAATTGAAGGACTATCATTTTATGGATTTTGGTGGATATGGTCTGCGCATGGGGAGAAATAAAACTATGGGATTTATTGCTGGTGCTCGACGTGGTTTGAGCTTTGAAATCTTAAACCAAAAGCGTAAATATTTTGTGACAGTTAACGAAGCGGAGAAGTTGTATACCTATTTAATTCAATACGGCGCAAAAAAATAAAATATGTTTAAAGATGTCTATTGGTTAAAAATTTATAATCACATTTTACCTTTGATTATCTGGGGTGTCTTCATGTATAGTTTGATTTTTGACACTGGAATTAAGATTGGTGGGGTTGAATTTTTTGCTGCTGATCCTACATCCTCGGGGGAGAAAGTATTTTTAGGATTTATCATGACTCTAATGCTTAGCACTTTTATTTTAATTATAAGTAATTATTCAGTTGAATTGAATAATGGCAGGTTTATGGTTAAGTTCGGTTTTCTTCCAAATAAATTTGATATTAATGAGATTACTCAACTGCGCACTGTCGCCTTTATCTCTCGCGAAGAATTGAAGAAATATGGGCATATCTATCCAGCCAAAAATAGTTATTATAAAATGAACGGTTCAGGGATTACCTTTGATTATGAAGGAATCTTATGTTTTGTGAAAACTAACAGACCACAAGAATTACAAAGTGAATTATTAAAATATGGCGCACAAAAAGCTTAAATTTGCCTTTGTTTCATTGACCAGTTGCGAAGGTTGTTATTTTGAATTATTAGGATTGAGAGAAAAATTTGTGGCATTAAAAGATAAAATAGATATTGTAGATTTTCGGTTGTTTGAAGATGAAGAATTTCGAGGTACGCAAAAAGTGGATGTGGTGTTTGTAGAAGGTAGTCCGATTACCAAACACAATATTCGTTTATTGAAACAATATCGTTGGCAAGCCAAGATCTTAGTGGCGTGTGGATCTTGCGCGCATATCGGTGGTATTTACCATATGAAAAATTATAGTGATAAATCTCGGTTGATGGCCAAGGTTTATGATGAAGATCAAAATTTAGATAATCCTGAGGTGAAGCCGATTTCCGAGTATGTCAAAGTAGATTTTTCTTTGCCAACATGTCCGGTAATTAAAAAAGAAATTTTACAATTCATTTACAGTCTTGTCGCCGGTAAACGTCCAACCATTAAACAAAATCCTGTTTGTTATGAATGTTTGAAAAAAGGAAACAAATGTTTGTTACAAGCTGGAGAGATTTGTCTTGGTCCAATTGTTCAAGGCGGTTGCGACGCTATTTGTCCAACTAATGGACAGGCGTGTTGGGGGTGTCGCGGTTTGCTACGCGCGCCGGCCATTGAAAACTGGTTGAATTTATTAAAAGAAAAAGGTTTTACTCAATCGCAGATAAATGACGTATTGAAAGTGTTTGGTATTAAAGAATTTATGTCTCCTGTTAAAAAACAATAAAATGATAGGTGAACGATTAACTCAAAATTTAAAGCCAGAACAAGGTGCCACAGTTGTTTCAGTAAATGAAAAGTTACGAGATTTGGCGGTTGAAATAAAGAACCAAAAAATTCCCAAACCCGATCAAGTGGCGGAAGCTTTGCGATTGGTGGAAGAGTATGCCGGAACGGTTGAGACTATTACCCCAGCGGAAAAATATAGTGAACATATTGACGCCATAAAAGAATTAATTTTTGGACAATTTGAACCATTTATTACTGATCCGGCTGAAGATGGTGATATGAATCATGAGAAATTTTTATCTTTGTTCCCCGAAATTACTGAAAGCCAGTGGAATGCTTTGCCAGATAAAGACAAAACATTGGTAAATTTTAGATCACATTTATGGCAAAGAAGTCCTGGTGTGTATAGTTTAGTTCATCAGCCAGGTTCAATCATGTCAGAAGTTATGGAGCGGTCATTAATTAAGGATGCTAAAGAAGTAGCAGAAAAATATTCTTTATTGGTAACAGAAACCATAATAAGACCAAACAGTCTTGAGGGCGAGGTTATGGGGGAACACTATGGCTCATATTCTGGGAGTATTGAAAACCTAGATCCAATAGCTAAAATGATAGGTGGTGGTTCAAATCTTCGCTTTAATAGGGTGGGTATGTGGTTAATTTCGAATACTTTTCCAAAATTAAAAAATATAATTCAAAAAAAATGGAATGAAGAAGGGTTGAGTTTGCCAAATTTTGAAGTTATTTTGACTCCGGCACTTGTTAATCGTAGATTGAATGAAGAATTCCCTGGATTAAGTCAAGTTAAAACTTCAGAATTATCAGGAACTTTTGTTGTTAGTCACGATGGTTATAAATCAAATATGCGAATATTAGTAGGTGGTAGTGAAAATGGAGGTGCAGGAAGTCTATATACTACAACCAATGAAAATGTTTACACCCCGAGCCAGACAACCGGTTTTCGCATTACAATAGCATTTTTAAAAGAATAAAAATAAAATATGTCACAAAAAACTATTACCATCAATCACATAGGCAAAACAGAAGGGCACTTGGGTCTGGAAGCGACTTTGCAACAAGCTGATATGGCTAGCGCCAGAATTTTAACTCTTGAAGGAGCGCGGTTAATGGAGGGGATTGTTTTGAATCGATCTTATTACGATGTGCCAATTATTACTGCCAGAATTTGCGGTGTGTGTCCGATTGTGCATAATTTAGCGGCAATTAAAGCTTTGGAAATGGCCATGAATGTTGAACCAACGGCCGAGATTGTTTTGTTGCGTAAAATTTTTAACTTGGCGCAATGGATTCATAGCCATGCATTACATGTTTACTTTTTATCGTTTCCAGATTTTGTCGGCGTGAATAATGACTTTGATCTAGTTAAAAAATATACTAAACAATCCACTTCCGCGTTAGTCATGCGTGATTGGGCTTTGCGTTTGTGCGATGTTATTGGTGGACGAGCCACGCATCCGATTAATAGCGTAGTTGGTGGTTTTAAAGTGGTGCCAGATGAAGAAAAATTACAGGCTTTGCATGCGGAGATTCAAGATGCTAAAAAAATGGCGATCAAGATTGTTGAATTTGTAAAAAGTAAAGCCAAACCACCGAAGTTTTCCAATCAAACATTGTATGCTGGAATGAAAAGCAAAAGTGAATATGCGCATTATGATGGCGTGATTAATGTTGGGGATAAACAAAAAGTCAATGATCCCCTGGAGTATTTAAAATATTTTGAAGAATACTGTTTTCAGGGCGAAGGTGTGAAACGGGTGAAATATTTTGAACAACCATTTATGGTTGGTTCCTTGGCGCGGGTTAATTTGAATGGTGATAAACTTAATCCTTTGGCTAAAAAGATTTGGAAATCGTTCAAAGCTAGTCAACCTTGTTACAATTCCTTTTTTAACACGTTGGCTCAAGCAGTGGAAATTATCCATGCTTTTGAAGAATTGGAAAAGTTGTTACCAAAATATTTAAAATTGAAAAATAAGAAACTTTTCGTTGATTTTAAGCCACAAGCAGGTAAAGGTGTGGGTGTGGTGGAAGCGCCGCGTGGGATTTTGATCCATTATTATGAATTGAATAATCAGGGAATAGTTATTAATTCGAATATAATAACACCAACTGCGATGTTCCTTGCCAATCTGGAAAATGATTTGGGCGCGTTTTTACCACAAATTCAGAAGTTCCCAGTTGAAAAACAGAAATTGTTGTTGAAAACTTTAGTTCGCGCGTATGATCCGTGTATCAGCTGTGCTACCCACTAAGGGGAGAGACAGGAGAAATAAGAGTGACGAGGGAGACGGGGGAAGGAAGTTATTTGTAAAAAATATAAAGGACGAGAGTATAGAGGAATATGTGTGAATGAAATATTCATTTAAAATATGGAGGAAGTAGATAGTTCTAACTACGGTTACAAAAAATTGATTATATGGCAAAAGGCCAAAGATATTAGAATTAAAATTTATCAATTAACAAAAAAATTTCCGCAAGCAGAATATCGCAGAATTTCACAGATGCGGGACGCTGCAAGATCTGTTAAGCAGAATATGCAGGAGGGGTATTTTAAAAGTACCAAAAGTTATTTAAGTTACCTGTCCATAAGCAGAGGCTCTCTCAATGAATTAAAGGGCGACGTTGATGATTGCTTTGACGATGGTTTAATTACTGCGGACGAATATAAAGAATTAGATAAATTAATGGGGGTAACTGAATATTTAATTATTCGAACCATTGAAGGTTTAAGGAAGAAACTAGAAAAATAAATCCCGTAGCTTTTCACTCTCGTTTCCCACTTGTAATCATTGACTCTTAAAAGATAAATTCCATCCCTTTTCTCTCTTGTCTCCCTCGTTTCTCCTGTTTTTCTTGTCAACTATATAATCTTTCCACTGTGAGCAATTCTGCTTACCTTTTTTGTTTAATTTTGGTATAATAGGGGTAATAATAAAGATAAAAAATATGCACGATTTGCATGTGGCTGATTTGGTATTAAAAGTGGTAATTGAGACCTCAAAAACCAATAAATTTAGCCAAGTTAGTCAAATAAATTTAGAGCTGGGAACGGTGATTGAACATGGTGCGGCTATTAACCCGGAAAATTTACAGTTCAATATCGGCATGTTAGCCAGAGGAACGGTGGCGGAAAAGGCGGAAGTGACTATCAAAGAAGTCTCTGGTAACAATTGGAAATTAATATCAATAAAAGGAGAATAATATGAAACTACGATCAATCAAAGATAATAAAAAATGGTACGGGAAAAAAGTGTTTTTGCGGGTGGATTTCAATGTCTCGTTGGATGGAAAAAAAGTTTTGGAAGATTATCGCATCAGTCGCGTAGTTCCAACGATTAAATTCTTAGTTAAAAATAAATGCCAAGTGATTATTGGTGCGCATCTGGGTAGACCAAATGGTGTAGTTGATCAAAAATATTCATTAAAACCAATTTATACAGTTTTGAAAAAATATTTGGGCAACACACCGTCAAAGTTTGTTACCGCCAGTTTTGATAATCAGTTAGCCGGTAAGTTAAGTAAAATTAAAACTCCAGTCATTTTACTTGAGAATTTACGCTTCCATTTTGGTGAAGAAAAAAACGATCTTCAGTTTGCGCAGTTATTAGCCAGCTTGGCAGAAGTATATGTTAACGACGCCTTCGGTGTTTGCCATCGCGACGCGGCCTCAGTGAGCGCGATTACAAATTTGATGCCCAGCTATGCCGGGTTAAATCTGGTGGATGAGGTGAATTATTTAAGTGAAGCGTTGACTCCACCATCACCGGCAGGCGCGATTATTGGAGGCATTAAATTGGATTCAAAGTTTGGAGTGGTGGAAAAGTTTTTGAAAAAATACGATAAAATTTTAGTTGGTGGCGCGGTTGCGCATGTATTCTTGAAGGCTAAAGGCTATGAAATCGGCGATTCAATTTACGACCCACAATATTTTGATCAAGCGCGTAAGTTAGCCAAAAGTAAAAAGATTATTATTCCAGTTGATTTTATCGTAGCCGATACTGCTACCAAAAAGAAAAAGCATTACGTTAAATTAGCCTTTGGTAAACAGCTTTGCGAAATTGGAGAAATGATTTTGGATATTGGTCCGGAAACAATTAAACTTTTCGTTGATTCAATTACCAAAATGAAAACTATTGTTTGTGGTGGACCACTGGGATTGATTGACTTGAAAGATTTTTCCGCTGGAACTGAAAAGTTGATGAAAGCTGTAGCCACCGGTAAACGTAAGTTAACTATTGCTGGCGGTGGCGAAACGATTACAGTGATTAATCGATTAAAACTTGGTAAGAAGTTTAATTTCATTTCTACTGGAGGTGGAGCGATGTTAGAGTTCTTGGAAGGTAAACAATTACCGGGAATAAAGCCGCTAATTTATAAATAAAGTATGGACGAAAAAAATAAAAAATTCAAAGCCATTTGGGATAAGAAAAATCAAGTGGTTGATGTGACATTGTATGGTGATCAAAATAAAGAAAGTTCGCGTGAATTATTTGATGCTACTCTACAGATTGCTGATCAGCGCTACAAAGATTCCTTGATTGAACATTTTGATTTGTTAGTGGATGTTTCACAAGCAGGAAAAATTACCACAGAAGCTCAAAAGATGCAAGCCAAATATTTTAAAGTTTTTAAGGTGCGTAAAACCGCAGTGGTTGGTGCTACGGGCTTTCGCTCGGCTTTTATTAAGGTGATTTATGCTTTGGGAGGAAATAAAAATTATAAATTATTCAAAAAGCGTGATGAAGCTATTGCGTGGTTAAATAAATAATAAATAAAAAATAATATTATAGTGCGAAAACGAGGATTGTTTGCAAGTTAACCAAATTAATAATTCGCAAACATTCCTGCCTGCCGGCAGGCAGGCGTAATTAATTCGTACATTCGAAATGTATATGAAAATCAAAAAAATTATTGCTCGTGAAATTCTTGACTCTCGTGGTTTGCCAACAGTCGAGGCGTCAGTTTATTTAACTAATGGAGTGGTGGCCAAGGCGGCAGTGCCGAGTGGTGCGTCCACTGGTAGTCATGAAGCTTTGGAATTGAGAGATGGGGATAAAAAACGTTATGGTGGGAAGGGTGTTCTGAAAGCAGTTAAAAATGTAAATGATAAGATTGGTAAAATATTAGTCGGAGTTAAAATTGAAGAACAGCAATTGATTGACGATGCCATGATTGCGTATGATGGTACGGAGAATAAGAGTAAATTGGGAGCTAATGCGATATTAGCCGTGTCTTTGGCAGTTGCGCGCGCCGGCAGTATTGCTCATGGCTTACCACTGTATCGATATATTCGAAGCATTTACAATTTACCGGAGAAAAAATATTTTAGTCCGCAACCAACCATGAATATCTTGAACGGCGGTAAACATGCGGATAATTCAGTTACAGTACAAGAAATGATGGTCGTGCCACAAGCGAAATCCATGGCGGATATGGTGAGAATCGGATCGGAAGTTTTTCAAGCTTTGAAATCTTTATTAAAAGACGCTGGTTATCAAACTTTAGTGGGCGATGAAGGTGGTTTTGCGCCAAATTTGAAGTCCAATGAAGAGGGTTTAGATTTTATTGTTGCCGCCATTAAAAAAGCCGGTTATAAACCAGGGAAGGATGCTTTTATCGGAGTTGATTTAGCATTGAGTGAATATTTTGCTAATGGTAAATACGCCTTGAACGATAAGAAAATGAAAAAGTTTATCACGCCTGATGCTGTGATCAAAACTATGGAAAGTTGGTTACGTAAATATCCAATTATTTCTCTTGAAGATGCATTAGCTGAAGATGATTGGGCTAATTGGGCGAAGCTAACCGGTTACTTGGGCGATCATGTCGCTTTAGTGGGCGATGATTTATTTGTGACCAATGTGGAACGTTTAAAACATGGGATTGAAAATAATGTGGCCAATGCCATCTTGATTAAGTTAAACCAAATTGGTTCGTTAACTGAGACTATTGATGCGATTTATTTAGCCAAAGAACATAATTACAAAGTCAGTGTCTCTCATCGATCAGGAGAAACTGCGGATACTTTTATTGCTGATTTGGCTGTAGCAGTGAATGCGGATTTTATTAAAACTGGTTCCTTATCACGTTCAGAGCGGGTAGAAAAATATAACCGCTTGATGGAGATCGAACGGGAATTAAAATCTTTATGATTAAAAAATATCAACCAACAATTTTATTAGTCATGGATGGTTTTGGTTTGGCACCCAAAGGGCCGGGCAATGCTATTGAGCTGGCCAAGAAACCAAACTTCGATTCATTATGGAAAAAATATCCGCATGCCAAATTGTGCGCCAGCGAAAGTTGCGTTGGCTTGCCAGATGGTTTAGCTGGTAATTCTGAAGCTGGACACATGAACATCGGCGCTGGTCGGGTCGTGTTTCAGGATAATGTCATTATTAATCGCGCGATCGCTGATGGTTCTTTTTATCAAAATATTTCTTTTAAATATGTTAATGATCATATTATTGCCAATAAATCCCGATTACATTTAATGGGTATGGTGTCGGATGGTGATAGCCCTCATAGTTCGTTAAGTCACTTGGTCGCTTTGGTGGAGTGGGCACGGCAACAGAAAATTGAAAAAGTTTTTTTACATTTATTTACTGACGGTCGTGACTCAGCTCAACATTCTTCCCATAGGATTATTCATGAGTTGTTGACAAAACTCGAGAAACTTAATCATGGATATAAGGGTTGGGAACTGGTAACGTTGCTGGGACGATTTTATGCGATGGATCGTGCCAAGAATTGGGATCGAACTAAGAAAGCCTATGATTGTTTGGTCGGGGGTAAGGGATTGAAATTTACTTATTACAAAGATGCCATTGAACATGCATACAATTCCGAGTTGACAGATGAGTTTATCGAACCGTCGATTATTGATCGTGGCCGTTCTGATTTTTCCGAGTCGCGAATTAAAAATGATGATGCCGTGATTTTTTTCAATTTACGTTCTGATCGGGCTCGTCAATTGACAAAAGCATTTGTGCAAAAGAGGTTTAACGCAGAAAATCCTGGTTCGTTTAAGCGCTCTAAATCTTTGAGAAATGTTTTGTTTTGTGCTTTTACATATTTTGGCCCGGATTTATCAAGCGAATTGATTACGGCTTTTCCCGGAGCTGAATTGTTGGGGACGTTGCCTTTTGTTATGAATAATTACAAACAACTGTATATAGCAGAATCGGAAAAGTTTGCACATGTGACGTATTTCATCAATGGCGGTTACCCGCATGAAGTGTTTGACGAAACTCGAGTTTTAATTCCTTCGGATAAAGTGAGAAACTTCGCCTTAAAACCAGAAATGTCAGTGTATACTATTACTGATTATATTTTAAAGGCGATTAAAGCTAAAAAATTTGATTTCATTGTGGTTAATTTTGCCAATCCAGACATTGTTGGTCATACTGGTAATTTGAAGGCAACCATCAAGGCGATTGAACATGTAGATATCTGTTTGGGTAAATTAATGAAGGCCGTTACCTCGTTGAAGGGGGTGATGTTTGTGACGGCTGATCATGGTAATGCGGAGAAAATGATTGATGAAAAAACCGGTGAAGTGTTCACTGAGCATACCACTAATCCCGTGCCGTTTGTTATCATGCATTCGAAAACTAAAAAAGTGCATTTACACGATGGTAGTTTAGGAGATATTGCCCCGACTATCTATGACTTTATGGAGATTAAACAACCAGCTACCGTAGTCGGTCAATCGTTAATAAATCACCCGCCTGCTCAGGCAGGCAAGTAACTATATGTCTCAACGCAAACCTTTAGTGTTAATTGTTTTGGATGGCTTTGGGATCGCGCCACCCTGTGATAGTAATAGTATTTCGCTGGCGAAAAAACCGAATTTTGATAAGTATGCTTCCAATTACCCAGTTTATACTTTATTGGCCTCTGGTGAATCAGTCGGTTTGTCTTGGGGGGAGATTGGAAATTCTGAAGTTGGACACACCAATTTGGGTGTGGGTAAAGTTTTGTTTCAAAATTTACCATTAATTGATAGAGATATTAATGATGGCGCATTTTTTGAAAATGAAAAGTTTTTGTCAGCCGCTGAACATGTGCGCCAAAATAAATCACGCTTGCATATTATTGGTTTGATGAGCGATGGCAAAGTGCACTCCACTATTGAACATGCTTATGCTTTGCTGGAATTTGCCAAACAACAAAAAATTAAGGATGTCTTCTTGCATTGCTTTATTGATGGTCGTGATACGATTTTTAATGGTGGTAAAGAATACATGACTTCGTTGAAAAAGAAAATAGCAGAGATTGGTATAGGGAAAATTGCTACTGTTTCCGGTCGATTTTATGCCATGGATCGTGATAATCATTGGGAACGTGTGGAAAAAACTTACAAAGCCATGGTGGAAGGCACGAGCGATGAAACTTTTGACGATGCCGTGACTGCCGTAGAAGCCTCATATTCAAAAAAAGTTTTTGATGAAGAGTTTGTACCTGTTGTTATTACCGAAGGTGGAAAACCAGTGGCCACTATTGAAGATGGCGATGCGGTAATTTTTATGAACTATCGTTCTGATCGTGCGCGACAATTAACTAAAGCCTTGGTTTTGGATGAATTTGATAGCTTTAACCGCAAGAAAGTTAACAATATCAAGATGATTACCATGACTGAATATGAAGAAGGGTTACCGGTGGAAGTGGCTATGCACAAGGAAAAGGTTTCTACTTGTTTATCCAAAATAGTTAGTGATGTTGGTTTGAGTCAATATCACATTGCGGAAACAGAAAAATACGCGCATGTAACTTTCTTTTTCAATGGTGGCGCAGAAGCGGCCTTCAAAGCTGAAGATCGCGATGTTATCCCTTCTCCGCGCGTAGCTAGTTACGCGGATAAACCGGAGATGTCAGCGTTGGAAGTTACTTCCAAGTTGAACAAAGCCTTAATGCAAGAAAAACATGATTTTATTGTAGTTAACTACGCCAATCCTGACATGGTTGGTCATACCGGTGATATTCCCGCCTGTATTAAAGCAGTAGAAACCGTAGACTATTGTTTAGGGCAATTAGTTGATTTAGTTCTTTCCAAAGGTGGTAATTGTATTATAACTTCTGACCATGGTAACTGCGAAGAATTGCGCAATTTGCAAACTGGCGAAATCAGTAAAGACCATTCCACTAATCCAGTGCCGTTAATTATCGTCGGTGAAAAATATCAAGGCAAGAGTTCACCAGAATCACAATTGATTGGTAATGATTTAAGTTTATTGCGACCAGTTGGATTGTTGTCAGATGTGACGGCTACGGCGTTGAAAATAATGAATGTGGAGATACCGAAATATATTACGGGGCAACCGTTAGTTTAAATAACCAAGCACCAATAATCTCCGCCAAAGGCGCCTGCCTGCCGGTAGGCAGGGATCCGCCTCTCCTCGAGTCTGAGCGACGAAACATACATTTACCTCGGAGTCGATGACCGGCGGAAAATTCCAATACAGGGAACTAATTTTTAAATCAGTAGTATCGGTAGAAAATATCGGTAGCATCTGTAGCCTTGTATTATTCTTTAATTAGTCTTATGTCTCTTTTTGAACAAAAATTAACTGGCGATGTTACTCACGATCAAGCGGCGAGTTTGGTTGATATTAACGAACGCTTGCGTGAAGTCGCAAAAGGTAAAAACCCGCGTGACCCGAAAAACGTTGCCACATTGTTGCAATTGGTGGAGCAATATTCCATGGAATTTGAGGATGAATTATATGGGACAAAATTAGGGAAAAAAATACTTTTCAACTCGGATATTATTCAAAGATATGGATTAAAATATATCCAGTCAGTTTTACTTTTTGGCAGGAAGATCTTGATTTATGGTGATGATCAGTCCGGTAAAATTTTGTTAGATACTGATGGGAAAAAATATTCTGATAATTTTGATCATGTTTATGTCAGACCTCATAGGATTGGTACAGATTCTTTTGTCGCGCTTGTTCATCGTGGTGGTAGTATAAATGTGGTTCGACCACAGGGAGAAGACGAATCGTTAATCGGTTATAGATATGCAAATATTGCGATTGTTGATAATTGTGAAATTGTCTACGCCTATCATAAAATAAATCAAACGAACTTACCCGCTAAAGTTATTATTAATGGAATAAATCAAGAGTGGGCAAAAAAGTATATAAAGGTTAAAGCATTTTGTTCTTATTGCAAAGGCATCGCATGCGCTGGTTATCGTGATGGTAAATGGTGGCTTGTTTTAGATGGTAAGGAAGAGGAAGAGTTACCTGATTGTGACTCTGTGACTAATTTAATTTCAAATGCCAAGGATGAATTATTTGTTTGTTACACGGATAAGCGGATTACAACTGTAACATTGGTTAAAGAAATTCAAACAAATGACGATTCCAAAGAGGTTGAATTAACTAGGATTGTGAACAACCAAGTTGTATACTCTGGTAATTATGGTCAGATGGTATTCATGAAAACATCCTCAACTGCAGGTCAAGGCTATCTCGATATTACTTTGACCAAAGATAAAAATAATCCCTTGTTTACAGTCAAGGAATCGCTTGGCATTATTCCTTTTAATGAAGATTTTCTCGTGATTGGTAGGGATCTTTCCGGCGATGGTGTAACTGTTTATAATTATTTAGGAGTATCATGTATAGAACCATCTGATTTTGTTAGAATTACTGACATTCTTCCTGTTAAAGGTAATATTTGCAAAGTTTGTGGAATTGATAAAAATAATCAAGCGATTTGTGTGACTATAAATACGATGACAACTGTTTCAGCGGAAGATCTATAATATATTGACCGCAAATCCATAAATGTCCCACGCCTGCCCCGTCACGCGGGGAATCCACGAATTTCCCACGAATCCACGAATAAGATTTAATTATCACATAAAATCTATAATCTCTAATTTAACAGAATGTCACCATTTGAACAAAAATTAACTGGCAATATTACTCACGATCAAGCGGTGAGTTTGGTTGATATTAACGAACGCTTGCACGAAGCTGCAAAAGTGAAAAATCCGCGTGATCCAAAGAACGTTGCTGCTTTATTGCAATTGGTGGAGAAATATTCAAAAGAATTTGAAGATGATTTGGATGAGATTAAATTAGGCAAGAAGGTTCTCTTTGATGTTTTTAATTTTGAAAATTTAGGCATTTACCAAATTATGAAGGTTGTGCCGATTGCTGGTGGTGCGGTGATCATCGGGAGGAGAGCTTCGGATTTTATCATTGTCGATAATAAAGGTAAGGTTTTGTCTGAAAATTTACGGGAAGTGAACAACTTAGTATCAGTTGGAGATTCATTTGTTGCCACAGGTAAAAGGGGCAGTCATCCATCGAGATTTCATAATGACTTTCATGAGGATATTGTGATTATTAGAAAAAATGGAGAAGATCTCAGGTATAAAAACTTTTCAGGTGTTTCAGTTAAGAATGTTGGTGGCCACGAAATAATCTTTACTGATGATGGCTATAAACGAAATAAAGAAACAGTTGTTGCATCCTTGATGATTGACGGACAGGAACAGGAATGGGCCAGTAATTATTCATATTTTACAAGTTTTTGTTTTTATCATAATCAAATTGTCTGTGTCGGATCGCGTGATAAGACACATTTTTTGCTTATTGATGGGGTATAAGTGGAAGAATTGTTTAGTTGTCTTAATGTTAATGAAATATTTACTGATGGTGAGGATGGTTTATATGTTAAATACCGTGATGAGTTCAATAAACATTACGGAATAAAACAAATTAGAGGAAAAAATCAAAAATTTTTGGATGATCGTATTTTAAATATGGTTGGGAATTCCATAATTTGGGAAGGGAAGGCTTTATATGTTGCTGACAATGATTTCCCCAGGAACA
This sequence comes from uncultured Gammaproteobacteria bacterium, assembly GCA_964592195.1. GTDB lineage: Bacteria > Patescibacteriota > Patescibacteriia > UBA11705 > UBA11705 > CAZQEI01. The sequence continues at coordinate 12,996 of CAZQEI010000005.1, read as the reverse complement.
CAGTGATGGCATCAGACTCAGCAGAACCACTTATTATTATTGAAAATGGTAAAGAACTAACGAAGGTCGGTGATGGGTTTGTGATTGCTGACTATGCTTCCGATGGGTTGCGATTGGTTAACCATGAAGGTGAGGCTTGCATTCGAGTTGGCATATTCGATGCGATTAGTTTTGTGAAACCAATAAAAGATAATATATGCAAGGTTTATGGAGTTAAAGATGGTCAAGCGATTTGCGTGACAGTTGATATTATGGAACCAGTGTCGGAGGAAGATCTCTCGAATTAGACCACGCCTGCCCCGCCACGCGGGGAATCCACGAATATTATTTTCTGGCATCCTTATCCCAATTACCATCACCCATAATATCTACAATCTATAAACTCTAATCTTAAATCTAACAGAATGTCACCATTTGAACAAAAACTAACTGGCAATATTACTCACGATCAATCGGTGAGCTTGGTTGATTTAAACGAACGCCTGCGTGAAGTGGTAAAGGAGGGTGATACTCGTGATCCGCGAAGAGTGAAGACTTTGTTGTCTTTAGTGGCAGCCTATTCCAATCAGATTGAAAAGTCGGAAATTTTAAATGATGTGATTGTTCATTTATTTGAGACTGATGAAATAAATCAAATTGCAAATTTGGATAAAAGTAATATTTATGTTTTTGATGGCCACTTGTTTTTTACCTGCGATGACAAGGATGGTATGGTTCATGTTTTTAATGAATCGAATGAAGATATTTCCGGAGGTAAAGGTTTTGTCACTTTCACAGAAATAGGTGAAGTGGGAAGTCAAGTGATTTTTGTAGGGGACAAGAATGATGGAGGGTTTAATCCGAATAGGTTTGTGAATGAAAAAAACGAAGTTATCAATCCTAATGTTTCTGTCAATGAAACTGCGAATTATCAAAATTTGATGTCCGGAGATTTTGCAGTTTGGCAAGAGAAAGAAATGGATGGCTTTTATTCCTTGGTAACGATGGATGGTAAAAGATTCAAGGGAGAATTTTCTAGAATTGACGTGCAAACAGTTATTCGATTTCAAGGTCAGTATATGTTCTTAGTTATCAAAAATAATAAGTGGTGCCTGTATTCTGAGCGTGATGGTATTCTTGATTTGCCCGATGAATATATTATTACTGGACATTTGCAACCAGTCGGGGATAAAGTTTTTATGGCATTGAAGGACAAGGATCAACATTTTTATATATGTGATCACAAAGGTGAAATTTGGGGCAAGAAAAATACGCCTGGGTACCTTGGCTCGACACCCACCGGCGAACCGCTGGAAGGTTATATTTCAAATCCCGCAGTGAGAGTGAATAATGAGGGCCAAGGATTCTTTTTGGTAGGCAGTTGGCCTGTAAATAATATTTCTCAAGCATACATACTCAATTCAAGCGGTAAGGTTATTAAAAATAATGTTGATGGTCGGGTTGTTAATATAGTTGAAAATAGTCAGCATGTTTATTCTACTCATTCTTTAAGAGTCTCCGCTAGTACCTGCCTGGCGGTTAATGGTAACTTGGATATGAATTTTTTGCAATCTGGTTGCTCTACACCTAGTTCATTGGTTGTTCAAGGCGAGGAGGTGTATGTGATTGGTTATTATGAAAATTTTGGAACGCAAGTATTTAATGCAAAAGGGGAAAGGATAACTAAAAAGTTTTTTAATGAAGAGTTGTCAGATTGTGCCGTGATTCATAATTCACAAAATAAGTTGTACTATTCATCCAAACATGGGGCGGATAGTCGCTACACTACAATTTTTAGTCCTGATAGAGGTGTTATAAAGACAATTCTTGATGTTTCCACTGGAAATGGGATAAAATCGATTCCTGTGGGTGATAAGGTAATTTTTGTCACAAAAAGGTTGAAGGATGGTGATGATTGGATCATGTTTGATGAACAAGGGCGTGAGCAAGTGATAGCGCCTTGCATTTTAGTCTCTGATGCCTTTGTTTCCATCACACCAGCATCAAAGTCATTCGCTTGGGTGACTTATCGCCAAGATGATAAACTTTACAAACGATTATTCGATCTCGAAAATTTTATGTTTGTTCATGAGAATGAGTTAAATGATAAAAATTAAAATTCCAAATTTCAAATCCAAAATTCCTCCGCCAAAGGCGGATCCGCCTCAGGCGGAAAAGCAGGAAGTAGATTTCATAATATACAATACAATGTCACCATTTGAACAAAAATTAACCGGCGATGTTACTCACGAGCAATCAGTGAGTTTGGTTGATGTTAATGAACGATTGCGCGAACTAGCCAAAACCGGTAATCCTAAAGATCCTGATCATGTGGCGCGACTGTTGAAAGAAGTGGAAAACTATGCCGGGTTGGTAAAACCTGAGTCGTTGGAAGCTGTCAGTGTGAATGTTCGTGATTTTATTGAAGGTGAAAATATTGAAATATTTAACGTTGTTCCTCTTGAAAAAGGTTTTGTTTATCATATAAGAAATGGTGAGAATGATATTCTTATGGATGATCTAGGTAATGTGCTAACTGAGGATTATGCAAATTTCTACAATTTAATTAGCATTCCAGATGGTTATGCAGTTTCGGTTTGTGATGAGTCTAGGAATAATTTAAAGCCGGGTGTCTATATGAAAAATGGGCATGAATACGCAGTCCCCGAGGTTGTGGATCGAGTGGATGTTGCAAACTCAAATGGACATTTTATCATTTATGGGAGAGACAATTCTGACAAACTGCATATCTGGGTTGATGAAAAGCGGATTGATTGGGTGAGTAAATATAAGGTAAGTAAATTTGGAGGCATTAATCTTATTGATGGTAAATTATATGTTGTTGCAATCATGGCGGGATGTCAATCTGTGGTCTCTGAGGGAGGACTAATTTATAACGCTCCCGGAGATTCAATAATATTAGGTTTTGCTCGTAATGAAAATGATTTGGCGGTTATTTTACAGCGTAAAAGTAATGCACAAAATGGCGTTGAAATAAATAGTAAAATGGTTGATTGGACGTTAAAATTAAAAATGATAAAAAAGATATTGTTTTGGAATAATAAACTGGTGGCTGTTTCATTTGAAGGCTCAGGAGAAGAACATCTCTGGGTAGATGGCAAAGAAATCCTGCCCGGTAATTTTGGTCGTTTAGTTGAATATGGTTTAACTCAAGTAGTTGGCGAGCGTCTAATTTATTGTGTGATGAATAGAGAGGGGAATCATGTAGTTATGAATGATAAAGGTGAGGTTTGTTCTAGAAATAGTGGTATTAAGGAAATTACCAGCATCAAACCGATTTCTAACACTCAATGTGCGGTTTATGGTTTTAATGGCACAACGGTGATAAAAGAAATAATAAATGTATAAATAAATTCCCCCAAAGGGGCCCCTTCGGGGCAAATCCCAAATTACAAATTCCAAAATTACAAATTCCAAACACGAAATTAATTTGCATTGCAATATATGAATAAAGCAGAAGCGAAAATTCGTTTACAAAAATTAGAAGGTCAAATGCGCGAAAATGAGATTATAAATGTTTAATTTGAAATATTTAAATTTTTAATATGATTAAACCGTTAGAACAAAATTATACACAAAGTTGCGGTCTATGCGCTTTGGCGATGTTAACTGGTGTCAAAATGTCGAAAGCTGCTGAAGGTCAGTTGCTATTGAATGGGTTGAAAAAGAAATATTTAGATTATCATCCTGGTGTTTTGTCTGAGTTTGTGAATAAGTATCATGTTAAATTAAAAGTAATCGTTGAATTTGAACAATACAAAAAGCACTTGAAGAAAATGTTAAAAGATAACGAATATATTCAAGTGTCAGGTGGTGAAATATCTTTGGTGAATTTAAAACGCTGGTCAAAAAATAAGCCGATTTTGGTTTATTTGGATGCCAAATATTTGGAATATGAATATTATGCTGATCATGCCGGGCATTATATTGTTTTAGAAAAAATAGAAAGTAATCAAGCAACGATCGTTGATCCGTGGGAAGGAAAACGCAAGGAAATAAAAGTTTCGAGTTTGTTGAAATGCATCGCCAGTTTGAAAAAGCAGTTTAAATATACGCCGTTGGTGGTGACATTGATTAAAGTGTAGTTATTATTACATCCACCTTTAGGTGGGAGTTGGAACTTTTTAACCTTTGAAAAAATATTTTCTTTTGCCATGTTGGTTGACTTTTACTCCCCCATAAATGGGGATGTAAATAATAAGGCACTTATAATGATTTAAATATGTAATTTTGAATATAATGATATGAAAAAAGATGAAGCGAAGAAACGGTTACAAAAATTAAAAGACCAAATGTGTGAGGTGGATTACGCGTATTATGTTTTGGACAATCCCATCATGAGCGACGCGGCGCGGGATAGTTTGAAGGATGAAGTGGAGGCGATTGAGAATGAATATCCGGATTTAATTACCGCTGATTCACCTACTCAAAGAATGGGTGGTGTCGCGTTGGCAAAATTTAAAAAAGTAAAACATGAAATTCCCAAATATTCCTTGGATGATGTTTTTAGTTTTGATGAAATGCGCGAGTTTGATCAAAGAGTGAAGCGATTTTTAAATTTAAACGAAAATGAACAACTTGATTATACCTGTGAATTGAAAATTGATGGTTTGAACATGAGTTTTCATTATAAAAATGGTTTGTTTGAACGCGCTGTAACTCGTGGTGATGGTGTGATGGGTGAGGATGTTACTCATACCGTTAAAACCATTAAAAGTTTACCTCTACGATTGAGAGAAAATATTGATATTGAATTTGGTGGCGAGGTTTACATGCCGAGAAAAAGTTTTGATAAAGTGAATAAACAGTTAGAAAAAGAAGGTAAGCCTTTATTCGCTAACCCGCGTAATGCCGCGGCCGGTTCTGTCCGTCAGCTTGATTCTCAAGTAACGGCTGACAGAGAATTAGACGTTTTTTGCTGGGCCATTTATAAATCACCAGCAAAAATAAAAACTCAACAGGCCATGTTGGAACGCATGAAAGAGTTGGGATTAAAAATAAATGAAGAATACCAAGAAGTCAAAGGCATTGAAGCGGCTATCAAGTTTTGCGAAGCCTGGCAAGAAAAACGACCAAAATTAGCTTATGATATTGATGGCGTAGCGGTTAAAGTTAACAATATAGAATGGCAAGAACGCCTTGGTAAAGCCGCGAAATATGTTCGTTGGGCTTGCGCTTATAAATTCCCAGCTGAGCAAGCTACTTCCATTGTCGAAGACATTGTCTGGCAAGTAGGGAGAACTGGCGCCTTGACTCCAGTGGCACATTTACGTCCAGTGAAAATCGCCGGCTCAGTTGTCAGTCGCGCGACATTACATAATATCGATGAATTAACTCGTAAAGATGTCAGAATTGGTGATACTGTGATTGTTCATAAAGCCGGAGATATAATTCCTGAGATCGTTGAATCATTGCCCAAAATGCGTCACGGTAATGAAAAAATTGTTAAAGCACCAACTCAATGCCCAATTTGCCAAGGTAATGTTAGTCGAAAAGTAGGTGAAGTAGCGGTCTATTGTACTAATAAGAACTGTTTTGCCCAAGAACGGGAAAAAATTATTCACTTTGTGTCAAAATCGGGCTTTAATATTATTGGATTAGGTGATAAAATAGTAGAGCAATTGATCGAAACCGGGCTGATTGAAGATGCCCCGGATATTTTTGCGTTAACTATTGGAGATTTAGTGGTTTTGGAGCGTTTTGGAGATAAATCAGCTGAGAAATTGATTCAAGCGATTAGTGAAAGTAAGACAGTCGGATTGGATAAGTTAATCTATGCCCTGGGCATTCGCTATATTGGATCTGAAACTGCTTCATTATTGGCTGAAAATTTTACCGGTCGCACTATTGAAGACTTTTTGCATAAAATGGAGGCAGCTGAAGTTGATGAGTTAAATGAAATTGAGGGTGTTGGTGAAACTGTGGCGCAAGCGGTTTATGATTATTTCCATGATAAAAAGAATTTTGAGTTGTGGATGAAGTTGGAAAAATTGGGAGTGACATTGAAACGACCGGAAAAACGTGAAGAAAAAATTGGAGTTTCGGGCAAGACATTTGTTTTAACCGGAACTATGGAAACAATGTCTCGTGATGAAGCGAAAGCCTTAATCAAAAAACAAGGTGGCAAAGTTAGCGGCTCAGTTAGCTCCAAAACTGATTATGTGGTAGTAGGCGAAGATCCTGGATCGAAGTTAACCAATGCTCAAAAGCTTGGAGTGAAAGTGATTGATGAGAAAGAATTTATAAAATTGATAAAATAATATGAACTTTAGTTTTCCATACAAAGAATATAACCCGGAAGATTTGATTCGTCGGTGTGGTTATGGTGAAATTACCAGCTTTCACACCAAAGAAACCAGTTATAAGCGTTCACTGGGAAGTGGTCATTATCCACGCTTCCACGTTTATATTAAAAAGTTTGAAGACCATTTTGATTTCAGCATTCATATTGACCAAAAAGAAGTTTCCTATGAAGGTTCGACTGCGCATTCGGGGGAGTATGAGGGTGAGTTGGTGGAGAACGAAGCCCGTAGGATTACATCGATTATCGCAGGATTATATGGGGTTGCGATTTAGTTACAAGGCTACGGATTCTACGGATAGAATAGATTGAATTAATTCTGAACTACGGCATGTCATTCGACATGCCAGTCGTGTCGGATGACACGACGGAAGCTACTCCTGTCTGTGCAGGCAAGTAAAATAGTAACCTCATTTGCGAGGATCACCGATTTAATCGGGGAGACGAAGCAATCTCTTTAAAATTTATTATATACAAGTAACAGTTCAATTGAGACTGCCACGCCCCTCAATACTTTCGGGGCTCGCAGAAGAGGGAACTACCTTGTTAAAATGCTTATATGCTTTCACTTAAACAGATTGACCACCTAGCTAAACTATCCAAGCTAGATTTAACTGAAGAAGAAAAAAAGAAATTTGCGACCCAGCTGTCGTCGATTTTGACGTATATGAATCAACTTAACGAGGTTGACTTAAGCACTATCCCAGCCATGGATCACATCACTGGCCAAGAAAACATTACGCGGCCGGATGAGTCCCACTTGATTTATTCAGCCGAGGAAGTGTTAGCGGCCGCGCCAGACGTGGAAGATGGTCAGGTGCGCGTTAAATCAGTTTTAAAACATAAATAGTATGAATTTAAATAAACTTTCCATAACAGAAGTGCAAGAAGGATTGAAAAATAAAGACTTTTCATGTCAGGAATTGGTTATGCACTATTTGGATCGCATTGAAAATAATAATAATGAATTGAATTCATATCTTTCAGTTTTTTCTGATGAAGCTCGTTTAGGCGCGAGAGAAGTAGATGATAATATTCGTGATGGTGTTGATTTTAAACCTTTAACTGGGGTGCCTATTGCCATAAAAGACAATATGATGATGACCGGTAAGTTAACCACGGCTGGGTCTAAGATCTTAAGTGATTATTATGCTACCTATACTGCAACCTCAGTGCAAAAGTTAATCGATGCTGGCGCCGTTATCATGGGGAAGACCAACCTCGATGAATTTGCCATGGGTAGTTCCGGCGAAACATCTGCTTTTGGGCCAACAAAGAATCCTATTGACACTACTAAAGTCCCGGGCGGTTCTTCAGCCGGTTCAGCTGTGGCTGTGGCTGATGATGAATGTGTGGCTTCACTTGGTTCAGATACTGGAGGCTCAATCCGCTTACCAGCCAGTTTTTGTGGCTTAGTTGGGTTGAAACCCACTTATGGTTTAGTCTCTCGTTACGGATTAATTGCTATGGCTTCCAGCTTTGACCAAATTGGTCCATTCACTCGCAACTGTTATGATGCGGCGTTGATGTTGAACGTGATTGCCGGACAAGATTCGTTTGATGCAACCACAGTGGCAACAAAAAAAGATTACACCAAAAACATTAAAAAAAATATTAAAGGTTTACGTATTGGTTTACCGAAAGAATTTTTTGTGAAAGGCATGGATCCGATTGTCGAACAAAGAATTTTGGAAGCAGTGAATGTGTTGCGTGATTTGGGTGCGGAGGTGAAAGAAGTTAGTTTACCAAATACTCGTTATGCCTTATCTACTTACTATGTGTTAATGCCAGCTGAAGTGTCTTCTAACTTGGCGCGTTTTGATGGTGTGAGGTATGGATTCCGAGCACCGGCTGAGAATATTGAAGAAATGTATCTCAATACTCGCAGTCAAGGTTTTGGTGATGAAGTGAAACGACGTATTATGTTGGGAACTTATGTTTTGTCTGAAGGTTACAGTGATGAATACTATAAACGAGCGCAGAAGCTTCGTGGACTAATTAAAGCTGATTTGATGAAAGTATTTGAAGAAGTTGATGTGTTAGCCTGTCCTACTGCTCCAATGACTGCCTTCAACTTAGGCGAAAAATTTGATGATCCATTAACCATGTATCTGGCTGATGTTTTCACTGTCTCGGCCAACGTAGCCGGCATTCCTGCGATGTCTATCCCTTGTGGATTTAAAGATAATTTACCGATTGGTTTGCAGTTGTTAGGAAATTATTATGACGAAGAAACATTGTTACGAGTTGGGTATAATTTTGAGCAAGTGAAGGAGGTGTGAGGATGAGTAACCCGTAACCCGTAACTCGTAACCAGTAAATGGTAATCGTATTACGTTTTACGAATTACCCCGCGATGCGGGGCAGGCGCTTAACGCTTTACGAATACCGTTTAACGTATTACGTTTCACGTATCACGATTATATGTTTAAAGGCGAATCCCAAAACTTAACCCTCGGAATCAGCTCGAGCCAAGGCATAAACGTGGCGGAATTGAATGAACGATTGCGAGCAGTAAAACTTCGAAATGAAGCTGGAGTTTTGGATCATGAAAGGGTAAAAGAGGCTTTGGGGATAGTGGAAGAAATGAGAAGCGTATATGATATAGAAAATTTTTCTGATTATAAACGGGAAATTGATGTATCGGAATACGATGAAATAGTTGTGCCTGAATTAAAAGAAAAAGAAGATGATTTTAATCGTGAAAAATTCGAAAATTCGAAGTTTGAATTTCGAAATGATGAATTTATAAATAAAAAGGCTGAAAATGGAGAAATTTTTGCCACATTAGCTTTTATTGCCAAAAAGAATGGCCGATCATTTATTGTTAATGCAAAAAATAAAAAAATTGTTGGTTTGCCAGAAGGTTTTGAATCTGTGACGACTTTTGGAGCAACAGATAAGAAAATGTATTTTAGCGTGAAGACAGAAAATGGGGATAAGATAATTGACCAGACCGGTTATGAATACTTTCCATTGAAACAGGGAGAAACATTGTATCAGGTACGATTCGTCGATGGTCATCTGATTGCCGAAATACAAAGTGGCAAAATTATTCACTTGTATGATGAAACTGGTAAAATGATTGGACCCAAAAGCGGCGTGACAGCCGGTGAAAAGGTGGGAGCTACTTCCACTGGAATAAAAGTTATTAATCGAGACTCTAAAGATAAGTTTTCGGTTTATAATGCTGGTGGTACGATGTGGTCAAAGGCAAAAGAGGTTATGAATGTTAAGACTACTCATGACCAAGAGACACTATATTTTATAATAAAGAGAAAAACACTGCTCGGACAAAATGAGATTTTAGTACTAGATGACTCAGGTGTTGAAGTATTTAGATCTTCGGAAGTAGATAAATGTACTGAAGTAAAAAAAGTGGGGAATGAATTGTTTTTCAATATTTGCAAAACGCAGTCAAATTCAGTCGCCAATAGCTTTTGTATGAATTCAAAAGGCGAGCTGGTTGGCTCTCGTGATGGTAGTGAGCGATTTGTAAATGTTGAAGACTGCGAGGGCGAGCCTTTTTTCCGAGTAAAAGTAAGTGGAAAAGATTTTTTATACAACAAAACAGGAAAATTGTTCTGTCCAAAAGAAGGCTATGATTTCTTCTATCCACCGAAAAAAATAAATGGGGTTATTTGTTATAAAGCAGAAAAGAAAGATAAAGATGATCCTACTAACTCTACTAAAAGTAAGTTTTATTTATATCAAAGTAATAAAGATGAAAAGTTGAATGCGATTGAATATGATGCAGTGGTTGATATAGTAAAGGGTGAAGATGGTTTGGTGTTTGTCGCAAAGAAAGATGGTTTGTTTTATTTATTAAACTCAGATCATCGTAGCATTCTGGCTAGTACGGCAGTATTCACTGAGATTGAACATTTTAAAACAACAGGAGGGCGAACATACGCCAAGGCTAGGCAGCAAGATGGTAAATATATTTTGTTAACTCCGGAAGGTTTTACTTTGGGTTATCCATTGGGACTTGATGAGTTGGATGCATATTCTATGACAGAATGTAATGGTCGTCTTTATTATCGAGGAAAAATAGGGGATAGGTATTATATTTTCGATAATGAAGGTAATAAAATTGGTAGTGATAGAGGTTTCGACGTTTCATATTCACCTGAAGTTATAGGCGATCAATTGTTTTTGGAACCAACATCAGGCAACCAAATATATGATAAACAAGGCAAGGCTTGTTTTGAGGTTGATGTAGATTTTAAGAGAGCTCGAGGTTATTTTCAGGTGGGAAAAAACGTAGTTGGAAATTTTCTCATGGAGGGTGGAAAAGCAAGGATTATAAACAAAGATGGGTATTTTGTCAGTGCTGAATACAATACTATTTATTCTTTGGAGCCGCTCGATGATACCCATGCAATTATTAAGGCCAAAATTGGAAAGAAATATATTCAGACTGTGATTGATGTGACCGAAGAAGTTGAGAAATAATTGCAAGATTAGAGATTAGAGATTGGAGATTATAGTCATCATCTCACGTCTTACTAATTACGCTTAACGCTTTACGAATACCGTTTCACGATTCACGAATCTCGTCTCACTTGTATTACTCGTTTTACTCGTAATAACTTAAAACATGTTCAAAGGCGAATCCCAAAATTTAACCAGTGCTCTTAGCCTAAAACAGGATCAAACTGTAGCTGATTTGAATGAACGATTGCGAGCAGTAAAAGTGAAACTTCGAAATGAAGCCGGCGCTTTGGATCCAGAAAAAATTAAAGAAGCTTTGAAAATAGTGGAAGCAATGGGTGGTGTCTATGAAACAAAGGATTATCAGCAGTATGAGAGAACTATTGATTTGAGTGATTATAGTGAACCGAGCGTTTCAACAACTGTAAATTGTGGAGATAGTTTTTTTATTGATAGTGGTAAAATGGAAATATTGCCTGGAATGGAGGGTAACGACAAAATTTTTGAAGCCAAAGCGGTTATAGTTAATAAAGGTAAGGGGCATGTGTTTGTTAATAATCATAAAAATGTAAAAATCGGTCCATCCGATGGATACAGTAGTGCTTGGGTATTTGGAATGGGAGAAAACAAAACTTTTATTCAAGTCAAAGAAGGTGATAATTGGAAAATTATTGATCAAAATGGACGTGAATATTATAAGGATACAAAGGAACCTTTTGGTTGTGCTGTTTTAGATGGTAAATTGTATTTATTTACTGAAAATCGAGGTGTTTTGAATGAAAAAGGGGAAGAAGTTTTTGATCCATCCGTGGGCGTAATAGCGGAGATAGGCAAAACTCAGGCTGGGATTCAAGCCAAGACTATGAAAAGGACTCAGTCGGGTGATCAATTATTCTCAATTTACAATTTAGATGGTTCCATTGTTTCGGAAACTGCGAATAGTCGAGGAATTAAAGTGCTGGGGTTAAATGGTGAGCGGTATTTCATGGCCTATGGCCAACCGACAGCAAAAGTGAAAATTGTATCGCCAGATGGAAGGGTTATATTTCAATCAAACGAAGTGGATGATATAAGAGAAATACACGAAATTGGTGGCCAATTGTATTTTAAGGTTTTGAAAGATAATACATATTATCTTATTAATAAAGCAGGTAACGTAGTAGGACCAAAAGTTGGTTTGGCAAGAGAGGATGATTTGGTTGTTTTACCACTGAAAAATGTCTTTGCTTGTAAAGTGAATGTTCGAGTTGGTATGAAAAAATGGAAAGTTTTAGATGTTAACGGTGAAGTGATTGGAAGCGATGAGGGTTATGATAATATCGCCGATTTTAAAACCAGTGATGTCGGTGGTCATATCGCTTTTGTAGCTCAAAGAAAAGTGCTCCAAGCCAATGGTAAAATAAAAGATTTTAGTTATTTTGTTCAGCAAGGTAAAGGTGACAGGCTAAATGATCAGGAATGGGAATCAATAACCAGTGTTGTTAATACTCCGGCTGGATTACGCTTTGTGGCATGTAATGAAAATTTTCAAACTTATTTAATGGATGAAAATCATGTTGGGCATTCTCTTCCTGCCCAGACTATGGGTAAATTTTATAAATTTGGTAATAGGCAAATCAGTGATGCCACTTGGTCTATGGGTAGCATGAGTTTTATAGATAGCTACGGAGTTATTCTTGGCAATGTTAAGGCTTCGGAGTTATATGTTCATGATATTAAAGAATATAAAGGGAAACTATATTTCCCCGCTAAATCTGGTGGCAAATGGCGAGTTTATGATGAAACCGGAAGGAAGTTACCTATCCCCGAATCAACTAGTAAATATGTTTTGCAAGTGGTTGGTAATACTTTATTTGCCAGAGCTCAACATGTGACAAAAGTTGATCCATTGGAACCAGATAATGTGTTGTATGATGCATCAGGTACCGCTTTCGATGTCAGTAAAAGTGGATATCCCAGAGTTCTCGAAATGTTTTCAATTGGAGATGACGGTGTTTATTGTTCAGCCACAAACGGAACAAAGAAACGATTGGTGGCACTGGATGGGACAAGATATTCACAGGAATTTGACGAGATATTGTCAACCAAAGCAATGGATAATGTTCACGTTTTAGTGCGTGGTAAAGTTGGTAAAAAATATATCCAGACCGTGGTGGATTTAACGCAGGAAGTTGATGAGTAAGTAGAAAGCAAGAAAGCAAGAAAGCAAGAAAGTCCCGCGAAGCGGGATCCCGTCTCCGCGGGACAATAAAGCAATAAAG
>CAZQEI010000004.1:82996-86512 GCA_964592195.1 uncultured Gammaproteobacteria bacterium | reverse complement strand
TGAGCTAATTGTTCTTTATTGTCCTTGAACTTCTTTTTTATTTCCTCCAACCGAGGTTGAATTTCTTGCAAAGCTTTCTGTGACTTAATGGAAGAAGAAGATAGGGGATAGAGAATCAACTTAATTACCAAAGTAATAGCAATAATGGCAATCCCCAAATCATGTCCGGGAATGTAGTTGTAAAAGAAAATTAATAAGTTATATATCGGCTGATATAGAATTGTGTCGTAAAGCCACATCATAATTTTTTATTTTCAATTAATAATTAACCAAACCGATTCTATTAGACCACATCGTCATCGTCAGCACCAATAATGTGAATCTTTTTTCTGGCTTTTTTCGGTTTCAAGTCTTTTTCTTCTTTATCTTTTTTAGTCTTCTTGCCTTTCTTGCCTTTCTTTTCCTCCACTGGAGCTTCTTCTATTACAGGAGCTTCCACAACTACTTCTGGTTCAACAGCTGGTACGGTTTCAACGACTTCTTCAACTATCGGTTCAGCCACTGGTTGCATATCTTCAGGCAAATCTTCGTTAATAATTTCCTTGCCAGTTTCTGCTTCCTTGATGTTAATCTTCCAACCAGTTAACTTTACAGCTAATCGGACATTTTGACCATCACGACCAATAGTTAAAGATAATTGATCTGCTGGGACAGTGACAACTGCCAATTGACTGGCTTCGTCTGTGGTAACAGAAGTCACCTTCGCAGGCATCAAAGCATTGGCAATGAACTTTTTGGCGTTCTTGTCATATTGAATGATGTCCACTTTTTCACCGTTTAATTCGGAAATAATAGTTTGAATACGAGAACCACGTTGACCGATACAAGAACCGATAGGATCAATGTTTTCATCTGCTGTATAAACTGCCACCTTGGAACGAGCGCCGGCTTCACGAGCAATGCCTTTGATTTCAATAGTACCATTGGCAATTTCAGGAATTTCAGATTTAAATAATTCTTCAACAAAAATTGGGTGAGCGCGGGATACAATAATTTCCGGACCACGAACTGTTTGTTCTACTTTCAATAAAACTACTTTCAATCGATCGCCGAGATTATAGCGTTCATTTCTGATTTGTTCAGTTTGAGGTAACACGGCAGTAACATTGTCCATGTCAATAATAATATTTCGGCCATCGCGCTTTTGCACAATGCCAAACATAACTGCTTGTTCTTGAGTTTTAAATCTTTCAAACACTACGTTTCTTTCTGCTTCGCGTAATTTTTGAATGATAACTTGTTTCGCAGTTTGCGCGGCCATACGACCGAAGTCACCAGGCACTTCCAAGGCAGTACGAATGATATCACCAACTTTGTAAGTTTTTTTAATCGCTTCTGCGTCTTTCAATTCGATTTCATCTTTAGGATTAAACTTACGAGCGTTTTCTTCCAGATTGGCTTCTTCGTCAGTCTTTTCCAACATTTTACCAGTTTCTTCCAAAAGCGCCTTTCGTTCCTCACGAATGGTTTTTAATCTTTCAATATCTGTGGCTTCTTCTGGAGTTAAATTTTCCACCACCAATTTTTCATCAAATACTTTCAAGGCACCAGTTTCAATATCATATTCAGCCACTACATTTTGATCCTTGTTACCAAAGTCCTTGCGATAAGCCGCAGCCAGGGCCAAATTAATGGTGTCATACACCGCTTCTTCAGATAACCCTTTTTCTACACAAATTTGTTTAACGATTTTTCTTAGTTCACTCATATAATACTACCAATGACGAATCGGCTACCAATCTACGAATTAAACATTCATGATTTTACCCGATCGTATATATTTTTTAAATTTTAAGCACTAAATCATAAATTCTAAAGTTGGACTGTTCTTTTATAATACCTTAGAAAATTTTGTAATCCGTAATAAATCAGTAAACTCCAAGATCAGTAACCATCCGTAATGAATCCATAACTCTCGCAATCCGTAATCATCTGTAATATCTGTAACTATCAGTATATCCGTAACAATCCAAAATAAAAACCAGTATATTATCTATACTAGCTTGTCAATAGTATAGCATTGTTGGGAAATATGTCAAATGCCGAGCAAGCGAGATAAGTCCCTCCCCAGATCTTCGCGGATGGCTGGGTCGAGGATCCCTCCTTGCGGGACGAGATAAGCCAACGAGTTAATCTGTAACATCCGTAAAATCAGTAAATATCTGTATATCCGTAACTAAAAACACCTGCCGTGATGGCAAGTGCTTTTTAATAACTTGATTTATTCCTTAAAAGCATCTAACAATGCGCCAAAATCTTTTCCTAATACATAAACCAACATACCTTCTGAATAATGCTCCTTCAAATATTTGATATCTGGCATTCTTTTCTCTGACTGCCAACTTTCAGTTTTTTCCGTAATTTCAGCAACTAATCTTGCCTCTTGTTCAGTTATTTGTTTATATGCATCTTCTCCAATATCTTCAATAAGAGTAGCCTTTAAGTCCAATGAGTCGAGAACATCTATAAAACCGGAAACTGGTACAAATTCCGAATCTGATTTATTTATATACTGTTTTATAATATATAAAATCTTTTCTAGCAACTTTTGTGTTTCTTCTTTCTTCTCTCTTTCTTCCATGAATTTTTTCAAAGTTTCATGATCTGCCAGGGATTCATAATTAGGTCCAAGCACTCGGACAATCATTGATTCGTCAAATTTCTCTTTCAAAGAAGATGGATTTAACACCTTTCCGTCCCTAATTAATGCAGATACATTATTTTCTATTTGTTTTTCCAGTTGCTTTTCTATGCCGTCAACTCCATACATTATATGTCGCCCCATGCTGTTAACCACCTTTTCGTATAAACCCTTGTTCTTTA
Source organism: uncultured Gammaproteobacteria bacterium (assembly GCA_964592195.1). Lineage (GTDB taxonomy): Bacteria > Patescibacteriota > Patescibacteriia > UBA11705 > UBA11705 > CAZQEI01. Next base: position 83,689 of record CAZQEI010000004.1, on the reverse strand, counting down.
ATAATTCAAAAAGCTCATCGTAGCTTGCATCTCTATTAAACACTTTCGTTACCATTGATTTCACATCTTCATCAACCTCTGCCATATCTACCTGAGGATATTGAGGCTCCTTTGAAGAATAAGGGGCTCGGTAGACAGCATCATGTTGTATTGGTTGATCCCATCTTAGTGCTCGAAGAGGGTAGTCATCCGGTTTTCTCTCATCAGTACAATTCTTTAAAAATGCGTATTCACCTAACATCTTTGTAACATCCTCCAGCCAACCGAATGAAATCACTTTTTCTCGTAATGCTTGAGTGGACGCTCTATTTGTGGGATTTGTGTTATTAATTTGTTGTAAACTCAGTAATTCACAAACTTGTCTTTGCAATTCGTCTTTCTTTTTATCTTTTTCTTTTTTTGACATTTTTTCAAAATCACTCAGTCGTTTCATCACAGATGACACAGATAAATCCTTTTCTGATGATAAAACTTCTACCTTGCCATATTCACCCAACCTTCTATTCTTTTGATAAAGTTTAAATGCTTCTTGCAAATTAGGTTCATCAGTTACTATTTCCATTAATTGTTGTGTGGAACCAACCCAATGCTCAAAAAGGCTAGCTAAATCCCGTTGTGATTTGCTACTTTGATATTTTTTAAAATTTTCTAATAACGCTTTACGTTTTTTTTCCTGCAACTCATCCTCTAATC
>CAZQEI010000004.1:58668-82986 GCA_964592195.1 uncultured Gammaproteobacteria bacterium | reverse complement strand
CACCATGCCTTTCTGTATCCTCTGCAATACTCTGGATTGCCTCATTGACAATTGAATCACTATATTGTTGATGCAATGCAGAAATATCTAAAGTTTTGCCACCAAGTTTAGCTAGGGCATTTTGCTGTTTAATTCTATCTACTAAGCTTCTTTCGGTTGACACAATATCGTAATAAACGCTCACTCCAACTTCTTTTTTAATAACATCTAGGAGACCCAACTTATCTAAAGTATCGCGTAATCCACGCGTGGATTGAATTTTCTTGTCATCTATCTTTTCCTTGGAATCATGTCCTAATAAAAATAAGATTTTAACTTTATCCAAAAGTTCTCTTTCATCACCGCTAAGTTCAACTTTTTTCGCAGCTTCTTTTTTTGCCGGAGCCTTTTTCTTTTTTTCTAATGTTTCTTTACCTTTTGGTAAACCAGGTTCTTTTTTCATAAATTTTAATTTATATTTATTCTCTAAAAACATTTATATTATAACCCACCCCACACAAATACAAAAGAAAACTGTGGATAAAAGCGATGCCATGGAACATGAAACATGTAGCATGTAACAATTAAAAAAACTTCAAATCTTAAATCTCTAATCTTGTAACTGGCTTTAACAAAAAAGAAGCCTGATTCAGCTTCTTATTTTTATTATCTTAAATAGGTAATAAAGACCCAACTCCCATAAGCGCAGTGGAGATAGCTAACGTAATACTGGAATTGTGCCAGTTCTTATTACACATGAAATACATACCAAAAGACGCAGAAACTGCAGCCGAACCATAAATAATCAACCTCGCCATTTGCATTAATACCTCCTTGCTTGTTTCTCCCGGTGTGTTCAATCAATCCACTCACACAACTCCTCAGGGAAAACTAAACGCATGCGAGTCAAGTAATAAGCCATTTCCAATAACCAAGCCGAAGCGCGGGGATTTTTCTGTTTCATTAACTCAATTGCTTCCTTACCATTCACCACGAAAAAACTCAATTCCTTCGGTTCTTCACCCTCCACCACACCCATCCACTTAAAAACGACATCACGACTACATGGCACGGACGGAAGTTTCAGTCCCACAAACGCATCTCTCACCCATTCGGGGAAGGTTCCAATTGGAGTAGTCTTTATTCGGAAGCGTCTGCCCATGGAGTCACCTCCTTTAATAACCCAAGCCGATCAACGCCAGTCCAAAAGCGACAGCATATCTCTCAGGTAGATCTACATACTGCTTTTCATGACCAACAAGATGAAGTCGGTAGAAAGGATCCAAGATTCTTGCTGCTTGAATATTACTATTTGGCAATGTCATCAACGCTCTCGGTCCAAAGACAGCCTCCGTATTTGAGGCACCACGGTTCAAATCTCCACAGATAAAGGCTTGATTAATAATGCAATTAACTTCAGTCGCTCTAAACAACGAAAGAGATTGTTCAACAAAATAAAGCTTATCTTCATATGTTTCCACCGCGCCACGTAGATCGCTGCGATAAAAAACCAGAGTTCCTTTGTTTGCAATCAACAATTCGCACCCAGTATCATACCAATTAACAATTAATACCAGTTGATCTTTTACTTCTGGATAATTGAACATAGTAACAGCCATCAAAGCTTCCGCCACAGAGGTAATCGAATGCAAATCATAATTATCAGCAAACAAATTACGCAACCTCAGGATTTCATCTTTCTTAATGGCCGCCAACATCACGTCCATTTGATCATCAGTGGTTTGACTCTGATGATTACCAAAAATACGAACGTCGATTTCCACTTCTTTGATATCAAAAGGAATATAACCCTCCGATTCCCAATGAATGGATTGACGCAACTCATCTTCTGGCATTTCCGGTAAAGTAATTTTTTTGACAATCTCAGACTGTGGATCTGAACAGGTAACAACATTACGCGAGTTAAAACCAAATTCTTTGGTGCCAAGATCTTTTACCAGCTGTCGCTGGATAATCGCCCTATCAACTTCGTCCGAAATTAAAAAAGGTTTTACTTTAACACTGTTCACCACTACCAATTTGACACTTTCTCCACCGGCAACCAATTCAACTGCTGACAATTGCGGGGTATTAATATCCATACCGACTGATCGTTTCATAACTTTGATTTTTCCACTGGACAGCAAACCGGAAACAATACGCGACCAATCAACTCGGAAGGTCAAAGGCACAGAAAAAGTAACGCGACCATCTTGGGCTACCACTTGCAATCGCTTTTGAGTGACAACCCTACTTCCAGATCGACGCGGACGACATTGCTTTCCGAGGTAGTTAATGCGTGAAATTCGTGACATTGAAGTCTCCTTCACCCACCACGTGGGTCTTGTTTGTGAAAGAACATGAAAGAGCACTTTATCAAGATATTGATAAAAGATCAAGATGTTATTTAAAGTAATAAGAATCAGCTTTCCTCGCCCTTCGGCGAGTTGGAAAACTTGCTGCCCCCTTAAGGGGGCGATAAAAATAATAACTCCTTCTTTAGAATTTGTAATTTTCCGCCGAAGGACGGATCCGCCTTTGGCGGAGAATTTTAGAATTTACGCGGCGGGTTTGATTGACTCTGCCGCGTCAATGTGCTATATTTTATCATATATAGGAAAGGCTAATTTATAAAGAAATACGCAAATTGTGGCTAAAATTAGAAAAATTCTATTAACATTTGGAATACACATAATCCGAGGCCTGTTTAAGGGTCTTGGACTCTTTGGTCAAGGTTTGAAAAAGGTAATCAGTCCAGCAATACATGTAACCAAGCGTGTAGGCTGGTTCTTGTTATTCCCAATTTATAAAACCTTGATTTTTGTTAACCGCCGAATTTTCAATGCCGCTTATCCAGCCCAAAACCGCTTATTCGCCATTCTCAATCAAAAATATATTACTCATGTGGTAATTATATTTATAGCCCTCTTCGTTATCGGCGGAAACATTATGGCAAGTGAAACACGTCGCGATAATTTTGGAGAAAAAACGATTGTTTATTATTTATTCAAAGATCAAAACATCGATGATCAACAACTCGTAATCGAACGGGCGATCACCAATCCAAGTGAAAGATTAAAAAGCGCGTCGGAAAAAGCTTTGGAATTTGGTTTAAGTAAAAACGACGCTGGTTCATTTACTGAACAAGAACTTTCCGATTCATTGTCAGCCACTACCGAAGGCGGTCTGGCTTTAGTGAAACCAAACATCTCAGGTTCAAATTTTACCAGCACAGCTCCTCGTCTCAGCACTATTAAACATGTAGTGAGCGAAGGAGAAACAATTTCAAGTATTGCGAAAAAATATAATGTCAGCATTAATACTCTTTTGTGGGAAAACAACTTAAGCGAACGCAGTGTTCTAAAGCTCGGCATGGAACTTTCCATATTGCCAGTGACCGGGGTTAATCACAAAGTAGTCAGTGGTGAAAGTATCAAAGCCATCGCGAAAAAATATGGAATCGACGAATCGACCATTTTGACATATAACAACTTAACGGTAAATGACAAACTTCAAATCGGGCAAAGATTAATCATTCCAGGTGGTGAAAAACGAATAACAGCTATCGCCTCTACAAAGAAATCAAACAGCACATCTGTTGCCCCGCTAAAACAATTCATTGATCCAACAGTTAAAGGTAAGGCTGGTGGTAGTGGCAGTATGTTGTGGCCAACGTCTTGGCGTGTCATTACGCAATACTACAGCTGGAGACATACAGGCTTAGATATTGATGGTGATTACAATTCTCCAATATATGCGGCTGATGATGGCGTGGTAATTCGCGCTGGCTGGGGCACAGGTTATGGTATGATGTACATAGTTGATCACGGAGGCGGTGTGCAAACTGTTTATGCACACTTAAGTAAACAATATGCAAAAGTTGGTGATACAGTCAGTCGTGGCGACACACTTGGTATGATGGGTTCTACCGGTTGGTCAACTGGCACACACATCCACTTCGAAGTGCGTGTTAATGGTAAGAAGATGAATCCGCTTAGTTACATAAAATAAAAGTTTCTCATCATCTGAGAAACTTTTATTAAATTCCAAAACCCAACTAACAAATTCCAAATGGATATTTTTTTATTTTATCAACATACAAAGATGTTCTATGTTCCTTGATCAATGGTCAATGTTCAATGACCACGGTATTGCAACGCTTCCGCTATATGCGCAGTTTCAATGGTTTCTTGATTTTCTAAATCAGCGATAGTTCTCGCCAGTTTCAACAAACGATGATAGGAACGAGCGGATAAATGAAGTTGTTGCATAGCTTGGCGAAGCAGATCCATACTTGAATCATTTAACTGACAAAATTGTTGAATATCTTGCGGTCGCATCTCAGAATTATATTTTATTGGCAGGCTAGCGAAACGCTCAGCTTGTTTTTGTTGCGCCAAGATAACGCGAGCACGTACCATCACAGATTTTTCAATGGTATCATCTGTTGCTTGTAACTTTTCAATCTTAACTCGCGGCACTTCAATATGAATATCTAGACGATCGAGAATCGGACCGGAAACTTTTTGTCGATATTTATTAATTTGCGACGGAGTGCAAGTGCAAGCTTTTTCAGGATCGGAAAAATAACCACACGGGCAAGGATTTTGGCTGGCGACTAACATGAAGCGCGCCGGAAAAGTTAAAGTACCTTGCGCGCGGGAAATTGAAACCACGCCATCTTCCAGTGGTTGACGCAAATTCTCAAGCACTAATCTTGAAAACTCAGGAAACTCATCGAGGAACAGGACGCCACGGTGGGCTAAACTTATCTCCCCGGGGCGTGGAAACTTACCACCGCCAACCAACGCCGCGCCTGAGCTGGAATGATGCGGCGTGCGAAAAGGGCGGGTAGCGATAAAAGCTCTTTCCGGGGGTAATAAACCAGCCACGGAATATATTTTCGTTACCTCAATAATTTCTTCTTCTGATAATGGCGGGAGAATTGAAGGTAAAGTTCTAGCTAATAAAGTCTTGCCTGAGCCGGGCGGGCCGCTCATCAAAATATTATGTCGGCCCGCGGCCGCGATTTCCATAGCTCGTTTCACATGTTCCTGCCCGCGCACATGACAGAAGTCCAATTCAAAATCATCTGCTGCTTTCATTTCCACTTCCGGCATGATAAACGGCTCGATTAACAATTCACCCAACAAATGTTTAATCACGTCAGTCAGCTGTTTCACCGGATAAATTTTAATTCCGGAAATCAGCGCTGCTTCAAACTTATTTTGATCAGGCAAAAATATTTCATGAAAACCTTTTTCCTTGGCGCCAATCACAGCGGGCAATATTCCCGTAGTGTGACGTAGACTGCCGTCCAAGGCTAATTCTCCCAAGAAAATAGCATTTTCAAAATTAGAAAAATCCACTTGTTTGTTAGCTCTCAGAATTGACACGGCAATAGGTAAATCAAAAGTTGGTCCTTCTTTTCTTAAATCAGCCGGTGCTAGGTTAACCACCAATTTTTTGCGCGGTAAACCAAAGCCACTATTTTGCAAAGCCATACGCACCCGTTCCCGCGCTTCTTGAATAGCAGTGTCAGGTAAACCAACAACAGTAAAACATGGCAGAGCTTTTACCAAGTCTGCTTCCACTTCAACTATTTCCGGTGTTAAACCGACAACTGCGATGGATTTTGTTTTGACAAACATGCTGTTAGTCCGTAAGTTTATAAGTTCGTAAGTTTATAAGTAATATTGCTTTCTTTGTTACTAAGGTATAATTTGAAATCTAAGAAACAAAAACATTAACGCCTTTGCCTGTTAGTTTACTAATTTGGTGAGACTGTGCAGACTTATCAATAGGATTTTTACGTAGATATAAGTATTTTAAAACTCTCTGAGCATCAAGGTTACTAATCTCAGAAATTTGATTTTTGTTCAACAATAATCTCGATAAAGCAACTAAATTCTCCAAGTTCTTTATTTCACTTATGTTGTTATCATCCAGAATTAATCTATCCAAATCAACCAAATTTTCAAGATTCTCAATGTCCCGTATATTATTTCGCTCTAAAGCCAAACCTGTCAAAAAAATCATTTTATTTACCGATTTAGGAATTTCAGTTAACTCCAAATCAGATAACAACAGATAAAAGACTCTGCCATCACTTATTGATATTCTCCTAGAATTCATCTCATTAATAGAAAAATCCGATTTATCAAAATCCGTATCTTTGATTCTTCTTTTGGCATATTGCTCATTAATCTCTCTCACAATATCATTCAAAGCTTCAAGTTCAAATTGATGTATTTTTTCACCATTAAATTCAACCAGTGTCATATCTCGTTCAACATCCAATGCTTTTGCATATTGATTTACTAATCTTAAAGCCTCTAAAACATCCTCCGGCTTCTTATCTTTCAATCTCCCCGCCAAACCATGCAACTTTTCATTCACATCCAAAAGATTCCCGGATTGTTCAGGTTGAAGATTGGCGGTTAGCTGTTTTTCTGGTGAACTCATTTTATTTTTCGTAAATCGTAAATCGATATACGTGAAACGTGAAGCGTGATACGGTATACGTAAAGTGCAAAACGTTATATTTTCTCAAATAGATAATTACTGATTACTGGTTACCGGTTATCCCGAAGGGACCCCTGCCTGCCGGCAGGCAGGCCTTCGAGGCGGGTTACTTATTACACATTACTTATTACATATTACGTTCTTCTTTCCCTTATCCCTTACTTCTTAATTCTTAATTCTTTATTCTTAATTCTCACTTCTACTTCTCCCACCCCGCCGACAAATCAAAAATCTTTTTCTCCCATTTTTCTCCGAATTTACCGACTGCTCCAAAGACTAAGAACTTTGAATCTTCCAAGGGTTGAATAGAAAATATTTCAGAAAACTCTGTTTCCACAGATTCTCTACGTTGATTAACTAACAACCATTTCTTACTAGCAGCATGTTTAATCCCAAATACTATTAAATTATCAAGAAAAACCGGTTCTGTAACATCGCGAGGAGAATGAGGAATCAAATCAGATAAACATTCATTTCTATAATAAACATCACGAATTCCATTTGAGTCTCCTCTTAACATTAACAAATTATCATAGAAATCTTTCGCAAATAGAATATCCCATCTTGATTTATGTTGAAAATCTTCTTCCTCTTGATCACCTGAGACAAAGACAGACTTGCCTCTTAACTTTTGGGCATAAAAAGATAGTTTACCTTGATACAGAAAAAACATACTATACTTTGCATACTTTGAAACATCAATTTGCTTGCCATCATACAACACCTTATCACGTCCAAAATTATCTTTTCCAGTTATCAATGCCTTACCACCAATATCATAAAGTTCATTAACTTGAGTAAACACATTCTGAAAGCTTATATGCTCATGATTTTCTATTTTTAAATAAATACCGAGCACGCCGTTTTTTCCAATATGCGCCAATTGCCCGTCTATATTTGCGGCGCAAGCAACTTCAACACAACCAGTTACAGACTTTGTTTCACTATAAGCAACCTCGGTGCCGATGCCAATAAATTTAAGATCCTCCAAACTTCTAGCTAAGTAACAAGGTTTACCATCAACTTCAAAAATATCGCTATTTAATACAACTGAACCAAAATCAGGACCTTCTTCAAATTGAATCTGGCCATCTTTTTTTGTAATATGCGCCATACGCATGTGTTGGTCAGCGCCTGAACCATGCAGGTAGGTAAAAGCAACACCGCGACTGGTAGCAAATTCCCGACCATAACCCTGATATTGTTTCATGTCAATTTCTAATTCTAAATCTCTCAAATGTTCCGGCCAAGGTGAATTGCCCACCACCAATTCGTGATATTGCTTAACCAAATTCAACGCTTCAACCACATCTTCCGGTTTTCTTTTCTTCAACCGCGGCGCCAATTCGTGAAGATGTTCGTTCACAGCCAAAACCGTCCCAGCCTGTTCTGGTGGAATATTCGTGCTTAATTTAATTGTTTCGTGTGATGCCATTTATTTTTACTTGCTTTCTTGTTTTCTTGTTTTTTTGTTTTATTTTCTTCACCCCTATCCCTTACTCCTTACTTCTTAATTCCCTTTTCTCAATTCATCCCCCCCAGTCCCAACCAAATCTTGGTAATCTTTCAAACAGAAAACAATATATTCTTCCATTGGACAAAAGGCACGATTGTTAGCAAAAATAGTGGACAGTTTACGACCAAAAACACTAGTAATCTCAAAGATAAGATTATCATTAACACCATCAGATACTTGATTCATAGCGATTATGAGCTTTCTAAATTTTGGAAGTGATGGGTCTTGCGTAAATAGTAATGGCCCAACTTCTAGAGGACAAAGCTCCAGTCCCAATGATTTTGCTTTATCATAGACTATACCAATCTTATTCTCTACACCTAAATCGCGTATTTTAACTTTAACCAAATTTATTCTTCTTCTAATACTTTCAGGTTCATAGTCAACATCAGCAATAATCCTTATCACACTTTCATCATAGCTATTTAGATTGGCTAAGATCTCCTCTCTAATATCACTAACTGTCTTAACACCAACATCAAGCTTTATCCTTTCTAATTCCACTCCGGGAAGTAAATCCTGAATTCTTTTAAACTCTTTTAAATAAACAATATCAGTGGGGTCAAGTTCTACCAACTCCGCATAATCATTCACCAACGCCAATGCTCTAGCAATATCTTCCGGCTTTTTCTTTCTCAATCGTGGCGCCAAATCATGCAACGCTTCATTTACACCCAAAAGCCCTGCGTTTTTCGAAGCATTCAAGTCTGCAGTTAATTTAATTGTTTCGTGTGATGCCATTTATTTTTACTTGCTTTCTTGTTTTCTTGTTTTTTTGTTTTATTTTCTTCACCCCTATCCCTTACTCCTTACTTCTTAATTCTTTCCTCTTAATTCTTAATTCTCCTCCTCACTCCTCAACTTCGACCACCCCTCACTCAAATCATACACTCGACGGATAAATTTATCACCTTTCTTTCCCAAAATCGCACAAATTTTACCTTGCAACGGAACAACCTGATACACAGCATCAAAATCATCCAAAGTTATATGTTGATTATTTTGATTAATTAAGAAAACAGTAAGATTATCCTCCACTTGGGCGGCGAAAACCACCGAGTCATCTAGCTGAACTGGGTGAGTTAGGTATTTAAAAGTTTCCGGCTTCTGTTTATTCATAAATTCCCAACCAGCAGTCACTTTACCATCATAAACAATATATTTATGTCCAGAAGTATTTCTAACCGTGATCGCCAGTTTGTCTAAAATCTCAGTAATATCATCAAAACTTACATCTCCTATTTCTTTATCCGGAAACAGGCCTTTTAGTTTTAGTCTTTTATTACCGATGGCAATAACACGATCAGAAAACCCGGAAATTCTTCCGGTATAACCGAGTTGTCCTTTGAAAATGAAAAAATCTCCAACATCCACCAACCCAACATCTGTCTCGACTTTCTTATTATCATAATAAAATATTTTTTCACCTATAGTTTGACCAAAACCTTCAATCAGTATTTTTCCATTTAAATATTTAATACTTTCAACTGTATCAAACTCTTCTGGCACTGGTTGTTCTTCACTATTTACAACAATTAGCCACTTATTGAGAGTTGTTAACGCCACATACGCCAATTTACCATCAATATTTATCGGTGATCGCGTTATCTCATAGTTTTGATCACGACCAACCATCTCACCGGCATAGAAAACGGCTGAGTTCCCAATCATTTTTCTTTCAACTGCTGGAAGATTGTTAACATTTACAATTTTTACAACCTCGTCAACTCCAAACATTTCATAGCGATGTTCCAATTTATCACCATTTTTCATTACACATTTAAAATCATAGGTGTCGGCATTATCTTCATGAAAAGCAAAACCATTGCCAAGGTCGGTAAGCATGGTGGGATTCGCCCACTCACGAATCAATAAATCCATTTCAAACCGTTTAAAATACTCCAAATCTCGTTCCGGTTCAATCACCATCTCAGAATATTGATTAACCAATTTCAATGCTTCAGCCACATCTTCCGGCTTTCTATTTTTTAACTGTTGGGCCAAGACATGCAATCGTTCGTTCACATCCAAAATAGTCCCAGCTTGTTTGCGGGAAGGATTGGCGGTTAATTTAATTGTTTCGCGTGATGCCATTTATTTTTACTTGCTTTCTTGTTTTCTTGTTTTTTTGTTTTATTTTCTTCACCCTTACTTCTTAATTCTTAATTCATTCTCTCGTTAACTAACATGCTTCAACAACTGGCTGACATTTATCACTTTCTTAATATATTTCATTTCTTTTAAACCCAAGATCAAACAATGTTCATCATCGATGGCTTCCACAGAATATACTTCTTCAAATGGAATTTCAATTGACTCTTGATGTTTATTTCCTAGGTACCAGTGGTAGTCATCCTTACCATAAGCAAAGATTGTCTCGCCCAATATTGACACCGGGGGCACCAATGCTTTACTATCATTTTCGCACCAATCAGAAATGAAATGGCCTTCTTCAATAAGATGTTTATAACCATTTTGTTCCATTATATAAACATTTTTTCCATCAATATTTTTCGCCCAAGTGACTTCGTCACCTGACTTGATTACAGTTGGCGTTTCAGTATTATTTGTAACTAGAATTAACCCTGTTGGTCGTTTCGAATAATACGCTAAGTTTCCATTAATCACAAAGAATGGGCTTACCGGCTCATCATCATTAACATTTGAGCACACTCGATCATTATACATCACAAATCTGCTACCGCTTGCTAATGTCATATCTATTAACAATTTACCGTCTATCTCGGCAATGGCATTTACAGATGTAACATTAAAATTTATCTTTTTTTGAACCCCATTAATCACTACCACCCACTTACCATCATCTTTCAAAGCTGGATAAGCTAACTTACCATTAAAATTTATCGGGTCACCAATATCAAGGTAGTCTTTTGTGTCTCTAATCTCACCACCGACAAAAATACAATATCCCATATGCGCATCTGACATCGCTCGGTAGCAAGGTGAGCCATTTAAATCAACAATTTTCCCTGGCAAATGCGTAAATGGTGGCCCAATCTCTGGCGTATCTTTACCATTTTGAAAATGATAAACATTATAATCTCCATTGTCTCCCACGGCAAAAGCTAAACCTCCATCGAGACTTACTAAACTTTCTTCATTAATCAAAGAAATATATTCATTCAAATCCACAGTCATTTCTAATTTTTTCAAACTTTCTGGCATTTCATTTTCTACCGGCATTACTGCTTTACCATATTGTTCCACCAATCTTAACGCTCTCGCCACATCCTCCGGTTTTCTTGCTTTCAATCGCAGCGCCAAAGCATGCAGTTCTTCGTTCACATCCAAAAGAGTCCCAGCTTGTTCGGGGGATGGATTGGCGGTTAATTTAATTGTTTCGCGTGATGCCATTTATTTTTACTTGCTTTCTTGTTTTCTTGTTTTTTTGTTTTATTTTCTTCACCCTTACTTCCTAATTCTTAATTCAACTTCGCTCACCTCTGCCACCCTTCACTCAGATCGAACACGCGACGAATGAATTTATCTTCTCTCTTTCCCAAAATCGCACAAATTTTCCCTTGCAGTGGAACAATCTGATGAACTTCGTCAAATTCTGTTAGTTCAATAAATTGATTATTGTTGTTCCAAAGTAAATTTACTGAATGCAGATGTGGACGTAAGGCAAGTACAAAGATGTCTTCAACGACTACCGGAGAAACAAGTCGACTATATTCACAAGGGAATTTTTCATCAGCATCACTCCAACCTGTTAGCAATTTATTATCATATATTACATATTTTCCGCCTATCTGAGTCTCAATCGTAATAGCCATCTTCCCTAAAACTTCTTCAACTTTGATGATTTCAAGCACACCCAAGTCTTTTCCGGGAAAAAACTCCTTGATATCCAGCTCCTTATTATCAAGAACTATTGTCTCTTGTCTGTTTTCCTTTTTCACCGCCACATAACCCAATACTCCATTAAAGACAAAGAAATTTTTTACAGTTACAAATTTGTTATCTATTTCTATTTTTTTATTATCATAATAGTAAACATATCCATTACAATTTTTAGCAAAACCACAGATCAGAAAACGATTATTTATACATATAGCATATTCAACCACCTCAATCTCCTCAGGAATTGGTTTTTCAATTCCATTTACCACAATAACCAATTTTTTTTCTTTGGTCAGAGCTACATATGCTAATTGACCATTACTATTCATTGGCGAACGAGAAGATTCATATTTGAGTTGTTTATCCGCCACCTCTCCAGCAAAATAAACACAGGATAAACCGTTCACTATCGCTTCCACCGCTGGAATATTATTAATATTCACAATACTACTCACTTCTTGAGCATTTCGCACTTCATAACAATGTTCTAATTTATCATCCATCTTCTTTACACAAACAACATTGTACTTATCTCCATTATCTTCTCTGAAAGCCAAACCATCTCCCAGGTCAGTCAATAGATAAGGATTGACCCAAGAGCGCACAGGCAAGTCCATCTCAAACTGCTTAAAATATTCAAAATCTTTTACCGGTTCGATAACCATGTCAGCATATTGGTTAACTAACCTCAAAGCTTCGGCCACATCTTCCGGTCTTTTATTTTTCAATTGCTGCGCCAAGACATGCAATTTCTCATTCACGCCCAAAAGAGTCACGTCCTGCGACGGAGTCAAGTTGGCGGTTAAATGTTTTTCTGGTGAGTCCATTAGATTAAAGATTAAAGATTATAGATTTTAGATACGAATTACGCATTACGAATTACCCCGCGATGCGGGGCAGGCGAGTTACATATTACTTATTCCTTTTTCCTCCTCCCTCATACCTCACACCTCATTCCTAGTCCCTAGTCGCTTGTCCCTTGAACCTCTTTCACAATCACTAACTCGCTACTCCCTACTTTCCCACCCCTCACTGACATCAACCAACTGTCGAACATAAGTATTTCCCTTTAGTCCAAGAATTAAACAATATTGATCATCCAATCGTCGTAATGAATAAATCTTATCAAAATCAACCGTCATTGATTGTTTTTTTTCGTTGAACAATGACCAACCTTTTTGTTCTTCAGCAGGAAAAATCACGCCACACTCTTGATTCATAAAAATTGGAGATCTTATATCTGCATGATGGAGCAGGTAATCCAGAAGTTTGCCGTCATAAATAATATTTCTACCACCATTCCAATAAATCATAGCTGAATCTTTTCCATTAATTTCCTCTGCCTCAAAAACTGTATCTCCTCTTATGGTGGATTCAAAAGGAACTTCTCTGCCGCCAATCACTAATAACCACTGTTGAAAATCACGCTTTTTTGCATAACAAGCCAACTCACCATCTAAACCAAAAAAATTGCTAGTAATTTGATACTTTTCTAATCCTCCGACTTTTTTTCCATCGTATATTATCAAGCTTCTCCCATCACTATCTTGAGAGTAAATCAATAGTTTTCCATTGATTTCATTAATTCTGATTATATTTTTGACATCCGGGCTCACAAACTCTTCTTCTCCGTTAATCACAATCACCCAAGAACGATCCTTTTTCTGAGCTGGAAAGGCAATCTTTCCATTAAAATTAATTGGTTTTTCAGTTTTAATATATTGATCTATGTGCGGTAATTCTTCCACCCAATCAAAAATAGATGCTGACCCATCTTTATGAACAACCCTATAAGCTGGGAAGCCATGTATATTCGATAAATTGCCTTCTATTGAATGATATTTATTACTAGCTACCGGAGATCGACCCGGTTGCGTCAAGACCACATACATCGGTATGTTTTTGTTAACATTGCCACCAATAAACGCAACTGAATCACCAAGTTCTACAGGAACTGCCGGTTCCCAAAAATCTTTCAAATCAATCGTCATTTCCAACTTTTTGTATTTTTCAAAATTATCAAATTCAGGATTCACTAAATTAGCATATTGACCAACTAATTTTAAAGCTTTAGCAACAGCCTCGGGTTTCCGGTCTTTCAATTCTGGTGCCAAACTATGCAATTCCTCATTCACGCCTAAAAGAGTCACGTCCTGCGACGGAGTCATATTGGCGGTTAAATGTTTTTCTGATGGTACCATTTTTACAAACCTTTATTATTTATATTCCTTCTTTAGAATTTATTATTTGGTGCTTTGAATTTTATTCACATTCTTAGAGAACCAATATCCACACTCCCAACGCCACCATGCCGATGCCCATGATTAAACGTAAAATCTTTTTATATTTGGTAAACCAATTTTTAACGACTTCAGATGATTGCGTCCAGAGCACTATGCCCCAAATAATCAACAAAGGTAAAACGAAAAATAGATTATATAAAAGTAAATAAACTACTGCGCTGAAAAAACTTTCTTTCACGGCTAATAAACTTAGAATGGCCAAATAAATTCCACCAGTACAAGGCAACTCAAACGCCGCCACTAATGCTCCGAGAACAATAGCTGCCGGGAATGAAGCTCGCTTGGCCCATTTTTCAAGTATCGGTTTTTTTGATTCAGGAATTTTTAATACTATTCCACCGTTGGGAAAGAAAAAACCTTTTAAGTTAACTAACCCTAATACGATTAACAATATTGATGATAACCAATATAGGAATAATGAAACTACACTAAAAGAAGAAATTACTCCCAATAAACCAACGCCAGCCAAAAAATAAACCACGTACACCGTGATTATATAAACAAGCCCAACAGAAAACATTTTTTCTTTGGCTTTCAGGGCCATTAAATATGTAAGCAAAAATATTAACACGCCAAAAGCGCATGGGTTGATAGAGTCGATTAATCCTGCGCCGACTATGGCGGGGATAGTGATTGAGGTGAACATATTTTTAGTAAGCACTTCCGCCGGAGGCGGATCCGCCTTCGGCGGAAAATTCTAAATCATAAATTCGAAAGAATGAAGTTGTTTTCTCTTATCGCCCCCTTCAGGGGGCAGCCGGTTTTCTAACGCACCGAAGGATGCGGGAAGCTGATTATTAATTATATTTAATAACATTACGTTATTATTGACAATCAACGATCAAAATGCTATTATTAACAGTTAATTTTGCTCTTTAACAAACAGGGGAAATACATGGAATTCATCAGAAATTTATTTCTCTTTCGGAATGAACACCACAAGAACTATTTCAAAGGTGCCGTAGCTCTTTTCTCCATAATTCTGATCAACTGCATTCTAGGTAAATTCTTTTTAGTTAATTCTATTTTTCCCCAAATTACAAAGTTAGTTATTCTGGTCGTCGCGCTTATATACTTACTTGTTGCAGTTTTTGCCACTGTCTGTGTTATTAAAAAGAAAACTGATGATTATATTTCGAAAGATTGTATTTGGTTCAATGCTTTGATGAGCGGAATATACATGATTCTTTATTTTTTCTTAAAAACGTAAACATTCAAACAGGAGAGAAGACCATGACTGCCGTGATTACCAGACTTTTCACTTTTCGTAACCATCGTCATCTCACTTTTTTCTTCATGAGCATTATACTTCTCGTAATTAGCTTGCTTATATTTTCAAAATTCTTGGTCTCCTTTGCATTTTGGGTGCCTTGCGTTTATCACGTACTAATTTCATTGTGCGCATTTTATGAAATTTTCATAATGAAGCGCACATCAGAGTATTATTCTATCGATTGTTGCTGGTTCAACCCCGCTATGGTTATCATCTATATAATTCTAATTGTTAAATTTGTTTAAACACTCATCACAGCGCATCGCGCTGTTTTTGTTGTCTTGTTTTCTTGTCCCGCGGAGACGGGATCCCGCTTCGCGGGACTTTATTGCTTTCTTCCCTTACTCCCTTTCAAACTAAACACCGCCACAGCAATAATGGCAATCACAACAACGCCTAAAACTATAAAGCCAACAGTTTCATTGGTATTGCTTGAAGTTCCGGCAGTCGCAGTTGGTCTTTCGCTGGGATTTGCCTTGTAATATTCTTCAACTTTTGTACTGGGGTTAACACACAAACCACTTTGACAAGCGCGTAAATTATTAGTTAGACCATCTTTATCTTCGCCAATGGTATATTTATCACCAATCACAATGATCGGCACACCTTCAGTTTGAAAACCATAAACTTTCGAATATTCCATTAACTTTTGTCGGTTAGCGGCACTGGATTTCAATTCATATTCGTTAAATATAATTCCAGGGAAATCATTTTGCTTGAACTCATTGATCCATTGTTTCATAGCAGCACAATGGACGCAGCCTGCTAACGAAAACATATCAACTTCAATCGGTACTGATGGCGCTGCGGAAGCATTAAACGAAAACAAAAAACTTAACATTAAACAAATGAAAACTATTTTTTTCATAACTTTTTATTATTTTTAATTTCTTGCCAATAAAACAAAATCAACGCGCCAATGATAAAAATATCGGCGAAATTGAATACCGAGCCAACGACAGAGTCGATACTCCATGAGATGAAATCAACGACTCCTCCATAGTATATTCTATCAAATAAATTGCTAATTGCCGAGAGCAAAACTGTTAGTAACAATGCTAATTTATAAAGCTGCTGACGTTTAATTAATCTCCAGCACCAACAAATCAAGAACGCGCACAAAATAATCACCAAAATTATCGCTAACCAATTAGCAACGGGCAATGACAATGCGATAAATTTGTTAATCCGAGATTGAAATCCAAACTCGAACCAATGGTTATTCAATAAAAAAACTCCCTCGGAAGGAAGTTTTAAAAGGCTAAAATATTTCGTCAAGCGATCAACCGCGAAAAGTAGAATCGGGATTATAAAAAACCATTTATTTTTCATTGATTACAAAGCTTTCAATTTGTTTTTGCAAGGAATACAAGCGGTGGAAGTAGGTCGAACTTTCAAACGAGCAATATCTATCGGATTTTTACAATATTTACAAATACCGTAAGTACCTTTTTTAATACTATCTAATGCCTTGTTAACGTCGCGCAAAGATTTTTCCAAAGTTTCACCTAAACTTAAATCTAAAGTATATTGTTCAACTTCAGATACAGTTTCAGATTCATCATCACCGACATCCTCAATCTGAGCTTCGTATTTATCTGGATTGTCAGGGTTTGGTCGAGCGAATTTTTCCAATTCACCTTCCAGCATCGTCTTTTCAGTTAACAATTTGCCTTCAATTTCCTTCAAATCATCAGCTTTTATATTCAATTTTACTGCTTCTTTTTTGTTTGTCATATAGTTGTATTAATGGAGACAGTATACCAGAAGACTGTCATATTGTAAATATATCAAAATTTAACCTATTTGTCCAAGCCAATATCTATTTCGTTTTCGTTTCATTAAACAGTCGTTAACATGCACCTTGGGGGTTCTCCCCGCTTAGCGGGGCCGAGACTTTTCCCAGCCCTTCGCGAAGGGCGGGGTTTGGTCCTTTTGGCTTGCCATGTATCGGAACGAAGTGACTGGTACATGGTTACAAAATGACTCTCCACGAAGTGGCAAAAGGGACACCCTATAAATACAAAGACTAAATAGTCTCACAATATACACCACGCTAACATAGCCCCCGGATCCAGTCCGGGGAAACGGTTTGTGGTGGTGCTTTCATTTGAACATTACTATTATAAAAATTTAAGTAAACGAAAAGGGCGACCTATGCTCTTTTGTGTTAGTTTACACTGTGAGTTTTTAGCTGGCCGCCCTGAGGACGACTCTAGTCATGTTAATCCATCTTTACCCGAAGGTGAAAGATAGGTTAGATGCATCATTGGAGTTGTCCGATTTGGACTATTGGCTATCGCTTCGAGGTTGTTTTGAGGCAACCTGTGGTTTTTTTGTTTTTATTTTTGTGAATTGTTTTTTGGAAGCGACTCCGATAAGTCATGAGGAAATGTGGATGAATTGTAGTAAAGAACAAATAATGTATTCAATTGTTGTAGGAGGCTAATGGTTCATTAATCTCTTACTACTCTATTATAGCATGTTTAGAGAAATTCGTCAACGCTATTTTCTCGATATTTTATCAATTCCGTGGCTTATTTTAAATAAAAAAATGGCTTATACACATGCCATTGACCCATCTAAAACCTGTGGATAACTTGGTGATAAGTGGGTACTTATCCCCAGTTTTGTCTACACTAGTATATACAAACGACTAGTTTACCAAATAATGATCTAGTAAACTCGGAGTTAAAAGCATTAGAGGCTTCTTGAGTATCAAGAGATAAAGCTCCAAGAAAACTAGTCTTGGATTTCACTAGGTTCGCCCTTGATAATGACAACTGGTCTACAAAAACCCAAACTTCCTCGTTAATTAGTCGAACCCAGACCGGTTCTTTAACAAAAAACTGATATGTCTGAGGGCTAACTTCTTTAACCTGTATATGCTCCGAGTTAGCAATTAAATGGGTTACCGGGGTACCATCTGGCAAGGTTTTGTTCTGTTCCTCTGGGTAAACTGTCGCCAAAGTTTGTCTAACTGATTCTAATACAGTAGATATATTTGAGCTATTAACAATTCGAATAACAGAATAACCATCATTTGAATTAACATATTCAAGGGGTAAGTGCAGGCTATTAATCAACAAATAGTCTAATGATTTTGGTGAGTTCTTCAACTTAATCGGTAATTCTTCATTAATAAACAAGTGAACAAGATCATTTTGATTGATGGCAATGGAACTTTTTTCGCCTTTTCCAACATTTACATTAGTATTAACATATAATTTATCATTCCAAACTGAAGCAGTGACCCAGATTGGTGGTAAATTATACTGATTAACTATCGTTGAATCAATAAACGGGAACTCTTTTCCAGATAAATATACTTTAACCAATGAAAAGTTTAGGTTAAACCAGGCTTTCGTTGATTCCTCCGCTAATGTAGATCGAGTTTCAAGGAATGATTCTTTCTTCTCAACAGGGAAATATAAGGCTTTGGATTTATAATCGATAAAAAAACTTATGTTATTGGCCGTTAAATATGACTCTAACTTCGTATTTGGCAGAGCCACAAACTTTAATCCAGTATTTGGGTATTTAATGACAGCTAACTCACGGCCAGCCAAAGAATAAATCGCCTGCTTATCATTTTGCTCAATGCCAACTGTATCGATCAATTGATTTAGATAGCTATTGTATTTATTGTTAATCTTAACAATTTTTTGCGGATTGAAATGGATGTAATATGAAGCATCAGAATAAACTCGGTGACTCAGCAAATCTCGATGGTTAAATGAGAGAAAAAAGAAAGCAAGAAAGCAAAAAAACAAGGCTGAAGAAACAAATAGAATTTTTTTAGAATATTCTCGCCACATAATACCAACATAATAGCGAAAATTTCATCTTCGAGCAAATATAAACGAAAAAGAATGCGGTTTCGCATTCTTAGAAATCGACTACTTCGGTACTCGACTAGACATATGTGGACCTACTACAGTCACACTTCGAGGAATAACAGTTTCTTTCGGCACCCAGTTTGAACAAGCGCAGTGTGATTCATACTTAAGGGTATACTTGTTTCTTTCCATGACAGCAACAGAATCAAGATAACCATCTTTTTCACAATTCGACTGACATTGCAGTTTATCAATAACCGGGACAGTCGTTTGCGCGTCATCTTGAGTCTTTTTGTTATTCTGAGACAACCAACCCACAGAAACAACAAACACAACAGCCAAAACAAGAGATCCCAGTATGCCATACAAGTTCCGCCAGTTTTTCATCTCGCAGCCTCCTTTTCGGTTGTTTCCCTCACTAGTCTCACTGGTCCCACTTGTTCAACTCGTTCTACTTGTTAAAAGTCAAAGGGCAGACACGATTGTCTGCCCCTGTTGCTCTTTGTGCCTGGAGAGGGGATCGAACCCTCATGGCCGTGAGGCCGGGGGATTTTGAGTCCCCTGTGTATGCCAACTCCACCATCCAGGCGATTCTCAGTGCCGGGAGCGGGGATCGAACCCGCACGCCCTTATTAGGGGCAAGGGATTTTAAGTCCCCGGTGTCTGCCATTCCACCATCCCGGCCGAGATCAGAACTATGTATATTAACAAATTTAAAACAACTTGTCAACCCCCATTTCAGATTTTTTATTTAAAATTAAACAAAAAAGCTCCTAATTGAGGAGCCCAAACATTTAAATATCACCCAACAGCACATAGAATCGTAAGAGTCACATTTCGATATACTGATCCCGTAGTTCTCGACTCTGATTGGGTCATTTTAACTATTTCCATTTTTTGTCCTTCAAATGAATGCAGATAGGCAGCAAACGCTTCCTCGACTTCCTTGCCAGATCCCTGGAAAACCTTTGGGACATAATGAACATCGCTAGGCATGATAGCCTCCTCGTAGTTGCTGTGCCAAGCTTAACAAAACTTTACAACTTGTCAACAAACAGATATCGCATTTCTCATTCCCAACCGCTAGCCGCTTACCGCCCCGAAGGGGCCCCCTTGGGGCTAAACGCTTTTTGCCTCCTCTCCCCAAATATGCTAAAATTTAAATAACTTATGGACGAAGAAACAAACATTTTCGACGACAGAGTCATCAATCCGCATGCTCAAGAGAACGAGGATGGAATGGATTTTAGTTTACGGCCGAAAAAACTCTCTGATTTCGTTGGTCAAAATAAAATTAAAAACAACCTGAATATTTTTATTGATGCCGCTAAACAACGCTCCGAACCATTGGAGCATGTTTTGTTATACGGGCCACCAGGTTTGGGAAAAACAACTTTGGCTCACATCATTGCCAACGAAATGAATGCCAATATTAAAATCACCACCGGTCCGGCGATTGAAAAATCTGGCGACTTGGCCGCGATATTAACGAACATGCAACCCGGTGACATTTTATTTATCGATGAAATTCACAGATTGAATCGAGTAATTGAAGAAATACTTTATCCGGCCATGGAAGATTACGCATTAGATATTATTATTGGCAAAGGACCATCAGCGCGAACACTCAGGATCGATTTACCAAAGTTTACAATTATTGGCGCCACAACTAAACTCAGCAAATTATCTTCACCGTTACGAGATAGATTTGGTAATACTTACCGGTTAGATTTCTACGAGGATGAAGAAATAAGAAAAATTATTCAACGATCAGCAGGATTGTTAGAAGTTGAACTCAACGAAGAATGTGCCGGACACATTGCCACCCGGGCCAGAAAAACTCCACGCATTGCTAATCGATTATTAAAACGCGTGCGTGATTTTGCTCAGGTTAAAAATAACGGGCAAATCAGTAACGAAACTGTTTTTGATTCATTGAACATGCTCGACATTGACCATCTTGGACTAGATGAAAATGATCGAAGAATACTAAAAACTATTATAGAAAAATTTGATGGCGGTCCAGTCGGTCTCAACACCATTGCCGCAGCTACAGCTGAAGAAATGGAAACCATAGAAGAAGTTCTCGAACCATATTTATTACAAATTGGCTTTATTAATAGAACACCACGTGGTAGAATAGTAACAGGGAAGGCTTACGAACATTTAAAAATTCCACCTACCAATAACTAATCGGTTACGTATCTACGAATATTATTCTTTATCTGTAATATCAGCCCCAAAGTGGCCCCTTCGGGGTAATATCCGTAATAGATCCGTACCTCCGCAGTTTAGTAGAAACGATTTTTAACTTTTGACAGGAACCAATAACAATAATCAAAATTTAAATCTACGAAGCACGAATATTTCGGTTTTATCCGTAGCATCCGTAGCAAATTCGTAGATCCGTAGTATGGATATACAACTTTCATTCTTTCTCTTCATCTACCTACTCTTTATCGTCTTCTTTTTAGTTTACACGTTCATCAATCTTTATCACATTGTAAAATTCGGCTTTGTCAGTTTCTGGGCATACGTGATAACGCTCAGTTATATTGGGTGCAGTTTAATCGCTTTATTCGTTTCCTACTTTTTCATTGCCCAAATCGATTGGGGCATTACAATTTATACCATTGACGGATTACAAATGACTTTTTAACTTATGTATACACGACATCATTTTCCCAATCAAAAACCGGGCGAGCAAGTACTCCTATTTTATCGCCGTCATTGGATCGTTCTGGTAAAAATAATTTTATCCTCAATCGTCCTATCCTTGATTCCGATCTTCTTCTACATCTTTTTTTCTACCACTTACGCCGGATTCAACAATCCAACCTTTTACGCCACGTTTGTGCTTCTTTCTAGCTCATTCTCATTGTTTGTCGTTTTATTTACGTTCTCAAACTTCGTTGATTACTATCTCGATGTTTGGATTGTTACCAACATGAGAATCATAGACATTGAACAAGGCGGTTTATTTTCCAGAAAAATGTCAGAAAAAGATTTGGGGCGTATGCAAGATATTTCTGCCAATGTTCAAGGCCCGATTGCTACCTTTTTAAACTATGGCGATGTCATTATTCAAACAGCAGGTGAACAACAACACTTTGTCTTTAAACAAATTCCTGACGCAGAAGAAGCCACACGATTGATCAGCAATTTAGTTTCAGAGTATCGTAGACACAATCCAGAACAACATCAAGATGAGATGCACGATCACGATCATCACGATCATCATGACCATAGTCACATTACGACAGAGGAAGAAGTTGAATAGCCACCAGATTAGAAATTATAGATTATAGTTTTGAAGATATAAGAACGGCGAAAGCCGTTTTTTGTTTCAAGTTTTCATTTGCTTTTTTGTCCCGCGAAGCGGGATCCGCCTCTGGCGGGCTTTCTTGTTTTCTGGCTTTATTGAAAAGAAAAAACGTGCTAAAATGTCATTAGTGTTATGAACCATTCTATTTTAAAAACTCGCTACGCGCAATTTAATTCCATTCTAATGCAAAGTTGTTTGGGATTTTTAACTGTCACCACTTATCCGTGGTTTTTATTTTGGGAAAAGTTTATTCCACGCGCTGATCGCGAACGATTCTGGAGACAACAAGCGGTGTGGATAATTAAAACCACTTTTGCTGTGGCAGGTGTGAAAATAAAAGTTTTATCACCAAATAAAATTCACCGTCGACCAGCTATTTATGCTTCCAATCATCCGACTAGTTTCGACGGTTTTGTATTGTTAACAATATTAAAAGAAAACGCGGTTCTTTTCACTGCTCCTTTGGCGCAATTCCCGTTTCCTCTAAATCTTTGGATTAAAAAAATGGGAGGAATTGATGTGCGTCGAGATGTTTTCGATGACGAACGATACCCTACGGCTAATACTAAAGAACAAGCCATTGAAAAAGCCATTCAAACGCTCAAACAAGGCAATTCCCTAGTTATCTTTCCAGAAGGTCATATTGAATTGGCTCACGTGCTTCACTACTTTCATACTGGACCGGCACGAATTAGTCTCGAAAGTCATGTACCGATCGTTCCTGTGGCGCAAAAAAACAGCGACCACGTTTTTGCTGATTCAAACCTTGTTTATCCTGGAGAATTATTAGTGGAATTTTGCGATGAAATCAACCCCACTATAGTTGAGAGTATTGAAATCCATCCCACACAAGAACAAGTGAGACAAGTGCAACGTAAAATCGAACAAGCCATTGTACAAAAACTTCCAATACGATTCTTACCTCAATATTACTATCTCGATGCCAAAGATATTGGTGTGTTTGTTGACATAGATAGAACTATTTACGATGGCTTTTCTCAAAAAGACTTTGTTAAGTTTTTATTTAAAGAAGGAAAATTAAATACTGAGGAAGCATTCAAAATCTTTGGTTGGTTAATGATGGAAAAATCAAACATGTTGAACCATCATGAACTAATGGAACGCTCATTATCAATTCTGCATGGCTGGAGTGTAAAAGATTTGCATCGTGAAATAGAAAACTTTTTTAATTCAACTTTGCTTGAAAAAATTCACTACGGAATATTCCCTTTAATTGTTGATCATCAAAAAAAAGGCCACAAAGTTGTCTTTGTGACTGAAGTCATTCACCCTTTGGCTGATAAGTTTAAAAACTTTTTTAATATTACCGCAACCTTAGACACTCACTTGAATGTTAAACACAACCATTACACTGGAGCCACGCGCTGCCTCTGTTATCAAGATGAAAAAGCCGAGATGATCAAACGTTTTTCACAACATTCGAATCTCGATTTAAAAGAAAGCTTTGCTTATGCTGACAGTCATTCAGATATCCCGTTTTTGAAGATTGTTAAATTTCCAACAGCTGTTAATCCAGATCGTGAACTGCTAAACTTTGCTATTAAGAACGAAATTCCGATTATTAAGCATCCGAAATAATAGAAACTTTTACATCGGTTAAAATCAAAGAGAATTACTGCTACCCACCACTTCAGTGGGGGAAGAAAAACTTCCAGTCCTGATTGAAATCAGGG
>CAZQEI010000004.1:0-58568 GCA_964592195.1 uncultured Gammaproteobacteria bacterium | reverse complement strand
CCTGATTGAAATCAGGGGTAGAAAGATATCTTCTACCCACCACTTCAGTGGGGGAGGAAAATCTCCAGCCCTGATTGAAATCAGGGGTAGAAAATTATCATTTAAAAACCCGATACACCTCAATCTCGCCAATCCCCTTTGGCGATATTTTTATTGGCTCGCAAAATTTAAATTTATCACTCACTCGACCATGAGTATCAGCACAAACTAAAATTTCTCCTTCCCCTGCATGCCCTTGCAAGCGACTGGCCAAGTTTACGATATTACCCAAACAATCAAATCGGCGCAAACTTTCAGTTCCAAATTCACCGGTAATAAAATGGCCGGTAGCAACACCAATTCTTTTTCCCCATGGATACTTTTTCACTGCCTCGTGCATTTTGATAGAAGCTTTAATCGCTTGTTCTGTATAATTCTCTTCACCATTCAATCCAAAGATCGCTAAAATTCCATCGCCCAAAAATTTATTCACCCATCCACCATGTTCCGTAATTATTCTACTCATGTCCGTGAAGTAGCCGGTTAAATCTTGTGAAACTTGGGCTGGATCAAGGTTATTACTGTAACTGGTAAATCCTGCCAAATCGGTAAATACTATTGTGCCATGAATTTTTTCGGTTTTCAGTTTACCTTGCATCATTTTTTCCTTAATATTCTCGGGTAACATCGTATTCAACAAATTCTCTGCTTGATGTCTCCAATATTCTGAATCTTTTCTGGCGGCTTCTAACTGAGAAGTTCGTTCCACCACTTTTTCTTCCAATGTTTCAACATAGTTTTTAATTGTGGCCAACTGAGTTTCAATTCCTTCACGATAAGACTTCTTGCTGGCGAAAGAATAGAAAACCATTCTTATAATTTTTTGCCAAAAATTCATTTCTTGCCATTTCATCTGAAAAATAAAATATGGCGCATTATATATTTGCCCGGTCTTAATGGTTAATTTTTCATTAGCAATGAAATCTTTGGTAATTAAAATGCCGGTAACTGATTCATCCAACGAAGTATTTAACTCTCCATATCTTCCAAAATATACTGGTTCATGGTTAATTTCGTCGGGAATTAACGCTACGCGATGTCCATATTCTTCTCCATTAATCAACAATGTATTATTTACAAACTGAACAGCCTCCGGTTTAATACCTCCAACTTTTGTTAATAAATATTTAATTTCATGTTCATACAGTGGTTCCTTCAATTCCGCAAACGGCAAGTGCCAAATTTCTGGTACACTTGCCAAGATACCTTGAATAAATAGATCACTTAAATAATCATCCACCGGATTCACCCCATTTTTAAATTTAATTTTTATCAAGCAGGAGTTTTTGTTTGCACGCACAACTACCATGTCTTTTGTTTTATTAAAAAACTCATTATACTTACCCACTTGACGATAAACTTCCACCGGACCAAAGATAGCGCTGGCAAAAATATTAACCAAAAAGCGAAACGCCCCCCAAGACCCAGAACGCACTGCCGAGGTTCCCATATTGAATACCGCGTTTTTATCCTTTAACAAGTCCGCGGCGCGATTAATTATTTGAGTGAAGGTGGCCAACGTCACCCAATTATTCTCGTCAATTAAATAGTCTTTTGATTCAGGTAAATCTTGCCATAACAAAACATCACTGCCAAGAGTTTTCTTCACGTATTTAGCAATGATATTTACATTGCGACAGCAAACTAATTTTAGATCTTTATTCACCATAACAGCCACATTTTATCATTCATTTAACAAATAGAAAAGACGACCTGTGTCGTCCCTCCATATGTTTTTAACTTCTTTTAGTAAACTCGTTCTAAGTCGATTCCAGTATAGTAATATTTCAACAATTGATCACAAGTAAATCCATCATTTCTGGCTCGTTTCAATGCATCATAAGCATCAATCCCCACTCCGTGACCATACATTTCTTTGCCCTCTGAATATGGGGCAGCTTTGGAAATTAGGTAAGGAACATCTTGCTTCCACACTTCCAAGTAACTGCGCGTTCTTCCATCTGAATGTGAGAAATATGGCGCCACAATTATTTTGCTATCATAAGTTGCCACAATGCCGGTAGTGGCATCGACGGCAACTCCCACGTTTGGCACCAAGTACATAGAAACATAGCCTTTGTAAACTTGATCGAAACGACTATCGACCTGATAAAATTCCCATTTGTGTTTTGAATTTCTATCATAGTGATACATGGCATAAGTACGAGCCGCGACAGCCATGGTTTTTAAATATTCAATCGGATCGCTATTACTAGTTTCTTGAATGCCTTTTAAATAAGTTTCCATAGGTAACTCTTCAATCATCCAAACCTTATCCTCACATGATCCCCAATCTTTGAGAGAGCAATCATTATGTCTGAGCTCCAAATCACCGATGTAATCGTTATAATTTATTTTTTTGCTGTAACTTGGTCGATATTCATAATTATTAATCGTCCACATTCCATCGTTAACATTATTAAACTTTAAATACTTTTTGGTTCGAATGGTTTGATCAACTAAGTCAAATGAATATTCTGCTTTACCTTCATTGTAATAAATGTTAATACTGGTCCCAGCGGCAATAGGCGCGAGTAAATTATTATCAGCATCGAGAATTTCCCAATCATGATCGTTCACTAAAGAAACGCTTTTATCTGGGAAGAATTGACTGCCGAGATAAAACAAACCAACTCGGATTAATGGACCGTTAGCTGGTAATTGAAATTTTTCAATACAAGAAGCACTAGCTGGAATATCCGAAGGGTCAATGGCATTTTCCATGCGTAAATTCAATGTGCAAACTTTTGGTCCATTACTTTCTTCTGTGGGGACAACTTTAACAATCTTTGAAGGATCTTCAACAACGTTCATAGTAACCTTTGTATCACCACCGAAAATCATTACATTATTATTAACCAATAAAAAGTCTCCGGTATAGCTACCAAACTTTCCTGGTGATTGCAAAGCGAAAACAAATGTTCCAATCTGACCCGGAGCCACAGTCGCTTCTTTTAAAGTGGCTGGGAAATATGGATCAGGCCAAACTTTGTGTCTGAAAGTTAACGCTGAACTTAATGATTTCAAATATGTACTATTTTTTGACCAAGTGGAAGTTCCAACGTTTTTATATTTTAAGGTAAAAGTAAAACCAGTATTAGGTTTAATATTAACCTCGGTATGAGATTGTTCAATCAACTGTGATTGATTGGGAGAAACATCGGCCGCTGATGCCGCGTTAATTTTTAAAAAGTCCCAAAATGGATGTTGGTAAACAATTGCATCATGGGTTAACCGCAAAAAGCCGGATAACATGATGGTAATTGCCAACACCACAGCAAAATTAAAAGTTAAACTATGCTTACGACTATTTTCATGAAGCGTTTCCTCTGTTTGTTCTTTTAGCTCTTTAAACGAAAACTTTTTATTGGTCATATACCGATAATTTTTGTTATTTATATATGTATATTTTAACATATTTTCTACTTTTATTATATCCCCAAGTGATTTTATACTAAAATAAGCACAAACATACTAATATCCAATCTCCAATAATCAATAAACAACCTTTAACAGAAAACAACCAAATCCCAAATTTTAAAACTTGTCTTATTCAATTAATAAATTCATTCACTTGATTCTCCCGTCTCTCCTCTTTCTCTGCTTCTCCTTTTCTCTATCATGCAATATTTGTGGATTCGTGGATAATTCGTAGATTTGTTGTCTATAAAAAAAGGAACCGTTTCGGTCCCAAATTATTATTTACTTAATTTGTTTGCAACTATCTAAATCAACTTTATAGTTTTTTTCTGCTGAAGTAAAAGTTAGAATAGATCCAATTGTTTGACAGTTAGAAACACTAGAAGAAAGATGATAGGCACTTGCAATTCCATTTTTGATTTCCAAGTTCAAAACATCAGGGATATATAAATTGCAATTAGGTAAGTTTCTCACAAGCCTATATTCACGATTATCATATATACACGACGGTCCAATCAACGCAACAGTCAGGAGAATTGTCAAGACAGGAAACCACATAGCCCTGAGAACCATCGGCGTTTTCAAGAGTTCCTGCTTATATACCTGCGTATAGTAAATCCATAAAAAGATAAGAACTATACAACAACTGCGAAAAGCAACAGTAATAGAGATCACTCCCAACATTATACTCAAAATATAAACCACTAGAATTAACAAACTGACAATAAATGAGAAAGTGAAAGGACTTACTCGTAGCTTACGAATCCCTTTCAACGATCTCCAACTATCAAAATCTGAATACGCGATAAAACCATACAGTTGAAACGCCATTGCCAGCAAGAGAGCCATAAATACCGTCCACTCTACACTCGGCAGATAATTTGAAATCCATGTTGCCATGACGACCTCCTTGCTTGCGGTGATGGGTTTTAGGAATTACTCAAATTTTTTCCATGCATCCCACGCGCGCATGAACAAGGTGGCGCTCCAAAGTTGTTCGAACGCGCCATAACCTTTGCCAGTGGAAGGATCATACCACTCACGGAAACCCTCGAGCTGAATCATCTTTCTCATCTGATCAGTGGCCACTTTGTACTCTTTCATTTCAATCAGCGCCAAGATGGAGAAACCAACGACGAACGGCCAGACAACCACGCCATCGGTTCTCTCAATCACTTCTGCTTCTTCATCGTCCAACGGATTGTGCTTGCATTTGATAGTGACACCGTTCTGCGTATCAACAGACAAGAAACTTCCGAGAATGCTGGTGTAACGCGCCTTCGGCGCCAAGCCGTGAAGAACGGCGAACGAACCGCCGAGCGGATCGAAGCGATCGCGCCCAGGGTAATCGATGTAATGGCCATTCTTCCAAAACACTTCATCCACTCGATTAGCTAACGCATGCATTCTCTTTTCATCATTCAATAAACGATAAACACCGTAAAGCAAGGCGTTGTTGGTCAAGAGAGGGAGATGACCCAATTCTTTTTCCATCGTGTCACGCCAATCACATCCGACCATCAATCCGTCATTAATCAAATTCTCTTGCAAATATCTAATGGCTTTGTTGAAAATCTCAACGTTAAAAATGGAAAGATGAACACCTCTGTCTGCCATCTTATTTTCGAATTCCAAAGTCGCCAACATATAGAGCAATTCAGAATCGCGAGTTCCAGGAGTGAGATTCCAAAGATTACCAGTCAAATAGCGCTTCAACATGAAGGAAACACTGCGAGACTTTAAACTTCTCCAGAGCTTCGCCTTCAAAAATTCCCAATCATTATCCAAAAACAAAATGGGAATTTGACCATTTTCTCGCTGACGAGCAGCCAGATTCATCAAATGTCTCAAGACAACAGGCTGATAACCTTGATCCATAAGCAAAGGCGCAATCGCCAACGACAAATCACGAGTCCAACACTGATGACGATAGCGCGTGGGATCAGCCCAGACACCCATCGGACCAAGACAACTTTGAAGAATGGCGTTAGCCGCCGCGTATTTCTCTTCACCCTGCTTCAAATCTTCAGGACTCAAAATTTCTCGGTACATGCGGCACCTCCTCCCTTTCGGGTTGTTTCGGTTGTTAACGAACGACATTGAATAATAAACTATTTTAGCCATTTTGTCAAGCTAACCTGTCACCCCGAGGTGTCTTCGCAAAGCGAAGCCTCGAGGGGCGACATTAATATAAAAACTAAAGCATCACCTCTGTCACACTGAGTTTACGTGTCCTGCACCGCATGGTGCACGGATCGAAGTGCGACAGACGAACATAAAAGCTCACTGTTTAGTGAGCTTATTATCAATCAATCAAGCAATTCCAAAGCTTTAATCAAATACTGTTCTGCTCTATCCCATTCAATCGGATCCAAAGCATTACCACTTGAGCGAAGTTGACCTTGCGCGTCAATGCTTATATAAGGAAAATGAGGAACTAATGGTTCAACTAAATGCATAGTATGTGGACCAAGTCCTCCAGCCACACCAATAATAAATCTACAGTCTTCAGCAAAACCACCAACCAGTGGTCGTAATTCTTCCGCATTCATACCTATTCCCTTACCCATGCTTTTATCTATCAAAACCCGATGAACCCTATCTTCATAATGTCTCATCCTATTAATCAGAATATCAAGGTCAGTATTAAATTTGCTAGTTGAAACGCACGCT
Organism: uncultured Gammaproteobacteria bacterium; assembly: GCA_964592195.1. Lineage (GTDB taxonomy): Bacteria > Patescibacteriota > Patescibacteriia > UBA11705 > UBA11705 > CAZQEI01. The sequence continues at coordinate 52,436 of CAZQEI010000004.1, read as the reverse complement.
GCCATTGCAACAGAATTTATTTGCAAAATAACATCTACTTTCAGTGGATTCAAACCCAAGCTACGACATCCTGAGTAATATCCTTTCCCAAGTTGCGTAAAGTCAGGCCAAACCATATCCAATTGAATCGCATGTAAATTCGGTCCACAAAATGACATTGCCAATGCTAGAGAGTCGGCAAAATCTGGACGATTTTCATAATCAGCATAATGCAAACAATTAAATGTCTCAGTGGATCCGAATATCTCAGCGATCTTTTCTTTGGGGGGGAAAGAGGCTGCCCATTTTGTTGGCAACCCGTGAAGCGTTTTGTAGCTCATCATCACGCCGACATGTAATCTTCGATTCCAGGGAACCATGTCCGAATGAATAGGCCAACGACGATCAGCGATGGATCTTTTATTTGCCTTAAAAACAGATAACATTCTTTGCACTTGTTCAAAGCTGGTAAAATCAGTGATTCCAATATACGGATCAACACATCGAACCATTTCTTCCGACATCTTGATCTCCTTGTTTTGGCCCACCTACGCAGGCCTGGTTAATTAAAAAGAACGGACACTTCATAGTATACCGTTCCCATTTTATTGTCAATCTCATTTACTCCTTTTCTCATTTCTCTTTTCAGCCGAAGGCGGATCCGCCTCTGGCGGAATTCTCTTCTCTCTCTTTATCCTCTTAATTCTCTCCTCATCATCCTGCCCAATAATTATTCACAAACAATATCACGTTCATGGCTAGTAATAATATTGAAATAAAAGCGCAAGTTAATTTCACCGTGTTATTTTTAATTGAAGCCAATAAAATATACATTGGAAATAAAACCATCATATACCGACCAATGCTCATAAATGTTCCTGTGCTTAATGCTACAACCAAAGTTGCTACCATGTACAATCCGTAAGATACTCTTAACTTTTTGAATACTAACGCCGTTACAACTATCGCAAACAATACAAACAAAGCATCAATTGCTAAATTCACTGCGGCCGGATGAGTAGCAAAAAGAAAATGTTCTTTATTTAAACTGAACGAACGGCCCCACCATTTCTCCACTTTCAAAAACAACAGAAAATCTCCAAACTTCACATAATGATAAAGAAAAAAACTAAAGGTTCCCAATGGAACTAACAAAAGTGATAGCCATTTAAACTTAAAAAAGTTTTTAAATTTATTCGTAGAAAAATATTCCCACACTAGAGGAATGAACAATAAGACTCCGGTGATCCTGGTTAATGCCGCACTCAAACCAAATAATGCCGACAACCAATAATTTTTCTTTAGTGAATAATAAAAAGAAGCAATTGATAAAAATAGAAACAAAGACTCTGTGTAAATGGCGTTGAAGAAAAAAGCGGTTGGAAATATTAACAGAAACATCAGAACTAACTGACTATCAATTTTCTTGTGAAATTCTTGCACCAACTTGGATAAATAATAGCCGGATAAAATTAAAAAGATTATACTTATCAACCAACCAGCCAAATCTGCATTGCCAATAGTCACAAATGAAAATACAAAAATTAAAGCTGGGTATAATGGAAAGAATACAATATTTGAAAGTTTTTCCGGTCCTTTAAAAACATAACCATTCTTAGCAATATCCAAATACCAATCCGAATCCCAATGTGAATGCAATCCAACCAAATTCCAGCTTTGTGTTTGATAAAATTCTGAAGGGTTAATCCAGATGTAAGCCGTATCACTGGCCAAGTTAAATCGATTCAATACAGCCATCGCGAACAAATTAATAACGACTAACCATAACACAACTAACAAGATTACTTTTTTTGTTGACATAATATTTTTATTTATGCATTAATTATATCTTACATTCAAAGTATTCACAATTAGTAAAATGGTTAAATATAAATCAACTATCAAATTTCATTTGTTAATAACAACCATTGATGTTATTGACTAAAATAATAAAATTCGGTAGTATATGTTTGTGTCCGGTTAAAATAAATACGCATGGGCGCGTAGCTCAGTCCGGTAGAGCAGGTGCCTCTTAAGCACTTGGCCGGGGGTTCAAATCCCTCCGCGCCCACCATGAAGTACAACCTTTGGTTGACTTCATGGTGAACCCTTCGCGAACCATTTTTGAAAGATACACAAATAGACAAAATCTGCTTACAGGGCTGGCCCTGAAGTCAGACGAAGTCTGTACTTCAGGGCCTGTAGCTCAGTTTGGCTAGAGCGCCTCCATGGCATGGAGGAGGTCAGGGGTTCGAGCCCCCTCAGGTCCACCACTCGACTCGTCTCACTTTGTGAGACTCGCTCGTGGTCTTTGACCATCTACGAGTCGAGTGCCTCGAACTAGGTTGAGAGGCAATAATAAATTTTACCAATTATAAATCGCACGGCGATTTTTTTGTTTGTTTATTATAAACTCTATTTGTAGATTTGTAGGAATTTGTAATTCGTAGTCACAAAAAGACTGCCCTATCAGCAGTCCACATTTTTACATTTCACTATCCGCGCTAATCACTCCATTATTCACCAAGTCAAAAAACAACTTTTGATTGTATTGCGACAGTCCAATATTATTCGGATGTCGAACATACGGGTAGAACAATGTCGCTTCAAAGCCTGATTCACCACAATCCCGACAACCCTTGCCTGCCACAAACGCTGTTTCTCGGGTAACATTTCTATGCAAAGTAATATCAGCTTCACCAACGGGGTGTTTACATTTTTTACACAAACAAAGTTCCGGCTTCACCTCTAAAACTAATTGCGTTTTTTCATCAAAAGTACTCTTTACATTTTGTGGCATGTTAGGACCAATTAGCTCGAAATACTTCATCCAATCATCACCTTTTTGAATCGGCAAACAAGCCACCACCACTTTGCCTTGAGCAATCGCCAAACAAACTTCGTGAACTTCCATGGCAGTTTGAATATCATCCAAGAGAATCACATCAGCCCGACCGGAGTCAATCGCACTTTTAATCTTCATCCAATATTCATCATCACCATTCAAATGCGTTACATAGTCGATCTTCAAATCATCTTGACCAACAAAATACGTATTCATATTCATTCCCGAAAATTTGAAAGCAAATTCCACGAGCATATTTCGTCGCTGTTCATTCGATGGTCCGGTGATCAAATACAAACCAGGAACTAATCCAGTTCTTTTCTTTTCCAAAACATCCTGTTCATTTGATTGCCAACGCCAGGCGAAAACATCTGCATAGTCTTCCAATGTTTTTTCAAGATCAACAGGCACAACCAATGGAGCTGTACGATTAATATTAATCACCACATCGGGAAAGTCCATTTCGATGGTTTCGTCTTTTTCAAACCGAGAGGATCTGGCAAATTGACACTTTACTCGTGTTCGATTGGGAAGAATGTCATATGTGCAATCACATAAGTCAAAAAACTTAAAGGTTCCATGCTCATGATTGATATAAACATTTTTAATTTGATCAACTTTCGGCTGTACCAGTCGACCGAAGAATCCTCTCCTTACAGCTGGGGGATTTAGAATACTTTCATACAACCCAGGGTAGGCATGTCTTTGCAAATGCATCAACATTTCAGGAAAACATCTAGGCGGTGGACTCATAACTCTACGATATTGACCGTCAATGTTAAAATAAACCGCAAAACCATTATCCCCATCGTTAATCACAAACTTTATTTGACTCGCTCTTAGATGATATGCGTCCGCCAAAGTCAAATTTAGGACTCTCAAAGCACCCCTTACACCTCGGTGAAGATTTTCAAAGGTTTCCATATCAAGAGAACTGAAATCATGACTAGCAAATAAATCGGCTATATCATCCTGTGGCTTCATGAAACTCGCCTCAACAAAAAACACTTCATCTTCTTCTGCGTCGACATTCTCAACAGTAGATTCGTCTGGCCGTGAAAGATCAAACTTAAAATTTGGTTGACCAACATGTTCCAAGTATTTCCTAACATCCTCCATATTATGATCATCAACAATTTTTAACTCAGCTTCCAGCAATTCAATCTTTTCCAGTTTGGCTAATTTCGCCCTTACTTCATCATCAGACAAACCAAATTTTTCTTCGCTACTACCCATACATCCCCTCTTTCAACCCACTTCCCGTGGGTCGTTTGTTGTTTCGTTGTCAACGAACTATCAGCTGAATCTTAGTATACTTGGTGATTTATTTCAAGTGCTTTTCAGAAACGAAGTCGCCACAGTGCTCACCGGGGTCCGGGGGTGAAACTGAGCGTCATGAACGTCGAACACATTCTCAATCAAAACTCGAGCGAATTTGAACCCCCGGTAATTTTGGTGGTACCTTTTGTTAGCAAAAGGTACCAATAAAAAAATCCCGATTATATCGGGATTATCTACGCAGTCGAAAACATTCTTATACAAACAACAAACTATTGCTTATAAATTAACTGCAAACCTATCAAACAACTGATCAGCCAAATCAATTGCTTCTTGAAAATCAGGCGAGAAATTTCTCCACTCTTCCGGAATACCTTCGAGACCAACATTCGCGCCAATCATGCCGCCAACCATAGAGGCAATCGTATCAGCATCACCACCAGCATTCACTGCTTCAATCGCCCCGGCACGGAAATCGTCCATGTGTCGAAGTGCGATACCAATTGCCAAAGTCACTGATTCCATGGCAAAACACTGAGTTCCAGCGGCCTCCCTCAAAATAGAAAAATCGTCCTTCTTGTGTAGTTTTCTTTGCACATACAGATCAATCAACTTAGTCGAAAAAGCATTTTCCATGTCTTTTTTATATCCCGGAATCATCTTGGGCAAATCATATTCCGCGACGCGAACGAAAGACCACATTTGATCAATAACTAATGAAGACATCAAACTCATACCGTTGTCTTTTGTCACAGTAAAATTCGGCATTAACAAATTATCAATAAAAATTGCCACCGCCAACGCTGCCATTGAAGCTCGCGGATCAGGATGAGTCATCATACCAAAAGTTAAAATGTCTTTGAACCAGTTTTCATAATCACTGTACACATCATTTCTATTTCTCAGTCGCAAAACAATCGCCAACGGCGCCACTTTCATTGCCACACCATTACCGCACCCGCCCTTCGTGGCGGGTTGATCAGGCGCGCGACCTTCGCGACCGCTCGTTTGAAACCAATGTTTAATTTCAAGTAAACCATCTTTCGTTGTGCGTCCCCAACCGCCAGTTCCGATTTCTAATTCAGCGATTTGTTTTCTTGCGATGTCTTTCCAATCGATTTTCCCACATTCAATCAAAGACTTTGCCACTGCGCGATTCAATTGCCAATCATCAGTAGGTTGTCCTGCTTTATAATTCATCAAACCTTTAATTTTTGACTGCAGCGGATCAACAAAACCGGTAATACCTTTGCCATCAGTTGCAATCAATATTTCTTCATGAGACATACTCTCAACCGACATACCCAAAGCATCATTATTTATAATACCAGCAAAACACCCACGAATTTTTGATCTCAAAACCTCTCGCTGTCTTTCTGTCATGAGACATTCTCCTTCGTGTTTGTGGTTAAGAAAATTGTCAAACAACTAACTGCATCTTATTATACTTGGCTGTTTATTTCAAGAGCTTTAAACTGTCACCCCGAGGTGTCTTCGCGAAGCGAAGCCTCGAGGGGCGACAAAAAGCTACAAACATATTTTAAAGAGACTGCCACGTCCCGCCTTGCGGGACTCGCAGATGAGTTAACTCTTTTACCCCGAAGGGGCCCCTTTGGGGCGAGGAACTTCGTGCCGAAGCAATCTCATTATCTTCTCACCACAATTATTCATAGCATCAGATCCCCGCTCGTAGGCGGGGATGACGGTGTGGTGAGGTTGTATATTTTCCAAAACCAAATTCGTAGATTCGTCATGTCATCCGACATGACAGCCATATCGGACTTGTCCTGTCGGATGACAGGATGATATGGCGTAGCGGATTCGTAATTCGTAGTCAATAAAAAACTGCCCTCGTTCGGACAGTTAATTTTCACTTATAAAACTCGCACAATTCTTTTACCAAAGCCGGCATCATCGGATCATCGAATGTAATTTCTTTAGTCTTGCAAAAACTTTCCAGCCATGCATAAAATTCTTTTTCCTGTGAATCAAGCACACAAACCCGAACCCAGGAATTTTCCGGCATATGCGCACCATAATCATCCACCTTCGCGAGATCAGCTTTTCCATCACCGTGAAGTCTGGTCGCAAATCTTTCACCAAACGCTTTCATGAAATCGAACAAATGTTTATAAGGCAAGTAAACTTGCAACTTCACACTTCGGACGGCCACACCAACATCATACTTTTTTTTATCAGCCATATTTTCCTCCCATGCGGTTAGATATGATCCACGCCACAGAACATGCAGTAATATTGCTGAAGTTGATGTACCATATACTCCTTCTCAAATACAACACGAATTTTTGCTTTATCACCTTCAATCACGATCGGATCAAATGTCCCAAATTTAAAGCCCTTCACAAATTCCTCAGCCTTATCTTTCGGTAGAGTAACTTCATACGTAACACCCAAACACTTCAATGTTCCCGGAACATACTTCGGCCGCTGACCATCAAACATTTGTCGCCTCCTTCTTTTGTCTGTGTTTCAGAATAAAGTACCCTGGGATACCGATCGTCAATTCAGGGAAAAACAATAGCGGCCATAAGAATCTATTGAGTGCTTTAACAACAGGAACACCATCAGCCCGGCTAACATCCCAAATTGTGGTTATGATAATTACTACGCAACTCAAGAATGCAAAAAAGATCATCCGTTTACGAAAAGCAACCAAATCTTTCGCTTCGCTCATTCCTAACAACATTTCCTTCAATGTTCCCCGTTTGATTTGTCTGTACAACTCTAGCCAGTCAACTATATATAGAATAAAAGCGCAGAGCAGGAATATATAGAGAGAAACAATTCCAGTTGGATCATTAACTTTGGAGTCGCCAATCAGCATCTTCTCCAAGAACACATTTAGTAACATTGCTCCCACAAACACAATCAAATGCACATCGTATAAATGTTTATATTCGTCCTCCTTAAAATACTTCTTTGCTCTAGGCAAAATTACGAACACTAATCCCAAAGAAGATAACACCGTCACAATCAATATAACCAGGATGGAATTCGTTGCCTCTGTACCCATGATTAACAGACCTCCTTTTTTGTCATCCTTTTCTCAAATAAATACCGATATCTCCAATAAGGCAACCCTGACGCGGTGGTGTAACCAGAATATAGCATAGTTCCTCCCACGACAATATTTTCAGGCACAGTAACAATAAACATGCAAAACACGAAAACAACCATTATCACTAACATAAACAATTCCTCTTTTGAGTTGTATTCTCGTGAGTGTCTATAAATTCTATTGAATTTAGCATCTAGTAAAGCTGCTATAGCTATTAGGATTTCCATAACAATTACAACCCCAAAGTACATGTTTATATTCTTTACATCAGCGATAACAAAAGTGCTTAGAATAATTGTGGAAATGGCACCAATAGCGTCACTGGGCACCGCAATCTTCATTTTTATTAACACCACACTAAAAACTAGCACTACCAGAGTGATAATCAATCCAACATATGGAAGAATGTGACCAATTAATTCTTTACTCATTCCCGCCTCCTCTGTTGGGTGTTAATCAACCTAAATACTTCGCCACTGCGGCGGCGAAAAAGAATAATGCCGAAGTACCAACTTCTTCAATATTAATCACTTTGGGAGAAAGCGGAATAGCCTTGATTACTATTTCCATCGCATAAACAAACCCTAAAACAAAAAACATTCCAGAAAACGCTTCATACATCGTTACCTCCCCCTTTTTGTGGTTCCAGAACCGAAAGACAAATTTTCAAGCCACTATTCTCCAAGTCAATATCTTCGCGTGTTTTTCGTTCACGAGATTTGAATTTCGATCCTGTTAGATATTCAACCAATTTCGGCAAATCAGTTGGGACAATTTTTCCCTGCCTTGATAAATAATTAACAGTGGTTTCAACAACATCTACAACCCCCTGAAACCAATTTACTTGAACTTTTTTATATTTTCCATTGCGTTGTCCAAAAATTATTTCATCTGGAATATCTTCATCGCAATCATTCAACAACATCCTTGCGAATTCAATTACCCGTTCTTTCGTAATCAATTATTTCCCCTTTGTTGTTCTTGGATATTTTTTATCCGTAGTATCTGTAGAAGATCTGTAGATCCGTAGATTGTAAATAACCTTCAATTTTGGTAATATCTGAGTATAACCCATTCAACCTCTTTATGTCAATCATCGCCATTGTTTCTGATTCCCATGATAATTTGCCTAATATTAACGAGTTTTTAAATTACTGCAAAAATAATAAAATCAAAACTATTATTCACTGCGGAGATGTCACAGAAGATGCCACCAAGCAACATTTTGAAGCTAATTTTGAAGGAAAAATCTATTTTGTTCCTGGTAATGCTGATATTGATCAGCAAGTAAGCAGGCATAATCGTTTTCAAAAAATCAAACGTGCACCAGTCCCCTTTCTTGATATTATAATAGACAATATTCCCATCGGGGCTTGCCATAAAAAAGATAAGGCGGTAAGATTGGCAATTACTGATAAATACCACTATGTTTTCTACGGTCACACGCACAAGCCCTGGCAAGAAAATATCAGTGGCACAATAGTTGCAAATCCTGGAAATCTTGCTAATATGTTCTATCCAGCGACCTTCGCGATATTGGATACTGAGACAAACAAGTTGGTGCTGAAAACTTTATATTAGACATTTCGAATTTTCGAATCTTTTACGAATGTGCTCGAATTATACCCTTAGTGGTAATTCGTATGAATTCGAAATAAATTCGTACATTCGTATTGACTTCAATATGCTCATAGAGATCAACAACCACTCCCCCGAATACGCCAAAATAAAAATGGCCGCTGATTTAATTCGCAACGGTCATGTTATTATTTACCCAACTGATACAATTTACGGTTTTGGTTGTGATATTTTTAACGAAGCGGCTATTGAAAAAATATACCAGATTAAGCAAAAAAAGGCTACTGGATTTAGTTTTATCGTGCCAGATTTAACAGAAATTTCCAAATATGCGCAAATCTCAGATTATGCTTATCGTATCATGAAAAAACTATTGCCCGGTCCTTATACTTTTATTTTTAATGCTAAAAAACTTGTTCCCAATAAATTAATTCCCAACAAAAAAACTGTCGCCATTCGCATTCCTGATAATCCAGTTTGTTTAGGCATTGTGAAAGCTCTGGGAGCGCCTATTGTTACTACCAGTGTGAACGTCACTGGCGAATTACATTTTTCCGATCCTTTGGAGATGGAACAACAATTTAATGAACATGTTGGATTAATTATTGACGCTGGTGTATTATCTAACGATCCTTCCTCAGTTATTGATTTATCCGGAGATTCACCAATAATCATTCGTCGCGGCAAAGGCGATGTTTCAATGTTTGAATAATATGAAAATATCCGTCAAATTACACCCCAATGCTAAACATGAAAAATTCGAAGTCTTAGCCGAGGATGCATACGAGGTTTGGGTGACTGAACCAGCAATTGAAAACCGAGCAAACGAGGCTTTAATTGACATTTTGTCTGAACACTTTAATTGCCCAAAATCCATGATTTCGATTGCCTTCGGCAGTAAATCAACAAACAAGGTAATAAATATTGGCTAATTTTATTTATTTAAGTAGTGTCGCAAAACACATAATAATTGTTTCACGTGAAACAATCATAAAAATCCAAACTTTCTGGATCTTTTTTTTCGAAAATTTTCCTAGCTCAGATTGAAAGCGCTTGACCATTATTTTAAATTGTCAGTGCCTTCAACTTCACTCCCATCCAAAATTTAGAAATATGTGGTTTGATCAATAACAGATTAAACCCTTTTTATTAATACAAAAATTAACGAATTCCACCAGAACTTACCAGTACCGTTAGCCACTGCAACTTCTCAATTTCAAAATAATAGCCTAATTTCAATTACTTCAACATTTCATTGATAACTGATCGAATCTCGAACCATTACTCAACGACTATTTGTGAAAGCTTTAACAAATCAACTCATTCAGATTGTTCATTTTCTGCCAATCAGGTGCCTTATACATTTCTCCATATAAAAAATACTTTCAATAACTATCTATAAGAGCAATTTTCGCTTCTATTCCAGCATCCATCTCCCAGCAACCAGTATCCATTCAAGGATGTCTAGACTACTCTATACAAAAAATCAGCAAATCGCTGATTTTTCGACTTCTAAATCTATTTTGTATTGCTTTTATAACTATTATTTACTGACAAACTTATCCCAAAGGAATCCCTTCGGGACAAACTTCTGCACTTACTAACTTACCAATGGTGGCCCCACCAGGACTTGAACCTGGATCAAAAGCTTAGGATGCTCCCGTTCTATCCAGTTGAACTATGGGACCTGAATTAGTTTTCAAGTTTGAAAGTTTGTAAGTATATAAGCATTCAAGTGATTCAAAGACAGCTATCATTCAAGAAAATACCGCACCAAGTTAGTAATACTTATAGTCAAGAATTAAGAAGAGTAAAATGTTTCACGTGAAACATTTCTAAGCATTTACAGAACAAATAGTTTTATTTATTATTATATTTAAGAAAAATATCAAGTGTCGTAAAACATTTAACATAATTAATAACAACAAATTTAAAGCATTATCATTATATAATATAATTTAAAAAAAGACCAGATTTGGTCTTTATCTTTTCAATGGCTAAGTGCCTTCATTGATTATTAACTTAAAAACATCATTTCTCGCGTAACTTCCAATCACATCAAAATCAAATTTTCCTCTGGTAATCTCATTCAAATCTAGCTCAACAATCAAATTTCCCTCGTAATCATATAAGGGGCCAACCAACACATTGCCAAAAGGATTAATAACAACACTGCCACCGCGACACATTTTATCTGGTAAAGAATCTTTTTCAAATTGAAATTCTGGAATATCAGGATACATTTGATTCGTAACAAACTGATTACAACCAAGAACAAAGCATCTACCTTCGATTGCAATATGTTTCAAAGTTGATTGCCAACATTCACGCGAGTCAGCAGTTGGGGCTAAATATATTTCAACACCCTTCAAATACATTGCAGTTCTAGCCAAAGGCATATAATTTTCCCAACAAACTAATCCTCCAATATTCCCAATCGGAGTAGGGAAGACTGACAAAGTACTGCCATCTCCTTCTCCCCAAATTAAACGTTCTGTGCCAGTTGGTTTAAGTTTACGATGTTTGCCAATTAACCGGCCAAGAGGATCAAAATACAAAATAGTGCAATACAAGGTTCCTTTTTCTCTTTCAATTACTCCAATAACCAGATAGGCATTCATTTTCACAGCACATTGACCCAGCCTGACGGTGTCATCACTAGGAACATCAACAGAGTTTTCCCAATAACGCTGCCAAAGACGGCGACCAGCATCAGACCGACTTCCGACTAATGCACCAAAACTTAAGCCTCTCGGGTAGGCGGGGATAAAGGCTTCGGGAAAAAGAACTAAGTCAGTCTTTTCTGAAATCAAGCTTTGTGTGATTTTTTCTACTTTATCGATTGTGGCAGTTTTATTGAAAATAACCGGAGATGCTTGAACAACAACTATTTTCGCACGATCTTTTGTAAAGGACATATCTCCTCCTTTGCCTCAATCGAGGCGTTGATAAGGTATGTTCCTCCACATTATACCCCTATTATTCAGATAGTCGATGGAACATTGTGTATAAAAAAACACGCTAAATGCGGTTTTTAAAGTAAAACATTTTATGGTGAATGGTGCACGAACAAAGTGAGTGGCACCTGTTATTATTTTTGGATCGCTGAGCCATGTACCGGAACAAAGTGAGTTAAAAATGGCGGCGCCATGTACCGGAACGAAGTGACTGGTACATGGTGTGCCCGACAGGGATCTCACGTCGTCACGACTTCGTCGTTCCTCCCACGAAACCCACGGCCTGCCTGCCGGTAGGCAGGTTTCGTGTGCTTCCTCCTCGGCCCCCGCCGCAAGAAAAGCGGGGGTCCCGTTTCCCGACCCCTTCCCCGGTTCGATCCTATCACGTTAATTGATTCATTGGTGTGCCATCCGAAGCTCCGAAGGAGCGAAGGATGGTGTGCCCGACAGGGATCGAACCTGTTGCCTACAGCTTAGAAGGCTGTCGCTCTATCCATATGAGCTACGGGCACATAAAATACAAGAAAAATATAACAAATTCTATATATTTGGTCAACTAAAAATCACCAATTTGGTGATTTATCTAATTAAATATCGTTTGACTTCAAATAACGTTTGATATTCAAACTGACTCTCAATTTTCTGACCTTCCAAACCTGAACCTTTATTAGTTCTGCAATTCTAGCATCCGGCAAATTACCCAGATATGGAATTACCTTTACGTCCCAAGTATGAATAGGGGAGTAGGAATACTTTTTACCCAATTTTTCAAAGGCATTGTTCAAAGATCCAAAATGATAAAGAGCTGATCGGTAAACTGAGGGATAGCTCTTTGAAATGAACTTTGGGCTACGCCTGTAAAGATCATTGCTATTCAGATCATTCAAACTATACAGTGTTTGAGCCGGGCAAAGGAATTGTAGATAAACCTGATTGGAAGAAACTAAATTCACCAAAAACCTATACCCACAATCAGGACAACCAGTTGTATAATCAGTGGGGGAGTCAAGAAAACCTTGCAAAATATCTTCTTTAGTCATCACATGATGACATTTCTCGCAAGAAATTTTTTCCGCTTCATATCGCTCGTCACGTAAATCACGAACCAACGCTTCCAGTCTCAAAGCAATATTTTGATTTACAACTAATCTTTGGTGAACATTTAAACGAATGGTTAGCTCTTGTCTCACGTCATGACGTATGACTAAATCCATGAAACCTCCTTTGCCCGATGGGCAGGTGATCGTTTGTTTAAAGAACTAATTTTGAAGTATAATCGACAAGATTGTTTGTGTCAATGCTTGAAATGTCTTTATAAATAGATTATTGTTAAGTTATACCACCTGACAACAGGAGGTGGTAAATGCTAAACATGGCATTGTCCATGATTGTCTTCCTGGCGTGCGCCATAGGGATTACGCTATACTTGCTTAGACAATGGGGATACCAGAAAGAAAACACTAACAATCGAACTTTTGTGGTTTTGAAAGAAATAGTTTTCAAACAATTTTGGATATCGTTGCAACTTACTTATATAAGTGGAGAATTGCCATCAACTGAAATTTGCATAGTTGTCGGTCCAAATAATTTGAAAGATGAGAAGAAAAAATATTATTTCAAATTTGTTATCAAATTACCAAAACCTAAAAAGATCAATTCACCACCAACTACATAAAAACTTAAAACCCCGAAACTCGGGGCTTTTTAATTCATTTCCAGTCACCAGTTCCCAGTCACTAGCCACTTTTTTTTCTCCTCCTCGTCCCATGAAACGCTTTATGTACTTGTCTCAATTGTTCGTTGGTAACATGCGTATATATTTGTGTTGTGGTTATGGAAGAATGACCAAGCATTGATTGCACAGAACGAATATCTGCGCCATTCATTAACAAATCTGTAGCATAACTGTGACGCATGGTGTGAGGTGTTACTTTTTTATTTATACCAACCATTTTCGCGCAATTCGCAATCGTTCTTTCAATACTTCTTGGCGTTAATCCTGTTTCTTGATGTTCCGTTGTTATTCTACTTTTCATGGCTTTATCATGTCCAATGAAAAGAAAGGGATTCATATCTTTTCGAACTTTCAAATATTCTTTGATCCAATATTTTGCTTGAGTAGAAAGAAAAACTACTCGCGCTTTGCCACCTTTACCAACTACAGTAAATTCATCTTTAATTAAATTTAAATCTTTTTTTAACGCCGCTAATTCTGAAACACGCAAACCAGTGGCAAATAACAATTCAATAATGGCTTTATTTCTCAGTTGAATGATTTTCGGTTCATCAGTTTTAAAAGGGGATTCAAGTAAGTTGTCTAAATCAGCTCCATCAAGAAAATCTACTACGCGATCCGGCGTTTTTGCCAATTCAATTTTTTCTGGAGCCAACGCTTTGATATCTCGTTTGGATAAATATTTCAAAAAGGAACGAACAGCAATCAAATGATAATTTTGGGTGTTCTTTTTCAAATTAATTTTACGAATCGGATCACGAAATCTATTCAACCACAAACGATAATTACGAATATGATCTTGGTTAATTTTTTCCGGGGTGGTGGTACCAGTTTCAGATAACCACTTTGAAAATCTTCGTAAATAAAAATCATAATTGCGAATCGTGCGGTCAGAGCGACCGCGAGACAATTCTAAGTCTTCGAGGAATTGGGTGATGTATTGATCGATTTTATTTGCCATTGTGTTGGTAAATTAGTAATTGGTAAAAGTGTAAAGATGTACATTGAAATATTTATTTGAATACCTTGCTTATCTCGTCCCGCAAAACGGGACCCCGTCTCCGCGGGGCTGATTTCGCTGTACTTGCTGATCTCGCTTATCTCGCTTAGTACTTACTTACATTTTACGACACAGAAATAAGTATTACAAGTTTGACAAGTGAATAAGTCCCGATGGCAACAAGTGTCCATCGAGGATCCTCGACCCATGGGGTCGGGATGAGACGAGTAAAAGAAAAAAGACGAATTTATCGTCTTTATTAATTTGGAATAATTAATTCTTCTAACTGTTTGGTTTTACGTTTGAGAAAATTTTCTCCAGGAAGTTTTTCAGCAATTAAATACATATAGGAAATAAATTCCGTATCAATCTTAAAATCCACATTAACAACAAACTCCCAATAATCTTCAATCGTTGGCATTTTTCCTAAAGCTTCGAGCAAAGCCAAAGCTCTCCTTTTCACAACTTCATGACTTTCATTATATTCACTATCAGTTTCCACAAGAAAGAAACATTCCTCATTGGTACAATGAATAGTTAGCGGTGTCACAACAGTAGTGGCATTACATCTCGGACAAACGGAGACATTTGACATGCTTGCCTCCTGGTTTAGAAAGAACGAACAAATTCATTTAATCATAATCTCTTTGGACTTGCAAATATGTAAAATATATTTTAAGCTGTAAAAAGTTCTTTCACAAAAGGAGCTCGACCATGGCACCTCGGCTACCGATCGATGCCTTTAAGCCCAAGAATCTTGGCAACAAAAAGATTTCCCGAGTGCAAGTCAGCTGCAATTCCGGATTCCCCAATATCATCAAGGCTCTTCCGACAAAAAGAAGTAACCGCGGACGAGGTAAATAATGTCAGCAAACAGCTTCGACGATTCGGATGAGCCAGTCATTTATGAAGCGGCAAAAATTACGCGACTGCGAGTAAACTGCAATCGCGGTTTCATTAAATATCTACAAAGAAATAAGAAACAGAAAGAAAAACCTTTGAGGAAGGGGGAGAAAAAGAAATGACTTACAACGCGATATTATTTAGCTTTGTTAATGGAGTCATGTTTGGAATATTGAGTTTAGGCGGTTATATGATTGTGAATTGGTTAAAAAGAAACTCTAACAAGAAGTACTTTATTGGTTTTCAAATTGGAGGAATGATTTCACTTTTTATTTCTCTGGTGTTAACTGCCAAATATTGGAAAGACATCACACTAAGTTCATATTCTGGATATAGTGAGTGGAGTATCGCTGTTATTTTTACCACTTACCTGTTTATTTTTCTTATCGGGTTTGTTTGGTTTGTTGGGATGCTCCAGATTCACCCGAAACTTGAAAAAGCTATAAACTAATAGTAATCCCGAAATTCGGGATTTTTTGTTTACTATTTACAAAACCCACAATTATTGGTAATCTGATTTATTCGGTCTTTAATAACAATAGTTCGACCCAACACCACGGGAGGCACCATGAAGAAGATCATTCTTGCCATGGCTTTCTTTTCCACTATTTTTACCTTCTCCTTCCCAGCCAAGGCAGTGATTGTCGATATCGGTGGAGCACCTACGTGGGATGATAGTGGTTGCCGAATTAACCGTGATTGTTCTCTGTGTTCTCAGGGTTGGATGAATGAAAGTTTTTGTTGCGTTGAGAAAAGAGTTTGCGATGGACCAGCAAAAAGTGTGACGAAGAAAGAGACATCTTCAAAGAAAACCTCTAAAAAGAAGGTGAAATGATATTATATAGTTTATGAATCCTTCAACAAACCGCAGGAGGAAACATGTCACAGGAAAAAAAGCAGCCCTTGGAAAAGATGATTGGATCTTGTGATAAAGCTTGTCATAGAATCATATGCTGGCCAGAACATGATCTCCCTGGGTGTGGAATTGGAGCTGCCTTCGGTCAGGCGACGTTGATGCTGATTACATCTCCCATTACAGTGCCGATTGCCTCACCCTTTATCATTTCAAGATCAGTATTAAAGTACCTTCAGGCGAAAATGAAGAGAGTGTGAACAGTTAATTTCCTTCGTTCATTTTTAAATAATATTGTTCATCTAGCGAAAACAAAATTCGAGAGTCCTGAATCGGACTCTTTTTTGTTTATCAATATACTGTTATAATCAATTAGTAATTAAATTATATATTTATGAACGAACAACCGCCAAAAGTTAAAGAGAATATAGAAACTATACCAACGGGTAGGGAAGTCCGAGAAGTGTTTGATCAATTATTTAGATTAGCAAAGAATGAAAAAATTAAAACCATCAGGCGAGCGGAGGATAGCAAAGGTTTATATTTGTGGACGATCAAGGTTCCAACCACGGATGGTCATGCAGAATACGAGTATATAAGAAAAGGGGATTATGAACCTCAAGAACAAAACGGAAGAATACAAACAATGGAAACTCATATACACTATGCCACATTTAATCTAGATGATTTTCCAACAGGTGGAGCTGTTAAAGCAAGATTCATAGATAATGAATGGATAATATTAGAATAATTGTAACAAATTGCAGGATTTTTTGTTATATTCTTGTGTTTTGATCTCCGCCGGAGGCGGATCCGCCTTTGGCGGAAATGTTCCATATTCAATGAAGATACCCCTTGTCAATATTAATACTCTGTGCTATTATAACTATTGTATCCGCCCCCTTTCGGGGTCGAGATAAATTAAATAACCCGGCTCTGTGGCCTTGGTTCTCGTAAATTCATAGAATTTTCGACCTGGCTGTGGAAACCGAACACTATGTTGGATCCAAAGAAAAAGCAAGCGTTGATCAACAAGTTCAAAACTCACGAAAACGACACCGGTTCTACCGAAGTCCAAATCGCGATTTTAACTGAAGAGATCAAGGAATTAACCAAACACTTGCAAATTCACAAGAAAGATCATTCTTCCCGCCGCGGTTTGCTCAAGAAATTGGGTGAACGCAAACGTTTATTACGTTACCTCAACCTCGAGAATGCGGAAAGCTATGAAAAGTTAGTCAAAGAATTGAAATTACGCGTCTCCCGCAAATTCCAAGAACGCGAAGAGGAAATCAAAAAACTCTTGGCCGCCGAGGATGAAGAGGGTACTGAAAATACAGAAGGTGCTACTGAAGAACCTGCTGATGATGAGGACGAAGATAAAGAAGAATAAATTCATATATCAAGGCCTCTTCGGAGGCCTTGTGTTGTTTACTTATCATTGAACAAGGATCATTCCCGCAAGTAGGAAGTGACCATTTCCGCCAGAGGCGGATCCGCCTTCGGCGGAGATCAACGAAACGGAAACAACTAATTAAGCCCTTAAAAAGGCACTTTTGGTCGGCAAACACATAGGCTATTTGGAAAAAATAAAATAGTCTGGAGTTTGTCGGTCAGAAGACAATCTTAAACAGATGAAAAAAGACATCAAAGAGTACAAACTCGAATGGGGCGGCAAGGAATTGCGCGTCGAAATCGGTCGTTTGGCTCATCAAACCAATGCCGCCTGTATTGTTCAATACGGCGAGACCATTGTGTTGGCCACTGCAGTCATGGCCAAAGAACCGAAGGAAAATGCCGGCTATTTCCCTTTAATGGTTGACTACGAAGAAAAAATGTATGCTGCCGGTAAAATTAAAAGTTCCCGTTTCATCAAACGCGAAACCAAGCCAACCGATGAAGCGGTTTTAACTTCACGATTGATCGATCGCGGCGCTCGCCCATTGTTCAATGAAAAAATGCGGAACGATGTTCAAGTCGTTGTAACTGTTTTGCAAGTTGATGGTGAAAACGATCCTGATATCGCTGCCATCTTTGCAACTTCTTGCGCTTTACACACTTCTAATATTCCATGGAATGGTCCATTAGTCGGTGTTCGTATCGGACAAATTGGTGGTGAATGGGTAATCAACCCAACCTACGTTGCTCGTGAAAAAAGTGATTTCGAATTAACTGCCTGCTATACCTCTGATGGTAAAGTAATTAACATTGAATGCGGTGCTAATCAAGTACCGGATGAAGTTATTTATGAAGCTTTTGAATTCGGATTGAAACATTCAAAAAAACCTCTTAAGCTTTTAGAAGAAATCCGCAAGGATCTTGGCCAAGAAAAAATCGTCATTAACTATAACAAAGAAGAGGAAGTGGAAGATGAAAATCAAAAAGCTAGTCTCGAAGATTTGAAAAAGTTAATTGAAGAAACCAAGAAATATGCTCACGACAACATTGATAAATATTTATTCAATGTACCAGTCGGTTCCAAGACTCAACGCAAAGAAAAAGTTTACGCTTTGAAAAATGAAATTGTTGAAATGCTGCAAGCGAAAAATACTGGTAAAGATCGAATTAAAAAAGCTTTAGAATTCTTTGATACTTTTATTGAAGAACGAGTAACCGAAGCTATTCTCAAGGAAGGTAAACGCGTTGACGGTCGAGGCCTCGACGATGTCCGTCCCTTATCCGCTGATGTTGGTTTATTCTCACGCATTCATGGTTCAGGCTTATTCAGCCGTGGTGAAACTCAAGTGTTATCAATGACCACTTTGGGCGCGCCTGGAGATGAACAAGTCATGGATGGTATGGAAATCGTTGGTAAAAAACATTTCATGCATCATTATAATTTTCCTCCATATTCAGTTGGTGAAGCCGCTTCATTACGAAGCACCGGTCGCCGAGAAATCGGTCATGGCGCCCTCGCTGAAAAAGCTATTATCCCAGTTCTTCCAAAACGAGAAGACTTTCCATACACCATTCGTGTTGTTTCAGAAGTTATGGGATCCAATGGTTCTAGCTCAATGGCTTCCACTTGCGGTTGTTCACTCAGTTTGATGGATGCTGGCGTTCCAATTAAAAAACCGGTTGCCGGTATTGCAATAGGGTTAGCATCAGACTCTGAAGGTAATTACAAGATTTTAACTGACATTCAAGATCTCGAAGATGGTCAAGGTGGTATGGATTTCAAAGTTACCGGAACTGATGAAGGTATTACAGCCATTCAAATGGATACCAAAACTTTAGGATTAACCATGGAACAAGTGAAAGAAGCTTTGGAAAAAGGCAAACAAGCGCGTTTAAAGATTCTCGAAGTCATGAACAAAGCGATCAGCGCGCCACGAGAAAATCTTTCTCCATTTGCACCTCGCATTGTTACATTACATATTAATCCAGATTCAATTCGTACAGTAATCGGACCAGGGGGTAAAATGATTAACGCGATTATTGATAAGACGGGAGTTAACATTGATATTGAAGATGATGGCACAGTATTCGTCACTTCAGCTTCTGAAGCTGGTATGAACGAAGCTATTGAATGGATTAAGAATTTAACCCGAGAAGCCAAGATTGGTGAAGTCTTTACCGGTAAAGTAATTAAGATTGCGGACTTCGGTGCTTTCGTGGAAATTTTCCCAGGGCAAGAAGGCATGGTCCATATCTCAGAAATTACCAACGAAGAACGAGTTAACGATGTTCGTAAATATCTAAAAGAAGGTCAATCAATCAAAGTTAAGGTTATTAAAGTTGACCCAGCCACTGGTAAAGTTGGTTTATCAATCAAACAAGCTAACTAGTATATACATCAAAAAAGTCGCTCTTCCAGCGGCTTTTTTGTTTACCATAAGAACCTCTTTTATCTCATTTTTTGTCAATCTCTTTATTCTCCTTTTCTCTTTATTCTCCTTAATCTCTCCTCAAATACCCCTTGACAAATTAATTTAATATGATAATCTACTGAATTCGTTGTCCTTTGACCAAATACCCATGCCTACGCCCAAAAGTCAGGTGACTGAGGGCTGCTTGTTTCGGGTCAAACGCTCAGTCTGAAATGACTGGGGAAGGAGGGTCTCATGAAGCGATGGAGTCTGTGTCTCGTTCTGGTGACGCTGTTCATGGTTCTCGGATGTGGACGTGATTACGATCAGACCAACGTTCAGACCAATGTGAGTGCTACTTCGTATCTGCTCAATGCGGAAGACTTCGACCTCGAGACCATCATGACCCTGATTAGCGAGAACAAGGTCAAGGATGCCGAGGACCTGCAGAACCAGATCAACAACCCCGAGTCCGGACTCACGAACGTCGACGCCGACAAGGACGGCAATCGCGACTTCATCCTCGTGAAGGAAGTCCAAGCCGAGCAGAAGGTTCTCTCTTTCCTCGCCATTCCTTCGAGTACTGGCAAAGAAGAAGACGCCGTGAACGTGGCCGAGGTCAAGTTCTCACGCACTGGTGATTCAAACCAAGTTCAGCTGTCAGGATCATATCCCAACTACGTGAACGGATATCATGATCATTACTATCACCACGGCATGTCTGTGGGTGACGCCCTCTTCCTGTCCTGGGTACTCTCTCCGTCTCGTCCGTATTACTATCGTCCCTACGCTTCCTACTACGCGCCCTCTTACCGCCCGATGCCGGTCTACGGCGCAAGCATGATGTCGACCAAGCGTACGACCTACCGGTCGACGCAAAACGTGACGACCGTCGCACCCATGAAGCGCCAAGCTATCGGTTCCGACTACGGCATGGCGAGCAAGACGCAGTCAAAGTACTCGAAGGGCAAGGGCGACGTCTACGGCGATGCTCTCGGCAATCGTGCCGGCTCGGTGAAGTCGTTCCAGACGCGCCCCGCTGACAAGCCCAAGCCTACCGGCTCCAGTTTCGGCGGCGGATCGAATTCTTCCCCGAAGCCCACTCCGGTGGCCAAGCCGACTCCGACCTACAAGCCTTCGACGCCGTCCTCCAATTGGGGTTCTGCCACCAAGGCAAGTGCCCCAAGTTCTAGCGGTTCCAGCTACAAGCCTTCGAAGCCTTCGAGTAGTGGCTGGGGTTCCAGTTCCGGTCGCAGCAGCAGTAGTGGCTCCCGCAGTTCCGGCAGTGGCAGTCGTCGTCGCTAGTCATCTGTTCTTATTGAAAGTTTAAATCGTTAAACCTGAGGCGTCGCGTTGGCGCCTCTTTTTCATGAACATCAATACTCCGGAAGGAGGGACGAATGAGCAAGCCTAGTGGCTGGCGACAGGAAATGACCTGGGTGACTATTCTCTACCACATGGCCGAGAAAAAGATGAAGATCAGCGCAAATGCGGCTGGTCGACTTTCTCCGGCGATGAGAGATGAATTGCAGGCGATGGATCAAGCCTTTCTGATCAATAACACCGATAATGATTCCGACTACTGGGTGACCAAAGACGGCAAGGCCGATCTCAAGAAGATCGTCCAGATGTTTGATCATGTCAGACACTTCGAGGTGTTCGGCGCGGTCGATCTGGGTTGCAAGCTCGATCCCGAGATCATCCACCCCGAGTACCCTGAGCTGGTAAAGGACGAGTACTACGATCCGCGCTTCAACGGCGAACTCAATGCCGCCGGCGTCGAGGATTGCCGACTTGCCATGATTACCTACTACAGCACGCTGACCCAGAAGGAACAACCGACAGAGCTCGATCCGCGTCGCGTAGTATTCATCCAGAAGCTCGTCGACGACGAGTTCCAGAAAGCTTCGAATGACTTCTGGACCAACCTGCTCAACGGCACCTTCTTCGACAAGGTGGAAGAGATCGTCAACTCCGCCTACCGCTGGCAGGATCTCGGAGTGAACGAGGAGAAGGCCCTCTTCGCTGCTTCCATGCTCTACAAAGCTGGTATGATCGAAGACAAGAAGTGTCAGGGCAATAAATGCTCCAATTGCGAAATGCCTCTGGCCATGTACGAGCTCGAAGGCGAGCTCCACGTATGTCCACGCTGTCAGAACCATTTCGATGGACCGCCGCCTGAGGCCGCGAGAGAAGAGGACGTCTGCCCGAGTTGCGAGACCATCATTCCGCCCAGAGCTCGTCAGTGCCCTGGCTGTGGTGCCAACATCGATCGCTCGCTGGCAGCCGGCACGGTGCAGACCGACACGATCGTGACTGAGGAAGTGGTGGAGGAAGTCGTTCCCAACTACTTCGACAACGGCTACTACGGCTACGATCCGTACCCGTGTTACTATCCGTTCGACCCACTCCGAGATGCACTAGCCTTCGGCATCCTGTGTGCGGTCATTTTCTAAAATAATTATTGCCCTGAAGATTCAGGGCTTTTTAATTACTACGAATGACGAATCAGCTACGAATCTACGAATTGAGTAGATAAAAATAATCTTTGACATTTGAAAATAAATAACATATAAATATAAGTAAATTGTTCCTTGAAAAACAACCAAGAGGAGGGGACATGAACTTCGATGATCGCGCGACAATGATCACCGAGTGCGCCGGCCTCCTTCACGCAGTGCAATCAAAACAAATTGGACGCAAAGGAATTCTGAATAAATTAACAATTTTTGATGATTTGCCTTTGTTAATGTATTTAATGGATTCATCGTGGGTATTACAGGGTACTCATATGACATTCTTAAGAAATGTGGTAGCTGATAAAATGATGATGCACCATCCCAAAAATGTGAATGCCTTGTACACTATCATGACAGTTTCAAAATCACGAGCGAGAAAAGCGGCTCAGAAATTGTTTGACATTTGTTCTGATGAGAAAGACTGCGTTATGGTATATGTTCACTCTCCAAAAAATCGAGCCGCTGTACTTGAAAAACTAAAAAGTTTTAATCCTTCCCGTGAATTATGGCAACAATTACTAACGGTGAATGCCAAAGAAAGAGACATGATCGCTGGATATTTAATGTCTAATAGACCGTCTGAAGATGATTTGAGAGCTATTGTGATGGTTACCTGTAGAAAAACTCCACATGCTGCTCATCTTCTTCTCCGTAAGTATCCAACTGAAAATAATGTGCAACTGATTGTGGCTTTAGTGCCTGAATTGAGAAAACCGGCAACGCGTGTTTTAAAAAGGCTAATTAGAACTGAGAGGGCTAGTGATCCAAATTCTCTTTTGTTAATTGTTAAATTTGACGCACGAGCTCGCAATTGGGCCTGGAGTCGCTACCACAATGGGGAAAAGCCACCCATGACTGCAGCTCAAGCCGCCAAAACATTAGAAGTACCAGAAGCTGTTTAATTTTAAACCTCTAATTTAGAGGTTTTTTCATTTCCACAAAGATTGACATATAATAATTATGTGCTACAATTGTTTTCGTAAAAGCCAAATTTTGCGGTAGTAGTTCAGTTGGCTAGAACGTCTCCTTGCCAAGGAGAAGGTCGCCGGTTCGAACCCGGTCTACCGCTCCATCCTTCGCTCACGACTTCGTCTGAGCTACGGATGGCACGCCATCAAAATACTTTTACACAAATTCAAATAGCATGCCGCGATGGCGGAATTGGTAGACGCACTGGACTTAAAATCCAGCGACCTAACAGTCATGCCGGTTCGATTCCGGCTCGCGGCACCATTCTTCGCGTAGCGAAGAATGCCCTTCGTAGCTTTATGCGAAGAAGGGCAGACAAAAAACCTTCACTAGAAGTGTTTTTTATTTAGTAACAGTCATGCCAGTTCTCCGCCGAAGGACGGATCCCTGCCTGCCGGCAGGCAGGCGCCTTTGGCGGAGATTCCGGCTCCCCGTACCACGTAGGGTACGGGGCACGCGCGGCACCATCCTTCGCTCTTGACTTCGTCAGAGCTTCGGATGGCAGGCCATAATAAAACCTTCATTAGAAGCGTTTTTTTATTTAAATTAGTTTTATACTTATCTCGCTTTTCTGGTAAACATGTAATATTTCCGCTAAGCTTAATGTATTAACTATAGAATATGACCGACAACCTGACCGATGAACAATTGGTCTCAATCGTTCGGGAATCTGACAAAGAAAAGTATGCGGAAATTGTTCACAGATATGAGACGAAATTATCTCATTATTTGCGAAAATTCATTCCCGACGATGACCAAAGACAAGACGTCCTCCAGGAAGTTTTTATCAAAGCTTACCGTTATTTGTTTTGGTTTGATGTCAAAAAACGATTTTCTCCATGGATATATCGAATTGCTCACAATGAAGCGATTAATTATATAAAAAGATATAAGAAAAAAACTATTTCTCTCGAACCAGAAGAACTACATATAATGGATGATAGTATTGACCACCCTAAACAAATTGACAATAACATTTTAAAAGATCAACTCGAAAAAGCTTTGGGTCATTTAAAAGATAAATATAGAGAAGTACTTATTCTTTACTACTTTGAAGAAAAATCCTACGAAGAAATCAGTGACATTCTTCAATGTCCTAAAAACTCGGTTGGCGTAATGATAAAGAGAGCCAAAGAACAACTCAAAAAATCTTTAGAAAAATTATATGGAGGAAAATACTAACAATCTGGCAACAAGGATTGCCGAGAAAATAAAGAATGGACAAATAAAATGTAAGTCTAAATATTTATGTCTAGTTGAGCGCATAGGTTTAGCCGGACTTTTAGTTTCTGGTATTTTGATTTCCGTTCTAGCTCTTGACCTTACTTTATACTATTTAAAAACCTCTGATACTCGCCACTATTTAAAATTTGGATATCAAGGTCTGTGGGCTTTTCTAGATCATTTTCCATATTTATTAGTGGCAATATTTGTAATAGTTCTTTTATTAATGGGATATGTGGTTCACAAGTGGCACATTGCTTATAAAAAACCTTTTTATATTATTGCCTCAGTTTCTGGTTTATTTATAATATTAACATCTTCAATGTTAGTATTTACAGGATTAAATGAATGCTGGGAGAAAAGGATCTTCTACTCTCATCCAGAAATTGGAAGAGAACTTGGTCCTAATTTTATGTTTAATAAAATGAAACAAGAAAGGGGCTTAACCGGTAGAGTATTAACTGTAAATAATCAAATAGTGCTAGTGCAAACTCCCAATTTTGAAGAGGTTGTTATTGTTAATGAAAAAAAACGAACAACTGGATTGGAGCCAGGGATAATGGCAATATTCATCGGACAACGGCAACGAGATCAATTTTTTGCTATTGATTTTCAAATTATAAATGATGATGATATACCAATGATTAAAAGAAATATTCAGCACCGAAAAAACAACACAAATATTCCTTTACTTACAAATATTGAAGTTAAATAAAATAAAAGCCCCGGGATCCGGGGTTTTTCGTTCAATTAATATATCAGTCGCACGACGGCTTGCGTCGCGTCAACTTCTCGAGTTCTTTTTCACTGGTGCAAATATCAGAAAGAGTCAGATTACCAGATTGAATATGATCTCTGAGCAACTCAATATGTCCCAATGTGTTTGGGTAGGAAAAAGCACCGTCTCTCAGCTGCTTGAGTTTGTGCTCTGCCAACCGAGAATAGGCCTCAGATGCCCAAAGCCGGTACTCCGGGAGAAGGGTGGGATCAAGCTCTTCCAGTATAGACAAAAGGTCGTTCGGGGTATTATTGAGCTGATGCGTATTACAATTATTCCCAACACAATAATACTGCAGGGCTGCAACAATATCATTCCTATAAGATTCCTTGACTCTCCAATTAGCGTCATTAAGGAAATTGAAGAATTCAGAATTGTCACTTTTGGAAAGATACAGTCGTTCAAGAGCAACTTGCGCAATGTTGATAAGGTCTTCCACCTCGTAGTAGTACCCGTATTCAAAAGACCTGGCCGGAATTTTCCCATTATAAATATGTCCCAAGAGGAATTCCATTTTTATAGAATACAGGAAAGACTGATGATCTGAGTAATGTTCAAAGCTTCGAACGCGATTAATGTCAAAGTGATCATATCCACCCAACAGGAAATATACTCTATCAACTATTTGTGAAGCTAAAAGGTACGCGCCTTTTTCTAAGATAGCAACATGAAAGTTTCCTACATTTTCCCTTTTTGTATTCTCGGCTCCGAGACAATACTTAAGCAGAGAAAATTCGAGTAGAGGAATGGTCTGGGGTGTCCTGTACGTATCACCGAACAGTAACTGCTCCCCACAAGATTCACTGTTGGTGTTCTCCAAACAGTCAATAACACCGAGAACACCGTCGCAGGTCTTAATACTATCAACTAAATCATCCAAGTCATCAATGTTCTTGACCGATTTACTATTAATATAGGTATTGTTATAATCAGCTACTACTCTATCACAACCGAAAAACAAGAAAATCGAAAAAATAACTCCTAGATTCCAGATACGCATAGTAACCTCCCTTTCCCACTTTGGGGAGCTCTGGGTGTTTCGCGCGCCTTGGCACCAGCCAATTATTAAAGAACATGAACTTACAATACTATCATATATTACTATTATTGTCAATCATGATTCACAAAATTGCTGTATTTTTAGCCAAAAAACAAAATAACGCCGGACAGCCAGCGTTATTTTTTATCTAATTCTATTGTTTAATCGGCATGATAATGTAGGTATAGGTATTATCACCTTTTGGTCTCATTATACATGGAATATTGCTATCAACTAGGCTGAATTCGATTTCACCACTGTTAATATTACTCAAACATTCCAGTAAAAATCG
Source organism: uncultured Gammaproteobacteria bacterium (assembly GCA_964592195.1). Taxonomy (GTDB): domain Bacteria; phylum Patescibacteriota; class Patescibacteriia; order UBA11705; family UBA11705; genus CAZQEI01. The sequence goes on along the minus strand of CAZQEI010000004.1, from coordinate 25,599 downwards.
GTAATTTAAGGTAGTGGCGTTCTTTTCACCTTCGAATTCCACTTCCAGCTCTGAGCAACTATCACCGACTTGAATGTTATTAGAAGTAATAACTAAACTTTTGTTTTCAGGTAAAAACTCGAAGTTGATGTCAAATATACCAGTTTTCGAGAATAATGCTGTGGTTTTAATAATCTTAGTTAATTCTTGATTATTAATAACTGTTTTGGTTTTAGTGGATTGGGGAATAATTTGTTTATAATCAGGGAAACGGCCTTCCACCAAACGGGAAATAACTTCAATACCATTAATGGCAAACAAAATTTGATTCTCTGATAAATAAATACTTATATTTTCACGACTTTCATCAATTTCTTTGAAACTGGAAAGTATTCGTTGCACTTCTTGCAGAGTTTTAACCGGAACAATAATATCATTCTTAGCAGTATGACCTTCAAGTTTGATTTTCTTTTCCGCTAATCGGTAACTATCAGTCCCCACAAGAGTCAAAATGCCTTCCTCAGCGTGAAAAACCATCAGGACACCGCCTATTTCAGGTCGAGTATCATTATTCGACACAGCGAAGATAACTTGAGAGATAGCGGTTTTAAAATCTTCAGTTTTAATAGTGTATGCATTTGTTTTCTCCACTTCTGGGATAACAGGAAAATCTTCAGAGGAAATACCCTTAATACGGGTATTGTTGTTTTTACATTTAATATTCAAGAAATCATCTTTTAATAAAGCCACATCAACGTTATCTTTTGGTAATAAAGCAATATAGTCAGATAACAACTTTGCTTCAGCTGTAAAAGAGCCTTCAGTTTCGACTTTACCTCTAATAGTACAACTAATACCAATCTCCAAATTAGTAGAGGCTAATTTGATCTGATCATTCTTCGCTTCTATTAATATATTATTTAATATCGGCAAATTAATATTCTTATTTACCAAATGTCCGGTAACGTTTAAACCTTGATTAAGATTTTCTTGAGTGCAAGTAAGTTTCATACGCGTTAGTTCTTAAGTTTATAAGTTCTTAAGTTTGTAAGTTTTATATTCTTAAGTATTTTTCACTTATGAACTTATTGACTTATAAACTTACAGACTTTTTTCGTATTTAATAAACTATATATATATAATCAATAACAGTAATAATACGGTTGATAAGTCTAATAAGTGTTTTTCTTTTTTAGATTAAGCTGAAAATTCATTCACTTCGCTTATCAATAACTATGAGGATAATTTATACACAGAAACGGGTTTTTTGACAAAGTGATATTTGTGCCAAGTTATTAACTGTTTTGGTATGTTTGTTAACCTCAGCGTTAACAGAGTTATTATACTATAATGACCGGTTATACACATTTTACTAACAGGAATAAAGACGTTGTTTTAGCAAATTTAATTCTTGGCGTAGTTTTTCATCTCTTTCCACATGCTTCGAAATCTTAGTATAAGCATGCATAGCAGTAGTATGATCACGACCGCCGATTTCAGCACCAATTGTTGGATAAGAGTAACCAAGTTCTTCTCTTAATATATACATAATTATTTGACGGGGGAAAGCTAATCGCTTTTCTCGGCTCTTACCTAACAATTCAACCATTTCTAGTTCGTAGAATAAACTGACCGTTTCCAATACCTTCTTTATAGTAATAGAATCGTTCTTGCGGCTGGAAGTAGAAAGAGAGAATAATATATTTTTCACATTCTCCATGTTTGGCTCCAGTTGATTCAATTGGTAATAAGCAATTATCTTATTAAGTGCTCCTTCCAACTCACGAACATTGTTCTGAATATTCATGGTTATATATTGTATAATGTCGCGTTCCAGTTTAAATTCCTTTTCTCGGCATTTGGCTTCCAATATAGCAATTCGTGTCTCCAAATCAGGTTGAGAAATATCAGCAATCATTCCCCATTCGAATCGTGAAAGCAAACGATCTTCCAATGTGGCAATGGCTTTTGGTGGTCTATCAGAGGTAATAATGACCTGCTTGTTTCTTTGATGTAAATCATTAAAAGTATGGAAAAAAGCTTCTTGAGTACCTTCTTTTCCTGTTAAAAATTGAATATCATCTATTATTAATACATCCACAGTTCTGTAATTCTTAGTAAATCGTTCTGGATTACCGCTTTGAATAGAAGAGATGAAGTCATTGGTGAATTGTTCACATGTAACATAGAGGACTTTTTTCGTTTGATCCTTTAATAATACCTCATGACCAACAGCTTGGGCTAAATGGGTTTTTCCCAGACCAACGCCGCCATAAATAAAAAGAGGATTATATGAAAATCCGGGATTTTTGGCTACAGCCTGAGCCGCTGCTGCCGCTAATTCGTTGTTTTTGCCAACAACAAAGTTGTCGAAGACGTATTTTTGATTCAAAGTATTACCAACTGCCACTCCAGCCATGGCATTAACCGGCTGATTTTGAAAATTAATCTGAGGAGCAGTATTAAAAGTAGGGATTTGCGGCGCTTTTAAGGCCAAATCCACTTGTTCTTTGAAAGTTTTGAGACTTTGAACGCGGTAAGTGATCTCTTTTATGCGTTCTGCATTCTTATCTTGAAGTAATTTATAGATGGTTTGATGATATTTTTGTTTTAACCAAGCTTGAGTGAAGGTATTTGGCACACCGATAGTAATTCTACCATCCGTATTTTGGATGATAAAGGTGTTTTTTAACCAAGTGGTGAAGCTCGCTTTACTTAGGGACAGTTCCAATTCTGATAAAACCGCATCCCATAAAGCTTTGTTTTTCTCCTCCATAATTCGTTTTTATTTAGAAGTTTTTAATAAATTTGAGGGGGTGAAAGAAATCAAAAAAACAAGAAAACAAGTCCCGCAGAGACGGGATCCCTCCTAGCGGGAAAAGCAACAAATAAAAATAGAAATTATCCGATCAGTAGTATCCGTAGTAATCTGTAGATCCGTAGCTTCATTTTAGTCTGTGCATAACCCTACTGTAAATAGAACAATTTCTTAAAAGTGTTCATATCATGTTGATAACTTTTAATGATTAAATAGTAGATGAGTTTTAAAAAAAATTCAAGGGTTCAAACCCGTATTTGACCATGAAAACCGACAAAAGGGGACACTGTTGACAAACTTTTAAATTTTTACTATAATATTCCCAGACTATTAAATACATTCTATGCCGAAACGCACATATCAACCTCATAAACGCCGACGCGTCAAAGTTCACGGTTTCCGAGCTCGGATGAAAACCAAGGACGGACGAGCCGTTTTGAAACGCCGACGCGCTCGAGGTCGCAAGAAATTGACGACTACAGCTACGAAATAACTATCCTGAAGGGTAGTTTTTTTGTTTTAAGTATCCAGGGCCAATAATTCGACTACGGATGCTACGGATTTAAAAGTTGAATTATTCTGAGCTACGCCTGCCTGCCGGCAGGCAGGGATACTACGGAAAGGACAAAATAAAAAACTTCAAATAATCAAATAAAAGTGGTAAAATATAGTCATGGATCATTGAGCATTGACCATTTCCGCCAAAGGCGCCTGCCTGCCGGCAGGCAGGGATCCGTCTCTCCTCGAGTCTGAGCGACGGAATATACATTTCCCTCGGAGTCGATGACCGGCGGAGATCACGGAAAATAGAAAAATTCCGACTCCACCCCCTTATCTCTTTTCAGCCGAAGGCTGATCCGCCTCTGGCGGAATACTCTTAATTCTCTTTTCAGCCAAAGGCTGATCCGCCTCAGGCGGAATTCTCTTCTAACAAACACATGTTACCTAAACTAAACAGAATCGCCCGAAAAAAAGACATTGACTCATTCTTTGGTAAGAATTTCAAAGATAAGAGGGGTTTTTCATTTTCAACAAAAAACATCATTATCAAAGCAATAAATAACCCAAAATTAAATAGGGTTGGTTTTATTGTTTCCAATAAGATTGATAATCGCGCTACGGTTAGAAATAGATATAAGCGTTGGTTGAGAGAAACTATTAAAATTCAATTGCCAAATTTAAATAGAAAGGTTGATTTAATGGTTGTAGCCCAACCAAGCATAAAAACTATTGAACTGAAGGAAATAAGAGAAGAAATTTTATTGATTTTAAATAAGATGAAATTAATCAAATAAATCAATTAAATTATGGTTTTAGCTGAACCAAAAATTCCAGGTGTGAGAAAAAATGAAAATCCTTTTGACATTTCACGCATTAATGAAAAGGCTTTAGATGCTTTCAATCCTGGGAGTCCAGAGGAAATTGCTCAAGCTTTGCAAGCAGTTAATCAGGCTATTGATACTATGAGTGGCAGAAGAGCTCAACTATTAGCTTCTAGATTGAATGAGTTAGCCAATTCAGGAAAAGTTAAAGGAGAATTAAGAGAAAGATTAAAAGCTAACGCTGGGTATTTACGCGAACATGCGGCTAATGTTCAAAATGAAGGAAGTGAGAGAGTAGTTGAATTAGCAAATAGAATTAGAAGTTCGGCTGATCAAGCCAGCGCTAAATTAGATGAAGTTCGAGCCGGATTAAAAGAAATGGTTCCGGAAAGTGATGATGACTGGGCGGAAAAAATGAGAGCAGAAGCGGAATTGGAAAAGAGAAATAGAAACAAATCTTCAAATAATAAGCCACAAAAAACAAATAGATCATCCTGGTTGAGGCGTATTTTTGGAGGAAAATAAAATAAAAGTTAAATGGATATTTTTAAAGCATTCAAGTTTTGGCCGCGCTATGCGGCCTTAAAGTTAATCAAGATATATCAAAAAACCATTTCACCTGATCATGGTGTGATGAAGAATTTTTTTCCGCACGGTTATTGTCGCTTCCACCCGACTTGCTCAGAATATGGTTATCAGGCGATTGAAAAGTACGGGTTAATTCGTGGCGGATTAAAAGCCATGTGGCGGGTGATGAGGTGTAATCCTTTTTCTAAAGGGGGAAGTGATCCAGTTAAATAAGAAAACAATAAATCAAGAAAACAATAAAGCAATATGGTAAACGAAAAAATGATTAAAGAGAATTATGAAAATCCGGAGCAGAAATTAGTTAGAATTTTAAAAGAAAAAGGGTTAGATAATCCGGAAGCGAAAAAAATGTTGATTAATTGGTACGAAGAACAAGATAATATTTCAGAAGCAGCAGAAAATTTTGATGATGCCAAAGTTCGTAGTGATTGGCGACTGGCGCGTTTGTATTTTTCTGCCGGACTGGATGATGAATCTCTTGAAAAGTATAAAGATACCGGTGATGAAGCCTGGCAAAAAGGCTGGGATGATTTATACAATGAAATTATGGATGAGCGTGATTCTGTAAGAGATGAAATAGCTCTAGAAAAAGAAATGAAAAAGCCGCTAACCAAGGAGGCTTTTTCCGCTTCCTGTCAAAAGGAAAGATTATTAAGATTGCAACTGAAAAAACTCGACGTACTAAGCAAAACAAATGATGAAGTATTAAGAATGGTTAAAGAAAGTAATTTAGAGGGGATTCTTTTGGCTTGGTATGATTTGCATGTTAAAAACAAAGTTATGCAAATGAGAATGGGTGATAGTATTGTTTTATTAGTACCGACAACCTTAGTTCTAATGGAAGTGGCAAAAATCCTTAAACAAGAACAATCTTAATATGGAAAAACTAGAAATTTTCAATTTGAAAGGTAAATCACAAGGGATTCAGGAACGAACAAAATTCTATGCAGATATTAAACGTGAATATTCAACAAACGGAAAAATATCAAAGAAAGTAAATTCAGTTAGATTGATTTTGATGAATTCTCAGGGTCGGATATATTTGCAAAAAAGAAGTAATATAAAAAACGAAAATCCGGGACTGTATGATAAAACTGTAGGAGGGCACGTTTCCTTTGGTGAATCATGGAATATGGCAATAGTGCGGGAATGCGCTGAAGAATTGGGTATTCCAGCTTCAATTTTAACAGACAAAGAGTTTAAGCAAATTGTTAAAACAGCAGATTTAAAAGTGGTTGGTATCTTTAAAAATATAAGTGTAATCAATGATTTTGAATCAGTGAGAGTGAATAAAGATGGCAGTAAATTTGTGCAACCTTATATCTCCGCTTTTTATGTTGGTTATTACGACGGAGCGATTCGCTTTGTTGATGGAGAGAGCTCAGGAGTGGAAGTTTTTTCTTTGAAAGAATTAACTGATCAAATAAAACAACAACCGGAAAAGTTTAATGAGGATATAAAGTATATGGTTAACAAGTTTCGAAAATTTTTTAAACCAATAAAATAATATGTTAAAAATCGGCCACCGTGGAGCTTGCGGCTACGCGCCTGAAAATACCTTGGCATCATTTAAAAAAGCGTTGGACTTAAGCGTTGATATAATTGAACTGGATGTGTATGTTTGTAAAAGCGGGGAATTGGTAGTTTTTCACGACTCCAAGGTTGATCGTACTACTGATGGGCACGGTTTTGTAGAAGAAAAAACTTTTGATGAATTAAGAAGTTTAAATGCTGGACAGGGAGAGAAGATTCCCTTACTCAGTGAAGTAATTGATTTGGTAAATAAACAAATTCCAATCAATATAGAATTAAAAGGACAAGGAACTGCGAAAAAAGTTTTTGAGTTAATTGAATACTATGTAAATAATAAAGATTGGGAATACTCTGATTTTATTATTTCATCATTTAATATAAATGAACTAGAAATATTTAAGTCCCTCAATTCAAAGGTTGAAACAGGAATTTTAATGGAAGGTAATGCTGCTGGATTATCAGAGTTCGCGCAACAGTTGGGATTTAAATCAATAAATATTGGAGTAGATTTTGTTAATAAAGAAATAGTAAATGATGCTCATATCCAAGGGATAAAGGTTTTTGTGTGGACAGTAAATGAGATTGATTATATTGAGAAAATGAAAAATTTGGGGGTAGATGGTATCTTTTCAAATTATCCTGATAGAATTAATTAATTATATAAATTTATGGCAGAAAAAGTGAAAGACACATACAGCTACAAGGGTTGGCTGGTGTCTGACAAGTTGATCAAGCGTATTTTAGCGGTAGTGGGTCACAACATGCTCGGAGGTTTGCTACTTTATGGGATAGCATTAGGTGCCTTTTTGGTTATTGCTATTATTGTGGGAATTATTAGTCTGATTGTAAGTTTAGTTTCCTAGTAAAAATAAAAGCCTCGGGTTTCCGAGGTTTTTTCATTGTACAAAATTTGACAATAGTAACGCAATGCGTTATTATGTAAGTATAAGTATGATTAAAAGTTTTAAATCAAAAGAAGCGGAAAAAATATTTAATCGTGAAGACTCCTTGAAACTTCCGGTTCAAATTCAAAGAGTGGCAATGAGAAAGTTGTGGATGATTGACGCGGCTCATGATATAAATGATCTGCGAATTCCACCGGCTAATCATTTAGAAAAATTGAAAGGCAATAGGCGGGGACTCTATAGTATAAGAATTAATGAGAAATGGAGAGTTTGTTTTAAGTGGGTAGACGGAAGTGCTTTTGATGTTGAGATTGTTGATTATCACTAATAGTAATAATAAGAATTTAAAACAGTTATATGACAAAAAAAATTAAACCAGTTCATCCGGGTGAAATATTAAATGAAGAATTTTTAAAACCGTTAAAAGTGACTCAATATCGATTAGCCAAAGATATTGACGTTTCTGCCAGAAGAATTAATGAAATTGTTCACGGAACAAGGTCAATAAGCGCAGATACAGCTTTAAGATTGGGCAAATATTTTAATGTTTCACCTCAATTCTGGTTAAATTTGCAAGTTCACTATGATTTAGAAACAGAAATTGTGTTAATTGGAAAGTCTCTGGATAAAAATGTAAAGGTTTATAGTTATTAATACATTGCTAATAAAATAAAAGCCTCGGGTTTCCGAGGTTTTTTGTTAAATAAATTACCACCACTGATCGCTTTCCCCTCTCCAAACGTAGCCAAGAAATAGACCCAATCCAATGCCAATTAAAATATTACCACCAACTAAACCCATGAAGGTACCGAGAAACAAACCGCTGTTATTGAATTCGTACTTGTAGATTTTCACGGGAGACTCCTTTTTGTTGAAGGAACTATTCAAATAGTATGGTAACGCTGTCATTGTAAAATGTCAAAAATAAAAGCCTCGGGTTTCCGAGGTTTTTGAATTACATAAAAACTGGACGAATGGAACGAATAAGATCTTCTGTCGGCGGTAATTCTTTTGTGTAATCAACGAGGCTAAATTCAATTCGGTTAGATCCGAAGTCTTGAGCTCCAATAACTGGGACTTCATTTTCCGTAGTTTTTGAACCAACGCAGAGAGTAGTTGTTCTTCCGTCAAGGAATTTCTTGTGAATGTCGAAGAGGAAGAATCCAAGTAAAAGTCTTTCCAAATAATTCATACTATTTAGCTCGAGATTTTCGGCGCGATAGTCACTCATTTCAATTCCAGATTCACGATTATCCGGTGTCCATAGGTAATAAGAATCTTTTGAAGCATTTCTCGACAAGTAGGCAATCTTCTTCCTTTCTGGAACAAATCGCGAACCGCAAATAAAGGTTTTTCCAGAGCTCAATATAACACGACTCTCGTTGGAAAGACGATTTAAATATTTTCGAAGGTCAAGATCAACCCCCATTCTTTGAATATTGTAAGATTTTTCCAATTCCTCTTCTACTTGTTCAACTGTTAAACCTTTAGGGACAATAAGCAAAACATCAGACTTTGGTTTCTCTTGCTTGATTTTCATGACCAATCGAATATCTAAAGTTATTCCAAAGTGTAAGTGGTAAAAAAAGTTCCAGTTCATTATTTGGATCGTTGGATCTAATTCTGATTTATCAATAAAGATAGGAATAACGATTTGATTTCTCATTTGATGCTCCTGTTTGGGTTGTAAAAGAACACTCTTAACTAATCAGATTATATAAAAATAGCTTAAATGTCAACCAGCTATTAAAATAAAAGCCTCGGATTTCCGAGGTTTTTTGTTTACCTATTTTTAAAAGAATAGAGAGTGATACCTGTGGCAAGGAGACAGAGTCCAGCGAGAGCTTGCTGTCCTGGAGTGGGGATAATCAGCCCTGTCATTGTCAACAATGAAACAATAAGAGATTCAATTCCCATTCCCACCATGACCAAGTAACCATTCCCCATGGTGATCCTCCCTTAGTTTGTAAGTGAATAAGTTTAAAACAAGAACGAGTTGAGCATGCGCACTGCGTGACCTTCGACCCCGTAGAAGAAGTCGGAGCCGGGCGTGGTAGCGAAGTACTGCACTTCGAAATGCCAGAACCCCTTGGTGAAGCCGAAGTGCGGACCCATCTGGAAGTTCATGTCGATCTCTTCACAGTGGACGCCGAAGTTCCATGTCGTGTTGGGCGTGTAGTCGAACGAATAGAAACCGTAGTAGAACAGGTTGTCGGTGGTGTCGTTGTTGAAGTACACTTCGCCCTGAAGGAAGACACGGAGCCAGTCGGTCGGGGTCAGCATGACCATCAGTGAGGCGAGAGCCAGATCGTTGCCGGACGGTGCGAACTTGGTGATGGCACCGATGTAGGGCGCGACCGAGAGCCACGAGTTGGCCTGCCAGCGGACGCCGAGGTAGCCGTACAGGTTGTTGTAGCCGACCTGCGGCCAGTAGAGGTCGTAGATGCTGGCGGAAAGGAACAGGTTGTCGCCGACCAGCGGGGTTTCTCCCGTGATGGTCGTAAGGAGTTGAGTTCCCGTGTACTTGAACTCCTTGGCCTGCGTGGCCGGGGCAGCGACGACGAGAGCGATGATCGCGAACAGAGCAGCAACAGCGAAACGCTTCATGGCACCCTCCAGTTTTAGTCCCGGTGACTTTAACGCAAAGTCTGTGGGACTGTTGGTTACGCGAACTGATTATGTTAGCACAGAAGTTAGTTTGTGTCAATGTTAGTGTAAGTTGGTAATTGGTAAAAGGGTATGTTGGTACATGGAAAATATTTTTTTATAAAATTATTCAATGTACGTCTTTACTAATATACTAATTACTAATCCCACTCTACGGGTATTGACATTAAAAATATTTATGGTAATATCATTTTTCAAGTTCTTTATATTTTGAGTCGTTTGTACCAACAACAAACAATCCTGTAAAACCTTGCGTAGTCGAGGTAAACAGGAAAAGGAGGCACGCATGCTCGGAGGCTTTGGTGGATGGTTTTATGGTGGTATCCCGTTTTACCATTGGCAAGTAAGTATGTTAGCGATTATTGTCCTCTCTCTTTGCTTGTTTGGACTTCTTACTGTGGCATTCCGATGGGCTAAAGTTACGAGCTGGTTCATCTGGTCTGTAGGTTTGTCTTTGGCGACTATGTTGTATCTGTGTCTGTGGTCAGTTATTGTTGCCTTCTTCCAGATTGCCGGATTGATTCTTTTTGCTTTTGTTGTTCTGCGAGTTGTTTATGCCGCACACAAGAGAAAGAACAAAGAAGAGCAGGAAGAGAGAGAAGCGAAGATTCGACAACCTCCCGCGGCTGAGTAGCCAAGGGAATTCAGAGAAACAGCTCAAACCACAGCCTCATCAAGGGCTAGGTGGAAGGAGTTTCCCATGCTCCAGTTTCTGATCGGTGGTCTCACGGCGTGGCTCTACGTTCGACACAAGGACCAGATCGACAAGGCCTTCGGGTCGAAGTCCGAGTTCCGCAAGCTGCTCAAGGATCTCAACAAGAAGGACGTGGCCGGCTTCCGCGACTTCATGGCCAAGGTCGTGGCTGGTACCATGACAGCGACCGAGAAGGCCAGCGAGTGGTCCAACACCCAGGCCGACGAGTTCCTCAAGAAGGTCGAGGGGTTCCGGGCGAAGGCGAAGAAGCCCGAACCCCCGGCTCCTCCGCCCGCAGCGTAAGTTCATTCTATAAAATTTGATCATCAAGACCCGAGACATTGTTCTCGGTTTTTTTATTATAGTGATGAGTAACCGGTAACCCGTAACCCGTAATCAGTAATCAGCAGCTACTAATTTCAGATCGTTTCACGCTTAACGCTTCACGTTTAACGAATTACGATTATTTATTTATTATATATTCACGTATAACGAATCACGGATATCGAATTTTTTTCAAATTGTCAAAAAACATAAAAAATGGCATAAAAAGGCAAAAAATAGAGTTTTTCTTTACAAATAGACCATGTTATTGTTGAATAAGTGCTAAAACTATTGACAAACTATTTTGGTTATGTTAAGTTTCGAAGTTCTTAAGTACCAAATGTAATTAAGAAGGCACATTACAATTTGATCTTAAATATTTAGTGTTTCGTAAAACAACAAGCGTTCTACTTTCCCCGCGTGAGTGGTGAAAGTTGGACAGCAAACAAAGGAGGCCGAGATGGCTGATGAAGAAAGGACAGAGGGTTTTTGGAAAAGGATTGGTAAAACTGCTGGATTGATTGTTGAAGTTCCTGATGAGGCACCTGCTGAAGCAACGACAAAAGTTTCTCAGGCAGTGGCACCTGTTTCACGAACTGTCACACAGCCAGTCATCAGTGTTCCCAGAGTTGCAGTTTCGGCTGTGACTCGAAGTTCATCAACAACCTCTGTTGAACCCGATCCAAATATTCAGAAAAAGTTGAGAGATGCGATTGCTTCCATTAATACCCCTGGGTATAGGGAGCTCTTGGATACACTCGATGCTCTTTCTGATTTTCCTCCAGACTCTCGTCTTAAAGGAGCTCTTAGCGTTTTGAAAAAGAAAGGCATGAGCTCGACGGTTGTTTTGGGTGAGTTGGATCTTATTACAAAGGTTCTGAATTCCGAGGAAACAAGGTTTGAAAACGACATTGAACAAGCAACAAAATCCGAAATTGATAATGAACAACGGGAAGTGGCGAACATCACCTCAAAGGTTGGTGATCATGAGGCCACTATTGCCAGATTGCAAGATGAGATTCGAGCGCTGAATGAGGAAAAGAGTCAGCGTCTGACTCGCGTGGACGACCTCAAGGATTCGAAGGCTGACGCCGAAGCTCGTTTCGGTGCAACTATCGAAACGGTGAGGTCAGAGATTTCTTCGATGAGGGAACAACTGCAGAAGGTCTAGCCGACAACAAACCCGACAAGGAGGCCATCGATGGAAGGCAAAAACTCGCTGCTTGACTCGAAGTTTTGGGATCGAAAAGAAGGCAAGTTTGGTAAGGCAGTGCTTTGGATTGGTGGATTGATTGGTTTGGGTCTTGGTATTTGGTTTCTGAATCCGATTCTCGCTTGGTTGATCGTTTTTACTCAGAATCTTTTCAACTTTGCACTACTTTTCGTTGGATTTTGCGTATTCATCTACGTTGTTTTTGTCAACAATATGTTGAGGACATTTCTCACCCGTGGCTATAAGCTGCTGATGACTTATCTCATTACTGGTATCATCAAGGCTAATCCTGTTCAGCCTTACAATGATAGATTGTCAACGATGGAGAATGATCGGGAGGCTTCGGCCGAACGAGTGAAGCAGCTCCGTGGGCGCAAGAAGGACAATGAGTTCAAGCTCAAGGAAGCCAAGGATAAGTATGATGAGGCTGAACGGCAATTCAAGGAGATTACAGAGCTTCTGAAAACCAAAACTTTTTCAAGCGATGAAGAGCGTGCCCAATATGAAAAGCGTCAAAGGATTATAGCTGACAACTTGGGCGCGGCTAAGGTAAACATCAAGACCTATCAAGAAGCTGTTGATATTCTGACTAAGATTGTTAAGCATATGGGTCAAGCGTTGGATAATGCTGATGTTCAAATCAATCGAATGATTCGTTTCATTGAGACTTTGGTTAACAAGGTTCAAACCGGTGAAGATCTTGGTATGGCCTCTCGCAGCTTGCGTGATTTGTTCCGAGCTGATGCTGACGAAGAATCGATTTTGCGTATGGCTCGCGGTGTGATTGACGAAAAGTATGCTCAGGAGTTTGGTGAATACGAGACGCTGTTCCATGAAACCCAGGATCTTTTCACTTCCTTTGATATTGATAGCACGGTTTCTCTCAAGGAAGCCCTGGCTCGCATCGAAGGATCGCCTGCTTCTCAGCCTCAGCTCGGTTACGAGCCGGTGATTGATGTCCAGGCGACGATTCTTGCTCCGACCGAAGGTTCTTATGCTGAGGTTCTTCGGAAGAAGAATGCGTAATAGAGTGGTTTAGTGGTTCTACTTTGGTACGCGGAAACAACACACGTCCCAGCTACCCCGATGGATCGGGGTAGCTGGGACAAAGGAGGATCCCATGGCTACTCAGGCCAACAAGTCCGGTATCGTCAAGTGGCTTCTCATCATCGCGGCTGTGGTTGGTTTCGGGTTCGGCGTGAACTACCTGCGTACGCACGCGGACATGTTCGCCCCCGAGGAGAAGGAGAACGGTCTTCTCTCCGAGGTCGAGGATGATGATCCGGCCGAGGCTACGAAGAGCGCGAACAGCGCTGCCAACACCGACACCCAGAAGAAGCCCGTCGCCTCCACCGTTGGTGGCGCGGCTGTGGCTTCGGTCGCGAACCAGGTCAAGACCATCCGCGTGGGTGTGAACACGTGGGGCGGTTTCGCCGGCGGCCAGCTGTACAACAACGGATTCGCCGCCAACGAGGCCTCTCTGTTCTTCAAGAACTTCGGCTTCAAGGTCGAGTTCGTTCTGCTGGACGATCCGGACGCTTCGCGCGCGGCGTTCAAGACGGGCGCGATCGATCTGCTGTGGGGCACGGCTGACACCTTCCCCACTGAAGCTGGCGGCTTCTATGTCTCAGGTGTCTACGCAAAAATCCTGTTCCAGGTCGACTGGAGCGATGGTGGCGATGCTCTCGTTGTGTTCGGCAACATCAACTCGATGAAGGATCTCACGGGAAAGAAGATTGCCTACGCTCCCGGGACCCCTTCGCACACCCTACTGCTGACGCTTCTGAAGGCCGATCAGATGGAGATGTCTGACATTGTGCCGGTAAAGATGGTGAGCGCACCCAAGGCCGCTGAAGCGTTCAAGAATGAACTGGTTGATGCGGCTGTCGTGTGGTCTCCCGATGATCTGGATTGTGTCAAGAGTCGTAAGGGAAGCAAGGTCCTGCTGACCAGCAAGGGAACCAAGACTATCGCCGACGTGTTCTACGCCCAGAAGCCCTACATCGAAGCCAATGCGCAGATGCTCGCTCAGTTCGAAGAGGGCTGGTTCCGAGGCGCTGACATGGTCAATAATGACCCGGCCGCTCGTGCCAGGGCCATTGAGATCTTGATGGCGGGTTACAACCTGGACAAGGAGCTGATGACCAACGCCATCAATACCGCCTACCTTTGCAATTACAAAGATAACATGGAATTCTTCGGAATGGTCGACGGCTACACCGGCATGACCGGTCAGAGGCTGTACGACAAGATGAAGCAAATGTACAGCAAGGTCGGTCTGGTGGATCTGGCAACTACCCCCTCGTGGAGGGATGTTACCGATCTTTCCATCCTGCAATCGGTGAAGATGACCCTTCCGCCCGTGACTACGGCGCCGGCAGTGGTCTTCACTCCTCCGACCGAGGCCATCAAGGTGGCTCCGGCGGTGGCGACCACCATGTTGCCGATCAACTTCGACATCGGTAGCGCGGTACTCGATCAGAACGCCAAGACCATCATGGAGATGGGAGTGGTGGATACGGTCAAGTCCTTCGAAGGTTACCGCGTGCGCGTCAGCGGGCACACGGACAACACGGGCGACAGGTTGAAGAACCAGAAGCTCTCGAAGGCTCGAGCGCAGGCGGCCGTTGATTACTTGATCGAGGAATACAACTATGATCCCAATCGTTTCATCGTCGAAGGATTCGGTCCGGACAAGCCTGTCGACTCGAACACGACCCCTGTCGGTCGTGAGAAGAATCGGCGTGTTGAGTTCTCCATTATTCAGCAGTAATTAGTTTTCATTTACTGGGCAGGTATCCACCTGCCCTTTTTTAATGAAGAACTATCAATCAAAGCAAACCAAACAGGGAGGAAAACCAATGGCGACAAAAAAGGAAAGTTCGTTTTCAAATTTTTTCGAATTAAGAGGTGAATTGGATAAATGGCATGATAGACTTGTGTTCGCACTGGGATCGGTATTGGTATTGATTATCTGGCAGATTCTTTGTTCATCCGGAACTATTCCGAAGTCGGTTTTGCCTTCGCCAGTTAGTATTCTATTTGCATTTAAAGAGCTTCATTTTGAAAATGCTTTTGTGCGCAATATGGGATACACATATAAACTGAATTTGTTAGGAACCATCGAAGCAATTATTGTAGGTGTTCCAGTCGGATTTATTTTGGGATTGTTTCCGGTCTGTCGTTCCATGACAAAAAGGTATATTGATCTTTTGAGGTTTTTACCCCTCACCGCTTTGATTGGAATGTTCATGTGTTGGTTTGGAATTGAATCAAATATGAAAGTTCAATTTCTTGCCTTTAGTATTTTCGTGTATATTCTTCCTCAGGTGATTACCCGTATTGATGAAATTGATGAGGTGTATATTCAAACAGTTAAGACTCTTGGTGCTTCAAAGTGGCAAACGATCAAAACCGTATTCTTCCCCCTGGCTATGGGAAAAGTTTTCGAAGACATCCGTATTTTGTCAGCTTTGTCTTGGACGTATATCATCGTGGCAGAAACTGTTAATTCCGGGCAAGGCGGTATTGGAGCTCTAGCACAAACGTTTGCCGGTAAAGCTCGAAATGATAAAGTTTTTGCCATTCTTATTACAATTACCATAATCGGTTTTATTCAAGATGCTGTTCTTATTTGGATGGGTAAAAAGTTATTTCCCTGGCTACGAACAAACAAGGGGAGGTAATCATGAGTGATCAAACCGTCATCCCTCCCGTGCCCCCGGATACCAAGGTGGTTCCGGCTTCGGTCTCTCCCGTTGTGGACACGACTCCCGACCTGGTTCAGCCTGTCGCGTTCGCGAACACCGAGCTTCCCGACGTCCTGGAGCTCCGAAACGTCGGAGTCACCTACGACGGTGGAAAGAAGTGGGTGATCAAGGGCTGTAACCTGCTGATCGAGGACGTTCCCAATCGTGGGCAGATCGACGTGATCCTCGGTGCATCCGGTTGCGGTAAGTCAACTTTGCTGCGTTTCTTCACCGGTTTGCAGAAGCCGACGGTGGGCGAAGTCCTGATCAAGGGAAACAAGCTCAATCGTCGTGATGCCATTGCCATGGTTTTCCAGCAGTACTCTTCGTTGCCGCACCTGACGGTGTTGGAAAATGTCGAGCTCGGTCTGAAGTTCCGTGGTGTGGCGAAGAAAGAAAGACAAGAGCGTGCCATGGTAATGATTCAGAAGGTGGGACTCGAAGGTCATGAACACAAGTTTGCTCAGTATCCGACGCTCTCCGGCGGTCAGCTTCAGCGCGTGGCCATTGCCCGCAGCATGATGGCGAACCCCGAGATCTTCATGATGGACGAGCCGTTTGGCGCTCTCGATACCAAGACTCGTCGTGACATGCAGCTGCTCGTTAGCGAAATGTATGATACTTTGCAGCCCACGATTGTCTTCGTCACCCACGACATCGCCGAGGCGGTGTTCTTGGCTGATCGGATTCATATCATGCGTGCCAATCCTGGTATGATTTGGAAGACTTTCGCCATCGATCTGCCTGACCATCGCGGTCGCGAGATTTTCTACGATCAGCACTTCATCGAGCAGGTGAGGATGGTCGAAGATGCCTTGCTCGCGGTGCAGGCCACTTCGAAAGTTGCTCATTAGTTATTAATCAATTGAGCCGATATCAGTCGGCTCTTTTTTGTTGACTACATCCAAATCCCAAATACATTACTACGGATGCTACGGATCAATAAATTAAATTAATTCTGAGCTACGGCATATCATTCGATATGCCAGTCATGTCGGATGACATGACGGAATACTACGGATAGGAACCCCGCTGACCTCGCTAAATTTACTAAACTCGCTTTTTTTGCTAAGATATTATTATAATTTATGACATTAGCCAATAAAATTGCAAAAAATTCTTTGATACAAATGGTGGGGAAGATGGTGAGTTTGGTTTTGGGATTGTTAACGATTGCGATAATGACTCGGTATCTTGGTCAAGCTGGGTATGGTCAATACACGATTGTAATTTCCTTCTTACAATTTTTTGGAATTATTGCTGATTTTGGTCTGAGTTTGACAACTACTCAAATGATTTCCGATGGTCAAGCGAATACAGGGAAAGTTATTCGAAATATTTTAACTTTAAGATTGATTTCCTCTTTCTTATTCTTGGGATTAGCACCATTAATAATGCTGTTTTTACCATTTTCAAATGTGATTAAAATCGGCGTGGCTGTAACTTCGCTGTCTTTTTATTTTATAACTATCATGCAAGTCTTAACCGGAATTTTTCAAAAAGAATTAAAAATGTTTGAGGTTACAATCGCAGAGGTTATTGGTCGTTTGGTTTTAATAATGGCTACGGCGATTGGCGCGATGATGGGTTGGAGTATTACTTGGTTTTTCGCGGCCATAACTTTAAGTAACTTGATTAATTTGGGCATGGTATATCATTTTGCTAAAAAATATATTGAGTTTGGTTTGGCGTTTGATTATGAAATATGGCGAGAAATATGGTCGCGATCTTGGCCTATTGCTTTGTCGATTTCTTTTAATTTAATTTATCTCAAGACCGATTCGATCATCTTGTCCTTTGTTCGACCCGCAGCTGATGTTGGCGTTTATGGCGCGGCTTACAGGGTCTTGGATATTTTAACGCTATTACCGGCAGTTTACATGGGGATTGTTTTGCCGCATTTAACTAGAGCTTTTATTGATCAAGATAAAAAAGGTATAAAAGACTTAATGCAATCAGCTTTTGATTCATTAATGTTATTCGCGGTGCCAGTAGTGGCAGGAACGTTACTATTATCAAGCAAAATAATGATATTTGTGGCTGGACCGGAATTTGAAATGTCGGGGAAAATATTATTAGTTTTAATTCTCGCAGCCGCGGCAATTTTCTTTACCAGTTTGTTCGGTTACGCTGTGGTGGCGATTAATAAACAAAGAAAAATGATGTTTGGATATTTAACAGCCGCGATTTTAACATTAGTTGGATATTTAATTTTTATTCCCATCTACGGCTACTGGGCCGCGGCATGGTTAACGGTGTTTTCTGAAATACTAATTTCAATTTGGACTTTTATAATGGTTTACCGAACTATAAAGTTTATGCCCCGATTAAAGTTTTTTGGTCAAGCGATTTTGTCATCAGTTATTATGGTTTCAATTTTGTATTTGGTTAGAGGTTGGAATATGTTAATCTTATTGTTGATTGCCAGCGTAATATATTTTGGTATGATGGTTCTGTTGGGGGCGTTGAAGAAAGAGACGTTTGTAAGGATGATTAAGAATGTCGATTAGGAAAGAAAGCAAGAAAACAGAAAATCAAGAAATCAATTAGAAAGACGGCTAACTTTCTCAGAGATTGCCACGTCACCGAGGTTATGTTGAAAATGCGGTTCCTCGCAAAAGAGGATTAGTGCCTCTAGAGATTGCTTCGTCGTCTCGGAAAGACTTAATAAAAGACTCCTCGCAAAGAAGGTCTGAGACCCCGGATCGTAGTCCGGGGAAACGGAATGAAGTATGTGGCTATAAGACCTCTGAAGTTTATTTAATCAGGTTATATGCCGTAATTATCAGTAGCATCCGTAGCAATCCGTAGATCCGTAGAACAAAAAGCCCCGCTATTCAGCGAGGTGATTTTATTTATAATTAATGCGGATGATTGACTTTCAAAAGAACAAACCTGTCGTCAGTTTGACACCAAAGTTTCTTGCCAGCCACAGCTTCTTTGTCGATGTTTCTCATTGATAATACTAGGCCATTATGATCAGTGCCTTTGATAAGCACCATTACTTCTTGTCCAACTTTGAATTTTTCACTAAGCTTGTTATCTCCACGATCGTGACATCCAGGAATTTCGCTTTGATGCATAAATCCTTCTTTATCATTGGTAAATTTCACAAAAACGCCAAAGTCACCAATCATTGAGACTTTACCAATCAAGACTTTACCTTCTTTTGGAATTGAAGCCCAATCGTCCAAGATACCTCTTTCAGTTTGCAAATTCGTTTTGAATTCATCAAAGGCCGTTTTGATTTTGTCTTTACTAATTTCATAATATTCATCACCATTAACACATCCCAAATACGTTTGCCAAGTAAATTTCGGAACAAAGTCATATACTTCGAGGCAATCTTTTTCGCATTCAACAATCATTTGATCAATGACTTCGCGATGTTCATGTCGAGCCAAGAAACGCGTCAGATTTTCACGAGCCGCTTGCCCGACCGGTGATTCGTTTGGCTTACCACGCGTCAGAAGAATGCGAATCGCTTCCATAATTACTTCTTGAATCAAGAAACGCGACTCCGCGATTTTCATTCTGGCCATTGTCAAGTCTGAGTGTGTTTTTTCGAGTAAACCTCTAAGCATTTCTAGCTCTTCATCTTTCGACTTTTCTATCTTTACTTGATTTTCAAATTGACGCTTGTTCATATAATATTCAAAAAGAGTGATTGGCACCGATGCCAAGCCTGAGCGGTCGTGTTCGATGTGTAATGACCCATTTTCAATATCATAGCCATTGATGCTAATGCGAGAGCCATTGATTTGAAAGTCTCCATTGGTATCATTGCAGACGTAAAATAGTTTGTTTCGACGGAATACTCCACTATTACGTAATCGGATATACCAATCGCATTCGTATTGCGAATTGTCAATGGTGACCACTAATCCTTCACCGGTCGTATCAATATGCGGTGACCAACGGAAAACTTTTTTCTTCTTATCATGCGTTGGTGCTTGACCATGATAGTGAATATTCCCTTTTCGGTCTTTCATGTGATAAATGTACGAACCAATAAAAACATACTTGAAAACCAGAATGATCTCGACAATAAAGAGGAGTGCGAAACAGGCGCCGAAAACAAGGAAGAACATTGGACTCCTAGTATTTGAATTTTCGGCGATATTTCCAGTATTAATATACATCATCAATGGCTCTACGAAGGTATAAAAAGTTAAATAACTGAAGAATATAGTGTTAATAATCGTTCCAAAAAAACAAGCTGTTCGCGAAGTCATGCAATCTTTAAATCTACGCTTTTCGACTGGTTTGCAATCCAAACATCGATCCATTCCCTTGATACTCATGAAACTACCCCTCCTTTTGATCAGCCCAAAGTCTGACCAATGGAAGTGCTAGAGCCGGCCTTTCCCGAACCTTTCGGGACACTCCGACTTTAGCTGGTAAGCGAATTGAATTGTAAAAGTGCGGAAATTACAGTAAAATGTAATTATTAAGTTTACCTAAGTATACTGGTTTTGTCAATCGAATTTATGGGTTGGTTAATTGCGATATTTTGTCTAATTTACGCTATTTTATGCTGGCGAAGCTTGCCGAAAGGCTTAGCTTTGTTAGTTTTCTTATTACCAACCTACTTGTTGAGATTCCAAGTGCTGGGAATTCCTTTTACCTTGCTCGAAGCGCAAATTCTGATTCTGTTTGGTGTGTTTGTGATTAATAGAATCAAAGTTAGACAACCGATTTCGTTTTCTAACTACAAATGGTTAATGCTAGCCTTTGTGATTATCGGAACAGTGGCCGTTTATTTTTCACCGGAGAGAACAGCGGCCTTGGGTTTGTGGAAAGCGTTTATTATTGAACCGATTTTATTTTTCTTGGTGTTAATTAACTCGATCAAAGAAAAAGTGGACTGGGACAGATTGATAAATTATATTGGTGCCAGTTCTTTGTTGTTATCAATATTATGCGTCTGGCAAAAGTTAACGGGACAGTTTATACCTGATGCGAATTGGGCGGCAGAGGCAACGCGGCGTGTTACCGGGTGGTATGGGTATCCGAATGGGGTGGGGTTATTTTTGGCGCCGATTGTTATTTTGTTTCTTGGTATATTAATACATGACTACGGATGCTACCGATCTTGGCTACCGATACTACGGATAGAAATAAAAAAAATATTTTACATTGGGGTAATTGTATTTGGGTCGGTGGCGATATATTTTGCGCAGTCGGAGGGGGCGATGGTGGCGGTGGCGATTGGGGGATTGTTGATGTTATTGGTAATGAAACAAACACGAAAAATCGGATTGGTTCTGTTAATCTTGGGAATGTTAAGTCTATCTTTGTCTCCTGTTAGAAATAATATAATTGAAAAGGCTACATTTTCAGACTTCTCGGGAAATTTGAGATTAATCCTTTGGCAAGAAACTACGCAAATGCTATCGGACAATTTTGCCTGGGGCGGGGGATTGGCGAATTTTAAAAATGCGATTGAACCATATCACCACACTGTTAAATCTGTAGAAGTTTATCCTCATCCGCACAATGTACTTTTAGTTTTCTGGACTGAACTTGGAATACTCGGATTAATAGTGATGACATTGTTGGTGATTCAATTCTATTTAAATTATTTTAGAGTGAATGAAAAGAATAAACCGTTGTATGTAGTCTTATTGATTGTCCTATTAACTATGTTGGTTCACGGTATTGTTGATGCGCCATATTTTAAAAATGATTTGAGCGTTTGGTGGTGGGTGGTGTTTGGTTTAAGCGCGATTGTGGTTAAAGGCAAGGAATCATTGAACATTGATCATTGAACATTGATCACGATAAACGGTTAAAAAAAATTTCTGATTCATACTCTTTTTCTCTTTTCCGCCGAAGGCGGATCCGCCTCTGGCGGAATTCTCTTTTTTACTCTTTATTCTCATCTCACTATGCAAACAAACACTTCACCTCTCGCAGATAGAATGAGGCCAGAAACATTGGCTGAGTTTTTTGGTCAGGATAAATTGGTGGGTGAAAATACTTTTTTAAAAAAAGCCATTGAAACGGATAATATTCCTTCCATGATTTTTTGGTGACCGCCGGGAACGGGGAAGACTACGTTAGCGAGAATTATTGCCAGGCAGACTAACTCGGAATTCAAACAGATAAGTGCAGTCTCCAGTGGCAAGAAAGATTTGTTAGAAATTCTCGAACGAGCAAAAGAGAGTCGTCGGTTAAATATAAAAACCATTTTGTTCATTGATGAAATTCATCGCTGGAACAAAGCGCAACAAGATGTTTTGTTACCTTACATTGAAAATGGGACATTAACTTTAATTGGAGCAACCACAGAAAATCCCAGCTTTGAAGTTAACAGCGCCTTGATTTCAAGAACGCGAGTGGTTGTCTTGAACAAATTAACAGAAGAAGCCCTGGAAAGTATTTTAGATTTGGCGTTGAAAGATAAAGACAGGGGATTAGGATTGAATAAAATTAAAATTGATAAAAAGACAAAAAACTTTATTGCGCAAATGGCAAACGGCGACGCGAGAATGGCTTTGAACACACTAGATATTTGCGCTGGGCAAAATAGTAAGGTTACGATCGAGTTGATTAAACAAGTATTACAAAAGACGCATTTGATGTATGACAAGAATGGCGAGGAACATTACAATGTCATTTCCGCATTACATAAATCAATGAGAGGTGGCGATGCTGATGCCAGCGTTTATTGGTTGTGTAGAATGCTGGCAGGTGGTGAAGATCCTTTGTATATTGCACGAAGATTAGTGCGCTTTGCCAGTGAAGATATTGGAATCGCGAATAACACAGCATTGCTTTTGGCGAATGCGGTGTTTGATTCTTGTCACAAGTTGGGAATGCCGGAGTGTGGAGTGCATTTAACTCAATGCGTAATTTACTTGGCAAAATCAGTAAAAAATATTTCCGCGTATGAAGCGTATCAAAAAGCTATGGCTGACATTGAATTGATGGGAAATTTACCGGTGCCACTACATTTACGCAACGCGCCAACAAAGTTGATGAAAGATTTGGGATATTCAAAAGGTTATAAATATACGCCGAAAGATAAAGGTGAACAGGAATTCATGCCGGATAAATTGAAAGGGAAGAAATATTTGTGACCCCCGTAACCCACTGTAGTTGGCAGCATCGCTGCCAATCACGGGGAAGGTGTTTGATTGTTATGTTTAAAAAAAATACCCCCCAGTAGTTGGCAGCCTGCCTGCGCAGGCGGGCGGCACTACCAGTTACAGGGGAATAACAAAAAATCCAGCTGATAGCTGGATGTTGTTTTTTAATCACCCATGACCCAAACATCATTTTCGTAAATGAGACCGCGAAGAATGACGGCGTCATCGGCTTTAAATTGTCTCTCGTCAATATGTCCGAGCGATTGCCAATAGTTACCAGCGGAGAGAACTTCTTTTGGATTGCCTTTGCCCAAGTTTACTCGAACAACAACAAGCAAGACTTTTTCACCTTCGTTAAAATATTCTGGATCTGCCGGAATGTCCATTACTTTTACATCAGCGTTTTTAATAATGTATCCAGAGTTTTCTTTGACAAAATTAACCACAGAATCTTTTAATGGGGAATCGATCTTCTCAAATTCAAAGGTAGGAATGACCAAAGCGTTGTTTCGGAAAATAAGTACCCTTGGATGATGTGAAAAAAAGTCTTTGGTCAAAACGAGTTTGATTAGTATTCCGATTTTATTCATAGTGCTCTCCTTTGGTGTTGGTGAAAGAACGATTTGGAATTATATGTTTATAAAATGAATTTGTCAATGTAAACAAAAAATCCAGCTGATAGCTGGATGTTGTTATTAGTTCAAGGCTCTCAAAATGCGAGACTCGGGATATCCTTGCTCTCTCATTTTTGTAGCATATTCCTCGTCTGATTCATCGCACATTCTGTCCGGAGGCACAGCTTGTGTTGGATCCCACTTATCACTACCCTCGGCCCATCTCTTGGCTTGAGCAGTGGGATCTGTCAGTTCATCGATCAAGTGCTGAGGAATCGGCGAGTGTGAGTCAATCGGGTAAAAACCGAAAGCAGGTGGTGTCTTTCGACGAGCATTGAGATCAATCACTTTGCCGTCGTCGCTCATCGGTGTGCTCCTCTTGGTAGTTTTTGGAATTAGCGTTTTCCGTGCATTTTCTTGATTAATTCTAGAGCATTGCCATGATCGAAAGCCATTATTCTTGATTGAATGAGATACAAAGGCTTAAAGAAAGCATCGGCCACATCATCGTCTGCTTTAACTTTAACTGGCATGCTAAAATTGATCCAATAAACAATGGAAATTCGACGCGTATCCGGTCGAGGATCTCGACTGGGTGAATCGAGAATCATAAGTAGCTTAGGTTCGTCTTGAAAGTTGCCATCACCGGTCGGACCGGAGTGCTTATTCGCAACGATTCCCGTTTCTTCTTTCAATTCCCTCAAGGCACAATCCAATACCGATACATCTCCAAAGACGAACGACATGCAATCATGATCGTCATAATGAGGCTGTCCGGCGTCAAAGTGCCCGCCGGGGAGAGCCAGTTTGTCAGTTTCCCATTCTTTTCTTTTGACCACAAGAACCTCAGGGCCAGCTCCATAAAATCCAGCTGTGACCACAATATCGGTGGTAATTGCAATTGGCATATATTTGATGATAAGAGTAGGCTTTGGTTCATTATATGTTAAAGCAATAAGATTACGGCAAACCGGACACATGATTGAAACGACGTTATCTACGAGCAGTAATACATTGTAATCCAGGTCAAATCTTGATAGATCAAATTCGCTATTGCAACCGTAGCACCGAAGGCCGTGCTTAGTGGTTGTAACATATGGGTAGCCGCCGGAGAAGTAAGTGTCGAAAATATCGATTGTAAAATAATTTCGAAATTGATTGGACAGCATTGTTTCACAACAATGTGGGCATCCTGAGAAGAAGTTATGATCTTTATCAACCTTCTCTATGTCAAAATACCCTATCATGTTTGTGGTACGACATCCAAAGCAGAACACTGGAATTTTGAGTGTCAAAATGGATAGATCCAATTGCTTGACGTTCATGGGGTCTCCTTGGTGGTTGGGTTGTCAAAGGACTGATTATTATAGTGGATATCTGCCTTTTTGTCAATCGCATAATCTGTTATAATATGAATAGATAAATCAAAACAAAAACTATTATGGTTATTGAAAAAATGTATCACGCGGTGAGAAAGTTCCTGTTTGAGATTCTACTTTTCTTTTTTATGTCAGCTATTCTGTGTTTGGTATTAGCTTTTTTAATTTTATTGTATCCTTATTTGTTAACTTTACTGGTGGCGCTGGGATTCTTCATTATGGGAGCTATTAGTGTTTACCTGATGATTCGAGTGGGAGCGGTTTTTCATGATTGTCACAAGATCAAGGATCTTCTCCAAAAATAGTTATCGCGGCGGATGTGCCAGGCTAAGTTTTGCCAGGTTGGCAAATAGTCGCATGACGTCGTTTGAAAATCACCTTGCGTAAGTGGGGTGATTTTTTAGATGCTGGAAGCTGGTGTCTAGATGCTGGGGTAGTATTCTTTTTATCCCGGGCTTTAGCCCGGGCCGAGTCTGAAATTCCACCATAAAGTGGTGGGTGAAACATGAATAGATTCTAATATTGTCAATAATTTACTTCGGCCGTGGGAAACAAGGGGTTACAACCCCTTGGGAAGTATATCACCGGCCTATGCAGCTAACAAAAGTCCCGATAATATCGGGACAAGAATTAAAGTTCTCGGATTGATTCAACTTGATATTCTGTCAAACCAGAAAGAGTTTCTTTTGGCACTTCGATTTCACGTCGGCAAGTGGGACA
>CAZQEI010000003.1:87657-126086 GCA_964592195.1 uncultured Gammaproteobacteria bacterium | reverse complement strand
AAATACTAAATCTAAAACCTTTTAGAATTTTGAATTTTGTGCTTAGAATTTATTAACATAATAAAAACCCCGCATTTTGCGAGGTGTTTTTATTTGATTAGTCTGATGGTAACTCTTTCCGATCAATTCGTTGGAACAAGTACGCAGCGGCGCCGAGTTCATGACCGCCGGGCAGATAGTTCGGAGACCATTCAAACGGAGTAGTCGTGTTGAGAATAGTTTGTAAACGATCGTAGGCAAAGGGAATTACTGGAGCAATTAATCGACCGAGATTGTTAATCCATTGCAGTGCAACGAACAAAACATCAGCGGCTTTGTCTTTGTCAGTTTTAACTAAGGCCCACGGTGCTTGCAATGCAATAAATTCATTCACGTATTCAACTCGTTTGACCCAGAGTAAGCAGGCTTCATGCAACTTTCCAGCGCGAATCAAGTTTTCAATTTCATCATAAGTTTTTTCAATGGTGTTTTGATACAGTGCAAAAACCGGATCGCCGTAAAGACTCAAATGACCATCAGTAACGAGAGGAACTTTATTTTCAAAATTCTTTTCCACCAAAGAACGAACACGATTGACCAGATTGGCCCATTTATTCAGAAGTTCGGCATTGTGAACATTGACCAAATCATCCCAGGTAAACTTCGTATCATGCTCTTCCGGTCCATGAGCGATCAAGTAGAAACGGAGAGTGTCAATTGTCAAAGCCGGGACTTTGTCAACGAGTTCCAAAAATTCGGGTAGGTTCGAGCCATCTTTATTTGACTTGGAGAATTTGCGACCGCCGGGAAGATTCAAGAATTCAGATGAAATGATTTGATGGGGGAGGACAAAGTCATCTTCGAGCCCGAGCAACATGCTGGGGAAAATTACCGTATGGAAAGGAATGTTGTCTTTACCATGAACGTAAATGTGAAGCGGATTTTCATTCGGCAACCACCAGCGTTCCCAATCACCACCAGCGTGGAAGTCACCACCTTTGGCAAGAATGGAAGCTGACAGGTAACCAATGACTGCCTCAAACCAAACATAAATAACCTTGTCATCATATCCAGTGAATTCAGCCGGCAGGGGAATGCCCCATTGAATATCTCGAGTAATGGCGCGTTCTGCTAAGCCACGAGTCAGCCAACCGTCAGTGGTCGTTTGCGCGTTGTTGCGCCAACCAGCTTTGGCTTGGGCTACCCACTGGGACAACATCGGCTGGAGCTTGGGAAGATCGAGATGCAGATGTTTGGAATGGGAAAGTTGCGCCGCATGTCCGCAGTACTTGCACTTGGGATTTTTCAACTCAGTAGCTTCGTAAGTGCTGGAACAAGCATCGCATTGATCACCACGAGCTTTGCTATTTCCACATTTGGGACAATCACCTTCCACAAAACGGTCAACCAAGAATCGACGACAGCTCGGGCAATACAATTGAGGAACTTCGCGTTCAACAATATAACCATTTTTATTCAACAAAACCAACAACTCTTGAACCACTTTGAAATGTTCGGAACGATGGGTCAGTGAATATAGATCATGAGTGAAGCCCAGTCGAAGGAAATGATTGGTAAATTGTCGATGGTAAAAGTCAACGACTTCTTGAGGTGAACGTCCCTCGTCTTGAGCTGAGTTCATGATTGGTGTGCCGTGGCAGTCTGTGCCAGACACGAATAGCACATCATCACCCAGAGAACGGTAAAAACGAGCCAGGACATCAGCAGGTAAAAGCGCGGCTACATGACCGAGATGCAATGGACCATTAGCATAGGGCCAAGCCTTGCAAATCAACACCGGCCTTCCCATGGCAAGACTCCTTCCTTCCCGTATGGTACGGGGTTTGTTGTTAAGGACCAATTTCTAGCTTTATGGTAGTATATTCCCGCTCTTTGTCAATAGATAATTTTAACAATGAAAAACCCCGTAAGATTACGGGGTGAATAAGGAATTTTATCTAGTCGAGAGAATCGAGGGCGTACTTGAGAGCCGCGATGAGATCTTCGGAATCTTCGATGCCGACCGAGAGTCTGACCAGGTTGGGCATGACGCCCGCGGCCAGGAGCTCTTCGGGCTTCATCTCTGAATGGGTAGTAGAGGCAGGGTGCGAGATCAGGGTTTCGATCGCTCCGAGGCTCACGGCCAAGTACATGACATGGGAGTCTTTGCACTTGTCGAGGAACTCGAAGGTTTTGGCTTCATCAGCATCACGGATCAGGAAAGAAATGAGAGAACCAGATCCCAAGCATTGCTTCTTGTAGATACGGTAGTTTTCAGAATCAGTGGGATAACAGGTCGGATACTTCACCACTTCCACACGCGGGTGCGAAGCCAGGAATTTCGCGACTTTCATCGCGTTCTTCGTTTGCTGTCGCATACGCAGGAAGATGGTGTTCATCTGGGTCATGAGCCAAGCGCATTCATGCGCCGGCAGGATGGTTCCCAACCAAACACGCCAAGCGAAGATTTTTCCATAAATTTCATTGAACTTGGCTTCAGGCATATCACGGAAAACGACGAAACCAGCACACAGATTCGAGTGGCCGCCGAGGAACTTGGTGGCGGAATAAACGATGAGATCGACGAGCGGTGAGATCTTGAAGGGCTTCTGAAAAACCGGACCGAGGAAAGTATTGTCTACGATGACGATGCAGTCGGGGTTGACATCCTTGGCCATCTTGGCAATCAAGGCGATGTCGACCATCTCCATGGTGGGGTTGGCCGGAGTTTCGATGAAACAAACCTTCAAACGATCTTTACCGATTTCAGTGAAAAGTTTCTGGGTGGCTTCGAGATCGTGTGAGTGGAAACCGTAGGTCTTGATGCCGTTCCCCAAGAGCGGGTAGTTGTGCAGGAAGTGAGCAGTGCCACCGTAAACAGGATCAGTGAAAACGATCGCGTTGTCGTTGCCACACTGGCAGAGAGCGATCAACGCGGTGGTAATGGCGGACATGCCACTGTTGAAAATCAGAGAAGTCTTGGCACCACCTTCGATACATGCCATTCGTTGTTCAGTAACTTGAGCATTCGGATGGTTCAATCGAGCGTAGATCAGCTCGCCGGTTTCGCCGGGCTTCGCAGGTTCGCCTTGGCCGAGGGCCAATTGGAACGCGCGTTTACCGGCCTTGGCACAGCTGAAAACGAAAGTCGAAGTGTTGTAGATGGGCAAGCCAGCAGATCCAACGGAAAGCATGGGATCGAAGCCAGCATGGCCAACGAGGGTTGACATGGCCGGACGACGACGACTTTTTCTGAGAACGCGCATAGCAGGATCATCGCTCTTTTTCACGATTTCCCCCTGTGGGTTGTTTGGGACCGGACAGAACCAAGAAAATTGGGAGGTGAGGCGCCCCGCGCGCCTCACCTCCCGTTCAATCATTTACATGATGAAAAGAAATATTACAGCGACGCCGGGTTTTCCCACGTCCAGACCCGGAGCTTCTCGGCGTTGGCCGGGTTGGTGTGGTCCACACCGTAGTGGCCCTCGGTGGACACGCGCTGGTAGTGCGGGCGCCACAGGTCGAGGCGTTCGATGATGGCCAGGGGCCGCAGGTCGAACTTCTCGATGACCACTTCGGACAGGTCGACGAGCTCGTCGTTCTTGATGCCCACGGCTTCGACGCCGGTGGGTTCGGCCTGGCCGATCACGTAGGAGAGCTTGACGAAGGCTTCGTCGCACAGGCCGTTGGCGACCAGCGACTTGGCCGCGAAGCGCGACATGTAGGCCGCGCTGCGGTCGACCTTCGTCGGGTCCTTGCCCGAGTAGGCGCCGCCGCCGATGGGGACGTCCGGCCCGTAGTTGTCCACGACGAGCTTGCGACCCGTGGTGCCGGCATCGGCATCCCACGAGCCCTGGACGAAGCGGCCGGTGCCGTTGATCACGGTGCGTTCGGGCAGGTGGTCGACGTCGAGGCCGCACGGCTTGAACACGTGCTCGAGGATGTCAGCGTAGATCTGTTCGTTGCTGACGTACTCCTCGTGCTGGATGGCGATCACGAGCGACACGAGGTCGTTGCCCTGCATCGCCACCTGGCTCTTGCCGTCGGCGTGCGCCCACGGCACGATGCGCTTCATCGCCACGTGGTAGAGCCGGTTCGAGAGCTGGCGCGCGAGCAGGAACTCGGGCGGCAGCATCTCGGGGTTGGCGTTGCAGGCGTAGCCGGTCATGCAGCCTTGGTCGCCGGCGCCGCCGGGGTTCACGCCCTGGGCGATGTCGGGCGACTGCACGACCATGTTGGTGATGACGTAGCGCAGGTTGCCCCATGCGATCTTCTTGTAGATCTTCTGGATGATGTCGCGCGCGCGATCTTCGAACTCGGTCAACGACATGTTGACCTTGCACTCGCCGGTCAGGAAGGCCAACAAGTGGCCACCCGTGACTTCGGCCGCCATGCGGCAGATGCGCTTCTCGTCCGCGGTCAGCGCCAGGTCGACGAGGGCGTCGGCCATGGCATCGCAGACCTTGTCCGGGTGTCCGGGGGTGACGGATTCAGCAGATTTGACCAGCGTCTTGGAGATTCTCCTAGGCATGAGCATGATGGGTCTCCTGGTTGTCCATCGTAGTCCCGACACAGTCGCGGACAATGATGGAGGGTTTGTCTTCATGTAGCATGTATCACATAACACATATCAAAATTTCTGTTCTAATTCTTTGTTCTATGCTCCATGTTACGTGTTACATGTTTAATCACTTTAACCGTCGCTCATCTCTCTTCCTCCTTTCGGTTTTGGGTTTTCAGTTTTCAGTATGTTCAATTTTGTTAATTGTAATGAACACTTACTATATACTCCTATTTATTTTTTTTGTCTATAAAATTATACACTTTTTTTAGTAAGATTATTTTTTTGACAATTTGTCAACCTTTGTAAAAGAAAAAACCACAGATTTCTGTGGTGTGTGTTGGTGCCGGCGACGGGGATCGAACCCGTGACCTCCTACTTATGGGGCAGGCGCTCTAACCAACTGGGCTACGCCGGCGTTTAGCAGCGAGATAAGTCCCGCCTACGGGATCCCGTCTCTGCGGGACAAGTAAGCGAGATAAGTCTGAAAAAATGAAAATGGATTGGTTGGTTAGAGGGTGGAAAGGACGATTTATTAACAGTAGGAACTGTTGATGCTTTGACTTTAGCACATTCAAAAAAATATGCAAGAGCGTATAAATGGGGTAGTATTTGAACTTGAAAAATTAATTTAAATCACTTATAGTTGATATTACCAAAACCCACGTTTCCAAGGAGGGGATATGAAGCTCGATGATCGGTTTAAATGTGTTTGCAAAGATAAATTCGTAACGCTTGAAAAGTGTTTGGATGGATTTGTTGATGCAAATGCTTTAAATCTGACAAAGCGGAAATGCTTTCGTTGTGTTCAAGGAACGAAAGTTCGAGAAGAGTTTGCCAAGTCAGCCAGTGCGGCCGATCAAGCGTATATCAAACGTTTGGAAGAAGAAAAGAAAAATCGTGAAAGTAACTGGAAGCCGATCGGCTAAAAAATTTGAATAAAAAATAGCACTGAATTCAGTGCTTTTTCATTTAAATAAAGTGTGCCTCAACCCTGTGTTTCTGGAAGGCCACCAATTGAGCTTCGAGATTTTTGTCTTCCCAATTTATGTTAGTTAGACTTTGAGGAAACAAAGTTTTGAGGAGTGGTTTGATTTGTTCCAATCGATACAAATAGTGATTTTCCGGTCCCAGTGAAAATTTGCGATTGAAGAAGTGCGAGAATTTATAGATTTGCACTTCAACTACGCCACCCTGGAAATAGGTCAGGAAATGACGATCAGGATGGTAAATACCAGCGGAGTATTTATTCAGTTTTTTACCACCAATACCATCGATACGATAATTAGCAAAAGCCGCATTGTTGGAAAATACTTGTCCAGTTAACGCTTCGTAACCATCTTCGAAATCTTGATCTGAGAAAAATACTAAAGTAATGCCACAGAGGTCGTTAACCATCGGATTTTCCATGGTACTATTCAAGAGAGTCTTTCGGAAGATATCTTCTTCTTTTTTATCACGACTATCATATAGCACTGGAATTACGCGATCCTTTGTTTTTATGAAACGATAAACGAGATTCCAACGAATACTGTGTTCCGCTGTTTCATTTTCTTTTAATATTTTAACAAAACGATAATGTTTGGCATGATCATATTCAACGTGGATGGTTTTTTCGAGAGGTAAAGTAGTGATGTCATTGGCAAAGAAATTATTTTCTAACCAAATAGTTAATTGACGCAGTCGGTGGCCAGGATTGAAATTGTAAATTTTCATCAACAAATATCGCAGACCAAGATGCCACAATAGATTCGCTTCAAACGATCGCATGACAGCATAACGTTGATCACCAGGAGGATTCCACATGATCATGAGTGTTTGCAACGGATCACGAGTAGGTCGAATGACACCTTCAGAAGTTAACGCGTAACGATATGACTCGGGAATGAATTCACGATTCAACGCTTCTCGGAAGTCTTTAGCTGCGTGAATAGCGTTTCGAAAGCCTTGATAAATGAAGTCTTCAGGAATTTGATCACCGATCGTTAATTTTAACCATTGAGTAATTCGACTTCGGGCATCATTTTCATTCAGATCTTTTACTTGCAAATATAGGTGGTAGAGAATCCGTAACTGTTCGAAGGCAATAGGATCGTTGGCGCGAATTTCATCTGGGTTTGTCTTGAATCGAAGTAGTATATCAACCGGGGTAAATAGGTGTTGCAGGTCTTTCATCTTTCCTCCTTGGGGCTGTTTTGTCCGTTTAACGCTTTACGGGTTACGATTTTCAAATGGTCGATTATTAAAGAACACGACTGACTACCTTAACACGAAAATGCGATTTTGTAAAGGGTGTGAATTAGTTTTGCAATTAGATGTGATATAATAGGTTTACTTTAAGTAAGTCTATGATAAAAAATAATATGTGGCTAGTCTATGCGTTGTTAGCCGCCGTGTTTGCCGCCTTGATGTCGGTATTTGCCAAGGCCGGACTGAAAAATTTGGATTCCACTCTGGTTACCACGATTCGCGGGGTGGTGATGGTAATATTTTTAATCATCGTTAGTTTGATTTTAAAAAAGTTTGACGGCTTTAGTTTTTCCAATTTTTCATCTCGAGAATGGTGGTTTATTATTTTATCCGGAGTGGCTGGCGCGTTGTCTTGGTTGTTTTATTTTGTGGCTTTGAAGTCTGGAGCGGTGGCTAAAGTCTCAGCCTTGGATCGAACCAGTTTATTATTCGCCATATTTTTGGCAGCCATATTCCTGGGTGAAGCCGTAGGTTGGAAAACTGTTTTGGGGGCATTGTTGATGATTGCGGGCGCAATTTTGGTGACATTAGCTTGATTGTTTTTATAAATTACATTTAATAGTTCGTAAATTTATAAGTTTGTCAGTTTCATTCGTACTTACTAACTTATACACTTACCAACTTATCCACTAATCAGTATGAAGGATTTGCAAGACGCATTTGAAAAATTGCAAGAAAAAAAACGTGAATTGCGTGAATTACGTCAGACTTATAAGGATACCTTGATGGCCACTCCTGGGTACAAAAAAGTTGACGATGATTTGAGAACGATTAGAGAGCAAAAGAAAGGTATTGAAACTTCTGTCAAGCAAACCTTTGGCGCTGAGTTGGAATCATTGAAAACTGATATTGACACTGATACGCAATTGCTAAGCGATTTGGCTTTAACTAAAATGATGAAAGGTGAAACAATTGAAATTAGAGATAAGAATGATGTGAATTATGAACCGGTGTTTAAAGTTGGTTTTAAAAAAATGAATTAATTTCAAGAGAAAGCGTGTCATGCGCTTTCTTTTTGTTTTGATTTTTTGTATAATAAGGATGTCATTATGAAGATTCGAATAAAATTAATTAGCTCGTTTTTCCTGATTGCTTTGATTCCTTGTGTGATCGCTATGGGTTGGGGTTTTTATGTTATTCAATCCTTGCAACAAACCATGGATGCGAATCAATATGGAAATGCTTTGCAACGAGTGACAACTGATTTGTCCGCTTTTGTTCAGAAGCGTGTGGATAATTATAATATTCAAATTGTGCAAGCTGGGGTGAATACTATTTCTGATGAACAACAACATTTTATTTTAAATGAAATGTTAAATATTGATAGCTATATTGTTGAAGCCTCAATCATTGATACTCAGGGACAAGAAACTAATAAAATTTTAAAGAAAGATAAAACTTTAATTCATCGCGGTGATAGCTATTCTCGCGAACCATTGTTTACTGTGCCAATGTCGGGTAAGAATTATTTTGGGCCAGTGGCCACTAGTAATAATGAAAAATTGTTAACGTTATCAACTCCGATTTATAATACTGCCAAGCAAGTAGTTGGCGTGTTGCGAATATTAATGTCATTAAGTTATGTAGATGAGTCTTTGGTAAAAAATGGTTTGACCAATGCTCAGATGTTTATTGTTGATGCTGATAATAAAGTAATTTTTTCGCCTGTCGGTTTTGATTTAGCCAAAGCAGATCAATGGTCAGTTCTGGGAAATTTAAAAGATAAACAAAACTTTGATACTAAGGGATTAGGTGCGAGCCCGGTAAATGGTCAAAATTATTCCTTTTTGTCTCAAAAAATAAATGATTTGAGCTGGCGGGTGTTTGTTCAGTGGCCGCAAAATAAAGTTGGATCTACTTTAAATACTTTTATCTTACAAATATCTTTGGTGGGTGGTTTGTTATTGATAATGATAATTATCACCACTTTAATTTTATCTCATCGTTTTTCTTCTCCATTGGAAAAATTAGCATCTGATAGTGCTGTTATTTCTAGCGGTAATTATAAATATCGAATTAAAATTCCCACTAAAGATGAAGTGGAACAAGTCGGAGAAGAAATAAATAAATTGGCGCAATCGTTGGATCATTGATCAATGATCATTGACCATTGATCATTGAAAAAAAGACTGGTTTCCAGTCTTTTGTGTTTTAATTGGCAGCAGGGGATTCAGGTATATCAATACAGAGGGTGAAATTGAATTGAATCAATAATGATTCGTCTTCAGCTTTGATAATATTACAATTGAAAACAGCTTCATCCATATCTCCAGAAAGTTGAATAAATTTGGCAATCATTCTATTTTCTTCCAGCATGAAATGAACTTCATCGGCCTCATTGGGCAATAAAATAAATTTCGCTGCTTGCTGAGTGATTTCTGGGAAGATGAGTTGCAACTTCGCTTCAATTTGAGGGAAATCAGCGTAAATGGTTGCAAGGAAAGATTGATTGATCATCAAGGCTTGAATAATTCGAACTGGAGGCGGAGCATCATAATACTTATATCCCAGATGGTAGCGGAATTCCATGAATCTTTTACTATTCAGTGAAATGATTGCTTTAAATACGTGATTCCTATCAAAGTGTTTGTTGTTTGAGTCGTCGGGGAGTTCCTCTATGTCAACGGACAATCTATTGCCAAAGGTTAGTTTTGCTTTTTTTGCTTCGCAGGTAACGACGTTAAGAGTAGCATTGGTCAATTGTTTAACTAGAGTGGTGATGATCTCGTGATTGGGAAAAATCGTCATGCCAGAAATATATTTGCCATCTTCAAGTTGACTTTGAAAAGTGAAAATTAGAGTGTTTTCATCCAATTTTACCTCCTTGGTTTGGGAAAGAACAAGAAAATATACTTTATATAAAAGATTATGTTTTGTCAATGTAAAGAAAAATACCGGGTAATGCCGGTATCTAATTATTTTTTAATCGCAATCAAAATCTTGCATACAAAATTGGCGAGGGCTGATCATTTCCATTTTACCAATCATCCGTCGCTTTCCGGAAGAAATGAAATTTTGCATCCTCTTTTTGGAAATGAACCCTTTGTACCAATAGGGCCGAGTGCCAACTTCCTGAATTGAAAGTGACCCATCGTCATTTGCCGTGGCGTGACTAACGGCAACGCCTGTGCCAATCAGTTGGTATGGAAGGAGACTATTGATAAAGGCTGGAGTTTCAATTACCAGTCCAAATGCACCGCGAAGACCATAAATAAAGTAACCAATTACGCAGATAATATTCAGAAAACCGGATAGAATTTCATAATCCTTCAAAATCACGGTAGTGAATACAATTAATGCCATAAAAAAATAACCGGTAATGAAGTAGAGCAATGAGTAATACCACCAAGTTCTTCGAAAGTCTTGACCAAAGAGTCCTACTGATGAGCACATGATTCCATTAAAGTTATGCCAAAAATTTGATAAGAACTGAGCTATTTTTCCCATCCTTTCCTCCTCCTTGGGGTTTAGGGAACCATTTAGGTTAACAGATTCTGACCTGAATGTCAATAGTGGCTTTTGGAAAATGCGATTTTATGTTATAATTTTATATATGAAGAAATATTTAGTTCTTGCCATATTTTTATTCACATTTTTTGTTGGAGTAAATATTGTTAATGCGGATAACAACGTGACTACTTTTAAGGCTAAAGTATTAAAAGTTTTAGATCAGAAAGAATTAGTCAGAGAGGATGGTTCGAAGAATTTGCAACAAGATTTGTTATTAAAACCATTAGATGGGAAATATAAAGATCAGGAAGTTACCTATCACGGAATTGGTGATATTGATGTAATTAATAATACGGTGTATCGCGATGGAGACAAAGTTTTGGCTATGGCATCAGAAAATGATACCGGAGAAGTCACGTTCTTTGTCACTGATTATGTCCGACAAAGTTATTTGATTTGGTTAATAGTGCTTTTAACCTTGATCGTGGTTGGTGTTGCCAGCTGGAAAGGCTTGAAAGCGTTGATCAGTCTGGTAATTACTTTTGCGGTAATTTTTGGAGTTATAATTCCTCCCATTTTGAAAGGTTATAGCCCAATATTATTTTCATTCATCGGAGCAGTTTTAATCATTATTGCTATTGTATACGTTACTGAGGGCTTTAATCGTCGCTCTCATATTGCGGTTGCTAGTATTGCCATAACTTTGGTAATAACTGCTGGTTTAGCTACCTTCTTTACTTACTTTGGCCGGTTGACTGGAAGCAATGATGAAGAGGTTATGTATTTGATCGGTGTAGGTAAGGGGGTGATTGATTTCAAAGGGCTATTATTTGCCGGAATGATGATCGCTACTCTGGGGGCGCTAGATGATGGTGTGATCTCTCAAATTCAAACTGTGAATGAATTGAAGCGCGCCAATCCAAAGCTACCACCGATGGAAATTTACAAGCGCGCGATGGAGGTCGGCACTTCACATATTGGTTCCATGATCAATACTTTGTTTTTGGCTTATGCCGGCGCATCGATGCCTTTATTAATGTTATTTGCGTTGAGGCAAGAACCTTTTATTAAAATCTCTCAAGTGATTAATAATGAAATGATTGCCACTGAAATTGTGAGAACGTTTGTTTGTAGTATTGGCTTAACCATAGGTATTCCGATTGCTACATTTTTGGCGGTTAAATATTTAAAATTAGAAAATAAAAATAAAAATAATTAATGGTTTTCAGGAGATTGCTTCGTCGTCGAGTGATAAGTGATTAGCGCCTTCTCGCAAAAGAGTTCACTCCTCTGCGAGCCTCGAGATTATCGAGGGGCGTGGCAGTCTCGATTCCAGTAAATAATAGTATGTTAAATTTAAATCATCAGCGGGCGTGGGTCGTGGCTGTTGACATGGGCTATGGACATCAGCGCGCGGCCGATCCATTGCGCCACATTGCGTACGGCGGAGAAGTTATTAATGCCAATAATTATCCCGGTATTCCAGAAAAAGACAAAAAAGTTTGGCATGAGAGTCGCAGTTTCTATGAATTTATTTCGCGTTTCAAAAAAGTACCGCTAATTGGTGAGTGGGCATTTAATTTGTTTGACAAATTTCAAGAAATTCCCTTGTTTTATCCCCGTCGCGATTTATCTAGATCAAACATTCAGTTGGCCTACATGATGCGATTGATCAAAAAGAAACATTGGGGTGAACATTTGATTCGAAAATTGGAAGAACATCCCTTACCTTTGATTACTACGTTTTTTGTGACCGCGTTTATGGCGGAATATTATAATTATCCGGGTGAAATATACGCCGTTGTCACGGATACTGATTTGAGCCGTACTTGGGTGCCGGTGGATCCTCGACGATCAAGAATTAAATTTTTAGCCCCGAGTGATCGGGCTGTTGAGAGATTGAAAAGTTATGGTGTGCCAGAAGAAAATATTTTTTATACTGGATTTCCATTGCCAATTGAATTATTGGGAGAAAAGAACCTTGATGTTTTGCGCCATGACTTGGGCAAACGCTTGATTAATCTTGATCCTACTCGTCATTATTTGAATCGTTACAAAGAAACAGTTATTCATCATTTAGGTGAAGAAAACTTCCCTGGGCCCAAAGCCAAGCCTACACATCCATTGACCATCATGTTTGGTGTTGGTGGGGCCGGCGCGCAAAAGGAAATTGGTGTCGAGTTATGCCGCAGTTATGCGGATAAAATAAAGCGTGGAGTAGTGAGAATTGTTTTGGTAGCTGGAACGCATCAAATAATTGAAGATTACTTTAGGGCGGAATTAATTAAACTGGATTTAAAAATGGAAATAGGCAAAAGTGTAATTATTTTACATAATCCAAACAAGGAACAATATTTCAGAGATTTTAATAAAT
This sequence comes from uncultured Gammaproteobacteria bacterium, assembly GCA_964592195.1. Taxonomy (GTDB): domain Bacteria; phylum Patescibacteriota; class Patescibacteriia; order UBA11705; family UBA11705; genus CAZQEI01. Next base: position 113,472 of record CAZQEI010000003.1, on the reverse strand, counting down.
GGTTGCATCAATCAGATATTTTGTGGACCAAACCCAGTGAATTGAGTTTTTATACCGCGTTAGGCTTACCCATTATAATGTCACCGCCTATTGGTTCTCAAGAAAAATTTAACCGTCGCTGGTTGCATATGGTTGGCTCTGGTTTGAGTCAGGATAACACCGAATTTGCGGCTGAGTGGATAAATGATTTGTTGAATACCGGTTGGTTTGCCGAGGCTGCAATGCAAGGGTTTTTGGAAGCGCCGAAGTTTGGCACTTACAATATTTTAAAAATAATCAGCTCCAAACCGGAAGAGTGTTTGCATTGTAGAACTGAAATGCGTTATTAAATATGGATAGTATCATGTTAGTCAGACTTTTTGTTAGTTTCCTTTTCCTGCTCATTTCATATGGGTCATATTTTTGGTACATGAATTATAAATTATCTTTGACTTTAATCTTGGTTGGTTTGTTAATTTTGGTGAGAGGGTTAGTACGCAAGAAAAAAGATATTTTGAAAGATCTGCCACCTTATCGCGGTTTCCAACATTCACCTCAAAAGGCTATGCCGTCACAAACTTTAGATGATATTCGCCGTAAGGTAGATGATTTCCCGAAAGTGTGGAAGGAGTTAGATGAATAAATAAGTGGTATCTTGGTAATTGGTATGTTGGTAAAATAGTACAAGGAATATGATTTTATTAAAGTATGAGTGAAATAAAGAAATTTACTGATCTACATGCTTGGCAAGAGGCTCATTCTTTTGTCTTGAATATATACCAAGTTACTAATAAACTGCCAAAAGAAGAAAAATACGGGATAGTGAGTCAAGTGCGAAGGGCGGCAATTTCTATTACTTGTAATATTTCAGAAGGATTTTGTAGATATTATTTTAAAGACAAAATGATGTTTTACCGTCATGCGAGAGCTTCAGCTTCAGAAGTTTTGAATTGTATATATTTAATAAGAGATTTAGGATATGTCGAAGCACTTGAATGTGAAAATTTGATTAATCAAAATGAATCAGTAATTAGACTTGTCAACGGATTAATTCGTTCTCTCCAAATTCATATAAAATAATTTTTCCACGTACCACGATAATATTTTACTAATTATTAATGTCCTAAAAAAAATTTTCCAAGTACCACGATACCATTATACTAATTACTAATTTCCTCTCCGGGCTTGACTTCGCCCCTTCCAATTGATAAGGTTTAACTACGAACGGGCCTGCACTCCGCAGGTTAAAAGGAGGGCGCATGAGTTCTGGTAAATTGGTCCCTCACTTTGATCCTGATTCACGTAGAAAGCGTTATTCCTTGGCTAATTTGATTGAAAACATGAGTCCTGACTTGTCAGTGTTGGAGGAAAGTGATTGGAAGGAAAATGTTGATGAATATCCTGTGTTTGAAATTGGTGGTGTGAGTAGTGAGAATCCTGAGTTTTCCATTTGGGATTTGATTTCTGGTCAGGAATATGGAGCTTTGGTGCTGTTTCATTATTTGTATCACAATTGTGGTGGAGATGAGATGGGTGAATTGGAATCTGATGCTGAGGGTCGTATTCGTGACGAAGTGAAATTGTCCTTTGAGAATTTGTCTATCATTGAACATGATTCTGATGTCAATGCTGCCATTTATCACGTTTGCGTGCGTGATTTGCAGTTGCTGTTTGATGTCGGTCTTTTGACTGGTTTGACCACAGAGTTAACTTTGCGCGAGTTGTCGGCAGCAGAATTTTCCGCCCAGAGTTGTGAATTGACCAATGTTGGTCGTTACTTTGTTCATTTGATGGATCTTTCTTAGTTTTTCAAAGGTGCTAATCTGTCCAATTGGGCAGATTTTTTGTTAGTAAATCTTTTTACTTAAATCGGTAAATTTGGTATAATTAAAGCTGACAATTTTATATAAATTTATGGTAAAAACATCCACTCCAAGACCACGAAGAAAATCGGAAAAGATTTTTGTTTGGTCAAATTTTTCAAAAGATGACGAGAAAGCGGCTTTTTCTTTGGCTTCTGTTGTTTTGTCTCATTGTTATGAGTTACAGAAGAAAAATAAGGACAAAAGTGTTCAAACTTTAGATTTTTTGCCTGAAGCCATGAAAGCCCTTACTGCGAAGGGTGGACGAGTTGATTGGGGATCATTGGGGAAACTTTGGGACAAGAAAGATGAAGAAGTCAACCGACGTATTCGCCAAATGATTATTGTAGCGACGAAACAATTGTACAAAGATGGTCCGCGTTATACAGATGAAGAATATGGGATTTTGCAGCAGTTGCGAGATGAGGATGAGAAGAAAAAACGTAAAGGTATGTATGAAGCTGGATTTAAGGGTGAAGCCGTGGAACGAGCTGATGATGAGCGTCCCACTTTTCCGCCTCGTTAACATATGTGCGCTGGAATTCAATTTCCTCTGGATAAAATCGACCCGCGCGAGCTGGATCGGTTTGTGTTACCAGATGATTTTGAAGGTCATCGCAAAGGTGATAGTTTTCAAGCGTTTTTTTGGGATAAACAACCTTTTCTTCCCGTTGAAGAAGCTGATGGAGTTCATTTATATCCATGGGGCAATCGGGATGCTTTGTTGAAAATGCCGAAAACCGGATGGACCAAGGTTGAATCATTGCAAGATGGCAAATGGGATTATTTAATGCCCAAGAAAGTGCTGATACCGTGTGAATTTGGTTATGAAAAGAAAAAATGGTTCCGCACTCCAGTCGGATTAACCGGAATCAAAACGCGTTACCACAATGTTATTCGGGTGTATTTGTTAACTGAAAAGGCAGATCAAAATTTTATTAACTTCACCGGACATGATCGGATGCCAGTGTCGTGGAGTGCAATATAGTTAAATTCTAAGCACGAAATCATAAATCATAAAGTTGGAAATATTCTTTATGAATTTATGTTAAAGTAATCTATTTTGCGAGGAGCGTTGGCGACGAAGCAATCTCTGAAAATCACAATCAGAGACTGCCACGTCCCGCTTTGCGGGACTCGCCCCAAAGGGGCCCCTTCGGGGCAGAAGCGGATATTCTAGTCTTATTTCTCCCAATTCTTAACTATAATCTCTCCCAGTCTCTCGCGAGAGGCTGGGTCTAATCTTAAATCTATAATCTAAACTGAATGACTGGCTTCAATGAACAACCAAAACAAACCCTAACCGCCGACACTAAGGCGGGAGATGTTAGTATTGTGGAAAGAATGGAAGCTTTGCATGGGTTGGTAAAAAAGGGCAGAAAACCAGAAGAAGAACATGATTATGTGAAAGAAGCATTGCGAATTGTGTCGGCAATGTATGCGGGGATTGAATTGCCAAAAACTATGGAACCGCAATCAGTAGAATTTCCTCCCGATGTGACAATAACTTTGAAAGGCACTCCTAAAATTTCAGCTGATGGTAAAAGTTTTTCCGTAGTTTTTGACGATCAAGGTTTCAATAAATATTTAATTGTCAGTGATCAGCAGGAAAAGCAAATAAAAAACAAAAGAGAAATTTCTGAAATTCAAACTGAAGCCGGTTCGGTTTATCAGGTGAATAATGATCATGGAGGTTTTGTTCTGTATGATGAGAAAGAAAATGCGATTTTTGATACAGAGAAATCGGCCATGAAGAATTCAAAAAATCAAATTACTGCTGATGGCGTTTCCTTTTGGAATAAAGAACCCAAAGCTATGGGCTTTTTCTCTTTTCAAACTCGACAGATATATTTGTATACGGTAGATGTGGACAGCGCTCAGGTTTTAGCTGGGAAAACGGTGTTAATTTACAAAAACATTAATGATAAAGACAAGAAACAAGCGGTGCGTATCAATGAACGAGTTTTTGAAAAAAAATATAGTGAAATTCATAAAGTTTTTGAACATGAAGGAAAAATTTCCTTTATTGCTTCTCAACAAGATCGTTGGGGCAGAAAGATATTATGGGTCAATGAGGATGGTGGAGAGACTGTATTGCATGCTGAGCATCGATTGGGATTTGATGGTAAACCGGATTATGCTTCAGTGCATGTGGAGGTAAAGGAACATTATATATTTGTTGGCGTGAGGCAGATTGACGAAAGAGGGTATACTAGTATGGATAAATATCAAGATCAGGCGAGTTATAGTTTGTCAGGAAATAAGCTTGCAGATATTCGTACTCCAACGTACTTGGGAACACGGCATGGCAAGGATGTTTTTGGTGTGTATCCATTTGGAGTTACAGCTACTAAAACAAAGGTAATTGATCAAGATAATCGACGGATTACTACGGGTAATTTTGTGATGGATAAAAATAAATCTGCCCAAGTTGGTGAGGATATCTTTGTCACTCGTAAAATAAAAGAACACGGACAAGATAGATATGAGGTAGTCAGTCTGTCAGGTGAAGTTGTCCCTCGAGTATTTAAAAAAATATACAAATTGGAATGTTTAGCTGGAAAATTATTAATTATTGATGAAGATATCAACTCGATCGGGGTATCAGAATTCCGTTATTATAATGACCAGGGTGAATTATTATTAAAAAAAGTAAATGAAGGTTCCTTGTATCTCGAATATTTAGGAGGCATGGTGTTTGTATCAAAGAAGAAAAATGATAAATTTTTAATGGTAGATGACCACGGGCAGGTAATTCTTGATGATTTGCCATTTGAACCGCATGAGTTCAAGGCAATTAACGGGCGTGTTTATGCTTTTAATAATTTAGATTCAATAAGAAAGGGCATCGACGTCTTTGATATAAAAAATAAAAAATACAATGTTTTCTCCGCGGTTAAGCCGGAAAGTGATGACGAAGTGTTGTTTGTCGCAAGAACAGCTGAACATTTAAGCGTCAGAACGTGGTGGGCTTATGATCATGATATGAATCAGTTTGGTGTACCCTACGATGATGTTTATGATACTCGAATTAATAATGGTAAAGTCTGGGTGCTCGGTAAGCGTGATAATCAAATTGTCTATGAACCCGCTGGGGGAGTTTAAGTCACGTAACATGCCTGCCTGCGCAGGCAGGTAACATGTCCGCCAGAGGCGGACCCGTCCTTCGGCGGGGATCATGTAACAAATGGATAAACTATAGTTTCTAATTTTAAATCTATAATCTAAAAAAGCATGCTTAAGTTTGGTGAACAACCTCAAGTAAAATTAACCGCCGATGTGAAATCCGGTGATGTTAGTGTTGCAGAAAGAATGGAAGCTTTGCATGGGTTGGTAAAAAAAGGCAGAAAACCAGAAGAAGAACATGATTATGTGAAAGAAGCATTGCGAATTGTGTCGGCAATGTATGCGGGGATTGAATTGCCAAAAAATATGGAACCGCAATCAGTAGAATTTCCTCCCGATGTGACAATAACTTTAAAAGGCGAGCCCAAGATATCTGCTGATGGAAAAAGCTTTTCCGTAGTTTTTGATGATCAAGGTTTTAATAAATATTTAATTGTCAGTGATCGACAGGAAAAGCAAATAAAAAACAACAGGGAGGTTTTTGAAATTGAAACTGTGGCTGGTCCGGTTTATCAGGTGAATAATGATCATGGAGGTTTTGTTTTGTATGATGAGAAGGAGACCAAAATTTTTGATACAGAGGTATCAGCTACGGAGAATTCCAATAATCAAATTTCTGCAGAGGGTGTTTCCTTTTGGAACAAAGAACCCAAGGCTATGGGCTTTTTCTCTTTTAAAAATCGACAGATATATTTGTATACGGAAGATGTGGATAGCGCTCAGGTTTTAGCTGGGAAAACGGTGTTAGTTTATAAAAATATTAATGATAAAGACAAGAAAAAAGCGGTGCGTATCAATGAACGAGTTTTTGAAAAAAAATATAGTGAAATTCATAAAGTTTTTGAACATGAAGGAAAAATTTCCTTTATTGCTTCTCAACAAGATCGTTGGGGCAGAAAGATACTTTGGGTAGATGAAAAAGGGAAGGAGAAAGTATTGCACTCGGAAATACGACTGGGTTTTGATGGTAAACCGGAATATAATACAGTAGATGTGGTGGTGAAGGACTCTCAGTTATCTGTTGGTATTAGAAAAGGTGACGGGGCTTTTGATAGCGAAGATAAATATCAGTATCGGGTTGATTGTAGTTTGTCTGGTACTAAACTAGCTGAAAATTGCATTGTCCACCACCTTGGAAAACAAAAAGGGTTGGATATTTTCGCTATACTTTCTGCAGGTTTTTCTCCATTGCTAAAAATACAAGTAGTAGATGAGAACAATCATGTTATTCTTTCAGATAGAAATCTTAGGTTTATGGATGGCAATCATTTGCAGGTTGGTGATGATATATTCTTAATTCGTAAAATTGAGGATGGTGATCAAGAAAAATTTGAAGTTTTTAATTTGTTTGGTGATGTTGTACCGATGACTTTTAGAGAAAAGCCAAAATTAATTAGTCTTACGGGTAAGTTAATTATTCTTGAAGAAGATACTCGTATGCCGGGGGAAACCTTCAAGCATTATTTTAATGAAAAGGGAGAAAAATTGGCTATTAATAAAATGGCTGTGGATGTTTGTGATCATTTTGGAGAGATTGCCGTGTCGTCAAAAAAGAGAAATGGTTCAGTATCATTACTCAATGCTCAAGGTGATTTATTGTTTGAAGATGTGGGATTCTCTCCTGATTCATTTATGGAAATTAATAATCGTCAGTATGGTTTTGCTAACTTAAATGTTAAGAATAGGTTCAAGTTTGTTTTTGATGTGAAAAACTCTCAAACTGTTATTTTTTCAGCGTGTTTATTAGCAAGTGACGATCAAGTGCTTTTAGTTGGGCGCATGGCAAAAACTCCAGGTACTGATCCCATGTGGGGAGCGTTTGATTACGATTTGAATCCAATTGGTGAACCCTACGATGATGTTTATGATACTCGAATTAATAATGGTAAAGTCTGGGTGCTCGGTAAACGAGGGAATCAGATTGTGTATGAACCGGCTGGTGGAGTTGATAACACATAACATGTAACACGTAGCACGTAACATGTCCGCCAGAGGCGGACCCGTCCTTCGGCGGGGAACAGATGAATGAAATTATCTTTATTGTAATTTCTTCCATGCTCTTTATTCTCATTCTCTCTTTTACTCTTTTCCGCCGTAGGCGGATCCGCCTCTGGCGGAATTCTCTTTTTTACTATGCCTGGATTTTCTGAACAACCAAAACAAACCCTAACCGCCGACACCAAGTCGGGCGAGGTTAGTGTTGCGGACAGAATGGAGGCTTTGCATGAGTTGGTGAAGAAGGGAAGAAAACCAGAGGGGGAACATGATTATGTGAAAGAAGCATTACGAATTGTGACGGCGATGTATGATGGTATTGAGAATGAAAGGCCAACCTTTGAACCTCAAGTAATTGAGTTGACATCTGATGAAGATATTTCAAATCCTCCTACCATATCGGCAGATGGGAGAAGATTCGGCGTGGGAATTAAAACTAGAACCCAAGACTTGGACCCCTCCAGACATTTAGTTTTTAGTGATAAGCCTGAGGTGCGGAAAAAAACTAATAGAGGCATTACGGAGATTAATTCGTCGATTGGAAAAATATTTTTGATTAATGATGGAAAAAACTTAAATGTTTATGATGACTGCGGTTGCCAAATATTCGGGAAAGATAATTTGGTCAATCACAAAAATCATTGTGAATCGTTTGTGACTTTCCCGGCTGGTATTGGTTATTTTGAAAATGATGTTGGTTCTTTCTTTTATTCATTTCATGATAAAAAAACTCGTCAGGTGGGAAAATCTTTGACGGCCGTTGTTTATGGCGACAAACTATTGCTTGATTCTATAAATGATAATAAAAAATTCTTAGGCGGGAATGTAGCGGTGAATGAACTTAAAATCAATGATAAATTGGTAGCCAAGGGTTATGATAAATTAGTAAAACATTTTGAACATGACGGTCAGGTTTTTGCTATTGTGCAAAGAAATTTTGGAAGAGTGAAGCGTTTATATTTAGTGGATGAAACTGGTAAAGAAAAATTGTTGTATTGGGAAGTGGGAAAAAAGATGAGTTTAGTGGGTTTTCTGTATAATTATAATGAGTTAGATATTGAAATACATGATTTTGGGATAGAGATAGTTTATATGAATCTGCTTGAAAAGAATTTATTTAAATGTAAAAAAAGATATTATGATTTTAATGGCAAAAATTTCGTTTCTGGCCAATCAAATGAAATGAAAGATCGGTCTGTGTGGGGAACGATTGATGGCAAGTCAATCTTTTGTTTCAAAAGCAAAAACGGACATTATTTGGTTGACAACACGGGTAAAGAATTTGCGCGTCAGTGTCTCGAACATATGTTCACAGATAATACTTCCCATGTAATGTTTAATAATGATGTTTATTATTTGGAATGTGATGTTTCTGTTAAGCCAACGGCGGTTTATTTATGTTCTGTGAAGGGAAAGAGAATTCGTATCAAAGATAACTCTTCTGATTTAGATTTAATAGCAAAAGAGAATCATTTATATATTAAAGCTAAAAGAAACGGAATGTGGTTTGATGAAAAAGGAGATCCCCTGATAAAGGGAATTACAAATATTTATGATGTTTTAATTTTTGGTGGTCAGGAAGTAATTGTTACTGAAGGAATAAAAGGTAAGTATAGATTGATGTATAAAAATGGTTCAGTGCTTGCAGATGGTTTTGATGTGATGCCGAATTCAATTAAATTGATTAAAGGCAAAATGTTTGTTTTTTCTGATTTAGAAGATAAAAAAAAGGAGAATGTTGTCTATGATTGTTCTCTGATTTCAAATAAAGTCGCGATTGGTGGTGATATTCGATTAATTGAAGATGAAAATGCTTTTGTTTTGGTGAAAACTCGTGTGATGATAAATGATCAATTGCTCAATTTCTGGCGTGTATATGATTGTAATATGGAGCAATTAGGTGAGCCTTTTGATGAAGTGTATGAAACGCGAAAACGGGAAGATGGTAAAGTTTGGATACTTGGAAAACGGAAAAATCAGATTGTGTATGAACCGGCTGGGGGAGTTGATAACACATAACATGTATCACGTAGCACGTAACATGGAACAGATGAATCTAATTTTAATTCAACTATAATCTCTTCAGCCGGAGGCTGATCCGCCTTTGGCGGAAATCTTCTAACTCTAATCTAAAACAGAATGCCTGGATTTTCTGAACAACCCAAACGAACACTCACCGCTGATACTAAATCAGATGATGTTAGTATTGTGGAAAGAATGGAGCGTTTAAGACGGCTAGCCAAGAAATCGAAAGCCGAAGCTTTGAAACCGGATAACGTGGCTGAGTTGTTACGTGAAATAACTGGTTTGTCTGAAACATATCACGCGGAGTCTGGTTTGCGTCCGCAGTTTTTTGAAATTGAAGGAAAAGGAGATTTTACATGTTTTCCTAAATTAACTAGCAACGGAGAATCATTTGTGGCGGCCATTAAATATGGGAAAGACAGTGGCAGGTTAATTATTGGAAAACATTCAGATCATCCAATTGATTCTAGATTAGAAATAAGCGCTATAAATTCAACTATCGGGACTTTGTTCCCAGTGATTCTGAGGAATGAACATCTACAATTATTTAATGAGACTGGTCAAAAAGTTTTTGACGCCAAAGATCTTGGTTATCCGAATGAGGCAAAAAATTTTGTTATTTTTCCCGAGGGTATTCATTATTTTTCCACGGAAAAGGGATATCTTTTCTATTCTTTTCATGATAAACAAAGCCGTCCTTGCAATATAAAAATCGAACCAAAATTGCTGGGCGAAAATATCACTTGGACGGAGGAATATCAGGCTACAAGAAAACAGCCGAAATTTGAAACTATGCACTTAAACGGTGAAAAGGTAGGGAAGGAGTACCATGAGGTGTTGGGTAGTTTTGTTCACAAAGATAAAGTGTTTTTTGTGGTTTCTAAAATAAATTTTTTAAGTTATCAAGTTTTAATTGTTGATGACACAGGGAAAGAAACAGTTATTCATGAAGATTCACGAATGTTTAAATCCGGTGAGCATGAAACTAAAGTTGATATTCATGAATATGGTTTTGAATTGCATGATTCGAGGAAAATAGATAAAAATAAAATTAGCAAAGATTATTTTGATGCAGTTTTTGATTTTGATGGAAAGATAATGTTTGAATACAACAATGCTTATGGTTATTATTATTTGGGTTCAATTGATGGTCGGGATATGTTCTGTTTGCACACTGGAGTTAAACCGGGAGAGAATCGTATTGTCTGTTCTGATGGCAGTGTTATTGCTGATTTGGATAAGCATCCTCTTCGTGATGGTATGACATTTTTTGAGAGTGATATGTATTATCTCACCACTGATGATAAGGGTCTTTTTCGAGAGATAGTGAGCGTGAAAGGCCAGAAAATAAATAAAAAATTTGATGGTCTGGCAAAACTTCAAGTGGTGGCAGATAAATTATTTATCCGTGGCTCTAACCCGGGGAAAATGGGATTTATTGTTTACGATGAAAATGGTGAAGCCGTATTGGAGGGGGCTTCGGTAATACGATTGTTTGAGGTGAATAATCAGCCAACATTTTTGGTGCCAGATGATAATATTGCGGTGAAAAAGTGGCATTTAAAAGATGAACAGGGAAATGTGTTACTGAGCGACATTCCTTTCGAACCACGTGAAATTAAAAAGGTTGAAGATCGCTTGTTAGCGTTTATATATGGAGATGGTCCGGGTCAATATGATGATGTTTTTGATAGTGCTACTGGAGAAACGCATAGTTATATGAAAGTTACATGGCAAGCAGTGGGAAACGTGGCATTTATGGCTAAAATGAAAAATGGTAAGTGGTCGCTTCATGATTATGATTTTAATCCAATCGGGTCAGAATATGATGAGTTTTCAGATGCTCGTGAAAGAAATGGAAAACTTTGGGTGCTGGGTAAACGAGATGGTATGGTGGTGTATGAGCCGGTTGGAGGAGTAAATTAATAAATTCTAAATTTAAAATCATAAATTCTAAAGTTGGATGTTAATTATTTGAGATTGCCACGTCGCCCCGATGTCATCGGTGCTCCTCGCAAAATAGGGTACTTCTTCTAACTATAATCTCTCCCAGCCTCTCGCGAGAGGCTGGGTCTAATCTTAAATCTATAATCTAAACTGAATGCCTGGCTTCAATGAACAACCAAAACAAACACTAACCGCCGACACTAAGTCGGGTGATGTTAGTATTACAGAAAGAATGGAAGCTTTGCATGCGTTGGTGAAGAGAGGCAGAAAACCGGAAGAGGAGCATGCATATATTAAAGAAGCCTTGCGAATTGTGACTGCGATGTATGCTGGGATTGAAAGACCGAAAGATATGGAACCGCAAGTTGTGGATATTCCAAATAATTGTGGTATAAAAAAAGAGAGCCCGCGAATTTCTCCAGATGGAAAATATTTTTCAGCTGTTCTTGGTGTAAAGACCTTTGGAGAGTATTTGTTATTGAGTAATAATGAGGGTGATTTGATCGAAGCTAAAACTTCAATCGAAATCTTGTCAACTGTGCGAGGTAGGTTGTTTAGAGTAAATGCTCTGGTTGGCGATTTTAAAATTTTAGACGAAAATGGAAAGGAAATATTCCAACTATCCAGATTTGCCAATGTCTCAACAAGAGAACTTGAATTATCCAAAGAAGGTATTGCCTATCGGGATAAAAGTACCGGAGATTCAAGGTTTTTCAGTTACAATGATTTGCAAAGTTATCCCTGCAAAGAAACAGCGTTTGAGGCTGAAGTTTTAGCGGGGAAAACAGTTCTAACATATTTTGATAATTGGAAGGATGGTAATAAATTTGTGATTTCTATTGATGGTAAGTTATTATCAAATGTGTATAGTGAAATTTATACTAAATTTGAACATGATGGAAAGGTGAAATTTGTAGTTTCGCAGAAAAATAGGTTTGGACTTAAAGTTTTTTTGGTGGATGAAAGTGGTTCGGAAAAATTATTGTATCAGGAACGTCGTTGGGGTTTTGATAAGGATCCTTATCTTAGTACCATATTTGTCGGTGTCAAAGAAAACCACCTTGATGTTATAGCACAAGTAGCTAGTGATGTTTCTAAAAGATGGGAAGATGTTGCAGCCTTGAGTTTTGACTTAAATGGAAAAGTAATTAGCAAAGATGGTAGCGTTGATTTTGTTGGTGAACATCAAGGCCGAAAAATATTTGCGAGAAGATGTGGAAAAAAAGGAACTAATCAAGTTGAATTATTGAATGAACATGGTGAAAGTATTAAAGGTTTTCCGTCAAATTTTTTACCATATGCAATAACTGGCAGTCCTTATTCAACAAGGATTGGTGATGAGTTATATATTTCTCGTGTTAAAAAGAAGGAGAATTTTTATGAAGTGGTGAATTTGTCTGGCAAGGTTGTGCCGGTTAAATTTATTAGTGTCCCCAAAATATTGAATGTAGGTGGAAGATTGTTAATTATTGGTAGGGAGAGTACCACTGATAAAGTGGATAGTTATTTTCTTGAAGATGGCCGTAAACTAGCTTTTCATTATGCGAAACCTATTGAGTACCGAGGAAAGTTAGCTTTTGTTATTAGTGGAGAGATTGCTTCTTCTTTAATAGATGAAAATGAAAAAGTGTTAATTGATGAAATGCCTTTTGAACCTGATGAGTTGCGTACAATTAATGGGAGGGATTATGCTTTTAAAAATTTAGAAGTACAAGGAAAAGGTAAAGATGTTTTTGATGTGAAAAATAAAAAACACTTGGTATTTTCAACGGTTAAAATGGTGAGTGATGATAATATTTTGTTTGTTGCTATTCCGTCTGTTGGTTTTGATTGGAGCTGTTATGATTATAATCTTAACCCAATTGGTGAAAAATATGAAGAAGTTTATGATACTCGCATTAATAATGGAAAAGTTTGGGTGCTCGGGAAACGAGGAGATCAGTTGGTTTATGAACCGGCTGGTAATGTGATTGAATAATTTCATGTTAACGTGATCTATTTTGCGAGGAGCGTTGGCGACGAAGCAATCTCTGAAAATTACAACCAGAGACTGCCACGTCCCGCTTTGCGGGACTCGCCCCAAAGGGGCCCCTTCGGGGCAGAAGCGGACACTCTAGTCTTATCTCTTTAATCTCTTCTATTCTCTTAATTCTCTAATCTCTTCTCTCTATGTGGCTTCCCATCGTAATCATTTCACAATTTGCTAACGCTTTCTCGTTATTCTTAGATAAATTTATTTTAACTAAAAAGTTTCGGCATCCAGCGGTTTTAACTTTTTATACAGCTTTGGCCAGTTTAATCGGGATAGTTTTCATCTTCGGTGATTTTAACTTTAATCCAGGATTAAAAGTGGTAACCTGGTCGTTAATCTCTGGTGCGTTATTCACCTTGGCATTACATTTCCTGTACATGGGAATGAAAACGGGAGAAGCTACGCACATTAGTCCTTTATCCGGTTCAGTTATCCCGGTATTCACAGGAATATTTTCTTACTTTGTATTTCACGAAGTTTTAACTTGGATGCAACTGGTGGCCGTTGGTTTACTAGTGCTCGGTGCTTTTATTATTTCATTTGAAAAAAGCCGAAAACATAATGGTTGGCATATTGGTATGTTGTATGCGGTAATTGCGGGCATGTTATTCGCCTTGTCGTATTCATTAATTCGCGGCGTATATTTAGAAGCATCATTTGCCACCGGTTTTGTCTGGGCGAGATTTGGTACAGCAGGCGCGGCGTTGTGTTTCTTGTTGCATCCGGCAGTGCGTAAAGAGATTTTTCATCCTAAGAAAACTAAGAAAGGTGAAAAATCCAATTGGAGTATTTTGATTGTGAACAAGGGATTAGCCGCTGTTTATTTTATTGGTATGAACTTTGCGATCTCATTAGCCTCTGCGACGTTGGTGAACGCGATGGCTGGGTTGCAATATGTTTTATTATTTTTAATCACCGCTGGATCAACTTGGCTGTTTCCCAAATTTGAAAAAGAAGATTTTACTCGCAGAGAAGTGTTTATGCAGATCAGTGCGTTGATATTAATTGGTATTGGTCTCGGATTTTTGATAAAATAGAGATAGAAAAATCCGCCGGTTTGGGCGGATGTGATTGATGTTACTTTAATCTGATGATGTAACCAGATTCGGTGGTGGAAGGAGGTAGAAATTGATTGGCGAATACTGGATGAACTTCAAAGATTTGATCGTTTAACCATAGCCAAGTCAGTTGTCCCCAGGTTCGAGGCATACTGCCGGCTAAGCTGATCTTCGTCGTAATCTCCAGTTCATCGAGCTGGTGAAAACCCTTGGCTAAACGATGATCAAGATAAGCTGGGGCACGTTCATTGATATAATAATGCAAATCATAGCAATGATGACAATCCTCTCTGGGACGAGATTCGACCGGTAGTTCAGAAAGCACGAGCAGATGTCGCCACAGACCAGCGATGACATTGAGAGAATTGGACAAGGATTGATAAGTTTGATTTTCTTTCCAACTGGTAAACGCCGCTTTCAACTCCACGGGTAAATTAGCCGCGCAACTCCAGTTTTTTAAATTTTGAAGTAATGGTTGCAATTCATCAATAGTATAAGCGCGAAAACGGGGATTGGTGGGGATGATTTTTTGCGGATCCAATCGAGCCTCCTCTTTTTGTTGGTTTAAGGTACAATGTAATTGATATATTAATATATAGAATATATTTTGGCAAATGAAAAAGTCTGCTATTCGGCAGACTCATGAGAAGTACGAAATTTAATAGTGATAGTTTTCTTAGCGTCGGTAATCAGGTAACGTTGTCCGCAAGCCGCTTGGAGTGCTTCCGGTTGACCAAGTAGCCAAACAGCAAAATGTTGATATTTGCGTCGTTGATCAAGGTTGCTCATGTTGGCGTAAATGTCATCAATGTTAAATTCTACCCAATGGGCGCGTTGCTCGTCAAGAGCATTGAAAGCTTTGGGTGAAGTCCAGACGCGTAAATCATTGATCCAAGGTGCTTTCGTTATTTCCAAGATTACTTGGTGACGCGGACCATTGGCTTCTTGCATAATGGATTTAATGTTATTCAAGATATATTGCAAGACCATCCCGATTTCTTCATAAGTTAAACGTAAAACCCCCATTTTCTTCTCGTTTTCTAAATTTGGTGGTAGAGCATGACTTAGCCATTCAGTTAAAAACCGTTCTCTCAATTGAATTACTAAAGGTGAGATTTTGTTTGGCATGCTGGCCTCCTGTTGAAATGAACCCAGTTAATTAATCAATTATTATAGAAATAAGCAGATTTGTCAATGCGTATGGAAAAAAATAAAAATAAAAACAATTTGCCGCGACGATTTATTTTGATTATTGCTGTTTTGGTAATTGTTATTGTGGCTGGATTGATAATTTTGTATTCGCGAGATTACAGCTATGGTCGTGAGCAGAAACTGGGAATAACATTTTCGAAAAGTTATGCTGAATATTTAGGATTGGATTGGAAGGATAGTTACTTAGCGTTGCTCGATGATTTGAAAATAAAAAATGTGCGCTTGATTGCGCAGTGGGATGAAGTGGAACCGAAATTTAATCAGTATTATTTTGATGATTTAGATTGGATGTTGAGCGAAGCTAAAGAAAGAGATGTTCGAGTAATAATGACGATTGGTCGGCGCGTGCCGCGTTGGCCGGAATGTCACGACCCTGTTTGGTTAGCGAAATTAGAGCCGAACAAGGCGAGATTTGAACAATTGCAAATGATTAAAGATGCGGTGAAGCATTTCAAAGTCTATGATAATATCGCCATTTGGCAGGTGGAGAATGAACCGTTCCTAGGAACTTTTGGCGAATGTCCAGCGATGACCACAGCGCAGTTGAAAGAAGAAATTGCCTGGGTCAAAACTTTGGACAATCGGCCGATTCTCGTTACCGATAGTGGGGAATTGAATTCGTGGTTTGAAATTGCCAACTTGGGAGATAAATTTGGGCACACCTTGTATCGCGAAGTTTATAATAAGTATATTGGATATTTTCATCATGTTTTCCCACCAGCGTTTTATTTTTACAAAGCCAAGTTAAACCAGTTATCGACTAATGATGTGATTGCCGTGGAAGTGCAGGCAGAACCTTGGGTGCCGGATAATAAAGATTTGAAAAAAGATTATGAGTCAGTGTTACCCAGATTCCCAGCACGTTTATTAAAAGACAATACCAGTTTTGCCAGTCGCACCGGCGCTTCGGAAATATATTTGTGGGGAGCAGAGTGGTGGTATTTTATGAAAGAAAAAAATCATCCGGAATATTGGGAAATGGCCAGGGGAATTTTTGGAAAATAATTGAATACATATGAAAAAAATAATCATGGTTTTCGTTATTTGTTTATTGTTTTTACCAATGGCAATCAAAGCCGCTGACAATTTTTTCGTCCGTCCCGGTTTGTTACCAGACTCAGCGCTATATTTCCTCGATGGTTGGAGTGAAGAGGTTCGATATTTTTTCACCTTTGGTAAAATTAACAAAGCCAATTACCGAGTTCATCAGGCTCAAGAAAGGTTAAGCGAATTACGAGCTTTATATGAGAAAGACGTTAGTGATTACACGAACTATTTATTAGGTAAATATCAAGAAGAAATTTTAGCCGCGCAAGTTTTGTATGGTGAAATGAAAATCGACACCATTGAAAAGCTTCAAGAAATGCAAAGCTATACTGAAGATCAAATTTTGACTAATCAATCTGATGTTAACGATTACTTGGTGAATACTGTGCCAGAGAAATATAATGAAACAGTGGAAACCACGATTGGCAGTGTGGATTTTGGTTTTCAGAAGTTGCTAGAACATTTAGCCAATAAAAAACAACAAATTGAACAAAAGAAAAAAGATTTAGGTGTTGACCAACCATAACTATGCCTGAATTCGTTCCAAAACCAAAATCAAATTTAACCGCCACTCGAGAAGTTGCTGCTGATTTAGCGTCGCACGAAGAAGCTCTGCGAGATTTGGCTAAGAAATTGAAAACTAATCCTGACGACCACGATGCTGTTCGTTTAGCGTTGAAACATGTGGAGGCGATGGGGTCATTATTCGATGTGGGAGAGGATGAAGAGAAAGATATTAAAGAAAAATTATGCGATTGGCTGGGGGATATTTTTCCAGCGATGGATCAATTTGAAATAAATGAAATTATTTATAAAAGAGTTTTTCGAGACGGAGAACTAGTAGGAACGTTGAACCTCACTTTGGAACATGGTTGTTCTCAGCGATCTGTTCCGGCGTTTTTAAAAATCAATGAAACCGGCACGTTGGCTGTCGATGGTTTGAGTGTTTCTGAATTTGAAAATGGCTTAGTTTGCAATGGAACTTTGGATGTAATTGTCTATAGCGATCTTGGTGATTTAAGAGGAGTCAAAATGGGTGAGTCTGCTTCATTGAAAATTGATCGTGATAATGTGGTTGTTGATATTCCCTTATTTTTGCCTGTGAGTCCGGTATGGAAAGATTTACAGATAGCAATGACAAGAACAGAGGATCATATAGAATTGCCGAAGTCTGTTAGAAAATTAACCGGGAAATTGCATCTAAGTTCAATGGGAATGAGTCTTCATGAAAAGAAATTTGTCGTCCATGGAGATCTTTTTGTTCATGATGCGGAAATAAAATTTTGTGATTCATTACAGTTTGATGGATTTTTTGAATCTGATGTAACTGTGATTGAAAATGTTAAAGATCTAAAGTTCGGCAGTTATGTGAAAGCAAAGAAAATTAGAATATCCCATTCCGGCGGTTTGGAAAATATTGATATTCCAGATGATCAAACTCAAATTGACGAGATGGCGTTGCAAAATTTATCTGGTTTAAAATGTGTATATGTTCGTGGTAAGGTGAAGGAACTTGTTTTGGAGCAGGTAACTTTTTCTTCTTTTAGCAATGATGCTATGGTGGTAGATGTTGGGGATTTGAGTTTATTTCATGTGAAAGGATTTTCTTTTTGGCCAGAAATGTTGCGGGGTAAAAATATTTTAATTAAGGATTGTCCGGATTTAAATAATTTACCTTCTGATTGGACAGTTCCGGGTGATTTGTCATTAAAGGAATTGAATATTGAAAATATGCCGGAAACATTGGTAGTGGGTGGCACGTTAACCTTGGATAGTAACGACAAATTGGAGCAATGGTCATCAACTCGTACCGGGACGGTTAATTTGACTGTGGGTGGTGATTTGAGGTTAGTTGGTCAAAAGAATCTGAAACAACTGACAGGCTTGTTTAATCGAGGAAATATTATGATAAATGGTGATGTTTATATATATAGAGATTATCAACCATCATTATTGAAAAATTTGCAGAAATTGAAAAAACAAGGCAAGATAAAAGGAGAGATAAAAGTCGCTTCAAATGCAGTCGTAATCTGATTCATTGATCATTTCCGCCGAAGGACGGATCAGCCTCCGGCTGAGAACATTGATCATTGATCACGGAAAAATATGAAAATAATATATGGGGTTGACGGTCAAGGTTTTGGTCATTGCATGCGCAGTCGCGTGGTGATTAAACACTTAGTTGATCAAGGTCATGAAGTCAAAGTGTTAGCCTATGGACAAGCGCTTCCAGTGCTTAGTCCGGATTTTGATACTACGGAAATTTATGGTTTGCACTTGGTATATAAACACAATCGGATTTGCTACTTTCCCACCATTTGGATTAATTTAAAAAGAATTAAGCAAGCTTGGGCGAGTTGGAAGTTAGTGAAAAAAATATTTACCGAATTCCAACCGCAAATTGTTTTTTCCGATTACGAACCTTTGTCATCTATTTATGGGCACAAGTTTAAAGTCCCAGTTATTTCTCTGGGTAATCATTATTTTATCACCAGAACGGAGATTAAATATGAAAATAAAATGAGTTTGGATTATCTGGCGGTTAAATTTGTAAATAAGTTGATGACTCCTTATGTAGATAAATATTTAGTGTTAACTATTGCTGATGAAAAAGTTATAGCTCCAAACACTGAATTGTTTCCACCAATTGTAGACCCTTCAATCTTAAGTTTAACCTCACAAGTGGGGGATTATGTGCTAGTGTATTTAACTTCCGCGGTAACGGAAATGTTGGAGGTGTTTAAGAAGTTTCCAGATCAAAAGTTTTATATTTATGGATTCAATCGCGATGAAGTGATTGGAAATATTACTTTGAAAAGTTTTTCGCGTCAGGGATTTTTAAATGATATGGCTGGCGCGCGCGCTATGATTGCGAACGCCGGTTTTAGCGCAATTAGTGAAGCATTATATTTATGCAAACCTTATTTGGCATTGCCAGTAGCGGGACAGTTTGAACAAATATTAAATGCGATTTATATTGAACATCTCGGAGTGGGGAAGAATGTGGCGAAATTGGATGAATCAGCGTTAAAAGATTTTTTAAATAATATTGATAAATATCAACAGACGTTAAATGCGCGACCGGTTGAGAATAATGATAGAGTCTTGAAGAGAGTGGATGAGATTGTGAGTGATGAGTAATAAGTAACCAGTAATAGGTAACCAGTAATTGGTAATTTGAAAAAATATAAATAGATCTTTGTGAGTATTGCATATAATAGTTCATGCAATTGCAACTAGCATAAAAAAATAAAAATTACTATTTCCCCTCGACTTTTTCCTAATCCGCCTCAGGCGGAAGTCGGGGAGGAAAGTCTTTGTGCCCTCCCTAAAGGGAGGGTGAAATAATATTTTAACAACGTAAACATATGCATTGGCTTACTTTCGCAATTTTAGCCGCTACAAGTTTCGGCTTTTATAATTTTTTTACCAAGTTAGCGTCTGACAAATTGAGTCCGACTATTGCCTTAATGATTATTACCGGTACATCATTTGTTGTGGCGTTGGTAGCGACGTTAGTTTTTAAATTTACAGGTCAATCATTATCCTTCTCCAAAAATGATATTTTATTCCCAATATTAGCTGGTTTGTTTTCCGGCGTAGCAGAAATATTATTCCTGTTTATGTTTTCCAAGAATGCTCCGTTAAGCCTAGGTAATCCGATTGTGGTCGGGGGAACTATCGTAGTGGCGGTAATTTTGGGCTTGTTAATCTTGAGAGAGCCATTAAATATCGTTAAAGTGTCTGGCATTGTTGTTACTTTGATTGGTTTAGCCCTGTTGGCTCGTGGGTAAAAAAATCGTTTCACGCTTAACGTTTTACGCGTTACGCTTTACGGATTACGATTTACGCTTCACAAATTACGTCTAAAATAGGGGAAATCCCCCTTATTTTATTGACAAAAGTAAAAAAACATGCTACAATAAAAGAGTTGAATACTTCATTAGTCATGGGTTATAACCGTGATTAATCATAACCAGGGAATCTGGTTAAATCTCACGTTCGTTGACAATTGAAAATACAAGTCAGACATGGTAAATGTCGCGTTTTTGTATTGGAAACAACAAACCCGGAGGTGAACATGAAAGAGCATCGTTACTCAGTGTTGATTGACTTGGTGGGAATGACACTCGGGAGTTTACTTTTGATACGGATAGTAATGTTGATTGTAACTTAACCAACAACAATGGAGGTCACCATGTGGGTAGTGATTGTCATTCTCGTTGTCTTGGGCTTGTGTTTCCCGGCCTTTGGCGGTTTCGAAGTACTGTGTCTTATGATTTATGGAGCCGGTAGGTTGGTGTGGCAGGGTGCCAGTGAGGCTGATTGGATTTTGATTTTTCAGATCGACGCCATTATTGTCGGGGTAATAGTAGGTATTATTGCCTTGAGTTTCCTAGGTTCGTTCCTGATGGATCGAAGGGAAAAACGCAGGAAGCTTAAACTTGAAGAAAAAGAGGAGGTTTAGTCATGTTTGATGTAGTGGCTGGAGTCTTGGGAGAATGTATTAGTCTTTTTATCCTGGTGATCGTCTGTATATTTCTGGTAGCGCTTTTTCCCAGTGACCCAGAAGCCGCGAGACATTTCTGGATAGTACTGTTTGGAGTAGTCTTGAGTGCTCCGGTAATATTGTTTTGTTTGTTTATTCTGTGGATGATAGTTTATCGATTGCTCTATGGCAAGTGGTCGGGTGGTTACTAATTGGTACTATAGTCTTTCTTAAACTTGAGATCTTTAAACTTCACTGAAAAACACTTAACGCAGGAGGTTACAATGGAACTTTTGGGTTTGCTAATGATCGCATCAGCGATCGCGGCGTTCCTGTATCATCAGTCCACTCCTGCTGACTGGATGTTTATTTTGCAGATTGATATTGGATTGGTGGTGTTTCTGTTGATATTGAAGTTTGTCAAGGTCTACACTTACCGTAGTCGAGTCAGCAAGAAAAAAATTATCAAAATTGAGGAGGTCTAAATGGATACTGTCTTGGAGGCTATGGGTGATCTGGGGTACATTCTTTTGACTATTCTGATTGTTTGGATATTGTATGGTCTTTTCACCACAGAAACATGGTTTATGGTGATTGTGTGTGGAGTCCTAATTACTTCGCCCTTAATAATTTTGGCTGTTAAACTAGGCGGGTGGGTGATTGAAAAATCGTTTGGAAGCGATGACCCATAATTGTTCTTTCCCAAGCCCGATATCTCTCGGGCTTTTATATTTTAAAAGGAATGTTTGAAATATCCACAACCTTATTGCTAAGCTGGCATTTGTTATATATAATGAAATTATAAAAATTAATGAAAAATTTATGGTAATGAATTTTGAACATGGTTTAGTCGCCAATGCCTTATCACCAGAAGGTGGTGATCCAAATGGTTCGGACAAGGATAAAAATTTAGAGATGGCGGCCGCGCCGGCTGGTGGGGATGATTTAAATGACTTAGAAGACATCAAGGGACCGCACAAGGATGAATCAAATTTTTCAAAAAGTAATGAAAATGCTGCAGGTAAAGAATTGATAGATGAATCTTTAGTACCCTTAGAAGAAAATAATATTAGTAAGCCTTCTAGATTGCCATTAACCAAAGAGCAATTAGAAAAATGGAATATTTCTCCTGATGACTATCTTTCTCAGACTGGATTACCAGAGACATTTGACATGAATGGTTTTTCTCGCGTGACTGATACTGAAGAAATTAATGGTAAAGTTTATTTTCATGCTGAAAAAGATAATGGCAAGTGGGTAATTTGCGATTCAGATGGGAACTTCGTCGGGCCGGAATTTGATACTTTATCTGATTTAGAAGCAAATCAAGAACGAATAGTGAACGAAAATAATCAATAATTTTGTAAAATATAAAGACTGAAGCAATTCAGTCTTTTTTAGTTTAAATCGTGTTGTTTTTGGTCAATGATCCCTGCCTGCCGGCAGGCAGGCTTGATCAATGTTCTCCGCCAAAGGCGGATCAGCCTCCGGCGGAAATGAAAGTAATTGCTTAATCTCCCCCAATTAGGTATAATTATTGTGCAAGTTCTAACTAACTTAAAGATTTTATATTATGTTTAAAAAACAGACATTTCCGAATGGTTTGCGTCTGATTACTGTGCCGGAAAAGAATGCTCGATCAGTCACGATTTTTGTGTTATTTGGCGTTGGTTCTAGATATGAGTCAAAAGATATTAATGGCGCTTCTCATTTTATTGAACATTTAATGTTTAAAGGTACAGAGAAACGTCCAACAACTTTGGATATTTCCAAATCGTTGGATAATGTGGGTGCTGAGTTCAATGCTGCCACTTCCAAAGATTGGACCGGCTATTATGTGAAAATTGATGCCAAGAAAATAGAATTAGCATTGGATGTCTTGTCTGACATGTTATACCATTCGAAGTTTGATCAGGCAGAAATGGATCGCGAACGGGGCGTGATCATTGAAGAAATAAACATGTATGAAGATAATCCCTTGATGTTCATTGAAGATGTGATTGAACAAGTTATTTTCAATGGCTCCACTCTAGGTTGGGAAATTGCCGGACCAAAAGAGGTGATTCGTAAAGTTTCTCGTCAAAAGTTAGTTGACTATCGCGATAAATATTACACACCAAAAAATACTGTCATCGGTATTGCTGGTAACCTCGATGGTCGTTTGGTGAATTTGGTGAAAAAATATTTTCCTACGGCCAAGAAACCGGCTGATAAAATTGTGCCTTTCAAAAAATATGTTGGTAAACAAACTAAGCCGCAAATTAAGTTAGTCTACAAAAAAACTGAGCAAGTGCAATTGGCTTTTGGTTTTCCTGCTTATAGTTATAACAATCCGAAAATTTCCGCTTTGTATTTATTGTCAATTATTTTAGGCGGGAATATGAGCTCACGTTTATTCACCGAGGTGCGAGAACGTCGCGGACTGGCCTATTTTGTTCGTGCTTATCCCAATGTTTATCAAGACACCGGAGATTTGATTATTCAATCTGGTTTAGATCAATCAAGGTTGAAAGAAGCGATCAAGGTGATTTTGGATGAATTAAAACAGATTAAGAAAGATGGCGTGACTAAAGATGAATTAACCAAGGCTAAAGATTACATGCGCGGTAAAATGGTTTTAACCTTGGAAGATACTGCGAACTTGGCTGATTGGTTTGCGAAGCAGGAAATTCTGCAAAATAAAATTTGTACTCCAGAACAACGTTTGGCGCAATTGGAAAAAGTCACCTTGGCGCAAGTGAAGGCGGTAGCTAATGAAGTTTTTCAATTGAATAAATTAAACTTAGCTGTCATTGGTCCCTTTAAAAAAGCCGAATATTTCAAAAAATTATTTGATTTATAATTTATGAAACGCGTTTACATTGCGAATTGGAAAATGCAAATGACCGAGGCGACGGTAAAAAGCTATTTAACTAAAATAAAAAAACTGGGTGATAACCGGGATGAAATTATTTTAGCGCCAAGTTTTACTTATTTACCGTTGGTTAAAAAATCTTTGATGAAAAGTAAAATTAAACTAGCGGCTCAAGATGTGGCGGCGTGGGAAAAGGGTGCTTTTACCGGTGAAGTGTCTGCTAGTATGTTGAAAGAACAGGGTGTTACTCACGTGTTGATTGGCCATTCAGAAAGAAGATTTTATTTGCATGAAGATGATACATTGATTGCCTCGAAAATTGAGCAAGCCATGAAAAGTAATTTAACTCCAATTTTCTGTATTGGTGAATCCTTGGAAGAAAAACGACAAGGGAAAAGAGATAGCATATTATCCCGACAAATCAGGGTCGGACTATCCCGATTGTCTGATTACTTGGATAAGAAGATCATCTTGGCTTATGAACCGGTCTGGGCGATTGGTACGGGTGAAATTGTTACGCCTTTTGATATGGATGACGCTAGTCGTATAATTAAACGTAGCTTTATTAACTTGTTTTCTGAAGATTATTTCCATCAACAAGTGAAGGTTGTCTATGGCGGGAGTGTTAAATCAGATAATGTGGCGACCTTGAAAGAACGTGAAGATTTAGCCGGCTTTTTGGTAGGTGGCGCCAGTTTGGATCCAGTGGAGTTTGCCAAGATCATCAAAGCTTGAAAAAATCATTAGAATTTGATATATTAGAAGTCGTTTCTAGCGGTGAGTCCCATTTATCTATGATCTACAATTTTATTGCTTTAACAGTGATAATCGGGTGCGGAGTAGTGATTTTTTTGTTGTTACGAAAAAAATACCATCAACTACGCTTGATTGATGTTCAGACTATCGCAGAGGAAAAGGAAGATCAGGTCAAAGAACGTATCTTATTGGACCGTATGAAACGTCGTGCCCAATCTGGTTCAGCTTTGGCTGGTAAAGTATTTAGTCCAGTTGGTTCAATTTTCAAAAACACTTGGAAGAAAATATCCACTCGGTTAGCTGACTGGGAATCAAAGTTGCAAAAGCAAGCCACGAAAACTGCCGCCAATAAGATAATTAATTTTGACCAACAGGTAAAGAATTTATTAACTGAAGCTCAAGAGTTATTTAAAAAGGAAGAATTGGCTGAGGCCGAAAAAAGATTTATTGAAATTATTGGATTAGACCCACATAATCGAGCGGCCTTCGAAGGGTTGGCAAATTTATACGAAGCCCAAAAAGAATATCAACAATCTTTGCAAACAGTTTTGCATATTTTGAAGTTAGATAAGCATCTGAGTAAGACTGTAACTAAGGATGATGGTAAGGGAGGTAAATTCAAAACTGTGGATAACGCTGATCAAATTAATGAAGATTATCTGTGGATTGGGCAGTTGTATCAATCACTTAACGATATGGTAAAGGCCAATGAATATTATGCTATGGCCATTGAATTAACACCCAATGATCCCAAGACCCTTGATTTGTTGATAAATTCCGCTATAATATTACATAACAAAAGCCAAGCGTTTGATTACGTGAAGCGTTTGGAGGAAACTAATCCGGAAAATCAGAAGGTAATAGAGTATAAGAAGAAGATAGAGGAAATGTAAGTTTTAAAAAATTCCAAGCACCAATAACCTCCGCCAAAGGCGGATCCGTCCTTCGGCGGAAAATTCCAATGTAGGAATATTCAAATTTAGAGTTTAAGATTTAGTGCTTAGGATTTATTAATATGCCGTTGTAGCTTCCGCCTACGCTAAAGCTACGGCGGACTACGCAGTTGGTACCCCGCTAAGCGGGGCATGGTAAGGAGTAGGTCCTAACAAATTTAAATATAAGTGTGCCGTTGTAGCTCAGTTGGTAGAGCAACTCCATGGTAAGGAGTAGGTCTGCGGTTCAAATCCGCACAACGGCTCTAGGAAGGTTAAAATATTATATTGGGTCGGTGGCAGAGTGGTCAATTGCACCTGACTGTAAATCAGGCGGCTTACGCCTACGGCGGTTCGAATCCGTCCCGGCCCACTTATTAGACTAGTTGTTTATCAACTTTAGGTATGCTATAATTTGTACATGAATAAATTGGAAAAAGAAATTGTATCCCAGTACAAAAAACAATATTTTTCTGTACAGCAAATTTCCGAAAATACGAA
>CAZQEI010000003.1:0-87647 GCA_964592195.1 uncultured Gammaproteobacteria bacterium | reverse complement strand
CGCCTTCGTAGGTTCGATCCCTACCTGGCCCACCACTAAATTTACCATTGAAAAGTGGTATTTTTTGTTTGTGGCCGGATGATGAATTAATCGAACCTGGGAAGGGGTCGGGAAACGGGAGTTTCCCGAGGAGGAAGTACACGAAACCGTGGGTTTCGTGGGAGTCCCGATAAATCGGGGCGACGTGAGATCCCTACCCGGTTGCACCATGCACCGAATGGTGCGTGGCCCACCACTAAATTTACCATTGCAAAGTGGTATTTTTTGTTTATAAAAAAATAGGCAAAAAATGCCAAATTTGGTATAATATAAACACATAATATCTATGAAAAATGTTGAATCCCCTCAACTAATGGTTGGTGATGCTGAAACTGGAAGAAGTTTGGTTGATGATTTTGAACAGATGCGCGTGTTGGCAAAGAGTATAAAAGCCAAAGGCAAGTTTACTCCGGAAGATGTTCGGATGGCTTTGGATTTGGTTACTTCAGCGCACAGGGAAATACAAGAGGATGAAAAAATTGTAACCTCTTTTGATATCTCAGCTTACAGTAAACGTATTTCGTCTGATCAAGTTCACGATATTGGTGGTCAAAGATTTTATGGTTTAAATCATCAGATTGCTTCCGAAGGTAGTGATATTATGAATACTGATGGATCGCGAATTAATAAATTTACTTGTGATACTAATATTGGGTTTCAACCGCCGATTATTTATAAAGGCAAGCCGGTTTTCATTGTTAAATATAGTGAAGAGCATGATGGCGTAATTGAAACGATTGTGGATGAGTCTGGCAATAGTGTCGGTTTACCAAGCGTTGGTAAAAATGGAATGTTAGTCACGGTAGAGGATGATGATCATCAGTTAAAATATTATGGAACATTCGCGCAAAGGAGAAATGGGTCACCTTTGGGACAATTGTTTGATTTAAATAAACAACCAGTGACTGAGGGAAATCTTTCAATTAGACACTGGAAAATATATGGCGATAAGCTGGCTTATTGGGCGGAAGATGTTCACGGCAACAAAGTAATCGGTTTTGATGGACAAAAACAGAACTTTGATAATAGAAATCAACATGGAGAACAAGAGTTTGTCAGTTTGCCGTTTCTATATGAAGGTAAACCATTTTTTTATTCTTGGTCTGGACATCCTGATCCTGCTTCAGATTCTTATATTGTGCAGCTAAAAAGTTTTGATGACTTAAAAACCTTATCTTCGGCAACAGTCTCACTCAATGAAAAAGTCCAATGGATTGAAGTTGTCGGACCTGTGGGGTCAAGAGTTTATTCTAGGATTAACTTAAGCAAGACACAGTATGTCTGTTATGTTGATCATGA
This sequence comes from uncultured Gammaproteobacteria bacterium, assembly GCA_964592195.1. Classification (GTDB taxonomy): domain Bacteria; phylum Patescibacteriota; class Patescibacteriia; order UBA11705; family UBA11705; genus CAZQEI01. Next base: position 86,309 of record CAZQEI010000003.1, on the reverse strand, counting down.
AGTAATAAACGTTTTGCCAAATAGAGCAGATCAAAAGTTGATCAAGGTAGATGTTGTTTCGGATAAATTAGTGAGAATATTTAAAAATATTGAAAAAAGGGGAGGTCTTGAGTATGAGCATGGTCAGTCTGTGGTTATTGATGAAAATCCGGCTGTGAATGTTCAATCCGTGGCATTTGATAAAATTTTGGGAACCACAAAACCGGTAAGCATTGGAGGTAAACGCGGTCAGGTAATTTATTTATCTTTAATGGCGGAGCATCCAAACATAATGGTTGATAACCAGCCTGTTCAGATTGATCTTGATCCCAATACAACTGATTATGCGATAACAAATTTTGACATAGTTAATGATGTGATCTTTTGTGGGATTGAGGAGTTTGACGAAAATGAGGAACGCCGGCCGGTATTTCTTTATGTGAATGGAGAAAAAACTGAATGTGCGTTTGATAAGATAATTAAAGTTTCCGAAGGAGATACTGATAAAAGTTTTTTTGTGACCGGAGTAATAAGAGATAAAATGGTAGTTAAAAGATTTAAGCTTTGATTTAGTATATAATTTAGCATATTAAATATGGGTAATATTGAGTCTCCACAATTAATGACAGGAGATGCTGAAACCGGACGAAGTTTGGTTGACAACTTCGAGCAATTGCATGAGCTGTCTCAACAAATAAAAGCCAAGGGTAAAGCTACTCCTGAGGATATTTTGATGGCTTTGGGTTTAGTGACTCAAGCGTCTGAGATTGTTGATCGAGGTGTGAATAAGAATGTGATTAAAGAATCGCGATTTAATATTTCTGAATATAGTATTGACAAAGATATTTATTATAGTGTGTCTGTGATTAACGGTGAACCTTACTTTCGATTGAAGCATCAAGGTAAAGATGTCTTTGCCTCTGATTTGTTAAGTATTCAGGGAGAAGTGATTAACAAAGAACCATTAACTAGGAATGGTGTCCTACCATGTCGTTATCAAGAAAAGACTATTTTTCAATTTGCATATAGCCAACCGGTTGATGATAAAACTTTTGTTTTTGTGAATGCTAAAGGCGAGGAATTGCCATTTCCTACTGGAAAAAATAATGACGATACAGTCCTTGCAATTTTGGATAAAAATAAAGAATTACGTTTTGTACAACGAGTCAATTCTGTTGGAACAGGTAATGATGATGATACTCGCACGATTTTGGCATTAGACGGTAAACCGGTTTCCGCAAAGCATCTTTATATTACGAATACAGGTATTGTAAACGGTAAATTGGCCTATGTTGCAAAAGACGAAAAGTCAATGAAAGTTGGTTATGGAAATGAAGTGGTTTCTGTTAAGTTAAACGGTGAATTAAATGAATTATTATCCTTCCCTTTTGAAATGAATGGAAAAGTATATTATATCGATTATAGCAACTATAAAAAAAGAAAAGGAATGAGTTGGTTGCAAGTAATAGATTTTGAAACCAAGGAAGACGTGTCTGGTGAAGATTGTTATTACTCTTTTAATGTTGAAGCGATAAACTCAGTAGCCGTGGCGGATGGCAAAGTGTATGTGGTGCTTAAAATTGATGGTGTAGATACCTTGTATTGCGCGGATCCCGCGGAAGAATGGAAATTTAAAGAGGTCCCATTGCAAGTATTCCTAAATTTTAGACCGGGTGCTGAAGTGGATGGTATGGAAGTGAGAGAAATAGGTGGAAAAATATTTTGCACTTATGTTGAAGTTGGAGTCTTTACGACAGAAATTGTCGATGGTAAAGATTATAAACCGGAAAGGGTTTTTAAAGGTGATTATTTGATTACAAAAACGCCCAAAACAATTGGAGGAAAAACCGGAACAATATTTTACATAGATGATGATATTACTCCCGGCGCTTCTAAGTGGTTATTGGTGGATAATCAACCTGTGGATTTATTGAACCCCAAGGATCAAGTATTTGATGTGTCTTCCTTTGATATTGCCAATGATAAAATTTTTATTTCCAAAAAGTTCTATCCTGATGATAATAATCGTGAAGTAACTAATGATGTTTTGTATATCGACGAAGTAAAATCAGAATATGTGTTTGATAAAATTATAAAAGTGGTTTTTCATGAGGAGAAATATTTTGTCATTGCGGTGAATGGCACGGAAATGGTGGTGAAGGAAATTAAAGTTTAATAAATATGGGAGAAGGCGGTCAGTTTAATTTAGCATCAGGAAACGAGGATCAAAAATCTGCCGGTAGTTTTAATAGTGCCTCTGGAAAGTTAATGGCAGGCGATCGTGAAACCGGACGAAGTTTAGTTGACAACTTCGAGCAATTGCATGAGCTATCACTGCAAATAAAATCCAAGGGTAGATTTACGCCTGAAGATGTTAGTCTGGCTTTGTTATTGGTCAATCGAACCGCTGAATGTTTGGAATCTGGGGCAGAGGATAATATAATTCGAGACTCAACTTTTGATATTTCAGATTATGAGGTCAGTGGTATCAATGAATCTTGCGTTGAATTTATGGATGGAAAACTGTTTTTTGATTTGCGTGATACAGGCATGAACGAACATACTCTAAAAAACATTTCCGGTGAGAGTATTAATAAATATCCATGCCATAGTGTTGGCTTCGGATTTGGCAGGCGACCATTTTATTATAAAAATCAATTAATTTTTCAGTTTGGTTATGTCGATAAACACGATGGTGTTGCTAGTCTGTTTGTAAATGAAAAAGGTAAAGACGTCGGATTGCCAAATAGTAATGATGACTTTAAAGTGCTATTGAAAGTTCTCGATGATAAAAGAAATTTGGTTTGTTGCGGGACCTCGTTAGTTTCTGAAGGCGGAAAAGATTATGGTCAGTTATTTACTCCTGACGGTAACCCAGTAACTGATAGTAACCAGCATATCACCTTTTCACGTATAGTTGATGGTCAACTTAGTTATCTATCGGAAGATACGGCTGGAAATATACAGGTAGTTTGCGGTTCGCACAAATATTCATCATCCGATGAATTGAATAAATTAGATCAACTGGTTTTCAGTGGCGTCTTTTTGTGGAACGGCAGAAAATGTTTTATTAGAACCGGTTTTGATCAAAGTTTTGACATGGGGAATACCCAAGTAATAGATATTGAAACCAGTGAAGTATTGCATGACAATGACAGTGAGAAATCTTCCATTACGGAAATTCATAAATATGAAGTAGTGGATGATAAGGTATATGTACATGTGACCAGAGATGGACAAAAAATGGTATTGATAATCGAAGGCCAAAAAAGTCATCATTTGATGTTAAAAGATGAGAAGACTGAGGTTTCCGATATTCAAAAAATTGCCGGAGAGATGGTCTATTTTATTCGGTATTCTCGGGATGGCGGTTTACCTCCCAGATATGGTGTCCAAATTGACGGGAAGACAGAACTTCAGTCTGATAAAATTATTGGAGCAAAAGTTCTTGCCACCGATAAACCCAAGGAAGTGCTTGGGTCGGTGGGGCAAATATTTCATATTGGTATTGATATGGGGAATGTATGGTTGATGGTTGATGATGACCCGATTTTGTTAGGTGATGTAGTGCTTAATGGACAGATAACGATGTTTGATATTGCCAATGATGTGTTGTTTTGGAATCATTACAAAGTAGTGGGAAGTGGCAAATTTAGAAAGGAAGAGTCGCGTTTGGTGATAGACGGAACGCCATCTATATATGTGTATGATAAAATCCTCAAAGTGGTCTTTCACGAAGGTAAATATTTTGTGGTGGCAGTAAATGGCACGGATATGGTCGTGCGTGAGATTAAAATATAAATAATATGGGAGAAGGTGTAAAATTTAATTTAACGTTTGATAAGAAGGATGAAAAAGAACCTGGAAGTTTTGTTGATACTTCTGAGCGTTTACGTGAAATAGTGGCGGAAAATAAGGGTAAAGGGCGAAATAATCCGGCATATGTGAAAAAATTGTTGGACGAGGTTTCCAAATTGGACTATTTAATTCCCCAAGGACCAGCCATGAAAAATATAATTGAAAGTGATGGTTTTGTTTTTAATAAAGCCAAGGTTGTTGCGGGTAAATTATTCATCTCTGGGAGAAGTTTTGTGGATAAATCCTATGTTTTATTAGATGCTGAGGGAAAAAGACTGAACAAAGAAAATAGTATATTACCGTTTGAAACAGTAGGTTTGCATGATTTTCATGTGTGTTATAGCGTGGTCGCTGGTGGGAAAAGTGGTAGCTATTTGATTGATGAAAACGGTGATAAAATATTACCTGAGGTAAAATCAGATGAAAGATATCGATTCTTGGATTTTTTAAAAGATGAAAATGGCGTAATAAAATATGTCTTTAAAAATGATGTTCAACCAAATGGTGGTGGCTATGCGGGGGAAGTCTTGGAGTTGGATGGGCAACTAGCTTCAAGTACGGTTGATATGGTGAAAGAAGCCAAGTTGGTGGATGGAGTCCTGGCTTATCATGGTGTCTGGGGAGAATTGTGGGTGGCGCGATTAGGAAACTCTCAAGTGACGGCTGATGTTAAATATTATAAATTTGGTTTACCCTTTTATTATCAAAGTCAACCCGTGGTTTGTCGTAGTTTTTTTAACCCAGATAATAATGCCACTGGGATTGCTTTGGTTAACATGCGATCTGAGAAAGTTTTGAGTGATAATATCGCGTTACAGTTACCAAAAATAACTGAAATTAGAAAGACGGTTGTGTATGGTGACAAAATTTATATTTGGGCAGGAGCTGGCGCTGATGGTCGTGGTGATCAGCCAATGATATATTGTTATGATGGTAGTAATATTTCCAAGTTGGATTTTGAATGTAGCGAGTCAAGCATTGATTACTTTGATGTCGTGGCGGGTAAATTAGTGGTGGTTCAACAAGATTGGTTTGGTCCTGATAGGGATACAGCTAAAGTCAGCATTGGAGGGAAGTCTCGGATGGCAGCTAGAAATTTTATTGGGGATGAGTGTATTTATTCTGTGGATAATCCAATTACTGTTTTAGGTGCTACCGGTCAAATATTTTATTTAACCAATAATGAATCGAAAAATACTTTGTGGGTGGATAATGAACCTCGGTTATTGCCGGATGGGGAAGTTTCTTTTTTCTTAACGCTAAATAACCACGTAATCTGGGGTGAGACTTTGAATGGTGAAAAAGATTGCTATTTGTATGTGGATGGTGTGAGAACTCAGTATTTTTGCGATGATATAAAAAGTGTGGTTTTTCAAGATGGGAAATATTTAATGTTGGGTAAAAGAAACGGATATTTCGGCACATTTTCAGCCGGAGGCTGATCCCTGCCTGCCGGCAGGCAGGCGCCTTAGGCGGAGATATTTCAATTGATTAAATATGGGAGAAAATATAAATTTAACCATTGATCCTCGAGACACACAGCGTTCACTCAATTACGCTGAGATGTCTGAGCGGTTGCGTGACATGGTGGCTAGACAGAAAGCCGCCGGTCTTAGTGCCCGCGATCCGAGACATGTGGCAGAGGTGCTTCATGAATTGGAAAATTTCAGCGGAACTGAAGCGGAAAAACCTCAGTTCATTCGAGAAGCAACGATTGATCTCGACGGCTATAGTCCTTATGACTTACGGGACTATGATGCCCATCTGGTTGGCGGGAAGTTATTTTTCGGCTTGCATCCGAATGGTCGACATAGTGTGGTTGATCTGATTGACATTGATCGAAAAGTGGTAAATAAACAACATTTAAATACTAGCTATGATCCGAGATTCAAAAAGCCGTTTTTTTACAATGGTAAGATTGCTTTTCGGTTCAAATATGAAAATAAGCAGGGTGAAGTTCTAGAGGAAATTGTCGATGAAAATGGTGAAAGCCTTGGTTTGCCATCCAAAGGTAGTGATAAAATGATTTTATTACCTGTATTGGATGAGAAAAACGAACTGCGATATTTAGGCGAGGCTACGGAGATTGATAGCTCGCATCGCGTGGGAAAAATTTATGATTTGAATCATCGACCAATAACTACAGAATTTTTAGCCTTGGAAAAATGGGAAGTGATAAAAGATCAATTAGCTTATACGGGTTATACCCAAAGTGGATCTCCAGAAAAAGTAGCAGTCTGGGGAGATAATAAAATTTCCCTGTCAAATCAGGAATTAAAAGCAGGCAACATGAGTCATCCGTTTGTTGTCCAAGATAAAGTGGTGGTGGCAAAGTGGCACTATGATTTTGATAAAGGCGGGACTTTTGAGATTATTGATTTAGTTACCAAAGAAACTTTAGCCAAGTGTATTAATGCTTATAGACTTAAGGATGTCAATTCAATTAGCGTGGTCGATTCGAAAATATATATGATTGCGTCTGATTTAAATGGTCGGAGAGCTATCACTGTTGCGGATGTTCTTACCGACACTATATCAGTTATTCCTGATAATAAGGATACAATATTAGCTGATATTCAAGTTACGGCTGGTAAATTAATCCAAACAAAGGAATTAAGACAGGAACGCAATGGTAAAAATACTGTGGTGGGATACTCTGTTTCCATCGGCATGGGGACACCGATTAGAAGTGAGAAATTGGCGTTGAGTAAAATTTTAAGCACCCAAAAACCAAAAACTGTCTTGGGAAAAACAGGGCAAGTATTTTACATTGACGAAGGTCGCTTTGAACCGTTCTTAGTGATTGATAATGAAAAAGTTTCCTTGGGAGAGACTAAGAGAGGTCCACACTTTACCTATTTTGATATTGTTAATGATGTATTGTTTCATGGTCAGTCCAGTTGGATTGATGACAGAACAAGAAGTAGAACATCTTTATATATTGACGGCGTGAAATCGAAATATGAGTTTGATTATATTCTGAAAGTGGTGGAAGAAAATGGGATTTATTATGTGGTTGCGAGAGAGGGTGAACAGTTAGTGGTGCGTGAAATTACTTTTTAACTATGCCTTTTACAGAACGAAAATTAACCCTCGATCCAAACAATAAAGAACAGTCTTTGAATTATGCTGATCGTTCTGAACGTTTGCGTGAGTTGGTAAAAGAAAGAAAGGCTTCTGGCTTGGATGCAAAGGATCCGGCTTACGTTGCTTCTTTATTACGAGAAGTGGCGGCTATGAATATTTCTTCGATTAACCTATTGGAGCTGGTGCATGAAACGAGTTTTGATTTAAGCGAATACAATCAAGCGGAACTAAATATTAACAGCGTATTTTGTCAACAAGACGAACTGTTTGTTCGTGTCCAATCTAAAGATGGCGAATCTGCTCATTTATTAAATATTGACGGCAAACCAATAAACCCCCATCCCGCATTAAAAAATTACGGTATTACTGGTATAGATAAACCGATTTTTTATCAGGGGAAAATATGTTTCAAATTGCGTTATTATGATTCAGAAGGTGAAATGATTGATGCTTTTATCAACCATCATGGAGAATTTATCGGAGATGAAAATTTAAAGGCCGGCGCCGGTGACTTTATCGAGGAGGTGCTGGAAAATGACAAAGATATTTTAGGTTTTAATAAAGTAAAAACGATTAATGAGATTGGTAATCAATCCGGACAAATTTTCAACTTGAATGGTGAGGCTGTGACGAACGAAGAAATAGAACTTCGTAATTCCGTTGTGTTAGAAGGAAAGTGGGCATATTTGGCGAATAATGGTTTAAATTTTACTGATGGTCAATCAGCTGTTTGGGGTGATGATAGAATAGAAACACATAATGAACAGAAGTTAAGCGCACCTTTTCTGTTTAATGGTAAGGTTTGCGTTTGTTGCCACAAGAGTATTGATGGGGCAGACCAAATAGTTATAAGAGATATTCAAACCAAAGAAGCTGTTACTCTGGCTCAGCCTTTACATGATGAGATCAGTTCTATCAGTCAGGTGGTCGCCTCGGGAGATAAGTGTTTAGTGAAAGTGGTGTGTAGGGATTCGTTGGGTGATCCTGGGTATCCGAATGCTTACATGTTTAAATTTGGTAAATTTGAACCTACTCGAATAACAGAAGCACGTTCAATGAATTTGCATGAAATCGGAGGTCGGTTATCGGTGGTTGCGTATGTTCATGTGGATGGTAAAAGGAAACGAAAAATTGTAATTGATGGCCTGGGCGAACAAACAGTGAACGCCATTGTTGGCGAACATGCTCCAGTTGGCATGGTTGAGTTTCATCAAATCTATACTACCAGCAAACCAATTGAAATTTTTGGCCAGCAAGGATCAATTTTCTATATGGCGAGGAATCTGGAAAATAGAGAAACACTGTTTGTTGATAACTCTCCGATTGATCTGGAGAAAGATAGCGCTTTGACTTGCAATATGTTTTGCGTGGTAAATGATCATCTGTTTTGGAATGACCAGTTGGATTTTGGCGGTGAAAAATTGTATATGGATGGCAAGCAAATGAAAGGAAAATATGATAAAATATTAAAAGTGGTTTATTCAAATAATAAATATTTTGTGGTGGCGGTGCTTTATAATAAATTAATAGTCAAAGCATTGGATGTTTAATATGGGTGAAAAAATACAATTAACTCTTGATCCGGCAGATAAAGAGCAAGGATTAAATTACGCTGAACGTTCAGAACGTTTGCGTGAATTGGTGGCCAAAAGAAAAGCCGCTGGTCTTAGCGCTCGTGATCCAAATTATGTGGCAGATTTGTTGCGGGAAGTGGAAGGGTTGAATAAAGATTTGGAGCCCAAAGAACCAAAAGTTTTTGAAACAGAAATTGAGATTAACGATTTTACTGCTCAAAGAATCTTGGGGGAGGATATCGGGTTATTAAATGGAGAATTATTTATTAAAGTTAGACATAATATTGGATCAGAGGATATTGTTAATATTGATAATGAGGGCATTGTAAAGTTTCAATGTTCAGATGTTTCTGCCAAACCCTTTCGTTGGGGGGGACAAACATGTTTTAAAGTTCGTAGCCGAAACGATGGTGACGTTAAGTATATAAATTCACAAGGCAAACAGATTGAGTTCGATAAATTCTCAAGGTCGCAAATTATTGATCCGTTGGCAGATGAAAATGGTGACTTACGTTATTTTGTCGTCGATCATGTAGATGATGAAGATGGTTTTAGTTTTAGTACTATAAATGATTTGAATAATGAAGAATTGACGGCTTTTATAGAGCAGTTCCAGTATCAAGTGGAGCCAGGCTATATTACTTATCAAGGAGAATATAATCGAGATAATATTTGCGGCTATATTTCTCATGATGGAGAGAGGGCGTTTATGGAGGGGATGGTTAGTCTACCATTTAAATATAATGGTAAGTTTTGTTTTATAGAAGCGAAAGAAAAATACCGAAAGAAATCAAAAGCCAAAGTGGCGAAATTATCTTTAGTCAATGATGCCGGTAAAGAAATTGGCACACCATGGTTGGGATTAGAGCGATCAAATGTTATTAATATAAAAAAAGTGGTTGCAGGAAATGATGTCGGATATTTTACCGCCACTATTCATATGCCTGATTCATTGGAGCAAGGAGAGAAGTTATTTAAATTTGATGGACAAACTATTAAGGAAGTGACTGGACCGGAAAACTGCGTGATGAATGGGTTTACCATGGTGAATAATCGTTTGATGGTTCATTACCTTTCAATTGATACTGACAAAGAATATATTCATATAGATGGTTTGCCTGAACCTTTTGAAGTCTTTAAAGCCGGGCTTGATCTGGATCAAAGTGAAGAGAATATTTTGAAAACTTCTAAACCGGTGAATGTTTTGGGCAAAACCGGTGAAGTATTTTTCTTTGGTAGTCATAAAGATGAAGGTGATTATCAATTTTGGATAGAAAATCAATCTGTGGTGTTGCCTTTCGGTGTCTTCTCTAACAAAATAGTCCTCAAGGATCATTTATTCTGGGGCTTTCGGGAATTTATTGAGAAAGAGCCTGATAAAAAGAAAGTACAAGATAAAACAGAGTATGTTTGGCTCGATGGTCAGAAAACCAAGTATTGTGCTGATAAAATTTTAAAGTTTATTTATACGGAAAATAAATATTTCATGATTGGTTTGGTGGGTACGAAATTAGTGATAAAAGAAATAGTAGTTTAATTTATGCCTTTCAATGAACAAAAATTAACCCTTGACCCGAACGACAAAGATAAAGCTTTAAATTACGCCGAGCGTTCAGAACGTTTGCGCGAATTGGTGGCCAAAAGAAAAGCCGCCGGACTTAGCGCCCATGATCCGAGATATGTGGTGGATTTGTTAAAAGAAGTTGAAGGCATGGCGGTCGAATTGGCGCCGGATAAAAATGAACTTTGTGAAAAAGATTTGGAATTACCTGGATATAAATTAAACAAAGTAAAATCAAGCGATGTGCATTTGATTGGTGATCAAGTTTTGTTCACTCTTCCAAGACAAGATAAACAAGGCATGGATGTTTGCCGCTTGTCAGGCGAGATGATAAATAAAGAACCTTTGCCCGATTTCCCTATAGAAACGTTTAAATTGAATGGTCAGCTTGGAGTAAAGTTTGATGTTTTTCACGCTTCAGATGAGAATCCATCTAGATTTGTAAATTTGAATGGTGAGGAAATATTGTTTAAAGGTGAAGCTTCTGATTATAAAAGATATGAATTAATGACTGATGATGATGGCAATCTATGTGCTTTATTGGAACAAACAGTCAATGGTGATGCGCAGTTGACAGCCCGTGCAATAAATTTGAACAAGGAGCCTATAACAGAGTGGTTGACTGATTATACTTTTGTAATGGAAAAGGATAATACTTTGACTTGGAGTGGACAGTACAAAAAAGGTAAGGATGAGGCTGGTTATAATGTACTTGGTAGAGGGGAAAAACAAAACGTACGAGGTGAAAATGTAAGTATTCCATTTAAGTATGGAAAGTCAGGTGAACATTTTTGTATTCAAGTTGAAAATTCAAAGGTATCGATCGAAAATTTTGGAAATATAAATTTTACGTATTTTAATTTTCATGTTTCAGAAGTCGCTGTGCCTTCAAATGTTATTGTGAATGGCAAGGATGTGTGTTTTACTATTAAAACTAAAGGTTGGAGAAATAGTTCACAAAATGGTGTTTTATTGTTTCATTTTGACGGTACACATATTGAAATTCTAAATGAAAAAAATCGTAAAATTCCCAGGAATAGTGATTTTGTGGATTTTAGGATGGTTAATGGGCAAGTGGTCTATACCGGGTATCTTCCTGGTAAAGGATTTTTTTACTATTTACACAATTTAGGAAAAGTTAAACTCGGCAGTCCCACAGATAAACCATGTGGAGAAATATTTGCTTTTGAAGATGAAAGAACTGTGATGGGGCATACCGGTAAAGTGTTTTTTTTGACCGTTGATGGAGAAAAAATAACTTTGTGGGTCGATGGTGAGCCGCAAGATTTTCCAGCAGGTGAAATTACTTATTCGGCTAGTGTCAATGACCATATGTTTTGGGCGCATAAAATTCCCAAAGCTGAAAATAAAAAATTAAATCCCGGGAAACATAGGGTGTCGTCTCTATGGATCGATGGTCAGCCGACGCAATATCAGTCGAATGATATTTTGAAAGTGGTTTTTGTAAATGATAAATACTATTTTATTGGTAAAGAAAAAAATAAAGGGTATGCAAAAATAATTGTTCGTGAAATTAAAATATAATTATGCCCATTGGTGAACGAAAATTAACCCTCGATCCAAATGACAAAGATCAAACTTTAAACTTCGCTGAACGTTCAGAACGTTTGCGCGAATTGGTGGCGCGGAATAAAGCCGCTGGTCTTAGTGCTCATGATCCTAGGTATGTGGTGGATTTGTTGAGGGAGGTGAATGGGATGGCTGATGGGCTGGTGTTTGATAAAAAATATATTCATTCAGTCGATATTCCGTTGGATGGTTTTAGTCCAGCCGGCGAGTGTATAATTTTTAATCAGGGAGAGCTGTTTTTGCGGGTGAAAAATGAGGACCAAAAGGAATCAATTTTAGATATTGAAGGAAAACCAATAAATGATTTTCCAGCGGCGCGTTCTTTTATTTCAACCTTTTTATATAAAGGCGAATTGATTTTCCCTTTGACTGATGCGGACAGTGGCGCATTGAAGTTTTTAAATAAAAAAGGAGAACAAATTTCCTTGGATATTCGTAAATTTGAAAATAATCCCAACGTAATAGTTGATGAGTCTGGCGAGATTGGTTATGTGAGACAATATTTTCCAGATCAGGATGAAAGTGTTAGTGGTAACTATCGGTTGCTGGATATGGCAGGGAGGTTTGAAAGTGATTTTCTAGAAGATTGTAATTGTTCATATGAATCTGGTGTTTTGTATTACCGGGGTGATAGGTGGGCTGGAGAAAGTGTTTCTGGTTTTGTGGATAGAAAGGGCAATCATATAACAAAGGAAGGTAATGTCAGTATGCCATTTCGTTTTAATAACCAGATTTTATTTATTGAAGCTAATAATGACAATGATGATTCTGATCCAAATGCGGTAATGTACTCAAGTTATATTTGGGCTATAGACCAGCAAGATAGAGATATTGGTATCGGTATTAATGTTGAGGATGGGAATGTTTTTCGAATAGTGAAAGTTATTGCCGGTGAAAAGGCGGTATACTTCACGGCTTCGGTGAACAAAGATAGTGATTGGATTGTGAAATTATTTAAATTTGATGGGCAACAGATTACACCAGTCGATGTTCCATGTTCTAAAGACGCAGAAATTGAGGATTTCTTTTTGCTTAATAATCGGTTAGTGGTTTTAAGTCATGTTGAAAATCAAAAAGAATCTGAAGTGTATATTGAAGGTGTAACACAAAATGCGACGACTCATATCCGTGGTGGTGGTGGAGATTCTGGTTATATTAAAAACACCAATAAACCTATTACCATTGAAGGTAAAACCGGAGAAATATTCTTTCTCAGTAATGCCCATGGTAGCGAATGTCCGAAATTATGGATAGATAATCAATCGAGTGATTTACCTGTGGGGAATTATGATAATTTTGATGTTATTGAAGATCACGTTTTTTGGTCATATACTAAAACCAGAACAACAGGACCGAGAACTATTGTTGACGGGGATTCGTATCTCTGGGTGGATGGTAAACAAACGCAATATTCAGCGGAAAAAATTTTGAAAGTCGTATCTCATGGCGGTAAATGTTTTATGCTAGGATTGAAAGATCAAAAATTAATTGTGCGTGAAATCAAAATATAAGTATGCCTATTGGCGAACAAAAATTAACCCTTGACCCGAAGGACAAAGATCAAACTTTAAACTACGCCGTACGTTCAGAACGTTTGCGTGAGTTAGTGGCAAGCAGAAAAGCCGCCGGTCTTAGCGCCCGCGATCCGCGATTTGTGGCGGATTTGTTGCGTGAGGTAGAAGGGATGGCGATTGAATCGGTGGATGAATCAATGTTTATTCATGAAGCGGTGATTGATTTGAGTGAAAATGATCTTCAATTGTCAAGTGTTTCCAACGATGTGATTGTAGCTGGTGATGAAGTATTTTTTAAAGTAAAAAAATACGGCACCCCCCAGTTTGAGCATTTGTTAAATATTGAGGGAATTCATCTTAATAATGTCCCATGTATATCGGGCTCAATCGAATTTTGTGGTTACGTAAATAAAACTCCATTTTTCAGAATGAAACATCGTGATATGTCTGATCATTCAGTAATTGAATTTGTAAATTCGCAAGGAAAATCGATTAATCAGGGAGTCTTCGCATCCTCAGACCAGTTGACTGAAGTGGTGGATGAGAATATGGAATTGAAGGCCTTTATGCGAGTTCGGAACGCTGGTGGTTTACATGATATGAAAGAGATTTTAGATTTAAATGGAAACAAAATTTCACCAGAGGGGATAGTTCCATATTCTAGGGTTGCCTATGTTCGAGGCGAGTTAGCATATGAATTGAAATTACCAAATAAATCACGCAAGCGGATAATTTGGGGTAAAAATGAAATTCAATCACAGCACGAAAAAGATGATTTTAGTTTGCCTTTTGATTTTAATGGGCAAATATGCGTAATTCAATCAATGTTTGATCCAAGAAATGAACATTATGTCTTGTGTGTTAAAGACATTGTAACAGGTCAAACTACGGGTAGTGAAATTTTGCCTGGTACGAATGAAGATGATGATATTTCCATTGAAAATGTATTAATCTGTGGTAACGCAGTTTATTGTGTTCTAAATAGCGATAATCTTGGTGAAACTGATTGTGTTGTTTGTAAAATTGGGAATGGGAAGATGGAAATAATTACCGGAGGTGGGGTTTTACAAAAAATTGCATTAACTGGAAGTAAATTGGTAACAGTCCGAGAACAACACATTGATGAAGACGATATGATAATCATTGAATTAGAAGATGGAGAAACTGCGTCTTTAAATCAGGATAAAGATATTTTAAATGGGAAAGATGGTATTTTTGTTACAGACCAACCGATTGAAATATTCGGTCAGACTGGGACTTTATTCTATATGACAGAAGAAACTAACGTTGAAGGTGATTCTGTGAATTATTTATATGTGGATAACAATAAGATTGAAATGATTGATTGTGAAGTCCGGGCATTTAGGGTTGTGCGGAATCATTTATTTTGGGATAATCTTGATAATGATGGCAATAGAACTTTGTGGATTGATGGCAAGAAAACTAATTTACCGTGTCAATTTGGAAGTTGGAAGGTGGTATATTCTCGCGGCAAATATTTTCTCATTAATAATCAAGATAAAAAGATTTCGATTAGAGAAATAAAAAATTTAATATAACTATGGGAGAGCATTTAAGTCTAACTATAGATCCATCAGATAAAGACCAAACTTTAAACTACGCCGCACGTTCAGAACGTTTGCGTGAGTTGGTGGCAAGCAGAAAAGCCACCGGTCTTAGCGCCCATGATCCGAGGTATGTAGCAGATTTGTTGCGTGAGGTAGAAGGGATGGCGATTGAAACATTGGATGAATCAATGTTTATTCATGAAGCGGAGATTGATTTGAATGAAATTGATTCATATATAACCTCGGTTGGCCAAGATGTAATCTTTCAAAACGATGAAATTTTTGTGACAGTTCATGCTAAAAACGGCAAGTCGGTTGACGTGATGACATTAGATAAAAAATTTGTTAACCCCAGGCCTTGTACTTCCAGTTTTCATCTGAATCAAAATGAACCCATCTTATACCAAGGTAAACCATGTTTTAAGTTGCTTTATAAAATAACAGAAGATGATGAAATTGGTGAATTTGTTACATCGGTCGGTGAACATGCGGGTGGGAATAAAATTATTGATGAATCAGGTAGTCATAGTTTTGATGCTGTCTTGGATGAAAACGGCGAGTTGCGTTATTTTGTGAAGACTAGACTGTTGTCAGATGGAGAAAGTATGATACAAAGAATTGTGGATTTAAAGGGTGAAAATTTAACCAAGGAAGCCTTTTTTGAAAAAGCGTCAGTAGTTAAAGATGAATTGGCGTATGTGGCAAAGGACAGAGGTCGAAGAGTTTGTTGGGGGTCGCATAAAATTGAATATGTAGATGAGGATGATAATTACAGCTTGCCTTTTGTTGTTGGTGACAATGTTTACGCAATATATTCGCACTATGATGGATCATCAGATAATCATCAGTTTGCTTTGATGGATATGGTTACCAGTAAATGTCTGACTGTGGGAGAAGTTAAAGATCGGATCAATGGCGGTCAAGTTTCAAGAATTGAAAATGTTATTGTGAATGGTGAGAATATTTACTGTTTGGCGTATATTAGTGATAAAAATACCGACGATGGCGCGTATTCTGTTCTAAAATTTTCAAATGGTATAATGCAGGAAATTGTAAAGCAAAATGCAATCGCAAAAATGTTTTTATCCGGAGGTAGAATTACAACTATCGGCGAACAACCATCCATGGCCATGGAAGGTTGGGATTATGTAATTGGAATGGAAGGCAAATTTCCCGTAAAAATAAATCAGGATGAATTGTTAGGATCCCACTCCGGCTGTTTTTCTACGGAAAAACCGGTGGAAATTTTGGGACATACTGGTACATTATTTTATATGAGTTTGGAGATGATAAGAAGAGAGGACGGAGGTATGAATTATTTATACATTGATAATGAAAAGGTGGAAGTTCCAAACTGTATTGTTAATAATTTTAATGTTGTAAATGGACATTTTTTCTGGGACGATGACTCGGATAAAGAGAATAGAGTCCTTTGGATTGACGGCAAGAAAACTGATTTCCCGTGTTACCCGGCAGATTGGAAAGTGGTGTATTCACGAGAAAAATATTTTCATATTAGTCACAAAGACAAAAAGATTTCGATTAGAGAAATAAAAAATTTAATATAAATATGGGTGAGTATTTAAGCCTAACATTGGATTCAACAGATAAAGATCAAATATTAAACTACGCTGAACGTTCTGAACGTTTGCGCGAATTAGTGGCTAAAAGAAAAGCCGCCGGACTTAGCGCCCGTAATCCGAGATTTGTCACGGAGTTGCTGAGGGAGGTGGAAGGGATGACGGAAGAGATAATTCCTGAGCCCAGATTTATTCATGAAGCCACCATTGATTTGACTGGCACTGAATTCAAAACAGCCAATTTGACTGATGATCTTATTGTGGTTAACGATGAAGTGTTTTTTGATTTGATTACCAGAGATGGCAAATCTTCGGGGTTAATTAATATTGATGGAAAACGTTTAAATGAGTTTCCTTGTGATAGGAATCAACGAGTGGTTGAACGTCAACCGATTATATATAACGGTCGTCCCTGCTTTTATTTTAAATATCTGGATAAAGGTCAACAATTAAGAGGTGATATTGTTGATGCGGAGGGGAAGCATATTGGGGATGAGAATTTATCCGATACGCCGAGCGGTACGATGAATCCAGTGACCGATGAAAATAATGAGTTAAAAGCTTTTTTAGGCAAGTATAGAGATATTGATGTTGGTATGGTGCTTGACTTAGACGGAAGTTTATTAACTAAGAATCAACAACAATATGAAAAAGTCGGAATGGTTGACGGGCGATTGGCTTATGTCAGTAATAATCGCAAAGACAAAGGACGAAAATTGGTATTGGGTAATAACGAGATAGAATCTGATTCGAAATTGGATGATTTTAGTTTGCCTTTTACTTATGATGGGAATTTATGTTGTCTCCAGTCAATTTTTAGTCCTTCAAAACAATTATATGATGTGTTTGTTAATGATTTAACTGGAGGGAATAATTTAATTGAGACACAGATACATGATCGACATGATGGAAATATCTTAACCATTGGTGAAATAATTACAAATGGTGATAATCTTTATTTTATTTTAAATAGTAGAAAGAAAAGCAGTAGAGTTGCTTACCAAGATGTTTATAAATTTGTCAAAGGTAGTCATCACATAGAAAGACTGAATCCTCCGGATACTCTGATATTAAAAAAAAGTATATCCAATGGCAGATTGGTTATGGTTTCGCAACATCACTTGGGTGGTACTTTGGATTACATCATCTGTGGTGACGGTTTTTCCGAGGTTCGTTTTAATGTTGATGATACTCGTATTGTTGGTGATTTTAACGGAGTTTACTCTACAGAAAAACCAATAGAAGTTCTGGGTCATAAAGGATCATTGTTTTATGTTAGTGAAGATGTGGGTACTCCGAAAAGTGATCGGGTCAACTATTTATATATTGATAATGTAAAAGTTGAAATGCCAAAAGGTGAAGTCTCAAAGTTCTGTGCGTCGGGGGAACATGTTTTTTGGAGTTGTGTAGATGATAATTTTTTGTGGATAGATGGTAAACGTAGTGATCAGCCAAGTGTTGGAAATTGGAAGGTGGTTTATTCAAAAGGAAAATATTTTTATCTCGATTGTATCAAAGGAAAAATTTCCATTAAACAAATACAGCTACCAACGCCAAAGAAATAGAAAATTATGAGAAAACATTTTAACGTATACAAATTTTGGTTAATTGCAAGCGTAGCGTTATCGTTGATTTTTGGTTTGGGAATTTGGTGGTATACGCGATGGTCTTTGTATTTAGTTTGGTTAATGACAAGTGGTTTGTTAACTTTCTTTTTTTACGCCTACGATAAATTAGCCGCCACCAGTCGAGCCTTAAGAATTCCGAATATAATTTTGAATGGTTTATCATTGGTCGGTGGTTTTGTTGGCGGGTGGTTGGGGATGATTGTTTTTCGGCATAAGAAAAGTCAAATTGTGTATATTGTGGTTTTAATGGTGGCAACGTTGATTCATGCTTGGTTAATAATGAAATTTTATTCTATAAGTTTTGAAATATGAGATTGTGGAGTCTGCATCCAAAATATTTAGATCCCGCCGGTTTAGTCGCTGTTTGGCGAGAGGCTTTGTTGGCGAAAAAAGTTTTATTGGGCAACACTATTGGTTATAAAAATCATCCGCAGTTAATTCGATTTAAAAAAATGGATGATCCTGTTTATTTTATTGATAATTATTTGTCGGTAATCTTTGAAGAAAGTGTTCGTCGGCGATATAAGTTTGACCAAAGTAAATTTGCTGATAATAAATTAATAAGTCAAATTCCTGTTACAAGCGGACAGATTGATTTCGAATGGCAACATTTATTAACAAAATTGAAAGACAGAAATTCTGTTCAGTTTGAAGAAATTAAATTAACAAACAAAGTTGAACCACATCCGTTGTTTATTGTTGTTAGAGGTAATGTGGAAAGTTGGGAGCGAATTGGTTAGAAGTTTATCTATTATAAAATTGTGGCTTCCTACCAATAACAAATCAGCTACGAATCTACGAATATTATGCATAAAATTAAAATTGTGACTTCCTATACCAATAACCAATCAGCTACGAATCTACGAATATTATGTATAAAATTAAAATTGTGACTTTCTACCAATAACAAATCAGCTGTGTATATACAAATAATATGGGCACATTAAATAATACTAATATATTATATCCAGATTTAAGTTATAGAATTGTAAAAATTGCTTTTAATGTATTTAACACAATTGGACCAGATCATCCGGAAAGTGTTTATCAAAATGCTTTTGCAGCTGCTTTTGATCAGCAAGGGATCAAATACAAAGAGCAAGTTTATGAGAAGTTAGAATATGCTGGAAAAAGAGTTGGGTATTATTATTTAGATTTTTTAGTTGAAGGTAAAATTGTTGTTGAATTAAAAGTAAAACAAAGATTATTGAAAAGTGATTATGATCAGGTTAAAAAATATTTATCAAGCACGGGACACGAACTTGGCATTTTGTTTTGTTTAACTAAGGAGGGTGTTAAGTTCCAACGTGTTTTGAATAGTATTTCTGTCTTTACAAAACCAGATTTAAATTTGTAGTGTTACAATTTTCCGATACGTAGATTCGTAGCGGATACGTTATTCGTAGCTCAACAAAAACAGTTTCATTTGTAAGAAATCAGATTTAAAGCTATAGCGTTTAAGTTTTCCGATACGTAGATTCGTAGCTGATTTGTTATTCGTAGCTCAACAAAAAACTGCCCCATTTAGGACAGTTGTTTCTTTTCATAAGAAAACTTCAATACTTGATTCTTCTCTTTCGCTTCCACTTCCACTAGTTCAAAAAAATCCGGAGGGGCCCAGACATTGACGACTTCACTGATGACATCGAGGAATGATTTATTCCGGAACAAGACATGCCATAGATGCTTCTTTTTTAATACGGAATTTTCATAACAAGCGAGAATGCGTTCTGATTGAAAATCCAGAGGACCATCTAGAATGAATTCGTATTGGCAGTCTTCCCATTCAGCCACAATTTTGGCTTTGGTGAAATAACCTTCAGGCGCCCACAGTCTGATGATGCCGGCTACGATTTCAAAGGGTGTCATGTTGTAAAATAGTGAGTGCCAAGCCTCATGAAAGCGACGCTCTACCACACGAAGGTTTTTTCGACCTTTAACTTCCTTGATTTTGCATCTGGAGGTGGGGTAGAGGTGATGCTTAGTTTTCTGGTGAGGATTGGTACTGGCACTGGCCAAGTGGCGCCTCCTTTTTGGCTAATTTTAGCCATTGTTTGTAGTCAAAGAACACTAAGGGTTGTTGGGTGTTGAAAATGGTTGACAAAATGCTAAAAATTTGCTATACTATATAGTTAAAAACATTAAAATTTACCGGAAAAAACGACTGAGATTACTGGTGTCTAATATTGATATTTTACGACTTTGGCTAGGTCTGTCCAATTTGACTGTGAATAACTCGGGTAAATCTTAATGGGCTTAACACCCAGAGTGTTCCTGTACAACCGATTCCCGTTTGAACCGGGAAGTCCAGCCCTTCTCGAAGGTCTGGATGCAAGGAGGGTCCATGAAGCTGTCCGTTTTCGCTCTGCTCGCGGTTCTGGTGCTCGCGCTCGCCGGTTGTGTGACCGGTTCGGAAGCCAACGATCCCAACAACCCCGGCAATGGCGCGGACGTGACCGATGAGTCGGACACTCCCGAGCCCTTTCACCCCGGCACGTCGGGTGACGTGACGGACGAGGCTTCGGTCGAAGTGTGCGGCCCGCGAGGCTGCGATGTTTCGCCTGCCGACACCACCGATCCCACCGACACGAATCCGCAGTGCGGCCCGCGAGGTTGCGATCTGCAGTCCGTCGACACCAACGAGACCGAGGAAGAGACCACCCCCGTGGTCTGCAACCCGGTTGCGTGTGAAGACGGCAACACCTGCACGCTCGACGCCTGCGTGAACGAACAGTGCGCCAGAGCGGCGAAGCCCGACGGTCAAGGTTGCTTCATCGGCGGAGAGAATGGCCTGTGCCATTCCGTCGAGTGCAAGAACAACACCGTCGCGGGCGGCTGCTACGACGCCAACCCGTGCACGGCCGACGCGGTCATCAACGGCCAGTGCGTCAACTCGTCGATCGTGTGCTCGGACAACAACCCGTGCACGGCGGACGTGTGCACCAGCACGGGGACGGATTCGTATTCGTGTTCGCACACGCCTCTGAGCGCGTGCAACCAGTGCGCGACCGACCTCGACTGCGACGACCACAACCCCTGCACGGGCGCGGACAACACGCTCCCGGACAAGTGCGTGAACGGTACGTGCGTTCGGCATGACAAGCCGGACTACGTGCCGTGCACTTCAGGGGCGACCTGGGAGTACTGCGTCAACGGCGCCTGCGTCGACTTCAACTGCGACGACGGTGACGCGTGTACGACCGATTCGTTCAACAGCGGCGTGTGCAAGCACGTCGCGATCCCGAACTGCCACGTTCTGCCGCCTCAGTGTGCAGCCGACATCGACTGCAACGAAGGCAACGCGTGTCAGACTGGATATTGCGACGCGGCCCGGTGCTTCTACTCGGATATCGAGAACTGCACGGCGTGCGTCAACGATTCGCAGTGCCAGAACAACGCCAAGGTCTGCTCGACCACCGCCACCACGGTGCTCTACACCTTCAACGGTGAGTGTATCGAGGGCGTGTGTCAGCGGACGTGGCAGCATTGCGCGAACGGCTGCGAGAACGCGAAGTGCCTCGGTGCTTGCGTGAACAACGCCGACTGCGATGACGCGAACCCGTGCTCCGACGATTCGTGTGTCGATGGCGAATGCCAGCACCCGATGAAGTTGGTGTGCAAGAAGTGCACCGCCGACAGCCAGTGCCTCGACCAGGACTACTGCGTGGATGCCGCTCACCTGGCCAAGGCGAGCGGCGAGTGCCAGACCGACGGCCTCTGCGAGTACTCGGATCTGCTGGAGTGCCCCCTCGGGTGCGAAGGCAACCAGTGCCGCGAGTGCGTGGCCGATGTCAACTGCGACGACGGCCAGTTCTGCACCACCGATACCTGCAACGCCGGTCAGTGCCAGTTCGTGGCCAAGACCAACTGCCAGGCCGACCTGACCCAGTGCGATACCGACGCCGACTGCGTGGGCAACGCCACCGGTCACTACTGCACGACCGACTCGTACCATGGCGGACAGAAGTTCTGCCAGGCGTGCAAGCCGTACGTGCCGACCTCGGGAACGCCTGACGTGGGAGTCGCGGATCTGGGATGCGGTGGCAATCTGCCGCTGACCTGCCTCTACGCCGACTACACGGCCACGTCGCTCCAGAAGTACTCGCGCGCGTTCTGCGGCGAGTGCCTCGACAGCCTCGACTGCAACGACGGCGACGCGTGCACGGTCGACTCCTGCGTCGGTACCAACATGTTCTCTACCGGCACCCAGTGCCATCATGATGTGCAGTCGCTGTGCAAGACCTGCTCCAGCGACAGCCAGTGCAACGACAACAACCCGCTGACCTACGATCACTGCGTCGCCAACACCTGCGCCTTCACCAGTTCCTGCACGACAGACTCCGAGTGCGGATCCCTGTCCTGCGTGGCTGGCAAGTGCGATGTCGATCCCAGCAAGGTCACGTGCAAGATCACGTGTCCGTCCGGATACGATGCGGTCATGGTGTGGCACGGCCAGACCTCGATCCAGATCGTGAACGGCGGCACCTTCACCGGTTCGACCGTCGGAGACCTCTGCAGCTGGGATTCTCCCGTTCCCGTGTTCGACTTCAACTGCGTGTGGGGAAGCGGCGACAAGGCCCTCCTCGAGTGCAGTTCCACCCCCACCATTACCGCGCACCCTGACGGTGGCGGTAAGCAGACGGCTCACTTCTACGGGCTGTCCTGTAACAAGTAGTCAAGTTCTTTAACGTTCTCAACTAAGGCCCCGTTATCGTCGGGGCTTTTTCATTTGTTGAATTATCCCGAGCCAGATTACATGACTACAGATGCTACAGATCTATACTACTGATACTACGGATCGAAGAATTATTTGATAATTAGTTTATTGTATCAGTAGCATCGGTAGAAGAACTTATTAATTTTTGCAATCGGTAGCATCCGTAGCCATGTATTTAATCGTGTTCGTAGATTTGTAATTGATTTGTAGATGCTTGGTAATTATGGTATAATTTCACCATAACTTAATACCCGATCGAGTATGAATTTACTCAATTTTTGGCATAAAGAAAAACTGGCAGAGCTATCAGCCAAGTGGTTATTGTCTTCGTTGTTTGTTTTGGTTTTATTCAATTTAATTGCCGTCAATTTGATTGATTGGAAATTGTTGGGTTTTATTAACGTTGTAATTATTGGCGTGGCCGCTGGGATATTTTTGAATCAGTGGCTTTTTTATTTAATGATTTTCTTGTATCCCTATATTGGTTGGCAATTTGTTTGGGGATCAGTGAATGTGCCTTATGTGGATTTGATGGCTATCCTAGTATTGGTTGGGTTTATAGTTAAAACCATGGTTAACTGGAAGACGGCGAAACCGCGGTTAAAAGATTTCCCAGGGGTATTATTTATTGTGGCTTTTTTGTTGTCCGGTTTATTGTCCATGTTCAATGCTGAATTTATTGGTTTAGCCATTAAGTATTTACTACGTCCATTAGCTTTTTTCTATTTAATGTTTGTGTATTTACCTTTTAATCTAATAAAAACCTCTGATCAATTTAAACGGGTTTTGAAAATAATGATTGTAACGGGTTTGATAGTTGGATTTTTAGGTGCACTTTCTGTTTTATTTAGTAATAATCAATCGTTTATTGGGCGCGCGGTGCCATTCAACTTCTCTGGTTTTGAACCAGTGGGTGGCAATCAAAATGCGGTGGCGGAAATTATTGTTGTGACGTTACCTTTAATTTTATTTTTATTACCTCAAACGCATTCCTATCGCGGTCAAGGTTGGTGGTTGTTGTCTATTATATTTTTGTTGTTAATTCTATTGTTAACTTTATCACGTTCTGGATATTTAGCTTTGTTATTGGAGATAATAATATTTTCGGTGTTTTGGTTGAAAAAAAGAATTAAACCAAAAGTTTTTTGGAGTACCTTGGTTTTAATTATTGCGATTCCATTAACTATATATTTCTCTGTTTGGCAAAATATTGACTTCGTGCAAAGTTCCAATGTTAACCGTTTGGCGTTGTCCGAGATTGCTTGGAACGCTTTTCTAGAACATCCGATTATTGGTAATGGTGTCGGATCGTTTATGAATATTATTGGGGCAACGTTTGTTTACGTGGTGGATTTTGGCGATCCTCTGGATTCTCATGGTTTTGTGCAAAAGTTAATTGTTGAACAAGGTATTTTAGGTTTAATTAGTTTCTGCGGTTTATTAATCTATATTATAACCAGTTTAGTCCGTGCCTATTTCCAGGCGTTTCGTGAACAAGAAAGATATTATATTTTGTGTTTGATAATGTTAACAGTGGGAATAATTTTCTTTGAGTTATTTTCTACCTCATACTATTTACCGAGAATGTGGATACCGCTGGGAGTTGTTTTGGCAGGATTAAGAATTTATCATCCCAAATCCGTGGAACGTTTTATTTAATATGCCAAGAAGTGAATCATATTTAACTTTACCTGACAATTCACCCGTAGCTCACACCTACGCGGAAGTTTCGAGTCTCTTGCATGATATTGTTAAGGGAAATAATGGTAAACCACCGTCACCGGAACAGGTGAAGTTTATGTTAAAACAATTGGAGCGTTTGACCTCTACGGGAGATAGTGAAAAAGAAATGAGTTTGAGACTGGCTCGAGAGGTAATTGGGAATGAAAATTTTTTCGGTCCGGCTGAGATTAAAAAGACTTTAGGAATTGAAATATCAAATGACCAAATTCCTCCCATCCCGTTTTCTACGGAAGAATTGCGATTGGCAAAGGAGAAGGGCCAGTATTTAATTTTAAGGTGGGATATAGCGACTCAGTCTGATGGATCAATGAGTTTTATCAACTTACGTTATCTTTTTCGCTTTCTAACTTCTCAATACCAAGTCGATGATTTGATTAGCAGTCTTCAAGATAAATATAATTATGTTGCAACTCCTCGGCGTGGTTGGGCTTTGTGCGGAGAACCAATTCCTGTCCCTGATACTGATAATAATCGCGAGTTTTATAAATGGTTTGTTGAGATGTTAGGTGATCTTAAACTTGAGGAACTGGAAAAATTTGATTTGGATGTTAGCAACCAGTTGTTTACACAAGAAAATGGACCTTTGATTATGGACTATCCTGTTCTTAGAAGATTTGTGCCTAGACTTGTTGAAGTTATATATGATAAAGCGGTGTTGCCGGCATCTAGAAAAACTTCTAATAATTTGATGACCAGTTCATTCTTTTTCAATAAAACAATGGGAACAACTGTTTATCCTTATGTTTGTGACTTTAAAGACGATAATTCTCAACAGTTAACACAACCTAGGGTGTTAAATTATGATATTTTACCTTCTTTAGATAGTTTTTCTATGCATAAAGTATTTTTATCAATTAATAAATTTGGTAACGTCAGAGTGTAGCTCAATATGCCGGAAAATATCTCAAAATTAACCTTACCAACTGATTTACCCGTAGCTCACACCTACGCGGAAGTTTCGAGTCGATTGCATGAAATTGTTAAAAGCAACAATGGTAAACCACCGTCAGCGGAGCAGGTGAAAGAAATGTTGGCGCAGTTGGGGCGGTTGCCTATTAACAATATGGGTAAAGAGGTTATTGGCAATGTAACAATGGGACGTGCTCTAGAGATTATGGGTGAAGGTCATTTTTTAGGACCAAAAGAAATTAAATATGCATTCAAAAGTGATATTCCCAAAAAAAATATCCCAGCGATAAATTTTTCAGAACAGGAATTAATATATGCAAAAGAGTTGGGGTTTAGTTTGATTTTACGTGTGGGAGAAATACCAGAGGGAGAGGCTTTAGATATTGATAGATTGCAAGCGGTTTGGAAAACGAGATTTCCGGTTAAAACAGACATCCAATTAATGAGCAGTTCTGCAGTGGCACTAAGTGAAAGAGCCCCGCGCACTGGCTGGGCGCTCTGCGGCCCATATGTAGATAGTATTGATATGAGTGATTTTAGTTCCTTCCCGGCATTACTGGATTGGTTTAATGAGAAAATTAATGTTTTTGTTCCACAAACGGATATATATAAAGCGCGTGTAGCTGCTAATCAATTTTTAGATCAACACCCTGGTTATACGCATAAAGCTGACCTAATAAGTTTGCCAATACTAAATAATTTCCTTCCTAGTTTGTCTGAAGTTCTTTATGACGCTGTATTACTGGGACCATTTATGAGCAGAAGAACTTTTTTAACTAGGACAAATAGTCATAGCGATTTGGGAAGTGTTCAACAGATATCCTGCCTTAATATTCGTGAACAAAGAAATTCGGGTAACGTAACAATGAGACTATCAGTCTTCAATGAATCGAATATGCTTTCTTGTGGCAGTCATAATGTAAAGATGGTGATTAATAGATATTGTAACTAATAAAACACATGCCAGAAAATATCCAAAACTTAACTTTACCCGACAATTCACCCGTAGCTCACACCTACGCGGAAGTATCGAGTCGGTTGCATGAAATTGTGAAGAGCAACAATGGTAAACCACCGTCACCGGAACAGGTGAAGTTTATGTTAAAACAATTGGAAGGGTTGGATAGTTTCGATGATGAAGCGCCATTTGTAGGTGCTGTGGAGATGGATGATGCTCGAGATATTATGGGAGAAGAAAACTTTTATGGAACTGAAGCTATTAGAAAAGTTTTTGGTTTTGATGTGCCTGTGGATCAGATACCGACTATAAATTTTTCAGAGAAGGAATTAATGAAGGCCAAAAAACAAGGACTCAGTTTAATTTTACGTTGGGACATTACACCAGATCGTAAATGGTTAGATATAAATAAATTGTGTTTGGTCTGGATTAGTAGATTCAAAGTAGGCACCGGCGCAAATATTAATGATATGGTAGATTATGTCCGTTCTAGTGGAGTAAATGAGGCTGTTCGTCTTGGTTGGGCACTTTGTGGCCCCTATGGACAATATATTGATACTGTAGACAAAACGAATTATCCTGATTTAATGGATTGGTTTCGAGATCAGTTCTCAAAGTATGTACCCGCCAGAGAGGTTAAGGCGTCTTTTGAAGATACGAAAGAGTATTTTAAGACCCCGGGATTTTTATGGCAATCAAATTTTTTGAATGTGCCTGTTATTCAAGATTTTTTACCCACTTTGAATGAGGTGGTTTATGACGCGGTACTGCTGGGAGATAAAATGAAATTGGGAACTATATTAACCAGAACAAGTAGGAGAGAGGGTCCATCAGGTACTCAAAAAGCCGCTTGTCTATATCTTCGTGAAAATAGAACTTTGGGACATTATGAAAAGATTCTTTCTGTTTTTGAGAAAACAGATATGTTGACATGTGATAGCCATAATATAAAATTGGTGGTCAATAGATATTAAAATATTTATGCCGGAAAATATACAAAACTTAACTTTATCAACTGATTCACCCGTAGCTCATACCTACGCGGAAGTTTCGAGTCGTCTGCATGATATTGTTAAGAGTAATAAAGGCAACCCGCCGTCACCAGAACAAGTGAAAGA
This sequence comes from uncultured Gammaproteobacteria bacterium, assembly GCA_964592195.1. Classification (GTDB taxonomy): domain Bacteria; phylum Patescibacteriota; class Patescibacteriia; order UBA11705; family UBA11705; genus CAZQEI01. The sequence goes on along the minus strand of CAZQEI010000003.1, from coordinate 58,925 downwards.
AATACTGGGACAGTTGGAACGATTATCTCCATTAAAAGAAAAAACATTAAGCAATGTTGAAGTCCAAATGGATAGAGCTCTTGAAATAATGGGAAAAGAGAGTTTCTTTGGACCTGAGTCGGTCACAAAAGCGTTTGGATTTGAAATTCCCGAGCATGAAATTCCACCAATTCCTTTTTCTGATTCAGAATTGAAAAAAGCCAAAGACTTGGGGCATTTGTTAGTGCTTCGTTGGACGCCGGAAAAACACGCACACAAAATGAATGCCGGTCTGTTGAAAAGAATAGTTGATAATCGTTTAAATATGATATCAGGTTCGTTTGAATTAGAACAACATAATGCGAATTCAATAGATCTACTTGATCCGGTGTTTTCATCAGAAGTATTTTCTTCAAGGTGGGCATTGATACGACCTGACAATTCATCTATCAAAGAAGAAGATGATTCGGATGTGACATTAAAGGCATTCTATGATTATATTGAATATATAGAATCTGTCGGTCTTAAAGACATACCTGAACTTCAATTGGCTCAATGTTGTCGTAAATTTAATATCTGGAAACGGAAAGATGAGGAAGTTCCTTTAGATGAACTTATGAAGTTGGTTCCTTTTCAGAAATTTTGTCCGACCTTCGTGGAAATGTATTATGATTTTTTGTTAACATACATGAATAATGATTATCAACCAATCTATCTTAATGGCGTCTGTTCTCGGTCTTTGATCGGGCTTCCCGGGCAAACTAAAAGTGAGTCGGAATTAGCAACATTACTTGGTTCACAAAACGGTAATCATAGGCATATAACAATTGCGACAGTTAATTCAGATGATTTTCATCTTATAGTTAATGCTTTTGCCTTTAGTCAAACTGAACATTATTACGATTGAATTTTATGTCCAAAAAAATAAAAATTATTCATGTTATCAGTGAATTAAACTACGGCGGTGCTGAGCGGTTGCTTTTGGATTTGGGTCGCAAGATTGATAAATCCAAATTTGATTTTCAAGTGGTCACCATCGGTCGCGGTGGCAAGCTGGTGCGTGATTTTAACGTGGCGGAGATTAAAGTGACCGTTATTTCCAAACATTTCAAAGGTGATTGGACTGTGGTTCGTCGCTTGAAACAATTTTTTAAACAGGAAAAACCCGATATTGTTCACTTGCATTTATTCGGTGGCGAGTTCTGGGGTGGCTGGGCCGCTAAGTTGGCAAAAGTGCCGGTTATTATTGGAACTAAACATGATGTTTTACCGGATCCGTTTATTAAAAAAATATTGTTGGGTCAAGTGCGAAAATTTTATTCCCGTATCGTGGCGATTTCGAATGCCAGCCGTGATTTTTTGGTGAAGTTCAATAAGTATCCGGGGGAAAAAATTACCGTAATCTACAATGGTATTGATATGTCGAAATTCAGTAAGGAAGCGCCACCAATTTTACGTCATGATAAAGTGACTTTCTGTTCTGTCGGTCGCTTGGTACCATTGAAAAATCATAGAACGTTAGTTCGCGCTTGTAAGTATTTGAAACGTGATGATTGGCAATTGTATTTAGTCGGTGATGGATCGGAACGTTCGAAGTTGCAAGAGATGGTCACGCAACAGAAAATGGAAGAAAAGATTTTATTCACCGGTTTTATTCCCGATATTCGAGAATACTTGGAAAAGTCTGATGTCTTTGTTCTTGCTAGTCGCAGTGAAGGCATGGGATTGTCAGTGATTGAAGCCGCTGCCTTGGGGAAGTTTGTTGTTGCTTCTCGAGTCGGTGGTGTGCCGGAAATTATTACCGATGGCGTTAACGGTAGAATGTTTGAGCCGAATGACCTTGAAAGTTTGGTGAATATTATGAATTGGATTTTTACCCATCGCGACGAAGCTCAGAAAATGGCAGTGAAATTACAATCCCGGGTGCATGAAAAATTTGATATCAATTTACTGATCAAAGAATATGAGAATTTGTATCAGTGGTTGGTTAAATAGGTATGAGGGGGTGAGGGAGAAGAATTAAGAATCAAGAATTAAGAATTAAGAATTAAGAATCAAGAATATAGGCCTTAATCGGGTAGGTATTTATCGCTTCACGAATTACGTATAACGAATTACGAATTACGATTAACGCTTCACGTATCTCGTTTCACGTTTAACGAATAACGTGTTAAGCTTTACGAATTACGAAATAAAAAAATATGAAAATTCTCCTAATCAACAAATTCTACTACGAACGCGGTGGCGCGGAAATAGCCATGTATGACACTAAACGCTTGTTGGAATCGGCCGGGCACGAGGTGATAGTTTTTAGCATGGCGAATTCGAGGAACTTAGAATCGCCCTTTGCTGGTTACTTTGCGCCGGAAATTGATTTTTCTATGCGTGAAGGTTGGTGGAAAGAATTGAAAAAAGCTTGTCGATCATTTTATTCCAAACCCGCGGCCGAGCAATTAGAAAAAATAATCATCGCGGAAAAGCCAGAGATTGCTCATTTGCATAATTTTTTGCATCATTTAACGCCGTCAATTTTAACTGTCTTGAAAAAACATAAAGTGCCGGTGGTGCAAACTTTGCATGATTTTCAAATGATTTCTCCAGCTTACAATTTGCGTTGCTATCGCGGTGTCTGTCAACCGGCTGATGCTTGGCAAACCTTAAAAGAAAAACAAGTGCAAAATTCCTATTTGATTAGTTTGTGGGCAGATATTGAACATTGGCTAATTAAAGTTTTTAATTTATATCAAGAAAAAATTGATTGGTTTCTGGCGCCCAGCCAATTTATGCTGAAAACCATGGAGCAACATGGCGTGAAAAATATTTCCTATTTGAATAATCCGTTAGCTATTGATAAATATAGTCCGCAGTTTATTCCGGGAGAAAAATTAGTTTGCGTATCACGGTTGGTGTATGGCAAGGGAATTGAAACCTTGTTGAAAGCGGTTGAAGAGTTGGAAGATATTCCTGTGCAAATCATTGGCGAAGGGGAAGATTTATTAAAATTAAAACAGTTAGTGGAAAAGAATCGTATTCGCAATGTGGAATTCCTTGGTTACAAAAATCAAAGCGAGATTGCTGATTATGTACGTCACAGCCGTTTAGTAGTTTTCCCGTCTGAATTGGGAGAGAATAGTCCGTATGTGGTGACACAAGCTATGGCGTGGGGTAAACCAGTGATTGCCAGCGACTTGGGCGGTGTGCCAGAGTTGGTGACGCCCAGACAAACTGGATGGGTGTTTGAAGCGGGTAATTATTTAGATTTAAGACAAACCATTAAAGATGTTTGGTATGATGTGAATCAAATCGAATCAGTCGGAAAACAAGCCCGAGAAAAGATCGAAAAAATGAATGAGCATTATGTAGAACGTTTGCAAGATATTTATTTGGAAACTATTAATCGTGAGATGCCTAGTGGTTAAACATGAAAAAAATATTCACCAAAATTATTTTAATTGTGATGTTAGTTTCCGGTTGTTTAGCTGTCAGTGATTTGCCCGCTCGAAGCGCGGCTCTCAATGTTGACTCTCCGAAGTTGGCCAACATTTTTTTTCGTTGGGATATTACCGAGGCTGAGGCGAAAACCTTGGCACAGTGGGATGTTTTGTTGATTGACATGGAAGTGCAGCATTATTCGCCGAATAGTTTACGCTTGTTAAAAAAATATAATCCCAAAATTAAATTGTTAGCTTATTTGGCCAGTCAAGAAGTGCGCGGTGATTCTTCGAATTTACCGGGAACTTTGCGCAAGAAATTTATTGATGGCATACCGAACGAATGGTGGTTGCGAGATAAAGATGGTAATAAGGTTTACTGGTGGCCGGGTAATCCGATTTTAAATGTTACAGATAATTGTCCTACTGTTGATGGTAAGAAATATTATGATTACATTCCGTGGTTTGTAAAAAATGAAATATTAAGCACCGGACTTTGGGATGGAGTTTTTTATGATAATGTCTGGATGGGCATTGATTTCCTCGAAAGTTTTAATATTGATTTGAATCGGGACGGCAAAGCAGAAACCAAAGTAGAGCAGACAGCGGCTTGGAGAGCGGGGATGAGTACTTTGTTAAGTAATTCTCGTCAGTTGTTTGGATCGGATGTGACTATTGTGGGTAATGGGGGAGAAGGTTATTATAAATATATTAATGGGTCACTTTACGAGCATTTCCCGTATCAAGGTTGGGCCTACACCATGAATCGTTACCGCACGATCGTGAAAGACGGTTATTCACCGACTATTGGTATTTTAAATAGTAATGTTAACAATACTCAGAAGCGAAGCGATTATCAAAAAATGCGTTATGGCTTAGCCAGCGCCTTGCTTAGTGATGGTTTTTACAGTTTTGATAACGGTGATCAGACACATACGGAGATGTGGTGGTATGATGAATATGATGTGTATTTGGGAAAACCTATCGGAGAGCCTTTGAATATTTTAACTAATAGTCAAAAGTTAACTGACGGAGTGTGGCGAAGAGATTTTGAGAAGGGTGTAGTGTTAGTTAACTCAACAAAGAAAGAATATACCATTGATTTACGAGCTGAATATTCCAAGTTAAAGGGAAAACAAGATACTGTGATCAACGATGGATCATTTGTGAATCAAGTAACCTTGAAAGGTGAGGATGGTTTGATCTTATTAAAAAATACTTCTGAGATTAATAATGCCACTTATTCCAATGGTTCCTTTGCTCGGGTTTTCGATTTGTATGGTCAATCTGTGCAATCCGGATTTTTCGCTTACTTGAATCAGTTCCTTGGCGGTGTCATGGTTTCGCAAACAGATATTGATAATGATGGCGATCGTAATATTATTGTGGCTAACTCAAATCAAATTAAAATTTACAATTCCAACTATAATTTGCAAGCATCATTTTATCCTTACGGTGAGACTTTTAACCAGGGAATAAACTTTGTCGTGGCTGATTTAGATAAAGATGGTAAAAAAGAAATAATTACGGGAACGAAAGACGGCGGTGGTCCGCAAGTGAGAATTTTTAATTCAAGTGGAAAGTTGATCAATCCCGGCTTTTTCGCTTATGCTAAAGAATATCGTGGTGGTGTGAATGTGGCTGTGGGTGATGTGAATGGTGATGGCAACTTTGAAATTGCAACTGGTGCTGGAGTTGGAGGCGGTCCGCATGTGAGAATTTTCAGCGTGAATGGCAAGTTAGTCAATCCGGGGTTCTTTGCTTATGACAAAAAATTCCGCGGTGGGGTGAACGTGGCAGTGGGTGATTTGGATAATGACGGCAAAGCGGAAATAATTACCGGTCCAGGTAAAGGCGGTGCACCTCATGTGAAGATTTTTGATATTAAAGGTGAATTAAAACTCGGACAATTCTTTGCTTTTGATAAAAATAATACCGACGGCGTAGCTGTGGCTGTCGCCGATATTGACGGAAATGATAAGTTGGAAATTATTGCCACGACCAACAATGCTTTTTCTTTTGTAAGGTAAATGATAGGTCTTTGCTACCAATAACGTATCTGCTACGCCTGCCTGCGCAGGCAGGTATCTACGAATATCTATACTTCAAAAACATTGTTATTGTTACTCTGCTTTCTATGCTTTTAAGATTCGTTGATTCGTAGCCACTTTGTCATTCGTAGTAGCGAAATAAATTATAAAATATGGTAAACAATTTACTCGAAATCCGCCCCGACGACTTCAAAGATATTCGCGATGAACTGCAACGCGAGGGCAAGGATGACAAAATTGAAATAAAAAATATCAATGTTTTTACCGCCCCGGGAAAATGGTGGAGACAAAGGTGGAACGTTCGTTATCGTTTTAATATAAAACATCTATTCATTGATGGTTTGATTGCGATAACAATTTTATTAGCTATTGTTGCCAATATTTTCTACTGGATTGGTGGTAGTCATTATTTTGTGGATAAACTAAATGTGAATGTTTATTCTCAATCACAAGAAATTAAAAGCGCCGGTTTAACCAGTTTTGTAATTGAATATACCAATGATAATCCTTTTGATTTGCAATTAGCGTCCTTGGCCGTGAAACTTCCAAAGAATTTTAATTTCCAAGATGTGTCTCGCACTGATTATGATCGAGAGAAAAATATTTTGTTCCTTGGTGATTTGGCTCCGGGGGCGAATGGTAAATTGACGATTACTGGGAGAGTCCTGGGCAATGTTAACGAGAAGCAGTCTATTTACACCACCTTTAGCTATTACAAAACCAATAAATACGGCGCGCGTTTATGGGGAAAGTTTAATACCAATAAACAGTTTGAATATTCTTTCGCCGGCAGCGAATTTAAAACTTCTTGGTTAGCGCCAACTCAAGCGATTGCCGGAGAAAATTTCGCGATGCAATTTGGTTTGATCAACGTGGCGGAAAATTTTGATGAAGTGTATTGGCAAGTTTTCCCGGCTAATAATTTAAAAGTGATTGATGGTGGTGAAAGTTACCTGGACGGTGTCTGGCGAAAATATGGAGTTACGCCGGAAGAAAAAGTCACGATTGATTCTACTTGGCAAGTGACTGGCTCAGATTTGACCGTGCCATTAAAGTTAAGTTTTTATGTGAAGTATAATGGTGAATATTATTTGCAATGGCAAGAAGAAAAAACGTTGGTGATTTATAATCCGGGATTGAAGTTTACCGCGGCGTTAACTGAATCATCTATTCAACCAGGACAGAATTTAACTTTAAATTTAAAATTTGAAAATACAGGATCAAATAATATTGAAAATATTTCTTTATTATTACCCGAGGATAACAATGTTGGTCAATGGTTAACAGCCTCATCTCGTCAACCAGTAATTAAAGACGGGAATATTATTTTCAACAATTTAGATTTCCCTTGGTTTGATCTGTTGACTCCAGGTGAAAAACGAGAAATAACTTTAGCTTTGAAAACTAATTCCAGTTTTTCTAGCGCTGACAATCAGATTAGTATTACGCCAAAAATAAATTTTGAAATAAATAAAAATGCTTTAAGCTTGACCGCGGCACCGGCACTGGCTGTTTTGGAAAATAATTTAGGGTTAAAATCCAGCGTTCGTTACTATTCACCCGAGGGCGATCAACTTGGTCGCGGTCCAATTCCTCCGCAAGTTGGTCAAACTACAAAATATTGGATCTTTATGCAGGTCACCAATGATGTGCGGGATATGAATGATGTACGTTTAAGCGCGAATTTAGCGGCGAATGTGGTATGGACCAATCAAACTAGCGTTACCATTGGAAAAAATATAAACTACGACGCGGCGACAAAAACTGTGTCGTGGGCATTAAGTAAAGTGAAAGTTAACCCGGCTAATATAAGTTTAGCTTTTGAACTAGGGTTAACGCCATCTGCTGACCAACGTGGAGATGTGGTTAATTTATTAGAAAACATTACCATTTCCGGCACCGACGCCTTGACCGGCAAGAGAGTGACACATGCTTTGTCTGATTTAACTACTGAATTACCAATTAGTGATAAAATACCGAAGGGTAATGGGGTCGTTTGGTAATGGAAATGTGAGAATAAAGAGTAAAAGAGTATAATGAGAAAAAGGGATGGAAGTTATTATTTAAAAGAATATTTCCTACTTTAGAATTTAAGATTTAGTGCTTATCCCGTGATCAATGATCAATGTTCATTGACTATTGACACCCTCATTTATTCCTATATAATGTAGTTAGCAGTCTATTAAACTGAGTGCTAACTATGCGAGAACGTTTATCACAATTATTACAGGTTATTATTGAAGAATATATCAAAACCGCCCAACCGGTCGCGTCTCAATTTTTGGCGTCCAAATGGCCAGAGCCCATCAGCTCAGCCACCATGCGCAATGAGATGATTGAACTTGAAAAGTTGGGTTTTTTAGTTTCTCCACATACTTCCGCAGGGAGAATTCCAACTGCTAAAGGCTATCAATACTATGTGGATAACTTTTTAAAGGTAGAAAAATTAAGTGCTAAAATCAAAGACGTTTTTGATGATTTAGTATCTGAGAATATTTCACGAGAAAATCAAAAGCAACTAGCCAAGAAAATTTCCGAGTTAGTCAATGAAGCAGTCATTTTGGCATTTTCTGAAAATGATATTTATTACACCGGATTATCAATGTTATTTTCTCAACCTGAGTTTGCCGATAAAAATGCGGTGATTGATTTGTCCCGCGTGTTGGATCATTTTGAGGGAGTGATTAATGAAGTATTTGAATCTACGAATGAACCGCATGTGTTGATCGGTGAGAATTGCCCCTTCGGTGGCCAATGTTCCGTGGTCGGTAGTAAAATCCCAGCCGCCGCTGATGCCCGCTTATTCATCCTCGGTCCATCCCGCATGGATTATCAATTGAATTTTAATTTAATTCATTTTTTTTCCACATTGAACAATGATCATTGACCATTGATCAAATAAATACTCGCAACATTATAAAAACAATAATTCGTACACATTCGAAACAAATTCGAAAATTCGTAATTTATGAAGAAGTCAAAACAACAACAAAACAGTACTCAAAGCAACGATAACGCAGATAACCAAATCAACGATTTACAAACTAAAGCTGGAGAATATCTAGCCGGCTGGAAACGCGCCATGGCTGATTATGAAAATTTGAAAAAAGAATCTGCTCGCGATCGAGAAGATTTTGTTAAATACGCCAATGGAAATTTGTTGATTGAGTTATTACCAGTATTTGATTATTTTAAATCAGCGTTAAATAGTATTCCAGAAGAGCAGAAGAGTAATGCGTGGGTGGTGGGTTTCGGACATATTAAAAAGATGATGGGTGATTTCCTAGTTAACAACGGCGTAGAAGAAATAAAAACTGTGGGTGAAAAGTTTAATCCCGAGATTCACGAAGCAGTCGAACATCAGGATAAAGATGGTGATGTCATTGTTAAAGAAACTAAGTCTGGTTATAAATTAAATGGTAAAGTTATTCAAGTGGCGAAAGTGGTAGTTGGTAAATAGTGATTACCGATATACTGATTTTTACCGATTTTACGGCATGTCATCCGACATGCCAGTCGTGTCGAATGACACGACGGATATTACGGATAAAATATTTGCTTACCTCTTTTGTCCCGAAGGGATCCCTTTGGGACGAGTCCCGATTTATCGGGACGTGGCAATCTCTAATGAAAGCAAATTAAATAAATTCCGATTCCTTCACCAGTCACTCTCGTCACCCCTGCCTGCCGGCAGGCAGGCCCGTTTCTCCTGTCTCTCTTTATTCTCTTTAACCAAATTTATACCAACTTTGGAATTTGTAATTTGAGATTTGGAATTTGATCAGCTAATAAATAATTAAACAACTCTATGTCTATCATCAAATGGACGCCTTTCCTCGAACCGTTTGGCGATATGGATCGCTTCTTTGAGGATTTCCGCCGTGGGACGCCATCTGCTTTTGCCCCGGCGCTCGATGTTTATGAAAAAGGCGACAATCTCGTGGTCGAGGCCCAGTTACCGGGCATTGATCCGGATAAAGTCGAAGTGAGTGTGGAAAACGACGTTCTCACTATTCAAGGCAAGTCAGAACACAAGTCAGAAGTGGATGAGAAAAATTATTACCGCAAAGAAATCCATACTGGCAGTTTCTATCGTTCTGTAGCATTACCTGCTCACGTGCAAGGGCAAAATGCGGTAGCTGACTTTGCTGAAGGCGTTTTGACTGTGACTATTCCGAAATTGAAACAGGAGAATGTCAAAAAACTTAAAGTCAATATTAAAAAGAAGAAAAAATAATGTTTAATTATCGAGTCTCTGATCTCTTGGAGACTCGGCTAAGTAAATATTAATCCTCCTTCGTTGAAACTTCGGAGGACAAGAATTAAATGTATGGGATTATTTGATGTGTTTGTAGGTAAACGGTCATCATCTGAGAGTAACCCGTTTGAATTACCGGAAAATGGTGATCAATTGGGTACTCGTTTTACTCAGTATATTAAAACTGCCAATGAAATGATTGAAGAAAAAGATTGGAATGCCGATCAAATCAAAGTTGAAATAGTTCGATTGTTGGGTGAGCTTAAAACTGGTGAAAGCACGTATTTGAAGACTCAGTTAAGTTCGGTAATTAATGAAATGCGCTCATCTGGATTATTAGCACCAACAGAAACTGAGTATCTTAACAATATGTTGACTCACGAATTTCATGAATCTAATAGGTATTGGATCTTAGCTCTCGTTACCTTGCTGTCAGATTTGAAAAAAGAAAGAACCAATGTTGTTAAATTAAAAAAGTAATAGATCAATTCGAATATACGAATTTATTGCGAATTTTTACGAATTATCATCAAAACCCGATTAACAATAATTCGAACACATTCGTAAAGGATTCGAAAATTCGTAATGCACAAATATGAAAACAGTCTTCAACTTCGTAGACAAAGCCACCGGTCGTTCTGTTACCGTAGAATGGGACGGCGGTATTATGTTCAAGTCTGGTCCAGTGCAAGTTTTTCAGGATCAAGCTTTGTTAGGTGAATTTGGCACCATGGATGAAATCAAAATGGGCAAAACATTCAAAACTGCCAATTCAGAAAATGTCCAAGTTATTTATCAAAAAGTATTTTGGTTCATTTCCGCGATTAATGTGTATTTAAATGGAAATAAAATCAAAGGTAGTCAGTTGGTTACGTTTGAAAGTTGATTCTAGCTTATTAATAATCTTCAAAACTATAATCTCTAATCTATAATCTAATTTTATTAATTAAACGAAAATATCAGTATGGGAAAAATTTTAGGTATTGATTTGGGTACCACCAATTCCTGCATGGCTATCATGGAAGGCGGTAAACCAAAAGTGTTAGAAAATAAAGAAGGCGCGCGTACTACGCCGTCTGTCGTGGCGATTTCCAAAACAGGTGAACGCTTAGTCGGTCAATTGGCCAAGCGACAAGCTGTTACCAATCCGCAAAATACTATTGCTTCGATAAAACGTTTGATTGGTCGGCATTTTGATGATGCTGAGGTCACTCGCGATGCAAAAGTTTTGCCATACAAAATTTCACAAGCCGGTGTTGGCGTCAAAGTCGATATGAGCGGCAAAGAATATTCTCCGCAAGAAGTTTCCGCTATGATTTTGCAAAAGTTGAAGTCTGATGCTGAGGACAAGTTAGGTGAAAAAATTGATGAAGCTATTATTACCGTCCCAGCCTATTTCGATGATTCGCAAAGACAAGCAACTAAAGACGCGGGTGAAATCGCCGGGTTAAAAGTATTACGTATCATTAACGAACCAACCGCGGCCGCTTTGGCTTATGGTTTTGAAAAGAAAAAAGGTCAAAAGATTGCTATCTATGATTTGGGTGGCGGTACTTTTGATATTTCAATCTTAGAAGTCGCGGAAGACACTGTTGAAGTGAAGTCAACGAACGGCGATACTCACTTAGGTGGTGATGATTTTGATCAACGCATTATTAACTGGATTTTAAATGAATTCAAAGCAGAAACTGGTATTGATTTGTCCAAGGATCCTATTGCTTTGCAAAGAATTAAAGATGCTGGTGAAAAAGCCAAAATTGAATTAAGTACTGCTAATGAATCGGAAATTAATCAACCGTTTATTGCTCAAGATGGTAGTGGTAATCCAGTGCATTTAGTGAAAACTTTAACTCGAGCGAAATTGGAAGAATTGGTTTTAGATTTAGTCGACGCCACTTTTGATCCTTGCCGCAAAGCCATTGCTGATTCCAAATATTCTTTGAGTGAAATCGAAGAAGTGGTCATGGTCGGTGGTATGACTCGTATGCCGTTGGTTTTGAAAAAAGTGGAAGAATTTTTTGGCAAAAAACCAAACATTAGCGTTAACCCAGATGAAGTGGTGGCTTTGGGTGCCGCTGTTCAGGCTGGTGTGTTGCAAGGTGATGTGAAAGATGTTTTATTGTTAGATGTAACACCATTATCCTTTGGTATTGAAACTTTGGGTGGTGTGATGACCAAGTTAATTGAAAGAAATACCACGATTCCAACTGCCAAATCACAAATTTTCTCCACCGCGGCTGACAATCAAACCCAAGTTGAAATTCACGTATTGCAGGGTGAACGCGAAATGGCTAGTGATAATAAGACATTGGGAACTTTTATCCTCGATGGTATCCCACCAGCTCCTCGCGGTATTCCGCAAGTGGAAGTTAGTTTTGATATTGATGCCAATGGTATTTTGAATGTGAAAGCGGTGGATAAAGCGACCAACAAAGAACAACGCATTACCATTACTTCATCTTCCGGTTTGAATAAAGAAGAAATTGAAAAAATGAAACAAGATGCGCAAGCGCATGCTGTTGACGACAAGAAAAAACGTGAGCTCGCTGAAGCGCGAAATATTGCTGACACTTTAATTTACACATCAGAAAAAGTTTTACGTGAGAATAAAGAAAAGATTAAAGAAGAAGATTGTAAACCAGTGGAAGAAAAAGTAGAAGCGTTGAAGAAATTGAAGGATACAGATGACTTAGAAGGAATGAAGAAAGTTACTGAAGAATTATCTCAAGTGGTTCAAAAAGTGGGTGCTGCTTTATATCAACAACAACAGCCACAACCAGGTCAAAACCCAAATCCTGAAGTTAACCAGAACCCAAACCCAGAACAACCACCAAAGGATGATAAAAAGGATGATAATGTTCAGGATGCTGAGTTTACTGAGAAGAAGTAAGGCAAGAAAGCAAGAAATCAAAAAAGCAATAAAGCAAATAGTACCCCCTGTCGTGCTGAGCCTGACGAAGCATGGCAGGGAAAATTACCAACAGGCGGCGTTCACTTCGAGCGTCGCCTGTGAGTAAATATGAGTTTTAAATCTCTTTATTCTCATTTACTCTTTATTCTCTTTATACTCTTATCAATATGCCCACATACGCTTCCCGCGCCGGGGAAAAATTAGAAAAAGCTTTGCAAGAATTCAATATCAACGTTGAAGGTAAAGTTTGCGTTGACCTTGGTGCTTCCACCGGTGGCTTTACTGATTGCTTATTACAACATGGCGCGAAGAAAGTTTATTCTGTGGAAAAAGGTTATGGCACGGTTGATTGGAAGCTTCGTAACAATGAACGCGTGGTTGTCATGGAAAGAACAAACGCCCTGGAAGTTGACTTACCAGAATTAGTTGACGTAGCCGTGATCGATATCGGTTGGACACGACAAAGATTGGTGATACCTAAAGCTTTAAGTTTAGTCAAAGACGGGGGAGTGATTATCTCATTGTTGAAACCCCACTACGAAGCAGAACGCGCAGAATTATTCAAAGGAAAAGTGAATGAAGAATTATTACCTCAGATTGTGGAGCGAGTATTAAAAGAATTGCCCGTTAAAGTAGAAAAAATAATCGAATCTCCCATCCGCGGTGAAAAGGGCGGGAATATTGAGTATTGTATGTTGATTCAGAAAAAGAAAACAACAAAACAATAAAACCCGCCAGAGGCGGATCAGCCTCCGGCTGACAATAAAACAAAAAAGCAAAAACTCACCACACCGTCATCCCCTGCGCAGGCGGGGATCTTTGTTAGTTGTGGTGGGTTAATAAAATATAGTGTGATAATTATTGATGGATACAACTTGCTCTACCAATCCGACTTCGAAAAACGCGAAGACTTGATTTGGGCTGTGGATAACTATTTACGCCGTAGTCATAAAAGCGGGTTAATCATTTTTGATGGTTTTTCCCCAGAAGATTTAAGCACACCACTGCTAGAAGTTCGCTTTGCCGGTAATGCGGATGATGAAATAAAGTTTGAAATTGATGCGTGCCAAAATCCCAACAGCTATTCATTAGTTACCGATGATAAAGATATTCTCTATTACGCCCGACAAAAAAATATTCAAACTATTAAATGTCACAACTTTTCCGCATTGATAAATGACTCGCAAAATGTTAAAATTGATCCCATGGAAAAGCCCGATGAAGATGATTTAGATCTGTCTGCTTACAACTATTTTAGGAAATAAAACAAAAAAACAAGAAATCAAGAAAGCAATAGATAAACATTTCCATCTGTAGCATCTGTAGCTCAGTATTATTAAATATTTATATCTGTAGCATCCGTAGCCCATATGTCCAAAGATTACTACAAAACATTAGGAGTCGAAAAAAACGCTTCTCCTGATGAAATAAAAACCGCTTTTCGCAAGTTGGCTCACCAACATCATCCAGATAAACAAGGTGGCGATGAAGCGAAGTTCAAAGAGATAAATGAAGCTTATCAGGTTTTGAGTAACCCGGATAAGCGATCGAAATACGATCAATTTGGTTCTTCCTTTGATCAACAAGGCGGTTTTGGTCAAGGTATGGGATGGGAAGACTTCATGCGTGCGGCACGCCAAGGCGGTGGCTCTCAAAATATCAATTTCGACTTTGGCGACATGGGTGATATGTTTGGCGATATTTTCGGTTTTGCTTCCGGCGGTCGGGGTGGTCGCTCCCAACGCGGTTCTCGCGTTCGTCATGGTGAGGATATTCATGTAGAGTTAACTATTGATTTTCGCGATGCAGTCTTTGGTTTGGAGCGAGAATTGAATTTACCTCGAACTACGGTTTGTTCTCATTGTCACGGTAATCAAGCTGAACCCGGCACTCCAATTGAAACTTGCCAAACATGCGGAGGTTCAGGTCAAATTATTCAAGTTCAAAGAACATTTATTGGTAATATTCAAACTGCGGCTATTTGTCCTGGTTGTAATGGTGAGGGAAAAACTTCGAAGAAGAAATGTACTGCTTGCGGTGGCAAAGGTTTACAGCGAGAAAATAAAAATTTATCTGTCAAAATTCCAGCTGGTGTGGATGATGGTATGACTTTGCGTTTGCGAGAGCAGGGGAATGCTGGTATGGCAGGTGGTCGACCAGGGGATTTGATGATTAGTATTCGAGTTAAACCAGATAAAAGATTTGATCGTGAAGCACAAGATTTATTTACCGATATTGAGATTCCTTTTACCTCAGCAATATTGGGAAAGACGGTGGAGTTTGAAACTCTCGATGGTAAGGTGGATTTGGAGATTCAACCTGGTACTCAACCTAATACCAAACTTCGCATCCGCGGTCGCGGTGTGCCGTCGATGGATAATGGTAATCGTGGTGATTTATATGTGAACGTCGTTGTTACCATCCCAAAGAAATTATCCCGCAAACAAAAAGAAATGCTTGAGTCTTTTGATGAATAATTTTAAAGAGACTGCCACGTCCCACTTCGTGTGACTCGCAGAAGAGTATTCTTTTTTGCGAGGAGTCGCGATGAATATCGAGACGACGCGGCAATCTCTATATATTTTTGATGTTCACCCTCCGTTTACGGAGGGAACCAAGCTCTCCTCCCCGCCTTCCGCCAGAGGCGGATTAGAAAGAAGGCGTGGTGAAATAGAAATTATTTTCCATCTCTCATCTCCCTCGTCACCCTCTTCTCTCTTATCTTTCATTCAAAAAATCTATGGATTTATTCTTTCTAATCTTAATCATGTCCTTCTGCGTTTTATTTTTAATCAAAGCCACTAAAATGACCGCTCCTTATGTCCCCAGTCATGGCCGTGATTTGGAAAGGGTAAAACAATTGATTGAAAAATATCAAATTAAATCAGTGCTTGATTTAGGTTGTGGTTTAGGCGGTATATTAAATTATTTAAACAACCAGTTTCCAACTGGAAAATTCTGCGGCATTGAAATTTCACCGTTGTTTTTTTTCTTAGCCAAGATTCGCTTGATTACAAAAAAAAATATTCAAATCAAATTCGGTAATTGTTTTAAATACGATTGGAGTGGTTATGACGCTTTATTTATGTTCTGGCTCCCAAAGAGTTTTGAAAAATACGAATCAGCCATGCTCGAAAAATTCCAACCCGGCCAATATGTAATTAGTTATACTTTCCCAATCGAATGGTTGAAAGACAAACTACTTGAATCTTCCAAACTTGAAAATCAGTTGCCTATTTATGTTTATAAAATTTAGAGACATGGAACATTGATCAATGATCATTCATCACGACAATATACTGAATCCGATTGTTCGCAATCGGTTTTTGTTTTTATAATATTCGTAGATTCGTAGCCGATTTGTTATTCGTAGTAATAGAAAAGCCCCCAGCGATATGGGGGCCCCTTTCATTGTAGTTGATCAAAAGAACGAAGGAACAGGTGAGCTAGAAGGTCGCGAGCTTGTCCGCGAGATCCTTGAAGACCTCGCCGCCCTTGACGTCGGCCAGCGTCACGCGCTTGGTCTTGCTGCCACCGAGCGCCGCGTTGATGGCGTCGAGCTCGTCCTTCGTGGGCTCGGGCGCCGCCTTCTTGGACGAGGGCGCGTAGCCGGGCTTGGTGTCGGTCGGCCGGCAGTCTTCGCACAGCGGCACGCCTTCCTTGCGCCAGGGCTTCTTGAGATCGAAGCTCTTGCCGCAGGTGCAGGTGTACTCGAACATGTCGGTCTCGAGGTTGAGGGGCTCGGGCTGGTCGATGTTGATCCAGAAGCCCTGGCCGATCTCGAAGGCCTCGGCGCTCAGCTTCTCGTCGCTGAAGCGCACGAAGTGCTGCGCCGGGATCGAGTTGCTCTCGCACTCGACGATGTCGACGTAGCGGAAGGTGTGGTCCTCGACGCACGGCTCGCCCGTGTCGAGGTCCACGACCGGCTCGCCCTGCTCGTCGAGCAGGGTTCGCGTCATCGTCTTCTCGAAGACGAAGACGTCCGCCATGATGTAGTAGCCGCCGACGAACTTGCTGGGCTGGTTCGGGTTGGGGTAGTAGTAGCAGTTGAAGACTTCTTTCCCCATGAACGCGCCATTTTTCACCGAGTACATCTGTACCCGCCTCGTGCCCTGACGCCCCACGTGGAAGCGCTCGGGGATGAGCACGTCGGGGGCCACCTGTTTGGGGTCGAGCCAGGTGCCGGTGCCACCACCGCCCTTTTCGACGCGGATCTGGCAGGCATTGCGCGACAGGAGAAGAACACGGGGATCCTTGGCCATGATGGCCTCCTTCCTGAAAACTCCGCCTGTTGCGGAGAGGACTCAGCATGCCTTGGAACAGCCCAAGTATGCTTTATCCCATGGCGTATGGGGGTGTATACGGAAAGTGCCGATACACCAGATCCCATAAGGAAAATATGACTATGCAGCTGCTGCTATCGATTTTTGCTTCGCTCTGAACTCTGGGCAGTGAGGACAGTCCTCTACTTCTGCTTTCAGCTGATCATCTTTCAAGTTCTTATGGTTCAGATCAATATCTCTCACTGTTCCGCAGAACAAACACGTTTTCTTGAAAGTGCTTTGTTCGTAGTTAATTTCAAGGGGGGGGAACTTCCGGACATATAATCCGGGAACGATCTCAATCTTTTCACAGTGTTCGATCCGATGTTCGTATCGAGTAATCGTAATCAGAGCTTCCGGCTTTGGGTATGGTTGTTCCAACTCACGAATTTGGAAAATGATGGCTCCAGTATCAGGGTACTGAATGACCTTTATATTGGCTACGATGGTGGCAGTCGGAAATACTTCAGTCGGATTTGTCCACTGCCAGTTCGGGTAGAAATTGAACTTGACGAATCCTCCAAGGTGGCCGGTTCTGGTACTCCAGTGTCTTTCATTGCGATAGTTATTACCCCGGACATCAGTAGATCCGACAGCTTCGACCCAATGGCCTTGTCTGACTCGACCACTTTGTCTGGTAAATTCAGAGATGACCTGAATTTGACAGTTTTTAAACCAGTGAAGCAGTTTGCGGCCTTTGGATTCGTCCAATTTATGCCTCTTTTCTCAGGTTGTTAAAGTCCACTTTGACTATTAATTATAGCATACTTTTTTGAAAAAGTCAATACCATGTCTATGAAAATTAGCTAGTTTTAGAGAATAAATGTGTCTTTCGTGTCAATAAGTAGCGAAAATTTGGTGGTTTTGGTATAATTTTAACAAGTTTAATTGAATTAAATGTAATTCCTTACATCCACCTTCAGGTGGGAGTAAGAGTCTTAATCCTAGGAAAAAGTAATATTTTTATTTCAACCTTTTCGTTCAATCTTTCACTCCCCCATAAATGGGGATGTAACAAAAATAGTGATCTTTTATGCCCAATTTCTGGTTAAAACTCAAAAAACCAATTCTCGCTTTAGCCCCACTCGACGGTATCACCGACGCCGCTTTTCGAACTCTTTGCAAAATGTACGGCGCAGACGTTGTTTATTCTGAAATGACGTCCATCGATGCTTTATATTACGACAGTGAAAAAACTTTCGCTCGTTTGGCGCGCACGAAAAAGGAAAAGCCAACGGTTTTGCAGTTGTTTGGCAAGCGGCCGAACTTAGTTGAAAAAGCCGTGAAGCATGTTGAAGCTGCCGGCTTTGATGGCATTGATTTGAACTTTGGTTGCCCGGCTAGAAAAGTGGTCGCGCATGGCGGTGGAGTTGAGCTGTTGAGAAATTTAAATTTAGTGCATGAATTAGTTCATGCTGTTTGCGAATCAACAAAACTTCCAGTCTCAGTTAAAACTCGAGCCGGTATTAACAAGAAAGAGGATGGTAAAATTAATTCTTCAAAAAAAGACACCATTACGGTGTTGGATTTTATTGATAAAATAAAAGACCTGCCAGTTACCACGTTAATGTTGCATGGTAGAACTTACGAAGAAGGTTTTTCCGGTCCAGTTAACTATGAAATCATGGCTGAGGCAAAAAGACGATTTAACGGAATTGTTATTGGTAATGGTGGCATTAACACTCCTGAAGACGCCAAGAAAATGTTAGATTTAACCGGAGTTGATGGTATTGCCTTGGCACGTGGTTTATATGGTAAACCGTGGTTATTCAATCAAGTGAAAGATTCTTTAAATACTGGAAAATATTCAGACTTTGAATTAAAAGATATAAAAAAAGTCGCGCTCGAGCACGCGAAATTGTTGTATGAAACCAAGGGCGATCACGGTATTGTTGAATTACGAAAATTTTTATTGTGGTACTTCCGTGGTTTTCCCAATGCCAGCGAATGGCGTCAGAAATTAGTGCAGGTGGTGTCGATTGATGAGTTGAAAATGATTTTAAAAGGTTTGAAGAATGGTGATTAGTAATTGGTATACTGGTAAAATGGTACAAGGAAGTTATTTGAAATATTTCAATGTACTAATTTACCTCTTTACTAATTGCCAATTTACCAGAAAAAGGAAGAACTCGACGCCAGTTGACGTCGAGCTCTTTTTTGTGGAGGGATTGCGCAGCAGAGTGCTTGAAGCACGAACGCGGGGGAGAGTGATTGTGGGGGCGGTCCAGCGACTATCGCATAGCGTTACGTATTTCACGCCATAAAGTTTGAAACAGGGAAGTCAGAGCCAAGAGTGGCAAGAGATGGAGGTGGGTCATGTGATGAGCCATCTGTTTGAAGCCAGCTCGGCGAATTAGATCTGTGATTGGCGTTAAAATTAGGGAAAATCCCCAGAGCATCAAGTGTATCACTGCGAGCCAGAGGATGTTATCCACTAGCTACCTCGTTTTGTTTTACCAAGTATTTATAGCACATAGAGTAAAATCGGTCAAGAATAATCTGTAAATTTAAATGAAAATTAGCCTAAATTTATTCACTTTATAGCTTTACTTTGTCAATTATGATTGCTATAATATTATTGACTTTAAACTTAAAAATACGACCATGGCGACTAACGATACAAAAACAAAAGCGACAACTTCGAACGCCGCAAACGACGATACTACTTCCGTCGGAGAAGGGGTGTTTGAAACGCCAAATTTGGCCAAAATTGAAGAGGAACCAAAAATAAAAAAAATCGATTCAGTGCCAGCTCCCATGAGCGAGCCGGTTTCTGATTTAGATGAGACAGAAGATGATCTTTTGGATGAGGAAGAAGATGATGATTCTGATATCAAGGCCGCATTGAAGGAAATTGATAAGGAAATGGCGAAAGAAAAATTACCAGAAGTGGTGGAAGAGGATAAAGAGCCCCCGCATTCCTCCTTCGCCAAGGCTACGGAGGACAAGTCGCTGGGGGTGACAGAAACTTTAAATCAGGAAAATGAAAGTGATTCTGATGATTCGTTAGATGAAGTTGAAAAAGAAGAACCAGTGCAGAAACCTATTCAACCTTGGAAAACGGCGGTTATGGAAGGTAGAGAAACGAAGGCTACGCCTGAAGAAATGGAAGAAGAAACCTTGGATGAAGAAGAGACTTTGGAAGAGTCCCAAGAAGAAGGTCGTGAAATTTTGGAAGCCACTGAAGCTGAGAAGAAAGATTTTGAAGCTCATAAAGAAGACATGGGCACGGTTTTACAAGCTCAGCAACATGCAACAGCTCAACAGACTAAACCCAAACCTATCGCCAAGATTGAAGATGTGTTGTCTGATGGTTTGGATGCTTATTTCGTCAAAATGCCAGTTAATAAACAAGCAGAATTTAAAAAAGTTGGTGAGGAAACTTCGGCTGAAGTTTGGAAGTTATTGAAGTCGGTAAAAGTTAAGGTAGTTGAAATCCTGGATTTAATCCGTCGTTGGTTGGGAATGATTCCCGGAGTGAATAAATTTTTCATTGAACAAGAAAGTAAGCTTAAAACAGATCAATTAATTCGATTGAAAGAGGAGGGGCAATTGGAAGAGGATAAATAATTATGTTCATCAAGAAAATCGGCATTGATTTGGGGACAACATACACGTTGGTCCATTTACCCAAAAAAGGCATTGTCATAAACGAACCGTCAGTCGTGGCGGTTTCGATTTTGGATAAGAAAATTTTAGCTGTGGGTGATGAAGCCAAGGAAATGATTGGTCGCACGCCGGAATCAATTATTGCATCACGACCGTTGAAAGATGGGGTGATTGCGGATTACAAAGCTACAGAAGCCATGTTGCGGTATTTTATTAACAAAGCGGTCGGCGGTATTAAAATTTTCCGTCCAGAAGTCATGGTGGCAGTTCCCGCCGGTATTACGTCCACTGAACGACGCGCAGTGATCGATGCGACGATTGCGGCTGGCGCGCGCGCAGCTTACATTATCAAAGAACCAATTGCGGCGGCTATTGGCGCCAATATTCCGATCGGCACAGCTTCCGGTCACATGATTATTGATATTGGTGGTGGTACCAGCGAAGTGGCAGTTATTTCCCTCGGAGGAATTGTAGCTTCGAAGTCAGTTCGCATTGGTGGTACCAGATTTGACGCGTCTATTTCTGAATATGTTCGACGTAAATATGGTTTAGCGATAGGGGAAAGAACAGCGGAAAGTATTAAAATTGAAATTGGCAGTGCGTTATATACCGAAGAACCAGCCTATTTAGAAGTTCGTGGTCGGGATATGGTTTCCGGATTACCAAAAACTATTTCTGTCAGTTCGAACGATGTGACTGAAGCGTTGCAAAAAGATTTGGAAGGAATCATTACCGCTGTGAAAGAAGTGTTGAATCAAACTCCACCGGAACTTTCTGCTGATGTGATTGATAAAGGTATAATTATGAGTGGTGGTAGTAGTATGCTTCGCCACATTGATCAGCTCGTGTCTCGCGCCATCGGTGTTCCCGTCTACATTGCCGACGATCCCATGTTGTGCGTAGCGAAGGGGACAGGTATTGCTCTTGATAATCTGGATATGTATAAACGATCCATATTAGCTACGAGATAATGGATCGTAAATTCCAAGCACCAAATTCTAAATTCCAAAAAGTTAAATTGGTATTATGAAAGAAATAATCATGACAATTGGTTTGCCATATTCGGGTAAAAGCACTTTGGCAAAAAAGTATGTTGAGCAGGGTTATTTTTTGATTGAGCGTGATAAGTTAATAAAAGAAATTGTGGCTTCTTCGGAATTTGATGAACAAGTAAAAGCGTTAATTACTCCTGATATTGCAGAAAATAAGAAAAAAATATTTGATATAAAGAATGAAGTTGCCACTAAAATGTTAAACGCTAGAATTGAAGCCATTGTTGAAAGGGAAAAACCGGAAAAAATCATTTATGACGGCACTAATCTGCAACGTGCGACACGAAAAGGTGTTTTAGATCTGAAAAAGTTCGGTTACAAGATCAAAGCGATTGCTTTACCTCTGGATGAACAAACTTTTATTGAACGACACCTTAAAACTTTAACCGCAGGCGAGAGACAAGGCGATTTTAATGAACGCGCGCACTTATTGATTAACCAGTTTATTGCTATGACCGAAAATCCAACTACTGATGAAGGTTTTGATTCTGTTGAAGTTATTGCCCCAACAAATTTAAATTTAGAAATACGAAGTATTAAATAATTTTCCGTGATCAATGGTCAATGATCAATGGTCAATGTCCCAATATGTTAATCGGCATCGACGCTTCCCGCGCCAATCGCCCTATTAAAACAGGCGTGGAGTGGTATGCGTTCAACTTAATTGAAAATTTGAAAAAGATTGATAATACCAATCAGTATTTTTTGTATTCTGATCGACCACTGGAAGGGGATTTGAAAGTTTGCCCGGCGAATTTTTTTGAAAGAATATTATGGTGGTTGCCTGTTCGTTTCTGGACTTTGATTCGTTTAACTTGGGAAATGAAATTTTCTCACAATAAACCTGAAATTTTATTCGTTCCCGCACATACAATTCCACTCGCTAATCCTAGATTTTCAGTGGTAACTATGCACGATATTGGTTTTGCTCGGTTTCCTGAGTATTATCATTGGGCGGATAAACTGTATCACAACTGGACTGCGAAGTTTATTAAGAAGAATGCTACCAAGATTATTACTGTGTCTGAATTTTCTAAACGAGAAATAATGGAAGTTTACGGTATTGAAGAATCGAGAATCGTTGTAATTCCAATTAGTTACAATGAAAAAGCGTTTAAGCGATTGGAGTTAACTGAAGAAGAAAAGAAAAATAAATTAAAAGAACAATATGGTTTGGATGCGCCGTTCTTTTTGTTTGTCAGTCGCTTGGAAAAAAAGAAAAATGTCGAAGGTTTGATTTCTGCTTTTTTGGAATATAAAAAACGTCATCCTGAAGATAAACATAAATTAGTCTTGGCTGGTAAGAAAGGTTTGAGTTTTGAAGAAATTGAATTGAATTTGGAACTTTCTCGTCAAGCGCAAGATATTAAATTTTTAGATTACATCAATGTGGCTGATATGGTGCTATTGTATAATACGGCTGACTTATTTGTTTTTCCGTCATTCTATGAAGGCTTTGGTATTCCGCCATTGGAAGCCATGGCTTGCGGTTGCCCAGTAGTTTGTTCCAATGCCGCATCTTTACCAGAAGTCGTGGGTGAAGCGGCGATTAAATTTAATCCTCATAATCAAGAAGCGATTATCAAAGCCATTGAAACTGTGGTTGACAATCCAGAAGTGAAAGAAATGTTAATCGAATCTGGTTATGAACAAATAAAAAAGTTTTCTTGGGAAAAAACTGCGCGCGAAACTTTGAAAGTTTTTGAAAATCTTGGATAGTTTTGATATACTAGATAATAACAAGAAGATATAAATATTTTTGAACAAGGGGTCTTGACCCCTTGGAAATATAATTTGTCGAAAAATATTTATTAAGCATTTACTTTCTCGAAAGATTGAGATAAACAAGGGGTCAAGACCCCTTGTTCAAAAGTAAATGACATAATAATTTTGTAATAAATTACAGTTATGTCAGACAAACCGCAGGCCAAGTGGAATATTCTCGGCCATGAAAAAATCTTGAATCTGTTGGAATCAAGTTTACGACAACGAAGGTTGGCGCAAGTATATTTATTTACTGGTCCAAAAATGATTGGCAAAATGGCGGTGGCCACGCGATTAGCAAATTTTCTGATTTGTGAAAATTACAATGATCTATTTGATGGTGATAAATTAAAATTAAATACTTTAGGTTGCGGTGAGTGTCCCAGTTGTCGAGCATTTCAGAAAGGTTTGTATGCGGATTACTATTTACTGGAACGTGGTGTCAGTGAAGAAAAGGGGAATAAGCAGATGATCAAAGTGGAGCAAGTTCGAAATTTATTGGAACGGTTGGGAAACCATTCTTTCAGTAATGGATATAAAGTAATTATTGTACCTGAAGCGGAATATCTAAGTGACGGCGCTAGTAATAGTTTATTAAAGTTTTTAGAAGAACCAACGCCGAAGACTGTAATTATTTTGATCAGCACTTCAATTGATTCCATGTTGCCAACAGTAATTTCCCGCAGTCAGTTGGTTAAATTTTTACCCATCGGAAAAGAAAAAGTTTACGATGATTTAGTTAAAAAAGGAGTTGATCGTAACCGAGCGAGAACTATTTCTGCAGTAACAGCTGGAAGACCCACGTTGGCAGAAAATTTAAATACTGACATGGAATTTTACCAAGCCTACGAAGAACAAATTCAATCGTGCTTGCCCTTATTACAAACAAAAAATTGGGAGCGAGTGAAAGCGCTTGAAACTTTAACCGCTAAAGATTTTAATCGAGATGAAGCGTTGCGAAAATTAGAAATAATTAGTCATTTAACCAGAGATTATTATGTGTTAATGACCGGGAATGAATCGCACGTGAACAATGTGAATTTAATGAGTGATATAAAAAACTTTTTACCTTTACCCCAGAATTGGTTTTGGAAATTGGCGCAATCTCGGGAATATCTGGAACAGAATGTGAATCCGAAATTTGTTTTTGAAAATCTATTTTTAACATAAATATTTATATAAAAATAAAAACTATGAAAAAAGTTTTATTGTTTGTTCTGTTAGTAGCTTTGAGTGTGTCTATCTCCGGATGTATCAAGTTAAAAACTGCGGCTCCCACGGTTAATTCTTCCACTGGTATTTTTGCCACGCCTGATCGTGGTGAAACATGGTATCAACGGGTGAAAATGATGACAGCAGGGGCGGTAGAAGCCAATATTCCTGGTGGTCAAATCACGACCATTGTCATGGATCCGACTGATACTGACGCGATTTACGCTGGTTCTGTAACCGATGGTTTGTTGTATTCTTATAATGGTGGTGAAGGTTGGAACAAGGCTGGTAAGTTGTCGGCCGGAAAAGTGGTAAGTATTGCTATTGATCCAAAAGATAAATGTAATGTTTACGCTGGTGTTGATAATAAAGTTTTTAAGAGCGGTGATTGCAGTCGTACTTGGTCTCAAAAATTCAACACACCTAACGGTGGTGATGTAATCATATCAATTATCGTGGATCCCTTTGATCCAACCGTGGTTTATGCCGGTGCCACTGATGGTACGGTTTATAAAAGCTTGAACGGCGGTCAGAGTTGGGTAAACTTGTTTGATTTCAACAAGAAAATAAAGAAAATGATTATTGAACCAAATCAATCGACTACCCTTTACGCTTTGCTAGAAAATGCTAATATATACAAATCTATTGATAGCGGTGCCAGCTGGGTGAGTTTGGCTGATAATATGAAAGATTTTGCTGGTAATGTCAATGATGGCTTTGATTTAGACTTAGTTAAAGGTAGTCCTAATACACTTTACTATACTTGCCGGTTTGGCTTAGTTCGTTCCCTAGACGGCGGTCAATCTTGGTCTCAAGTGAAGTTAATTACCGGAGTGGATCAGACGACATTCTATGCTTTTGCCGCGTCTTCAGTTAATACGGGGGTAATTTTCTTAGTCGATGATAAGACCTTGTATCGTAGTGTTAATGGTGGTGAAACTTGGGAAACTCGCGCTTTGCCATCCGTGAGCCGTATTACCGATATGCAAGTGCATTTGAAGAATGATAAAATTGTGTATTTGGGATATCAAGAAGTTAAGAAATAATATAGTTACAAATTACAAATCAATACAAATAATACGAATTAGTATTTTGTATTCGTAGATTCGTAGCTGATTTGTCATTAGTAGACGTAATATGAACAGTTATATTGTTAAACATCAAGAATCTGTTACAAAGGCCATTGAGCATTTTAAAGATGAATGCAATGGTTTGCGCACCGGTCGGGCTAATCCGAATATGGTGGAGAAAATTTTAGTGGAATCTTACGGTTCCAAAATGCCATTGAATCAATTGGCTAGTATTTCAATCCCAGAACCACGAGTCATTCGTATTGAACCTTGGGACAAGAGTATTACCAAAGCCATTGAAATCGCCATTAACGAATCTGATATGGGCGTGAAGGCCAGTGTGGATGGTAATGTCGTTCGCATTAATATTCCTATGATGACCGAGGAGAATCGACAAGACTTGGTTAAACTTTTAAGAGAAAGATTGGAAGAATCAAAAATCGCTTTGCGCTCCATTCGTGAAAATATTCGCGAAGAAATTATTAGCGCGGAAAAGAATAAAGAATTAACTGAAGATGATAAGTTTGATTACCTGAAAGAATTGGATAAGGAAATTGAAGGTTGGAACAAGACGGTTCAGGATATCGCGGAAGCGAAGGATAAGGAAATAATGACGGTATAGTCAATACGAATTTTCGAATCAATTACGAATTTTTCCGAATTATTGGCTAGGGATGTAATTCGTAAATATTCGAAACAAATTCGTACATTCGTAATTAATATCATTATGAACAATTCGATGGATAAAATCGTCAGTCTGTGCAAGCGCCGGGGTTTTGTGTTTCCGGGATCGGAAATTTATGGCGGGTTGGGCAGTACTTATGACTATGGCCCATTGGGCGTGGAGTTAAAAAATAACATCAAAAAACTTTGGTGGCAAATGTTTATTCGTCAACGACGCGATATGGTAGGTATTGATGGCGGTATTTTGATGAGTCCGAAGATTTGGGAGGCCAGCGGTCATGTGACTAACTTCAAAGATCCCTTGGTGGAATGTAAAAAATGCCATAATCGTTTTCGTCCGGATAAATTAAAAGATGCTTCAAAATGTCCTGATTGCGGCGGCGAATTTACTGAACAGAAAATGTTTAGTGGTATGTTTCAAACTGAAATTGGTGCTACTCAAGGTGAAGGTTTGATTACCTATTTAAGACCAGAAACTGCAGGTGCCATTTTTGCTAACTATAAAAACGTTTGGCAAGCCAAGAATTTGAAATTACCTTTTGGCATCGGTCAAATTGGTAAAGCGTTTCGAAATGAAATCACTTCTGGTAATTTTATTTTCCGCACTTATGAATTTGAACAATTGGAAATAGAATATTTCTTTGACCCCGAATCTGGTGATTGGAATAAATTGTTTGAACAATGGGTGGAAGAAATGCACCGCTTCTTTGATGCACTTGGTTTAAAACGTGAATTGTTACATGATGTGGAAATTGCGGATAAAGATCGCGCTTTCTATTCCAAGCGAACGATTGACATGGAATATGATTTCCCCTTCGGTCAAGAAGAACTTTGGGGCATTGCATATCGCACTGATTATGATTTAGGTAGACATCAAGAATTTTCAGGTGAAGATTTGACTTGGTTTGATCAAGATACGAAACGAAAGTTTTTACCTCATGTAATTGAACCCAGTATGGGGTTAGATCGCACTTTGTTGGCAGTATTGTTAACAGCTTATGACGAAGAAGAAATAGACGGTGAAACGCGTGTCGTGTTACGCTTGAAGCCAATGTTGGCGCCTTATCAAATTGCTGTGTTACCATTGTCAAAGAAAGAAAATTTATCGGCGAAAGCCAATGAAGTGTGGCAAAGTTTGAATGGTAAATGGTCAGTTGATTACGATGAAACGCAAAGCATTGGTAAACGCTATCGCCGCCAAGATGAAATTGGTACGCCATATTGTGTGACAGTTGATTTTGACACCATTGAAAAAGATAATATGGTCACAGTTCGTGATCGTGATACCATGCAACAGGAAAGAATTGCAGTTGATCAGTTGGTGGAATATTTTAATGGTAAATTAAATTAATATTTTCAAAAGCGCCCCGACCCGGGCGTTTTTATTTTTTTATAAACATATTCCCGTAGTTGACAGCGGTGCTGTCAATAAAAAAAACAAAAATGTTTTTATTTTGTAAAAAAAATGTTATAATTACATATGATAAAAACACAAACAAAAAATATGCGTAAAGTGGAGGTGGTGACGGTCGGGGCGGCGTTGAAAGACGTGACTATGGCCAGCGACCAGATTTCGGTTATTAACAATAAAAAAGATTTAACCAGACAAAAATTAATGGCCATGGAATATGGCGCCAAGATTGCGGTTGATCAAGTGGCGTTAACTTATGGTGGCGGTGCGTTAAATGTTGGGGTTGGCTTGCACAATTTCGGTTTGAAAGTCGCGCCTATGGTTTGCATTGGTAAAGATTGGAATGGCCAAGAAATCTATTACTTTTTGAAAAAAGAAGGTTTGGAAACTGATTTAGTTACTGTTGATTCTAAACATGCAACTGGTTTTTCTTTTGTTCTAAATGCTGAATTGGATCATGAACACGTAATTTTTACCCACAAAGGTTGCAGTACTTTTCATCGTTTTCCCAATTTACGCCATGTTAAAACCAATTGGTACTATATTTCATCATTAACTATGGACGATTGGTCTATTCAAATGAGGGAAATAATTAAACAGGTAGATCGCACGCGTGAAGATTTGCATCCCATTAAAATTGCGTGGAATCCTGGGAGTAGACAATTGAAGGATTTTAAAAAATTGATTCATTTCCTGCCCAAGGTTGAGCTTTTAATCTTGAATAAGGATGAGGCGATTGAGTTGGCTCTAAATGTCTTTGGACGACGCGCCAACAAAACTAAAATAAATAACGCTAAATATTTATTAGATTTATTGAAATTGTTACGAATGAAAAATTTGGTGATTACTGATGGCAAGAACGGTGCTTACGGACATGATTCACAAGATAAATATTACTATGAGCGTAGCCAAGCCAAAAAAGTGGTAAATACAGTGGGAGCTGGCGATGCGTTCGGCTCTGGTTTCTTGGCGGCGTTAATTAAAACCAATGATTTTGGCAAAGCTATGAAGTGGGGAATTAAAAACAGCGCCGCAGTTCTATCTGCCGTCGGCGCGCAAACCGGGTTGTTGAAGGGTAGAGTTTTTTGATTGTTTACACTAGCCGATTGCCGAGCAGTCGGCGAATGACAAATTTTTATTTAAGTCTTTGAGCCACCCCACTGCACGGCAATGGGGTGAATATATATTAAAAACTCATAAAATAAAAAACAGCCGGTTTAGGCTGATTTTTTTTATGGAAGAGCAACGAACAACTTAAGTGGTCGGAGTACTCTTTCTCCCCTCGTATATCCAATGCTAATGTCATTTAGTCCTTCACTTCTGCAGTATTCAATAAACAATTGATAAGGATCCTGAAGGCTCTCCAACTTGGTTCGATCTTCGCCTTTGAAATCAATCTCAGCGCAAGGATTTAATGGATGTTCAAAATACGAATATCCACATTCAATCGCATGAAGTAGAGAACGAATTAACGCGCGCGCTTTTTTTTGAGATTCAAAAGGTCGATTTTTTTCAATTTTTGCTTTCTCCTCTTTTCTCTTTTCAACCGCAGCGTTAACAGCACCAGCAAATTCTTTTAACATGACGCCCTCCTCGTGGGTGTGGTGGTGTTGAGCCCAGATTCATTCAACGCAGTCTGCTTCTCAATCTGATCAATCAGATGCAGTAAGTTCGGATCACGAGAACGGAACTTCAGCCACGGCAGGATCTTGTTCCGCGTCTCAGCATTCTTACGCCGAATCTTGGCCGGTGTGCAATAGCAAAGTGTGCGCTGATTATGCAAACGGTCAGCGCCTTTGATGATCTTAACTAATTTATGACAGCAACTCAGCAATTTGGCAAACTTATTGGGGCCTTCAACTTTTGTGACTGTTTCAATAATCATCGTAATTTCTGGGTTGATTTGATCAAAAATGAAAGCCAAATGGCGTCTTTTGGCCACGAAAGTATCTTCCATCAAGTCATGCAAAAGAGCGGCAATGATCAATGTTGTAATTTCATTTTCATTATATAAGGACAGATTCAATTCTTGCAGAATGATTGCAGCGACGGCTTTTACATGGCTAAAATATCTTTCACCATTAGCACGTGGCGGTTGTTTGTAATGAGCGACTTTGGCCAGCTCATAAGCAAACTCAATGGCAACTCGATAGCGATCATTTTCGACTTGGCGATGTACCAATTCAAAGAACTTTTGACGTCGCATTTCCATGATACGATCCTTTCTTTGGTGTGATTGTCAATGAACAGCTTATTGTATAATGAAAGTATTAAATTGTCAATATTGGCAACCTGTGGTTAAATAGGCTAAATTTCTGTTCCGTCTCAGTTAAAAAAATGCTATAATTATATTAGCATAAATAGCTATAAAACATATGAAAATTCGCGTGGAAGTTTCGGCGCGTCATTTGCATTTGACGCAGCATGATTTAGAAATACTTTTTGGTGAGGGATATCAGTTGGAAAAATTGAAAGATTTATCACAGGGCGGTGAATTCGCCAGCACAGCTGAGGTTAAGCTGGTGGGTCCAAAACGCCAAATTGAGTCGGTTCGTGTTCTTGGACCTTGCCGTCAATTTACTCAAGTAGAATTAGCTCGCACAGATTGTTTCTTTCTCGGAGTGCAAGCACCTTTGCGTTTATCTGGAAAAATTGAAGGTTCTGGCGCAATTAAAGTTGTCGGTCCAAAAGGTGAGTTAGATTTGTTAAAAGGTGTGATAGTTGCCAAAAGACATGTTCATTTGAATGAATCTGAAGCTTTGCGCTATGGTGTAAAAAATGGACAAGAAGTGAAAGTTAAAATTGACAGTCCTCGGGCTTTGACTTTTGAAAATGTGGAAGTGCGAATTAAAGATTCTTTTAACGCTTCCGTACATTTAGATACTGATGAAGGTAACTCCGCGTTGTTGCCCATGGAAAGCGAAGGGGAATTGATTGTTTAAATAAAATAAAAATATGTTTTATCTAGTCATTAATTCTGGTTCTTCCAGTTTGAAGTTTAAATTATTCAATGAAAAGCTGGCAGTTAAACATTCGGGATTAGTAGAAAAAATTGGTCAAACAGGAAGTTTTATTGATTTTGATGATCAAAAAGAAACTTTTACTTGCGCCAACCATGAACAAGCTTTGAATAAAGTCTTGTTTTTGTTAACTAAATGCGGTGTGAAATTATCAGAAATAAAAAAAGTTGGTCATCGTGTGGTCCATGGTGGTGAAGATTTTCAATTACCAATGTTAGTTACAAAGAAAAACTTGAAACAACTGGAAAAGTATAATAAATTGGCGCCGTTGCACAATCCGCCAAATATTTTAGGTATCAAATCATGTTTAAATCTATTACCGCAAGCGAAAAATTATGCAGTGTTTGATACGGCATTCCATGCCACGTTACCGGCCAAAGTCTATATTTATCCGTTGCCGATTGCATTGTATAAAAAGTTTGATATTCGTCGCTATGGCTTTCATGGTTTGTCCCATGAATTTGTGGCCCATGAAGCCGCAAAGAAGTTGAAGAAGCCATTGGCAAAATTAAATTTGATTACTTGTCATTTGGGTAGTGGCTCCAGTATGGCGGCGATTAAAAATGGCAAAGTAGTGGATACCACTATGGGTTTTTCACCTTTGCAAGGGTTAATGATGAGCACTCGCTGTGGTGATATTGACGCTTCCATTCCGTTATTTTTGCAAAGACATGGCTATACAGTTGATCAAGTGGATAATTTACTGAATAAAGAGTCGGGCTTTGTTGGTTTGACTGGGTTTAAAGATTTGCGGGATGTTTTGTCTGCTGCCGGTTATAAAGTTGAAGGTTATGAAAACAAAAAATATTCAGTCAAACAAAAAGCTTATTCTGAATTAGCTTTATCAATTTTTGTTGATCGAGTGAGAAAATATATTGGCGCGTATTTTGTAGAATTGGGGAAAGTGGATGCCATTATCTTTACCGCCGGAATTGGGGAACGCAGTGCGATTGTGCGCAATTTGATTATGAAGAACTTGCCGATCAAAACTAAAGCGTTTGTGATCCCTACAAATGAGGAATTGATGATTGTGAAAAAGATTGTTTAGAATACGTAAAATTATTTTACCCCGGACTTTAGTCCGGGTTCGTGTGTCTAATTTGCGAACTTACCTTGGCTCGTCTTCGAGACCCTTTATCTAAATTATCAGTTCATTGTTAATAGATATGAGCATAGTTGAAAACCAATACAGCACTAAAGAAAACAAACAAATAAAAGACTATCACCGCCAACGTCGCATGTTTGTCATTTATCAAGGTAAATTGTATATAGCGCGTAAAGGAGTGGGATATTCACACGCAGAATGGTTTGTGAAAAATGATTGGATGACTGTTAGAAATGACAAATTGATAAACGAAGTTATTAGGGGAATCATTGACCCCCATGGCAACGTTAATTTCTATATTGGACACAATTTTCAAATCAATAACAAAATAGCGCAAAATTTTTTCCCATATATTAAAGTCTTAGATAAAAGATTAAAATTGTCGCCAATGGCAAAGGTTTTAGGTGGCGCAATTAAACAAGTACCGGGTAAAATTTGGCCAGCTAGAAAAGAGTATGGTCGAATTAAAGATTATATAAATTATTAGTAAATATGCTTAAAAAACTACTTTACGGCCGCTCTGGTTCTATTGCCAATGCTGCTATGGTGATTGCCATCACTTCATTAGCCAGCCGCGTACTGGGAATATTCCGTGATCGGGTTTTAGCTGGTGAATTTGGCGCAGGCGCCGCTTTGGATATTTACTATTCCGCTTTTCGTATCCCGGATTTAATTTACAATTTAATAATTCTTGGCGCAGTGTCAGCCGGCTTTATTCCGATTTTTACTTCGTTAATGAAGGAAGAAGTTAAAAATGAATTTGGTGAAACCGTTGAGGTGGATAATAGCGTGGCTTGGAAATTGACCAATAATATTATCAATATTTTTTCGTTTTTTGTTTTGATAATTTCCGTTATCTGTTTTATTTTCGCTAAAGATTTGGTTCATTTAATCTCTCCCGGTTTTACACCCATGCAAGTTGGTATTGCTACGAACATGACGCGAATAATGTTTCTAAGTCCGATATTTTTGGGGTTAAGTGGAATTGTAGGCGCGGTGTTGCAATCGTTTAAACGTTTCTTTATTTTTTCATTATCTCCAATAATGTATAATGTTGGTATTATTATCGGCGCAGTGTATTTAACTAAATGGTTTGATATTTACGGTTTGGCTTGGGGTGTTGCCCTGGGTGCTTTGTTGCATTTATTGATTCAATTACCAGCGTTATTTGATTTAGGTTTTAAATATCAACGCTTGTGGGATTGGAAAGATCAAAATGTGCGGGCTATTGGAAAAATGATGTTACCGCGTATTCTTGGTCTAGCTACCACGCAGTTCAATCTGATCGTTATCACATTTTTTGGTTCAATGATTGCCACCGGGAGTATTGCTATTTTTAACTTAGCCAATAATTTACAAGGATTACCTGTTGGTTTAATCGGAGTATCCTTTGCCATCGCCGCTTTTC
Source organism: uncultured Gammaproteobacteria bacterium (assembly GCA_964592195.1). Classification (GTDB taxonomy): domain Bacteria; phylum Patescibacteriota; class Patescibacteriia; order UBA11705; family UBA11705; genus CAZQEI01. The sequence goes on along the minus strand of CAZQEI010000003.1, from coordinate 25,638 downwards.
CAACATTATCAAACTATTATAATAAAAAAGATTTATTTAAATTTAATAGCACTTTTAATGATAGTTTTCGTTTGATTTTGTTCGCGATAATTCCGTTGTCAGTGCTTTTCTTGTTGTTAAGAACAGAAATTGTGCGGATAATTCTCGGCGCTGGTAAGTTCGCCGGATCAGATATTCAAACTACGGCTAACGCTTTTGGTTGGTTTATTCTAAGTTTATTTGCTCAGGCTTTAATTCCATTATTTGCGCGCGCCTTTTTTGCTCGGCACAATACCATGTGGCCATTGCTCGCTGGAATTGTCGGTGCTATCGGAACGGTATTTTTCGCTTGGTGGTTAACACCGAAGTTTGGAGTGATGGGATTGAGTTTGGCCTTCAGTATTGGGGCAATTTTAGATTTTGTAGTTTTGTTTATAACATTAAAGAGAGCCATTGGTGATTTTGAAATTCCTGTGTTGTTAACTTCATTGATGAAAATTGTTGGAAGTTCAGTTTTAATGGGTGCAGTAATTTGGGGATTGAAAACTTGGTTTTTCAAAACTACTTTGCATGCGGCGTTGTCTTCTTTGTTATTTGATGTGTTTATGATTACCATTGTTTCCGGTGTGGTGTTTATTTTGGCTAACTTAATTATGAAGTCAAAGGAGATGAATTATATTAAGGGGATGTTGAAAAGAAAATGGTATAGTCGACGATCATCCAAAGCCCGATAATAAGGCTACTGATTCTACGGATCTACGAATCTCTACGGATACTACGGATGTCTTTATCGGTAGTATCTGTAGGAAATTAATTTAATTTTGAATCTGTAGCATCTGTAGCGTTGTAATCTTTATATGAAAATAAAAAGTCCAGCCTGATAGCTGGATGTTTTTTAATGAGAATTTTAGTGTTGAGGTCGTTTACTCTTTGTTTTTTTAATGTTGATCAATTCTGCCACTAGGGAAAATCCAATGGCAGAGTAAATATATCCCTTCTCAATGTGTTTTCCCACTCCTTCCATTACCAACATGAAGCCAATCAGATTCAGGAAACACAACGCCAAGATTTTAATACTGGGATTGTGGTCAATGAATTTGCTGACTTGACCAGAGAATTGCATCATGACCAGAATGGCGATGACAATGGCAACAATCATGATAATCAGATTTTGTGCCATGCCAACTGCGGTAATGACAGAATCGAGAGAGAATACTAGGTCAAAAAGCATGATTTGAATTAACACCTTGGCAAAGGAAGCGGCGCGACTGATCTTTTCATGCTCTTCATGTTCATCGTTGGAGTGTTCGTGAATTTCCTTCGTTGCCTTGTAAAGCAAGAAAAGTCCACCAACGATCAAGATCAAACTGCGGCCACTGATTTCTACTGTAAAGATTGTGAAGAGAGGTTCTGTTAGCTTCATGATAAAGCTGAGGGAACAAAGCAGTAGAATTCGCATGATCATTGCTAAGAGCAGTCCAATTTTTCTTGCCCGATGACGTTTTTCAACGGGTAAACGGTTGCTGAGAATCGATAGCATCACTATGTTGTCAATCCCCAAGATGATCTCGAGACCAGCCAACGTGATTAAGGCAATTAAATTATCCAGAGTGAACAGGTCCATGCACCCTCCTAGGTGTTTTGGTTTTGTTAAAGTACGACTATATAGCATAGCAATTACTGGTTAATTTGTCAATCATAGAGTATTTTTTTTATTCAAAATAAAATCCGCCAAAGGCGGATCAGCCTCCGGCTGACAAAAAAGCAGGAGTTTATCCTGCAGTTAAAATTAATCGATTAGAATAGTTAGGCCAGTTGCCATTCTCAAAATTTCCAGGTTGTGAACAAGTGCGTCCCAATAGAATTTGTTGTTTTCAGTATCAGTAGCTTTGTCGACGCAAAGGAATAGAAGGTCTTTCATTTTTCCACTTTGAAGAAGACTCTCTTCAATTTCTTCAGGATTGATGAATGTCAATGTTCCGGGAACTGCTCCCATGGATTCTTTAAATTGCCCAGGTTCGTTACCAATTTGATTTTGGATTTCCATCTGGAACATGATGGGTACAAATTTATTTCCGAGAAAAGCTTTTTCAATGCTGCATTTTACTTTACACTGAAAAGGCACTTGAGCTACTAGGCTTTGAGCTTCGTCGATGGGGATGCCCTTAGCGATCACTTTTTCATTTTTTTCTTCATATCGTTGATTCGGTCGAGCATTGAAGTCATTTTCATCTTCGTAAATAGAAATGTACCTAATTCCCTTCCAACCATCTTCACGAATATACTCGAACACCACATTGTAATCTCGCGACTGGCTCATGTATCCCCCTTGTGTTTGCCCCGCATGCGGGACTGGTTGTGAACGACCAATAGATGATATTATCATGTGACTCTAACCTTGTCAATAACGAAAAACACTGATGATTATCAGTGCTAATGTTTATTCTTGGTTCGGAGGTGGTTGATGACTCTTCAGACGTATTGATGGTAGATAGATTCGTTTTGATTCAACTACAAATTCTCTCATGATTTTTCTTCGCAGGGGGAACAACGTGAGGAATATTCCCATGAAAATTACAATGCAAGTGGCGACATAGATTGGGAAAATATGCGGTTGGTATTGCTTGGTTACAAAGGCTAAGGCAGTAAATAGAATTAAGGCGATCAATGTAATGATAAACGCAATGTTTGTTCCCAGGATGGCGGTGGAAAGAATTGCGGGCAAGCGTCGCATGTTTATGCCTCCTTAAAGGGATGAGTTGGGCAGTCGTCGTTCTTCCGGGAACCACCGGAAATAGTACTTTTGGTATTCATCTTTGGCTATTCTATATTTGAGTATCGCTATGAAAAACAAAAAGAAGCTTAGAAACATGCCACTGACTCCGATTAATAGAGCCACTGAGTTATATTTCTTAAAGAATGTATCTACAATAGGAAATAGACCGGCAAACATTAGCCATGCAACAACGCATAGAATGGCGTAAAATTTCTTCAAACGCATGTCTTGAGCAGATGTTCGTGTTTTCTTGTTCCCAAAGAGTTTCTCCATGCGCGTCTCCTTTGGTAGTGGTTTATGTTTCTTCGTAATGATTAGTTCTTTTCAAAAATTGTGAACAAAGGGCATAGTTATTTTTAATTTGGAGGATCATGGGGATGAGAATGATGAAACTTAACGAAAAACAAATAGAACTGGAAACCAAGAGAAAGGCATCTTTTTGCCAAGCGCCAACCATCATTTGTGACAAGAAGAACAACAATGCTCCGATTAGTATCGCGAACCAAACATTGATAGCGCGAATTCTCGTTTCAATGTCGTTCATAGTCGGCTCAAAAGAATTACCATTGAGATCCGTGAGAATCAATCTTGTGCTTCGAATCACATGGAAGTCTGATTCATGGTCAATATCATCGGAGTCGGTCATTTCTAATTTTAGCTCTTCTTCAGCCTTTTTCATGTCGTCTCCTGTTGTGGAAGTTAAATTGTGAATGTGCGATGCAACTTTACCACTTCAACTATAAAAAATCAAGCAGGTACAATTTACTCAATAGTCAGAAAGTGTTATAATTATCATAGAATTAACTATAAATATGAACAAAAAAATTCTCATCATTCTCGGTCATTCCGCGGATAAAAGTTTTTGCAGATCTTTAGCTGAGGCGTATCGAGACGGTGCTGGTGCTGGCGGATATGAAGTGAAGTCAATTGATATTGGTAAATTAAAATTTGATCCGATTTTACATCAAGGCTATCAAGTGATTCAAGCTTTAGAGCCGGGTTTGTTGAAGAGTCAAGAATATATTAAGTGGGCAGACCACATTGTGTTTATTTTTCCCCTTTGGTGGTCATCTATGCCGGCTTTGTTAAAAGGATTTTTTGATCGAGTTTTTATCCCAGGATTTGCCTATCATATGGAAAAGAATTCGAAGTTGCCAAAGAAGTTTTTAACCAAGCGAAGTGCAAGAATTATTATTACATCGGGGGCTCCCAGTTTAATTAATTGCCTAGAAGGCAACACAGGCTTTAAAACTGTGAAAAATGCTTTGAGCTTTTGTGGAATTAAACCGATTAAATTGACGAGCGTTGGTGGAGTTGAAGATTTAAAACCAGTACAAAGAAAAAGTTGGTTAGACAAAATAAAGAAGTTGGGGAAAGAGGGCAAATAGATTTGTTAAAGTTTATGTCGACGGAAAAGAATTTAAGGTTTTCAACTTATGATTATTCTCAGAATGGTTATTATTTTGTTACCATAAATATTCATAATAGTCGAAGACTCTTTGGTGAAATTGTTAATGCTGAGATGGTATATTCAAAGTTGGGTTTGGCCGCAAGAAATTGTTGGATGGATATTCCTAAACATTTTCCTTTTGTGCTGTTAGATGTGTTTCAAATTATGCCAAGCCATATACACGGTATAATTTGTATTGATAAAGATGAGCTTGTGGTGACGCAAGATCTTGCGTCACAGATAGGTGATTTTAAGAATGAATTTGGTCCTCAAAAAAGAAATTTATCTTCGATAATTCGAGGTTATAAAATTGGTGTTTCAAAATTTGCTAAAAATAATCAGATTAGATTTGCGTGGAGGTCACGATTTAACGATCGGATAGTTAGAGATGAAGCGGAATTGAATAGAATCCGAGATTATATTTTAAACAATCCAGCCAAATGGCAAGAAGAAAAAATAAATGGAAATAATGCGACGCAAAATCTTGCGTCGCCACAAAAAACAAATCCTGAGAATTGGGAATAGAAAGAAGAGGCATAATTTTTAGATGAATAAATAACCGTCGGTTCGTGTCGGCCTTTGGGACGCAAGGTATTGCGTCCGGACGAGAAAGCACCAGACGGAATAACAAATAATGCCACGCAAGATTTTGCGTGGCCACGATGACATATGAATACTTTACGTTTAATCGGCTCAATTTTAATCTGCCAACTGGCAGGTTTACTAGGCTCATTGTTCACAGCCAAAGAAATTACCAACTGGTATGTGCATCTGAATAAACCCAGCTTTACCCCGCCCAATTGGTTGTTTGGACCCATGTGGATAACTTTGTATACTTTTATGGGTATTGCCATTTTTCTAATTTGGAAAACTTCAGGCTTTAAGGGAGTAGGTAAGTGGGCATTAATCATTTTTCTGGTTCAATTGGCGTTAAATGCCATCTGGACACCGGTCTTCTTTGGTGCTCATAATATTCTGGGCGGGTTGGTAATAATCGCTTTGATGTGGATCATGATTCTTTTCACAATCCTGCAATTTTACCCAATTTCCAGGCCAGCGGCATGGTTATTGGTACCATATTTGGGTTGGGTTTCTCTGGCTACCGCGTTAAATTTTGCTGTTTGGAGATTGAATTAGTGTTAGCATGCTTTGACAGCCTACCTTGACAAAACCGGTAAATTAAAGTAAAAATGATATACTCAATACACAGCATTTGAGGGTACATTACAAAATCCCCTCCACCTTCGTCAAGACTTCGGTGGATAAAACGGAGGCAACCATGGCCAAAACCCCGCCTATTTCGCGGCGAGCGTTCCTGCAATTTTTGACTATAATTCGAAATTTTTCTGATCGAATTTACAATGAAAAGGATAGTGATCATCGTAATAACTTGATTTGTCGCTTGGAGTTGGAGCTGGAGAAGTTCATTGCTCGAGTTAGAAAAGAGCATGGTTCCAAGGGATTAAAAAATAGTTTGTACAAGGTCGTTGAACCAATTGTTTCCGTCGGTTTGTTCGAAACAGCCAGCGAAGTGATTTATTTCATGATGGAGCTTGGCAGTCCTACGGCGCACATATCATATTGTTGGGCAAGGTATTATGAAAATTATGGAGAATCCAAACAAGCAATTGAGTTGTATTATCAAGCCTGGGCAGAAAGTAAATCGAACAATGAATTTTCACGTGAAGTGTTTAATTATTGTCAAAAGATACTCAGACGGCTGGAAAAGATGAACGAAGAAATTCGATTTATCAATTTGGTTCTGGACCGTTACCCAACGATTTATTATTACCATTTCTATTTGGTAAAAGCTTATGTGCAATATGGTCGGTATGAAGAAGCGGAAAAAGCTTTGAAAAACATGGCTCGCATCTGGCCGAATAATCATAAAACTTCTTCCTACTTGATTCGCGTCCAAGATATTATTGCCAGCTCGCAATCATTGGAGATTATTCCTGATATTGTCAGTCACGATAATTTGACGACCATTGAAAGTCGTCTGAAGCAAGCTTTTAAAGCCATGTATGACCGAAGGTTTGAAGAAGCGGCCACATTGTATCAATTGGTAATAGACGAAGAACCTCGATATGAGGCTTACTATGGTTTAGCGTCCTGTTGTGTAATGGAGAGAGATGCCCGAAATGCCAATATTTATTTTGAAAAAGCTTGGTCTCTGGATGGTAATAATTACTTGGTGCGTAATCGGTTTGCGCGATTCTGTTACAATGCTCGTTACTATCCATTGGCGATGAAAGCCATTGATAAAGCTTTGGAAGTGGACGAAGATGGAATGGCCTGGTCATTGAAAGCCAATATTTTGCGCAAGCAAAAGAAGTATTATGAAGCGATTGAATTGACAGAGAAACTGGTAAAGAAATACGGAAAAGAAAGAGAACACGTGGATTTTCTCACTTACATCATTGCCATGTGTTGTTTTGAACTTTATCAGTTGTTTGGAGAGGAAACCATGTATCAACGCGCCGAGAAGCTGATGAAGCCACTGTGCGCCACCAGCGCCAGCGCGAACTGTTCCATTGTCTTTTTCCTGGGCATGCGAGTGAAGAGAAATATTCTTGGTCTTGAAGATGTTAAAGAAGAAATGCAGAAATACTTGGCTCGAGCTCGCAATCTCGATATCCAAGCCAAGGATCTGCAATCAGCAGAACGTGTGTATGCTCGATTCTTTAACCCGGAATTTTCAGAATTTAGTTTACCTGATAGTGCTATAGCATAAGTTTAATAATTTTCCCGATAATGTCGGGAATTTTTTTATTAGTCAATTGAAAATATGTAGCTACGGATGCTACGGATCGAAAGATTCATTAGTGTTCTACCGATACTACGGATTTTAAAGTTTTATATCAGTAGTATCCGTAGTGTATTTATCTGTAGCATCGGTAGTCTTGTGTTTAAATATTTCAATCTGCATGTTATAATTGAATTATATGAAACGCGGCTACCATCTCCTTGAAGTTATCTTGGTAATAATGTTTATCGCCATTGTCTTGGCTGTGGCATTTTTGTTAACCAATCCGATTATTCACTGGCGTGAGTCCAGTGACATTGTTCGCGTACAAGATTTGGTGCAGGTGAGTGAGGCGTTGCAATTGAGCAAGGTTGATAATTTGGGACGTTGGATTCCGTCGGTTGAAGTATTACCAATGGAAAAAGTATTTCTCATCGGAGCTGGTCAGAAATATGATTTTCCCTGTTTAAAATCACCAGAGGGAATCGTTGATTTGCGTTTGTTAGTAGATCAAAAGTATTTAACATATTTGCCTATTAATCAATCAAAAGATAGTGACTGGAATGATCAGTATAGCGGTTATTATTTGATTCGTAATGTGGACGGAACGATTACTCTCGGTTCATGTGTGTCAGAAAAGAATACCATTTTAGAAGTGACTCGATAATCTTTAATTTAATAAAAAACACTCGAGTTTCGAGTGTGATTTTTTTACATTACAACTATAAATTCCAATACAACATGGAATGATTTTTGATCTTCGACAATAAATTGAGCTTTAGCGTGATTTGCAGCTTGAGTAATTCCAAGTTTATGTAATTTCCCCAAAATGTTTGAAGACAGCCAATTGTATTCATCCTCATGGCTTAAACTGCGAACCACCGGTTGCAAGAATGGCTTTTGCTCCATGATATGCGAGAAATCGTGATGCCATCTGATGATACGGGTTTTGTCTCCAACTTCGTCAGAAGTCCAACTGATAACTTTGCCTCTTGAAACAGCTCCGGTAAAGACCGCGATGACAGCTTTGGCCAACTCTTCAATCGCGTCGATTTCAACCAGGCTATCTTTTATCATTTTTAAAAATGGACTGTCCTGTGTTTGAGAATCAGGGGTTTCAGGTTGTACAATTGTGACGGTTTCATCTGGTGTAGTAGTTTTGATTTTCCGATTGGGATATCTTGCCAAATATTTTCTTAATACATCGTCGTCGTCAGGGTACGGACCGATGCGATCGAGTTCCAATTTGAAATTGAAAAGTTGCAATTCTGAAAGCCAGACTTTATCTTTGGAATCAAAACTAGAATTAACCACCTTAGCTTGGCATTCGACGGTGTTTGGTTGATCTATCGGGAGTTTCAATAGAATGGGGAATTCTGTATCTTTCGGAAGTTCAGAGAAACCATCGAGCAATAATCCCGTCATGCTGATCCATCTAGTGGCACCAATGGTAGGAGACGTGTCGTCAAGGAAGCCGTCGAATTGAGGTGGTTTTTTTACAGTCAACGGTAAGTCATATCGATCATAATCAGGATCATGTGACTTCAGTCGTTTCGTCAAAGCCTGAATGTGGTTGTCTGTTGGCTCCAAGAATTCCTGCAAAGCGCGTTTACAATCTTCTCCCATATTATCAACAAATTGAAGATAATGAGTGTAAGTGTTATCCGGATTCTTGGTCCGCCTGGCATCATAGACAATCGTAACAAGATAAATATCTGGATTTACGGGAGATTTGAATCTGATTCCAAATGGTACATCGTCAAATTTTTCAAATGCACTAACCATGCTCAGCCCTTTTAAACTTATCCAGCTTGAAGTGCCAATAGGCTGTTCGCTCAAGGATTGAATAATAGAAGTTTTAAAGTCGCGTTTGTTTTCGTTTGAATTTACAATCGGTTGAGGCAGAACCTTGTCCAACCACGCATCCAATTGTTTCAACGAGGTCACAATAGTTGATTCATGCTCTGCAAAATTCACAAACTTGAAATAGTGTGAATATGTACTGGCGTCGGCATTCAATTTGATTTGATTTTCATCTTCGTGTACCCAAGCTACGATTTGCGATTGATGTTCATCGGGAATGTAGAAAAAAACTGGGAAAGGTTTAGCCATGGGATGCATATCATCGTTACTGATCAAGAAACCTTCGTGGCTGATCCATTTTGTCAAACCCAGAGGTCCACCTTCAGTACTAGAATTCATCATGACGAGAATTTCAGCGGGATAACAGTTCTCAGGAATTTTCGTTGTAGGTTTCTTTATCGCACAGCCTAACCATGAGGCAAACACAGCGTTGAGAGTATTTTGTTGTTGCTCATTCAAATCAACAAATTCCATGGTGTAATAATGGTGAATAGCAGTATCTGTCATGGTAGGAGCTGGCATGAAATTAATAACTCTGACTTTGAAATCCACTTCACCCAGATCTTCTTCCAGCGTATACAATTGAATCTTAACTTGCAGATTTTCAAAGTCAGACGGCTGAATCACAGTATCAGAGAAAATCACGATTTCCTTGGTGCTAATTTCATGAACCCGACCAAGCTCTCCCAGCTTTTCTGATCGAATTCTATTAGCAGTCTTCAATCTGAAGTTGCCTTTTTTGCTTCTCAGAAATTGTTTCGGACTCGGATAATCTTCTCGCATCCTGCGTTGTGCGTCTTCACTTAGAGTGGCTGGTCCTTGTTTATGAAGTCCAAGACCGAGAAATTCGTTAATCATTTGTTGACCGCGATCACCGAGGTCGGTATAGGTCAATTCATAACCGAATAATGTTTTTTTACCGCAACCACCTTCTTCAATTTCCAAACACTTAGAAATCTCGCCTAAAATTTGGAGACGGGAATCAGGGGGGAGCATGAAATAACATCTATATGTGTTTCCTAACTTTAGAACAACATGCGATTCGAAAAACAAAGTTTTTTCACCAACGTCATGAGTAAATCCAAAGCAGCCTACGTCTTTTTGTATGTCATGAATCTGCATTAACCCTCGAAATGCGCGTTTTTTATCTGGCATGATGAGATCCTTTCAGGGATTGCCCCTTGTGGTTGGTTGTTGATCAACTAAAAGTAATTCAGCAATAATCCGCGCTTCTTGCTCAGTGTAAGCATGAGAAACATGATTCGGGTCGGGGTTTAGCACCCAGCTGTCGTTATCGCCGCCATCTCCATATTTTTCTAATCCAAGCATATGCATTTTTTCGCTGTTCAATCTTTGTTCTTTGGGTTTATCACATTCTAAAGCGCAACTGGTTCCTCCCAAAGTCCACCGTAAAATAGTTTTTAGTGCTTTGAATGGATGAATGTTTTTCTCAATGAAAACTTTATACAGGTATGGCGCGAAGGTCCAAAACATTTTGGTATCATGGCCTTCATCATTGAGTACATACTGTATATGTCTAGTTTCGGGTAACCTAGGGAAAAGCAATTCATAGTACTTGAGATAAGCTAATCCAAAGGTTCGTTCCGCCGGAGAACGGCGTAACATTCGCATAAGATGCAACATGTCTCTTCCCGCTTCATGACGAATAATTTGTTCTAGTCTAGGCGGTAAATTACATTCTGTTATTACTTTATCAAGATGAACTTTTCCTCTCTGATAGGGCTTTGCTAATCCGCCACTAGCTCTATCTAACTGATGACTAATGTCTACGCCATTTAGGGTGTTGTTTATGAACCTCATGTTTTTCCTTTTTGGTTGTTAACGAACGATTTATGATTTTATGTTAAATTGGTTGATTTGTCAATTTGAAATTCACCACCCACACATGACGTCCGTCATGTAGTTGACAGCGGTGTTGTTAATAATGGAATTGAAAAATTTTATTTGGGTGGTGAATTAGAAAATAAATTTCATTAATCACAAAATAAATGATATAATAGCAAGCGAGATAAGCGAGGTAAGCGAGACAAGTCGGATGTGAATAAAAATTAATAATTCGTACACATTCGTAATCGATTCGAAAATTCGTAATGTATGAGGGTAGCTTTAATCGGACAAAAAGGTTTTCCCGCCATTATTGGTGGAGTGGAAAGCCATGTCGAGCAATTGGCTTTGGGTTTAGTTAAAAAAAAGCATGACGTCTTCGTCTATTGCCGTCCTTGGTATAACAAAAAAAAGATAGCCAAATCGCAGGGAGTTAATTTGATTTACAAATGGTCGTGGAATCGCAAGAATTGGGATACTATTACTCATGTTTGGTTTTCCACTTGGCATGCGATATTTCAAGATTACGATATTATTCATTACCACGGTGTTGGTCCGGCGTTGTTGTCTTGGATACCAAGAATATTTAATACAAAAACTAAAGTGATTGTTACCTTTCACAGTATTGATCGTTTTCATCAGAAGTGGGGATTGTTTGCGCGTTTAATGCTGCGGTTAGGTGAATACTGCGCCGTCCATTGTCCGCATCAAACGATTGTGGTATCAAAAACTTTACATAAGTATTGTTTACAAAAATTTAATATCGATACTGTTTATATTCCTAATGGTGTTGACGCTTATGATTATTATCCGCCGAAGTTAATCAAACATTATCGCTTAGATCGCGTTCGTTATATATTTTTAATTACTCGTTTAATTCCGCACAAGGGCGTGCACTATTTAATCGAAGCATTTAAATCAATTCGGGATGAAAATTTAAAGTTAGTCATTGCGGGAGGTGGTTCACATACGGATAAATATTTTGAGCAAATAAAAAAAATGGCGTTGACAGATGAACGCATTGTTTTTACTGGACCAATTCCTTTGAAAAGTGAATGGTGGTATGAATTGTTTTCCAACGCGTATTTATTTGCTTACCCGTCCGAGCATGAAGGCTTGCCAATTGTATTGCTCGAAGCTATGGCCTTTGGCCAGTGCGTGCTCGCTTCTGATATTCCTGAAAACATGGAATTGGTAACGCATGGCGTGGGTTTTACTTTCAAAAATAAAGACGTAAGTAATTTACGTCTGCAACTGCGTTATTTGTTGGACCATCCAGAAGTGGTGGCACAAGTCGGCGCCGCGGCTAGAAATATTATTGTGAACAAATACGATTGGAAAAAAGTTATCACCGCCATTGATTTTGTTTACCATGTCGCTGCGGAAAAAGATGTGGAGGAGCATTATGAGCGAGTGTTGGGTTTTTAGTTGACATTACGAATGTACGAATTTGTTACGAATGTTTACGAATAATTAAATTGCGGAGATTCTTCTAATATTGTCATCCCCAGCGAAGGCGGGGATGTTTGTTAAGTAATATTTGGAGTATCATCATTTGCTTTCTTGTTTTCTTGATTTATTGTTTTATTATCATCTTTCTCACGAAACAGCCCAGGATTCGGACTGAATTTTTTATTTTTAATTTTCCACTTATCCACAAACTGACCAATGCCACGATTGTTAAGTTTATTGAGAGTTGTCGTGCGGGATTGCGACCAAGTTATCAAACTTTCAAAATTAATTTTGTATCTACCTTGAACTACAATATATCGCACCTCTTGGCGCTTGATTGCACGACGAATAGTATGCGGATCAATTCCGAGAAGTTTAGCCGCTTCGGAGATTGATACGCGAATGATGTTTTCTGGAGTGGAAGTCATACATGAGAAGAGAATTCCGCCAGAGGCGGATCCGCCTTCGGCGGAAAAGAGATAAAGAGAATAAAGAGAAAATGTGAATGAAGTTTATTATAAATTATTACTGATTTGTATACACTAGTGTAGACATTGTGTTGCCTATTTAAAATATAGTTCTTTTTTAAAATATATGCAACACAACAAATCCCAATACATGAGAAACGAAAAGGCCGTGTTCTTTATCTTAAAAAATAAAACACCAACTTGGAATTTGGTGCTTGTTATTTGTAATTTGATTACTCGATGCTGATAATTTTATATAAGACTGTTTTGTTTGGTAACTTCACTTCAACAATGTCGCCAACTTTATGTCCCATTAAAGCTTTACCAATCGGAGAGTTGTGAGAGATGACGCCTGAGATTGGATTGGTCTCAGCTGAACCGAGGATTTGAAAAATTTGTTGTTTGCCGTTTACTTCAGCTACGATGGTATGTCCGATGTTAACTGAATAGTTATTTTGATTTGGTTCAATGATTATCGCATGAGCAATCATGTCTTTTAGTTCGTCAATGCGGCGATTGATTCCGCGCAACTTACCTTTGGCAATTTGATATTCAGCATTTTCAGAAAAATCACCAAACTGTCCAAATCGTTGCACATCTGCCGCTGCTTGCGGTCGACCAATTTTTAATAAATGCTCCAACTTATCTTGAAGTTCTTTCAATTTTTCTTTGGTAATATGTGTGTCAATTTTCGGTCGCGGTAACTTGTCACTGCGACGTGTTGGGATCTGCATGTTATTGTTACGGATCTACGGATTAATTACGGGTATTACTGATGTGTTACGGATATTATAATATTCGTAGATTCGTAGCCGATTTGTCATTGGTAGCGTTTCCATCTTCCTTGATCAATGATTCCTGCCTGCGCAGGCAGGCTTGTTCAATGATCTCCGCCAAAGGCGGATCCGCCTCCGGCGGAAATGACTACCTATTTCTCAATCTCAATTTTTTTACCTTTTTTAACGCGTTCGTTTTCGGTTAAATATTTTTTGCGCAAACGAATATTGTGTGGAGTAATTTCTAAGTATTCATCTTCGTTCATAACGCTCATGCCGCGTTCAATACTTAATTCCCAAGGTGGAGTTAACCGAATAGCTTCATCAGTACCAGAAGCACGCATGTTGGAAAGTTGTTTGCCTTTAATTGGGTTCACTTCCATGTCATAACCTTTGGCAGTGTTACCAACGACCATGCCTTCATACACTTCAGTTTGTACACCAATATACAACATACCGCGATCTTGTAAGTTCGCCAATGAGAAGCCTAAGGCTTTCCCTGTTGCCATGGAAATCATGGAACCGAGAGCATTCTTCTGTACTTCACCAGCATATGGTCGGAAACCAATAACGCGAGCGTATAAAATGCCTTCACCACGAGTATCAACTACGAATTCATCGCGATAACCAAGCAAGCCTCGAGTTGGAATTTCAAATACAATACGTAAGTGACCATGTTCAGGTTTCATGACCGTCATCATGCCTTTGCGTTTTGACATTTTTTCAATCACCACACCAGACATACTTTCTGGAATGGTAACAGTCACTTCTTCAAACGGTTCCACGGTAATATCATTTTCTTTTTTAATAATCACATGCGGTTGAGAGATCTGCACTTCATAACCTTCACGGCGTAAATTTTCCAATAAAATAGCGATATGCATTTCTCCACGACCAAAAACATTATAATAATCACCAGCAGAAAAATCGATCTTTAGTCCCACGTTCACTTCTAATTCTTTTTCCAATCTTTCCTTCAATTGACGAGTGGTGACATATTGACCATCACGACCAGCAAAGGGGGAGTTATTAACTAAAAAGTTTAATGAAATAGTGGGTTCATCAATGGTAATAGCTGGTAAAATTTCTTGATTTTCATTTACACAAATAGTCTCACCAATATCAATGTCGGCAATACCACCAATCATGACAATATCTCCAGCCACAGCTACTTTAACTTCTTTTCGTATCGGACCTTCAAAACTGAATAACTTGGAAATTTTCGCTTGGCGAATCGGCTTATCAATATTTTTTACAAAGACAGTTTGACCGGGAACGATTTTCCCTTCGTAAATACGACCAATGGCGAGACGACCGAGGAAATTATCATAACCTAAGTTAAATGGTTGGAGGAGAAGAGGATTATTATCTTTCACTTCATCAGAAGCTGGTTTTACTTGTTCGAGAATAGTATCTAAAAGGGGAGTGAGATCATTTGATTCATCTGTCATGTTTCTTTTGGCAATACCGTCGCGAGCAATAGCGTAGATAGTGGTGAAGTTGAGTTGTTCATCAGTGGCCCCGAGGTCCATAAATAATTCAAAAATTTCTTCATGCACTTCTTCTGGACGAGCAGTCGGTTTATCAATTTTGTTAATCACCACAATCGGTTTTAATCCGAGGTTCAAAGATTTTTGTAATACGAATTTAGTTTGAGGCATCGGACCTTCGTAGGCGTCGACGACTAATAAAACTGAATCAATGGAGCGCAAAACGCGTTCCACTTCTGAACCAAAATCTGCATGCCCTGGAGTGTCCACGATGTTGATCTTGGTATCTTTATAATAGACTGAGGTGTTTTTTGAATAAATAGTAATACCACGCTCTTGTTCGAGTGCATTGCTGTCCATGCTGACCCCTTCTTCCACCATGTTCGTCTGGCGCATGAGTCGGTCAGTTAATGCAGTTTTACCATGGTCTACGTGGGCGATAATGGCGATATTTCGGATTTCCATATGTCCTGTTAATGTAATTTAAGTAAAATAAGTCTATTTGTGGTAAAATAATACTATAAATGAATAGGATTGTCAATCTCATGTCATTGATCATTGACCATTGAACATTGATCATCTGATAAAATTGGGATTCTAAACATTTGCATTTGTAGTCGTAATTCACCATTATTCTTTGTTCTAATCCGTAACATCCGTAATATCCGTAGACATCAGTAAATCCGTAATAATTAAAAAACCCGGCATTGCTACCGGGGTTGAGGGTGAACTCGATGTTACGAGGGTTGAGTTGTGAATCGGACTTGAAGATATTGCCGCAACAGGGCGTCTTGGATGGTTCCTATGTTGATGATTAAGAAGTTAATCAACCAAATGAATTGTGTTGTCATGATGCGATCAGGAACGAAGATGTTCAGAAAGAAGATCGCCGAGAAAAACCAATGACTTTCCTTGGGGAAAACGAAATCGGTAATATAAGAGGAAAGAATACGCAGGTATCCGTACAATGCCATTGCTCCCAGTAGATGCATCGTAAACGAGAGAAGCATTTCGTTGTTGGGCATTTCTGGTGGCTCCTGTGAATGGTTTATTGACCCGCCGCTTCCCAGCACTGCTTGAACTTCAGCTTCGGATTTTCGAACCAGAGATCGGTCACGTCGGCGATGTCGCGGGAAAGATGTCGGTATTTCTTCGACCAAGCGCGGATGTCGTCGACCGTCAGCCCGTAGGCATTCAGTCCGTGCAACAAGAATTCCGGTTGGATTTCCTTGCAATTGCTGAGAATCGCCTCGGCGAATAGCAGGACGATCCAGCTCGGCTCGTTGTTGAAATACTCGGCGTAGTCGAAGCCGCCCCATCCGTTTACCAACGACGGAGTGTCCAAGCCTTCGTCTGGATCGTTCAGGAACAGCCCGAGATTGTTGCATGGGAGCGTGTTGATCCAGAATAGGAGCTCCACCATGGGCGCCATGTCAGCTTCGGTGCCGGAGAAGGTGATGGTCGATTTCTTGGAAGTGATGGGTTCGATGACGGTAATCGTAAAGCTGGTGTAGGACATTTTTTCGACTTTCATTTGAAAACAACCAACAACTGCGGAAAACATCATCATCGCGGCGTTGCTCAGATTGAAATCGAAATTAAATCCGTTGGCTTGCATCGAATGGCATAGTGCATTTACGGTGGCAGGAATATGGGGGTTCACTTTTACGGTGCTCATGTCGTCGATTTGATGATAGTGAATGGAATGCGATGAGAAGATGCGATGGCGATGAGCCATAGTGTCCTCCTTAGATTTTGGTTAGGCTGATGGTCCACAGGATGATGGAGGTGATGAACCAGGCGCTACACAACTTCTGGTAGCTGATGACTACGTGCTTTTTGCTTTCGACATCTTTTCTTCGATGCAAGAGCCGGTACATTCCGATAGTCATGAAGATCGTAACTGGCAGGGAAGCAAATAAATCGATCGGGCGGTTAGTCCAAAATAGCAATATTGTTGTCGCGAACCAAAAACTCCAGGCGTTTTTATAATCGTTACGATGATAGTAATATGATCCACCTATGGTCATTGCAACGGCAAAAATATAAGATAGCACGATGAAGAATTGGAGCATCTAGCGCCTCCTTTGGTGATTCGGTTGTTAAAGACCGGGAAAACCGCGAACCGCACATTATATCATATATTTGTTAATTAGTCAATATTTTGCTTAAATATCATATTCCAGTTGTTTTTTTGTTTTTTTGTTTTCTTGCTTTATTTGTTTAAATCCCTAAAATAAGCTAAATTCTTCGCCTGTGGATTTACTTAGTCTGTATTTTGGAGTATAATTGAGTCTATATTATAATAGAAAATTGGTAATTGGTATCTTGTATAATGGCACATTGAATGGCTTTATTTAAAGAAATGCTCCAAGTACTAACGTACTTTTTTACTAATTACTAATCCCCAGTCACAGGACTGTAACATTTAACCACTATAAACGTCTCATAACATGAAGAACAACTCATTACAAGAAAAATACCTGCTGTTCCGGGTGAAATTTCAGAAAGATCCTGACGCCTATGGCGAGCTTTACGATCTTTATGTAGAGCGCATTTATCGGTTTGTTTTCTTCAAGGTTCGATCCAAGGAAGACGCCGAAGATATCTCTGCTGAAGTCTTTTTAAAGGTTTGGCAATATATCAAGAATTCAGACACCAAGATTGGTAACTTGAACGCCTTACTATATAGAACAGCCAGAAATGCAGTTATCGATTACTACCGAGAAAAGCGACGAACAGATTTATCTCTCACAGAACAAGAATATTTTGAAAAGATTGTTGACTCCAGAAATATGGAACGGGAAGTCGAGATGAAGATCGAACTGGAAACTGTAGAAAAATATTTAGATCAATTAAAAGATGAGTATCGCGATGTGTTACTTCTCAGACACGTTGAAAGTTTCTCTCTCGACGAAATCGCGACCATCATGCAAAAATCTTCCAGCAATGTCCGTGTGATCTTACACCGGGCAACAAAACGTTTAAAAGAATTAATGCACGACAATGGATAAACTCGTTGAACAATTAAAAGAACTTCGCGCGATTAAACCGCGAGCTGAATGGGTGGCCAGTAACCGCTCTCTTTTGCTTGCTCAAATTAAATCCCAAGCCACTGTACAAGAAGCTAAGCCGGCTGATTATTTGAAGTTTGCTAAAATGTTGATGCCTACTCGCTTTGTTCAATCAATAGTCAAACCAATGTATATTGCTGGTTTGGCTTTTTTGTTCGTAGTCGGTTCTGGTGCTTTGACTGTGAGTGCGGCACGGGAAAGTTTACCTGGTAATGTCTTATATCCTGTTAAATTAACTTCAGAACGTGTGGCTGTTAGTTTAGCTGGTTCTCCGGCGGCCAAGGCTAAGGCGAGTGCCAATAACGCGGCTGAACGTGTGAGAGAAATTGAAAAAATTATTTCCACCAATACTGATGCGGCAACCAAAAATCAAATGATTAGTGTGGCCTCAGATAATTTAAAAAAGAATATGGATTCGGTTGTTTCCAATTTGGATCAAGCCAAATCTGAAAAAGGTGATTCTGCTGAAACCTTGGCCGCGGCACAAAATGTTGGTAAGACTGTGACTGATTTAACTCAACGATTGGAACAAAATAATCAAGCTGGTGGGAATGAACAAACAGCGCAAATCATTGCTGATGCGAAAAATACTGTGAACGAAGCTGGTGTGAAAGCGGTTGAAGTGATTGTGGATAAGTATGATAAAGGTGAGACAACTATTACTTCAGAAGAAATGGTAAAGACCATGGAAGGTCAGTTGAAAAAAATCGAAGATCGAATAGCTACTATTAAAACAAAAGAAGAAACTGTTCCGGTGATTGTTAAACCGGTAAATCCAGATGTTGTGGCTCCAGTTGTTAAACCCGGCGACGCTCCAGTCGTGACTCCAGAAGTTTCAGAAATAGTTGAAACTGTTAAAAATGCTACTGAAGTGAAGGCTGTGCTTGATGAAGCAATGAAGTTAATGAATGAAGGTAATTTGTTGGGTGCCTTAGAAAAAATGAAAGAAAGTAACACTTTGTCTGAGCAAGCAGAAGCGGCGATAGATGCGAGGATTGAGCAACTTAAAAATGAAATTAAATAGTCATGTAGCATGTAACATGGAGCATGTAGCAATAAAAAGCTAAGCTGTATGTTACATGTTGCATGATACGTGTTACATGTAATTCATCAAACCCTAAAGTTTTCTTTAGGTTGTGGCATCAAATGGTCGAGCGGTAAACCGCGGTACCACATAAAAGAAAAAAAATAGGTGGCAAATTAAAAAATTCTAGTTAATTACTTCATGCATGATTAATTAACCGGGATCAACCTGTCACCCAGAAAAGAAAAAATTTCTATGAACGTTTTGAAAAAAGTATTTACATTAACCGTAGTGTTGACCACTATTGCTTGGTCAATGGGTGCGGCCGTGTTGGTACCTGTGGCTTCAGCCGTCACTTTGACTGCTGGTGACCTCATCAAGGCGTCTGGCGCCGCTGTGTATTTCTACGCAGCTGACGGCAAACGCTATACCTTCCCGACTCAATCCACTTACACTACTTGGTTCACTGGTTTTGGCAAGGTCAAGACCATCACTGATGACGAATTATCAGCCATTGATTTGGCCGGTAACGTCGTTGTTCGTCCTGGTACTAAGTTAGTAAAAATCACCACTGTTAAAAAAGTTTTCGCCGTTGGTGCCAAAGGTATGCTCTATCACGTAGCTGATGAGCCTACTGCTAAGGCTTTATTCGGTGATAACTGGGCTAAACGTGTAACTGATGTTCCAGATGGTTTCTGGACCAACTACACTGATAGCGGTGTGGCCCTCACTGGTACTTCTTACCCAGCGGGTCAATTAGTTAAGAAAGGTACTGATACATATTTAGTGAACGCTGATGGTACTTGGAGCAAACTCACTGGCACTGCTTTAGCCGACAACGGTTTTAGCGCTGACAATGTAGTGACTGCCCCAGCTACTATGACTTTCACTGCGGGTGCTGACATCACTGGGGCTAAGGCCACTTTGTTGGATGCTTCCCAAGGCGGCGGCACTGTGGTGTCTTCTGACAACACTTTGACTGTTTCCTTGAACTCTGGTTCTCCAGCCGGTACTGTTATCGTTGCTGGTACTCCAGTTGAATTTGCTCGCATCAACTTGACTGCTGGTGCCAAGGATGTTAGCGTGAACTCTTTAAAGATTTCCGCTGGCGGATTGGGTACTGCGACCTTTGTTGACGATGTGACTTTATATGTTGCCGGTTCTAAAGTAGGCACCAGTGGTGATTTACCATCTGATGGTTACCGAACTTTCAACTTCTCAACCCCAATTTCAGTAGCCGCTGGTACGACCAAAGTTGTGACTGTTAAAGCCACAATCCAATCTTCCCAATCCGGTTACTTTAATCTCGGTGTTAAGTTAGGAGCTGACGTTTTATCTAGCGCCACTTCAGTATTGGGTTCATTCCCAGTCTTGGGTGGTACTATGAACGCGACTTCTTCTGTCACTGTCGGTGAAATTATCTTCGATGCGCAAGACAACGACACTACCGAATATGTCGGTGCTGACGATGTCACCTTCGTTGAATTTACTGCCGCTGCTGGTTCTACTGAAGATGTAGCTTTCTCATCTTTGACTTTGAAGAACGCCGGTAATCTCAATGCCACTGGTGTTGGCGCTTTCAGCTTGTATCATGATGATACTTTGCTTGCGACTGGTTCTATGGATGCTAACAAGTATGTTGCCTTCAACTTTGATGCGGTAACCATCCTCAAGGGTGAAACCGAGAACTTCAAAGTCAAGGGTTCCTTGGAAGCTGGCGATGTCAATGACACTGTTCAACTTTATATCAAGGATGCAACTGACGTGACTGCTGTGGGTAAGACCTACAACAGCCAAGTAACTGTTACTTCCACTGCTTGGACCACTGCTGATGCCAATTCTACTGTCATCACTTTGGCAGCCGGTCAATTTGTCATGAATTTTGACAACGTGGCTGTGCCTGCGGCCAATATTACCAAGGACACTGATAACATTGTCATGGGTAAATTGACCTTGAAAGCTTCTGACGAAGCAGTCAAGATCACTGGTTTGAGTTTCACTGTGACTGGTATTACTACCGGTAATGCTGAAGTCGAAAATCCAGAATTGGTCAACTTAGCCACTGGCGGAATTATTGATCTCGCTTACACCGATGGTACTGGCGTTGCCACCACCGATGAAGAGATCTTGATCCCAGCTGGTCAAACTTTCTCTTATAATTTCCGATTAGATACTACTACTACTGCTGATAACAATGATGTGTATTATGTTGCTTTGACTTCCGGCGGAATCACTGCTGAAGGTGAAACTACTGGTACCACTATTACCAGCATTACTCCATCCTCAATCACTAGCCGCAACATGACTGTTATTTTCGCGGCTTTGACCCACACTGTGGATACTTTGAACGCTGTTACTACCATGGCTGGCGCGACCGACATTATCGCTTATAAGGCGACTTTGAAGGCTTCGTCTTCCTCTGATATCAAACTCACCAAGCTTATTTTCCAAGCTGCTGATAATGATGTCGATGGTACTACTACATTCACTGATTCTGATATCACCAAGGCTGATTTGTATATCAACAATGTCTTGGTTAAGTCTTATTCCAACAAGATCGTGGAAAGCGCCGGTACTGGCACTTTGACCATGGATGGTTTGAGCTATGTCATCCCAGCTGGTAGTACTTATACTGCTGTGGTGAAAGTTTCTTTCGCTAACACTTTAGCGGCTTCCGGTTCTACCGGTGCGTTCAAGTTGAACGTCAAGGCCACTGATGGTATTACTGCTAAGGATAAGGACAATAAGGATGTCAGTGTGACTGAAGTCACCACTGCCGGTCCAGTTGTTACTCCTTATACTGCTGGTTTGCTCGATATCACTGGTTCCAACACCGAATCTGGCGCTAACCGCGATTTATATGTCGTTGGTGGTGAACAATCCGGTTTGATGGGCACTTTGAAGATCGATGCTCAACGTGAAGATGTTAAAGTTAAGAAGTTGGTTCTCTTCGTAGAGGACAACGCTACTGCGGCCAATGGTATCAAGAAAGTTAGCTTGATTGATAGCAATGGAACCACCGTATTAGCTTCATCTCAAGATTTCGCTTATGGCGATTATGACGGAGATGGAGATACTTCTGATTTATCTATCACCTTCGATGGTTGGGACTACGTTGTAGCCGAATCCGGAGTGAAGAAGGTTTTCTTGGCGATCGAAACCGATCAAATCGGTCTTTCCGCTGAACAAACCGGTACTTCTGATGTTGATTTCGGTTTATCAATTTACTCTGTGACTGCTGAAGGCAACCAATCTGGTAACGCCATCACTGTTACTGGTAATGCTTCTCCAACTTCATCTGATACTAACAGCTATTTCGAAAATGATTACACCACTAACTTGGCGACCAACGTTGGTTTGACCGTGACTGGTGTGACATCTGGCTTGTCCAATGGCGTTTTGACCAATGGTCAAACTGTCATCGGTAAGTTCAACTTCGCGTTGCACACTGGTAGCAACGTCGATTCCACTGGTACTGAAGCTAAATTCTTCATGAATGCTATTGTGTTGAATTTCAACTTCCCAGCTGGTATTGCCGTTACTGACGCTGGCGCCGGAGCTGATTACTATGTGTATTGGGCTTCTGATCCAAACACTAAGGTAACTGTGGCTGATTATGCAGACACTGCTACTGATTCTGTTACTTTGAGTACCCTCAATGGTATTACTGCCAATGACACCCTCGTGGTCGAAGCGGCTAATATTACCAACGCGGGTAACGCCGGTGACTACATCCAATTAAAGCTCGACTGGTCTACCAGCACGAACCTTTTGTGGGATGATAACATTGATTCCTCAATCGATGGTCTCCGATTGCCATACACCTCAGTGGTGTCCGGCACATTGTCCAACTAATTTAGTTTGACATACAAAAACCCCGCTCAGCGGGGTTTTTGGTTTGAACGAGTTTATACTAGTGGATACAAGTGTGACAAGTTTGACTAGTGAAACTAGTAAAATAAGTACTAGAACACTCGTTGTTTTTGTCATTCTTTTCTCACTTGTCTTATCCCGCAGAGACGGACTCCGTCTACGCGGAGGATCCCGCTTCGCGGGACTTGTCCCACTCGTCGTTCTTGTGTCACTTGTAAACAAATGTTATAATATCAGCATAAACACAAACATATGAAAAAAGTCATAGTGGTTTTCTTGTCAATGATTGTTTTTGCGTTAATACCATTTATTTCTTACGCGGCTAATTCACCGGCCACTTTTGTTTACACGAATAGTTTATATTACGTAGATTCTTTTTATTCTACCACTTTTGATAATTTGGCTTTGGATTTTACTGTCGCCCCGGCTTTATTAGACGTGATAAATACTTTTACCGTGAAGAATATTGGTAATGCTAGAGAAAATTATGAGATTGATAAGCTGGTACTATATGAAGACGATGGAGATGGTGTTTTTCAAGGTATTGGAGTTGACAAAAAAATTGCTGATTCAGTTTATGATATGACGGCTAATTCCTGGGTGTTCAATAATTTAAATGTTTCTGTTCCTCTCACAAGCAGTCGTTTTTTTCTGTCAGTGGAGACAAGTTATAATGGTGCTGATTCAAAAACCTTTCAACTTTATATTCCAAAGTACAATGATGTGAATAGCAATGGTACTTATGACGTTGGTGATGATGGGTTGTTTCTTCTGTCTGGTGAAAAGTTACCGACGGCTGATTTATATAATGAAGGTTATGCTCGATATAAAAAATATAGTTTTGATACGTTTGGACCAAAGATTAATGTTTCAAATTTGCCTGATAATAGTTACTTTAAAAATGTTGAATCATTTATTGTTAAAGGGGCTGTCCGTGATCAAGGTGGCAGTGGTTTGTCCAGCTTAGAAATATGTATCAATTTAAAATGTGAACCAGTGACTAAAATTGATGGCCAAAAAAATTGGACGTTTGATTGGGCATTGACAAATCAAGGTATTAATCAAGTTTATTTGAAGGCGATTGATCTATCGAACAACGAAAGTCGTACAGAAGTGGTATCTGTTAATGTAGAAATTGAAGAATTTATTTCCTATAAATATTCGTCAATTATTTTTGATAAAAGTGTTGCATTGGCCAATGGGCAAGATAAAGTAACTGTAGCTGTGGTAGTAAAGAATCAATATGATAAACCGGTTGAAGGACAATTAGTGGAAGTGAAAACAACGGATACTGCGATAGCTGTGGATAAGTCCTATGGTTACTCGGATAAGGATGGTAATGTTCAATTTGTCAGTTGGTCACCGAAGGCGGGAAATGTTGTTTATAAATTCTATTTCAACGGCGAAAAATATAGTGCGGATTATCAGGTGATGTTTGGTGGCAATGGCTCCACGACTGTTAATTATTTAAGTGGCCGTTGGATAAAATTAAAATCTCAATCAGCAGTTTATTTCTTGGATAAGGATAACGTGAGACATACTTATCCCACTCAGAAAGTGTGGGTTTCCTATTTCGGTAATGATTTTAAAAATGTCGAAGTGATCAGTGATGATGAGATGGATGCTTATAAGTTGGGTAGAAATGTTCCATTTAAAGTTGGCACATTGATGAAGATTCCTTCTGTTAAAAAAGTTTATGAAGTTACAGCTGGCGGGGTAATTAATTGGTTAAAGACAGAAGCTGTGGCAATTTCTCGTTTTGGAACCGGTTGGGCGAAGAAGGTGAATGATTTGCCCGAATCGTTTTTTATGGATTATACAGAGGGTTTAACTATCGAGTAGTTATCCCCAGTCGACAAAAAATTAGTAAATATAAAATTACCTTGGGAACAAGGTAGTTTTTTTTGTCGACCGAGGTCGTCAGAATCGGCAAGCGGGAATTTATAGGTTTGGGATAATGGATATGTGATAGCAAGGATCATTAACCAATGAACATTTCCGCCGGAGGCGCCTGCCTGCCGGCAGGCAGGGATCCGCCTTTGGCGGAGATCAATGATAAACGATCTATAATCACCGTAAGCATGGTTTGCCCTGCATGTAGAGGCAATTCATGAATTGCCTCTACATGCAGGGGCTGACTGCGTTTATCGGTGTGTAGAAATATAATGTTTCAAGCTGTTTCCGATCGTTGGACTCCCGCGTCCGTTTGTATGATGGACGGACGCGGTCGGTCGACATTAATTAACAAAAACTAGGCTAATAATAAATAAACAAAAGTATGACAACACAAAACACGGTCGCGGTGGCGACCACTGTGCCAATGAGCACGGAAACCCCCACTCAAAAGCGTGAACCTTTAAAACATGTTAAAGGTGGAACGTATTTTTATTCGAGCACCGTTGCTGGTAATAAAAATATCTTTGTGACTCCAGAGTATTTGGATCTCATGATTACGGCGTTCAAGAAAATTGAAATCCAGAATGATGTTAAAAATTTGGCGTATGTAATTATGCCCAATCATTTTTGTTGGCTGTTCCGTTTAAGTTCAGAGCAAGATGACCCATTACCGATTTACAAAGAGTTAAAAAAGATTGTGACCTTGGATCTCTTGAAAAATCTTTTTGCCGAAGCCAAGGAAGGCGCAACTGCTTATGAATTGCTCGATATTTTTAAAGACAATGAAAGCGTATTGCGTTCCAACCCACGGAAGATTCTTTGGACTTTCAAAGAAGAAGCCAAGCAAAATACGCAATATGAAAAGCGACGTTACAAAGTTTGGGGTAGTTCTAAAGTATATAATTCAGACAATGAAGAAGCGGTTAT
>CAZQEI010000002.1:0-148778 GCA_964592195.1 uncultured Gammaproteobacteria bacterium | reverse complement strand
CTTTTGCGGTTCATTTTGATTGAAAACAACCATGCTTCCAACAATTCCCGAATTTCCAAAGTTTGAGATATCGTAACCTTCTATGCGAATACTAGTGACTAGTGACTGGTGACTGGTAACTGGAATTTGGAAGAATGACTTATCAATCAACGCAACATCTTGAATGTGTTTTAAATTTTCAATTTGATTACGTAAAATAGCAGCTTCCTCGAAAAAGTGATTTTTAGATTGTTCCTTCATTTGCTTAGTTAACTCAGTAATTACTTGCTTGGTTTTACCTGATAAAAATAAAGTTAACGGCTTGATGACGCGTTTTTTATATTCTGTCACCGAAATTTCACCAGTGCAAACACCATAACATTGATCAATCTGACGATAAAAACACGCCCGTTCAGAATTCGGTTTACAAGTTGAATAGTGAAAAAGCTTTCTTAACAACTTCAAAGTATCTTGCGTCCTCAAATGCGGAAATGGCCCAAAGATTTTTTTATAGCCTTTCTCTTGCTTTTCTTGCCCTCCGAAGCCTTGGCGAAGGAGGGTTGTTTTTTTGTTTTTTTGCTTTCTTAACTCAATTCGTAGATTCGTAGTTGATTCGTTATTGGTAGTCACTAACTCGTGTTCTCTCACCGCTATCAATTTAGGGTACTCGTCTTTCGTGATAACTAAATAGTTCCAGCTTTTATCATCTTTACCTAAAACATTATACTTGGGTTGTTTTTCTTTAATTAACCGAGCTTCAAGAATAATCGCTTCAAGAACGGAATTGGTCACCTGCCATTTAACTTTTTTAACTTCGCTAATCATTTCTTCAATTGGGCGGAATGTTTTTTGATTACCTTGAAAATAACTTTTAACTCGGGATTTTAATGACGTAGCTTTCCCAATGTAGATTAACTCGTTTTTTTGATTATAAAAAAGGTACACGCCGGGTTGAGGCGGAGGATTGATTTTTCGTATTTGTAGATTCGTAGTAGTTATGTTATTGGTAGTCATATACAATTGGATAATCTCATCATAACAAAAGACAGGAAAAAGCTCAATTAAGCAGTTTTATGTTTAATTAAAGTGGTGTATAATTGGGGATATGGAGGAGTTATTAATTGCTTATCATATCACTTGGCCATCTCATAATTCTCGAGTTTCACAAAGAATGATTGATTTTCGAGTACCAGTAAAAAAGCCAGTGATATTTTGTGATGGTGACCAGCGGGAAATTATTGGTTATTTGTGTCAAATAATTGCAAATAATAAATTTAAAGTATTAGCCATTAACATCCTGTCAGAGCATGTACATCTAGTTTTAGTTTGTAAAGAAGAAGAAAGAGATTCTATTGTTAAAACTTTAAAAAGCCACTCTACTTACCTTTATAAAAAACAACGTGGAATAAAGTGCAGATATAGTTTGTGGGCGCAAAAATATAGTTATAGAACGAAAGGAAATGAAAAGAGCTTGTTTAATGCGATTGAATACGTTGAGAGTAATAGGGAAAAACATAATGTTACTGAAGATAAAGAAATTGAAAAATTGGTTCAGGGTATTCTAACTCCATACGAAGAGATTTATTAATTAGAGTCTATCAAATACATGGATTTATCCATGTGAACAAGGGGTCTTGACCCCTTGTATAAAAGTAGCCGGTTACTTCTACGGGAAGTTAAGTAGCCCAAGGGGTTAAAACCCCTTGTTGAAGTAACCGACGATGTAAAAAATAACATTAACATATGTCCATCGAATCATTTTCATCCACCGACCAATACATCCTCCGCCACATGGGATTAACCACACGAGAGGATTCAAATTTTTCTCCCGAGGCTTTTATTTCTTCTTATCATGCCGTTGAACAACGGTTGAAAGAAGCTGGAGCGGAAAAACTTGATTATCAAACTCGTTGTTATGTCGATGCTTTTTCATTACCGCGTGATCGTGATTATACTCTTTACGAAGACGAGTTTAACATGCCGCCACCATTAACCATGCGAACCTTGGAGGCTTCAGACGCACACTTACCCAGTTCCCATTTATCTGGTGGCGCCAATGCTGCCTTCCATCCCCAGGCAAAAGTGGAACAGTGTTATGAAAAATTTCACAGCGTGGCTTATGGCGCTATGACTATGTATAATATTCCACCTACTGGATTCATATTTGTGCCACGAGAATTAATAAAACCAAACGATGTAATTGGTTCAGACGCTTTTTCCAGTTGCACCGCGATCGTAGTCCGAACGCGAGATGGTATTTTTTATGCTCATGTTACTACCGAGGATTGGGGAGTGAAGGAAGTTTTAGCCGCTGCGAAAAAGTTTTTTCCGGGAAAAGAGATTTTAGTTGTTCGACCAGAATACAAGCGAGAAGATGGGAAGAATGAAGAGTATGAAAAGCGCTGGAAGTTTTTAGATCATGAAAAAGATGTGCGCGTTGAAAAATACCCCTATATTGCCGCCGATAGTGTCCGAACTAATCAAGTGAATGAGTTTAGTATTTTAGTCACAGATAGCAATGTCCGTGTCATCGGTCGTCATGTCTTCCCAAACAATAAACGCGAGTTTGATTTTGAAGCCGTGTCTGATATTAAATATTAATTTTTAGCTTTATATTGTAAGTCTCTAGTTAACGCTAGAGATTTTTTATTACCAAAAAGACTCTCCCCGATCTTTCTGTTTGTGTAAATAGTGTTTGTCGTCTTTGCGAGCCACGCATCGGGGCGCGGCAATCTCTAATCGAATTTTTTGTGATCAATGACGTTTGACTTTTCTTAGTAATCAGGTTAATATGTACTATTGTCCGTTAACAAACAACCCTGCTGTGCGGGGTTAACATCGAAGGAGACCATCATGGCTAGCAAACCGCTTTATGATGTTAAAGCCTTGGTCCTCGGGTTTTATAAGAGCAAAAGAGGTCTTTCTCGATTGTCAGCTTATTCTGTTGAACATGTAAAAGCAGAGTTGAATATTCCTGACATTACCAGTGATGAAATCAAAGTCGCTATTCGAGGTTGGGTTTCTCTGGGAGTTCTTCATGATGTTGAAAACTCTGGCACTCATTTTTATTATAATGTTCTGCACCAGGCTAATGTCTAATCATTAACCCACCCACGGAGGCGCCCATGAATCGAGATAATTTTGTTAAGCGACATGGAGAAGCGGCGTGGAATTTTATCGAAAATCTGACTGATCTTCGTCGTAGCTGTGAACAAGCGATTCTCAATGATGTTAATAGAGGTTTACGACCTGCAGATTGGAGTTATAAGGTAGATGAGAGTGCCGTCTATAATATGGTGGTGGATTACACGATCACCTTCGTCATTCGTCAATTGGGATTACTTGGTGATTTAGAAGAAGCCAAGGCTGAACTGGCTGGATTGCATCAGCGTCTGTTAGCAAAGTCCATGCCCAAGAATGTGGTCACTGATCCTGAAGAAATCAAGCGAATATTGCAAGAACTTGGTCTTAATTTCGATGATCTTAATTCGGCAAAAAATGAATTGAGTCGTCTGAAGACTTTTGAAGAAAAAGCCATGGAAGAACCTTCTAAATTTCCCAGCTATTGCCATCTTGCGAATATTTCATCAACGTTTGAAGAATCTGGGTTGAATCGAGAATCATTCTTGGCTCGACATGGTGAGTCAGCCACGGCATTTTTCGTTGATCAGATGTCAGCCATTCTTTTTAATCTGGGAAGTTCAGTTCCAAATATCTGCGATGAGGAGTTGGCCTTGGCAGTTCAGCGTTGCAAATCGGGAAATTGGTTGGGTTTTGGAAATGACCAGCCTGAAACTTATGAAAAATTGGCGGTATTGATTTGGGATTGGTTTGTCCAGAATGTTACCAAACATAAAGTAAAGCGTGATAAATTGTATCGTGAATTCAGTGAAAAGGTAATTAGCCAAATGAAAAGGTGGCTGCCAACGGAGCTTGAGACTTATACAATTAGAGAAAAAAGGCGACTGCTTAAGTTAGGTGTAAAAGCTGATGATGTGAATACAAACACGCCTGAGTTCTGGAGCAATTGGGGAAATCGTATTCTGCAAGCCTTGCTGAGTCTTACATGGTTGAGAGACGATGATATTGAAGGAAGTATTGATAAAAATTTGGTACATGTTATTTCATTTTTGAAAAATAACAAATTGAATTTTTCTGTTCCCTTTGATTAATTTAGATATTTAAATCAAGCCAACCCGCTTGATTTTTTGTTTAACATTTGATAAATTCAAATCACAGTTCATTCACCACCAGAGGAAAGCATGGATTCCACGTCTTTGACTAATGACCATGCGAAAGCGTTGGCTTCACGATTAGAAGAGGTGGGGAATGATCTGTTTGTTGGTGTGAAAACAGAAATTATTGTTCGTGCTTCAAAGGGTGAAAGTATTCGAGTCGAAAATGATAAGGTTGTTTTCACTCTCAAGGATGGACGTGAATTTAGTTTACCCGTGGAAATGGTGGAAGAATTTGATCTCATCACTTCTGTTCTTCATTACAATCATCAAACAGGTTCGGTTGAATGGGAAACCGCAAGACAAGATCCTCCCAAAGAAACGCCTAAAAGCGTGGGATAAGATATTAACAAATGACAGCAATAAATTTTGCTGTTTTTAATTTACCAAAAAACATTTCCTGATCTCTTTGCTTTTAACCATATTCGTGGATTCGTGGGAAATTCGTGGATTTGTGGTCTATTTTTAGTCACCAAAAAGACCCTTCCGGATCTTCTTGTTTTATTTGTTTTTTGCTTTATTGTTTTATTGCTTTCTTGTTTTCTTGCAAGTGCTTCTTTAGGTACTGCCCCGTCGAACTTATTGGCCTACGTGCCACTTCCTCCGGCGTCCCCACAGTCACAATCTTTCCACCATCATCGCCACCACCCGGCCCCATATCAATGATCCAGTCAGCATTTTTAATGACATCCAAATTATGTTCAATCACAATTACTGTGTTACCCTGTGAAACTAATCTTTGTAATACTTCAATTAACTTTTTCACATCATCATAATGCAATCCGGTCGTTGGTTCGTCGAGTAAATATAAAGTTTTCGTGGTGCTTTGTTTAGCTAATTCGCGACTTAATTTAATTCTTTGTGCTTCACCGCCAGATAAGGTTTTAGCGGATTGACCGAGAGTTAAATAATCTAAACCAACTTGGTTAAGAATTTTTAATTTATCGTAGATGAAAGGAATGTCTTCGAAAAACTTTTCCGCTTCTTCTATGGTCATATTCAACACGTCGGAAATGTTTTTGCCTTTGAAATGCACTTGCAAAGTTTCGCGGTTAAATCTTTTCCCTCGGCAAACTTCACACAGCACTTCAACGCTGGGCATGAAATGCATTTCAATTTCAATTACCCCATGACCTTCACAGCGTTCACAGCGTCCTCCGGGTTTGTTAAAACTGAAACGACCGACTTTGTATCCTCGTAATCGAGCTTCTGTGGTTGATGCGAATAATTCGCGAATGTGGTCAAACGCTTTTGTGTATGTTGCCGGGTTGGAGCGGGGTGTGCGACCGATTGGGTTTTGATCAATTTTGATAATGCGATCAAGATATTCAGTTCCTGTGATTGATTTGTAATTATGCTGTTTGTTTTTCAATCGATAAAGTTTTTCTTCTACCGCCTTTTGTAACACGCCGTGCATTAACGATGATTTACCTGAACCTGATACTCCGGTTAAACATACTAATCGGCGTAACGGGATTTCCACGTTTAAGTTTTTAATATTGTTTTGAGTGGCGCCAACGATTTTAATCTGTGGAACAGTCTTGTCCACTTTGCGTAAACTTTTTGGTTCGGGAATGGAAAGTTCTTGGCGTAGGTATTTACCGGTTAACGAAGTTTTGGGATCGCCAAATGTTTGGCAATCAGAAGATCGTGATGGCAATGCTTTTTTAGTATTCAAAATATTTTCCAATGGACCGGAATAAACTACATGTCCGCCATGTTCACCAGCCCCAGGGCCAATATCCACTAACCAATCGCTGGCGAGAATTGTATCTTCATCATGTTCCACTACAATTATTGTATTACCAATGTCGCACAACTCGCGGAGAGTTTTAACTAGTTGATCATTATCCTTTTGATGTAACCCGATCGTTGGTTCGTCGAGAACATATAGCGCGCCAACTAATCTTTGACCAACTTGTGAAGCTAATCGAATGCGTTGAGCTTCGCCACCTGACAAAGTTCCAGATCGACGATTCAAAGTTAAATAATGCAAGCCGACATTGTTCATGAAAGTTAACCGGTTTTTGATTTCATTTAATACTACTAATGAAATTTCTAAGTCATGATCGTTTAATTTATTTTCTAGTTCGTCAATATAAGCGTTTGCCTCCCGAATCGTCATGCTGGTCACTTCCCAAATATTTTTTTTATTAATTTTAACGCTGAGCGCTTGGGTGTTTAATCTTTTACCTTCACAAACCGGACAAACTTCTTCACTAAACATTTCTTTTGTTCCCAAGCCAGAGCAGGCTTCGCAGTAACCATACGGGCTATTAAAACTAAACAGACGCGGTTCAATTTCTGGAAAACTGTAACCACATTCAGGGCAAGTATACTCTGTACTAAAAATTTGTTCAGTACCGTCTGGGTAAATGATTGTTGCCAATCCATTGGATAAATCAATCGCTCTTTCCAACGCTTCATTCAACCGTTGTTCTGTTCCAGTCTTCATGGCGGCTAATTCAAATTCATCAGCAAAATATTTATCCATTACCGGTTCAATGGTGTGTTTTGAATTGCGGTCTAACACCAATTGTTCACGTAAACTGTGCATCTTACCATCAGCGCGTACTTCAATTGTTCCCGTATTATATAAATCATAAAGCATTTGATGATATTCACCTTTACGGCCACGAACAACAGGGGAGAGAATATATAATTGTTTTTTACCCGTATGTTTTTTTATATTCGCAATAATATGATTCGACATTTCGTCAATCGTCATTTTATCCAATGAAGTATGATCATTCGGGCAATAAGGTTTTCCGATTTTGGCAAACATAACTCGGAGGTAATCATAGATTTCCGTTATAGTTGCTACGGTTGAACGAGGATTTGCGCTGTGAGCTTTTTGATCAATTGATATGGCAGGGGAGAGACCGGTGATTTCATCCACGTCAGGTTTGGACATTCCGCCGAGGAACTGACGGGCATAGGCGGATAAACTTTCAATATATCGACGTTGACCCTCAGCGAAAATAGTATCAAAAGCCAAACTGGACTTACCCGAACCAGACAGTCCGGTGAAGACGATCATTTTATTGCGCGGTATTTCCACGTTAATATTTTTTAAATTATGCTCGCGTGCCCCGCGAATTGAGATTTTGTTTTCCATATAAAACACAAATGCCCCCGTGTCAGGTTGTACCTAGGGGGATAGTAAATAATTATTGTATGCTAATTGTATCGTTTATTCTATATTTGAGCAAATCTTCTTTTATTATTTTCTCTTTTGCGAGCCGAGCGAAGCGAGGCGTGGCAATCTCTCAAATAATCAATATTTTTAATTTCCACCTCCCAGCCGATTGCCGTGTTTACCAACCGAAGCTTCAGCGAAGGTTGGCAGTCGGCTGAAAAATGCTACCTATTTTGCGAGCCCCGCATCGGGGCGCGGCAATCTCTGAGTGAGTATAATATTTTGTTTTTATCTAAAATAAGCCATTTTGCCATTTTTACCCATTGACATTTATTATAAAACATGCTATAATGAACGGTTAGTAATTGATCTTTTACGTCAATAAATCCATAACTCCCGGCTTCGGCTGGGATCGCATCGCGCTCTGGTTCTCAGGCAGTGCTGGTTCTGGTTCGAGATGGTGCGCAATGTCTGGCGTTTGGTCGCTGGACGAAGGAGGATTGGATGAAGATCTATTCGCGCAAGGAAAAGGCTCTGACCCTGGGTGCGATGCTCGCGGCACTGTTCGTGACGGTGTGGGTGGCCTTCACCCCCGCCGCCAAGTGTGGGGGGCTGGCCATCATCGGGCCGAAAGGAGAGATCTCTCTCCCCCCGGCTTGTGAGGCCGGTGACATCGTGTGCCTGTTCCAGATCTCCGCCAAGGGCGAGTGGCCCAAGGGCAACGACGAGATCAACCGGCGACTCGGCGAGCTCAACCTCGTCGTCACCGACGGCGGCGAGCGCATGTGGTTCAACGTGGGCCTCATGTCGTTCGTGATCCCGGTCGACCAGAGGCGGGCAGACGAGACGATCTTCGTGCTCCCGGTCTTCGTCGGGGTCAATACCATCGAGTTCAACCCCGAGCCTGGCAAGGTCCTCATGACCTACCGCAAGACCCACAACTGCGGTCGATCGGAGATCGGGCAGACCAACCTCCAGATGTGTTCGGTCGCCAGTCGCGAAGGTGTCGAGATCTACGAGGTCTGCCAGGAGGATCTCAAGGTCTTCGAGTACTACGCGTCCCTGCCGGTCGAGTGCTACGACGAGCCGCTTCCTCCCCCCGAGACGAAGTAGCTCGCCGTCCCTCTCCTGTTCGTAATTGATAAACTACATTGAAAGGAAGTCCCCGTATCTCTGGGGACTTTTTAAATTATTGTTTAAAATAAGCAAAATTTAGTACGGAGTGATTGACTTTATTATAAGTATGTGCTATAATTATGTGTCTTGTAACTTGAAAATTTAACGTGTTTTAGTGACATTTTTGTTCTCTAGGATCCTAAACCTACTCAACTCTAGCCATCAGGCTAAGGAGGTCAACATGCGATTGTCATGGTTGGTGCTGTTCGTTCTTCTTCTGGGTTGTTCTGCTCCACTGGAAAATAGCAATCAGGCCTGTAATTCCCCATCGGAATATGATGCTCTGGATATCCAGCGTGATCATGTTATGTCAGAAGCCCTGGCTGACTTGGTAGCTGATTGTTGGGGCACCCTTGAGGATGATCGTGATTATAATATTTTTTATGCCGCAGTTGAAGAATATGGAGTCAGTCATGCAAATGGGGCTTTTACCAAATGGAGAAATATATCTGGTAAGCAGTTTTCTGTTGTTTGCAGTTCGAAAGAACAAGAACAATATGTTTACGACGTGAATGAACATTTTCGTAAACCCTGGCATCAGCAGATTGCGGATGAAAGCTATCGATTATTGAATACACCTCGTCTTGGTTGTCGCATGTATAAAACAAAGAATGAGGATCGAGGTTGCTTTGTGTGTCAGGAATTCTAAGTGTGAATTATTCCAGTAATCAATTTAGTGGTTGCTGGTGTCCCCACACACGGCCTTTGTGGCCAAGGAGGTCCCCATGCTGCGTCGCTCCCTGTTCTCGGCTCTGGTGCTCGCGCTCGTGGCGCTCTCGTTCCCGTCCGTCGCCACCGCCGGTCTGTGCATGCTCGGCATCTGCCAGGAAGGCCAGTCCGATCCGGACCATGACGGCTTCTGCGGCGACACCGACTCGTGGCCCGGCCTCGACGACTGCCGGTACCAGAAGTACCCCAAGGTCGGTGACTTCCTGATCGCGAAGGAAGTCTACTACAAGGTCTGGACCGAGTCGCTCGACATCGCCGACTACCAGTTCGTCCTCGTGAACGGCGAAGAGCTCTGGGTCTACCTCCCCAGCAAGGGGGTCAAGGCCAGGTTCTACGATGATGAACAAGAGGGCGGCAGGGCCTACTTGCCGGTGTTCAAGGGCTTGTCCGACGTGGTCATCTGGACCGCGTCCTACAACTCCGTTGATCCTTCCCTCAAGGAGTCCAAC
The DNA here is from genome assembly GCA_964592195.1 of uncultured Gammaproteobacteria bacterium. Lineage (GTDB taxonomy): Bacteria > Patescibacteriota > Patescibacteriia > UBA11705 > UBA11705 > CAZQEI01. The sequence goes on along the minus strand of CAZQEI010000002.1, from coordinate 139,071 downwards.
CCCGAGGTAATCGATGAGCACAACCTGAAGTTCTCGTACCAGAAGAACTTCAAGGGCCGGTTCCACGGTTCGTTCGGCGCGATGAACACCGATTTGTGCGCCGTCAGCCGCATGTGGGACAACTCCGTCCAGATCTACAAGGTCTGCGACGAGGACGTCGAGGGCTTCCGGTACATCAAGAACCTCAGGAGGCTCGACACCTCCCACCCGACGGTCACGGCGTTCGCGAACGCGGCCAGCCCGTCCTATGAGGCTTGGCCGAACATGAACGGCCTCAGCGCCTACAAGTTCGTGGTCGTGAACGGTCGCACCGTGTGGGCGTTCCTCGGAGGGAAGAAGCTGAAGCTGACCTACGACAACCAGACGGATTTCGTCACTAGGTGGGATTTCCCGGTTTGGGAGGGGTACCGTAGTATCTCTTTCAATCTGACGGAAGATGGTGGACTCGCGATGTGTCGTGTTGCTCGGTTTTCGACCAGCTGTATCCGCGAGTTCCTCTGCCAGGTCGAAGAGGACCAGGGCATCGCGGTCTACGAGCTGTGCTCTCATGAAGAACCGCCCTGCCCGAACGGCAAGTACGACGACGCTACCGACACCTGTGTCCCGAAGTAGCTTGTCGTTCTGATCCTGTTCTTAATTGTTTAACTACCTTGAAAGGGAGTCCCCATATCGCTGGGGACTTTTTTGTTTACATTTAAAATAAGCAAAATATTATACAAAATGATTGACTTTATTATAAGTATGTGCTATAATTATGTGTCTTGTAACTTGAAAATTTAACGTGTTTTAGTGATGTTTTCCGTTTCTCAGGCTCGGCACATCCCCAACTGACGGCCTGACGGCCAAGGAGGTCCCCATGCTACGTCACCTTGTCCTGATCGTCTCTCTCATGGTCATGAGCCAGTGCGCTGGTGGTTATTACTATGATAGATCCGTGGTGGATGAGCTGAATAAGATGAATTCAGACTATCGTGCATCTCTCAGAAAGTGTCCTGAAGGTCAGACATACTATGCTTATAATGATTCTTATCACGGTTCCAGCGGTCAATGTCGGCCGACATGTCGTGAGGGATTTAGGCCAGATATGATGCAGGATAATGTAAATCTTTGTATTCCTCTGTGCCATTCTACTGAAGGTAAGAAGTGGGATTCGGGAACCAAATCTTGCGTTTCTGTTTGTAAAGCAGGTTTTACTTGGCAACATGATAAGTGCCACGAGATTTGTCCGGCAGCGCAGCAATATGTAGAGACGACCAATTCTTGCGAGTGCGAACAGGGAAAGGTCTTTTCCTCTGAATACAAGCTTTGTTTGTCTGTTCAGGAACTGATCGACTTGAAGAAGGCTGACTATTCGAGGCCGGCGAAGTGTTTGCAAAGTGAGATTTTTAACGGGAAATCATTGATGTGTGAATCTCGTTGCAAAGATCCGTCTACCAAGTGGTCGACATCTCGGGAATTGTGTGAACCTCGTTGCCCAGGTGCTACTTGGGACACCAAGAAAGCGGAGTGTCGCTGTCGCGGTAAGATGATTTGGAATGAACTCAACGAAGAGTGTGAAGATGAACCTAAATGCTACCATCTAGGACCGTCTGAAGATCTTCGCGGTGGTTTCCGACCTACAGGCAGGATCCAGGGTTTGGAGAAACGTGAAGATAACTAGTTGAATACGACTTATTAAAAATGAAAGACTGTCCCCATATCGCTGGGGACTTTTTTGATAATAATTTTTTATTTTAATAATATTCAATACTTATCTCGCTGATCTCGCTTTTCCCGCTAGGCGGGATCCCGTCTCTGCGGAACTTGCTTATCTCGCTATAATAATCTAATATATTCGTATTAGTTCATTTATTTGATGTCTTATCTGTAGTATCCGTAGTAATCCGTAGATCAGTAATTCAACTACAACCCTAAGGAGAACAGAATGGCCATCCTAAACGGTCGCCCGTTGAAATTACTGAATTTAAGTACCGTAGACATTGGAGAAAAAATTACTAGACAGTTACTGGAAAATGATGAATGTTGTGTTCGTTTGGAATTAACTGCCTTAGAAGAACGAATGGTTTTTTGCGCTTATAAAAGGGGAGTATCTGCCACTTTAGCTGGAGCTATTGTGAATGCTTTGGTAAAAAGAGGTTTTTCAATTAACCCACTGTGTATCCAGCGCGCCACCTACCAAGGTGTTTTCGAATGGAAAATTGACTATCAATAATTGCGTAATTCTGCGCAATTTTTTTATTTTATCAAAATATGGTATAATATCGTCAGTGATATTTAGTTGTTAATCCCTTAATTCTTAATTCATAATTCCAACTCTCTAAAGTTTAATCGCTAATCTTGCTTTATTCTTAAAATTGTGTTATAATATAAATATAGTTAATATACAAAAATATGGCTCCAGGTGGATTTTTAGATAAAGTAGGTGAAGTGGCTTCTAATGCGGCTAAGTCTATTTTTACTCCCAGAGTAGCTTCTTTTGAAAAACGTCAAAAAGAACATATTCGCAGATTAAGAATAAATGAAGATGAGGCTGGTAAAAGAGTTTTTATGGAAGACTTAGGTCATTTGCCTAGACGATATTTTGGTCCGAAGGCGGAGGGGTGGAAACAAACTAGGGTTGATTTAGAAGTGTTATTAATGGGGAAGAATAATGTCAAAGGACTTGAGAATGATCCGCATTTAAGTTATGATTTTAGGCCATTTGTTCCGCCGACCATTGATGATAAATATCGATCAGGGGTGAAAAAAGATATGCAATCCATGATGGGAGATAAGTTTCCTGATTTCGATAAATCATCAAAAAAATCTCATCGATTAGACATGCGAGTTAGTGAAATCTCTCAAGATGTTGCTAATATGCAAGAAATAGTTGGTCGTTTGCAAACAGAAATGAGTGCGAATGGAGACGACATCCCAACTATTTTAACTACTCATCCTGAAATCGCCGCTGATATGCAAAAGATTATGCAATATACGGACTTGATGAAATGTCATGAAAAGGGAATTGAAAGAATGAAGTTGAGTAGTTCAGCTGTTGAAAATATTAAAACCAGTGGTTGGGATTTATTGTCACATACTTTTTGGAAAGGACCAATTGATTTAATAAAACAGTTTAATACATTAAGACCATTTAAGTTAATTGGAAATGTAGCAACTGGAATTGCTAAATATTTAGGTTTGATAGCCTGGAAGGCTGGGAAATTAGTTGTGTATGATATTCCTGCCAGTGGATACCATGCGGCTCAATCCCGTCGAGCTAACAGTAAAATTACTCATCACCCAGCTAAAAGATAATTATATGAATAACGAATTAATTACACTTATACAATCATCTTTTCTTAATGATAAGGATAAAATTGAATTAGTCGGTTTGTTGAATAGTGTCGGAGAAACTGATGAGTTTTATCATCGTTTTGATGAACTGTTGGCCGACGAACTTTCTCGTCGCGGTGAACAATACAATGATTTGGTTCTTGCTTTTGATAATGAAATTGTTAAATTGGAAAATGAAATCGAAGATCGCAAAGCTCAGGCTGATGAAGCATTACAAAAAAGTTTACGTAAAATTGACCCGTTTGATATTAAACAAAAAACTGTTATCTACGAATCTTTCTATTCCACCTTGGAAAATTTGGAAAACGAACATCTCGACCGACTCCAAAAAATCACTGCCCAATACACCATGAAAGCGATCAATTAAATTGTTTAAAAACCATCCTATCCATTCCTTTCACCCCAGACCCAGAAAAGAATAGTAATTGATCAGTGGTGGATCTAGTATCATAAATTTTTGCATAAATAAAAAGACCATCGTTTGATGGTTTTTTGTTCTTTGAGCTTTCGTTTTTTTTAAATAATATTCCAACTTTAGAATTTGGGATTTAGTGCTTAGAATTTCATTTCAACGATTGATCAATGACTTAGGTGTCTCAACAAGTAAGGCAACTCCATCGGGTTAACTACAATATCCGCCATCTTCATCAAATCATCCACCACATTCGCACTACCACGAACAAAAATCTTTTTGACTTGGGGCAATTTGAACATGCCACGGTCATTCGGATCATTTCCAATTACTGCAACATTAGATAATTCCAAATGCAAGAGACTTGTAATTCTCATGACTGCTTGACCCTTGTCAACTTCTCCAGCCATGATGTCATAGCATCTCGTCGTTCCGAACAAACTATTGCAGTGGCAAATTGAATCAGGGGGAGTTGGTAATTCAGGGAAATGCTTCGGCAAAACCACCACCACTTTACTGGTTCGCATAGTCGTTAACCAAACACGCAATTGATTCAAATCATAAGTAGTGACTCTTTCCGCCCAATGGTAAAGTTCATTCATTCTTTTCGCTTCATCGCGATCAGCCACATATTGATGAATAGTATGATTCCCGTCCAATGGCACAAACGCCACAATCCCAACTAGCGGATGATTGGCAACTGACAAAACATAGTCAATCGTTTGTTGCGGCACCACTTTGTAGTAAATTGGTTGACCATCCAGTTCAGTAATCAGTGCTCCATTATCCAGAATTAACGGGCCAGTGAGACAATCAGTGTTGAACGCTTTTATCGCGATAGGGAAGGGACGACCGGTGGCAATGGTAGTTTTGATTCCCAGATTTTTCAACCTGTACAGCTCTGCAATGTTCGCTTCCAAAGGAAACCCATCACCCACCATCGTTCCATCCAAATCAGAAACCACCAGCTTTATCGCGTCGCTTTTACGCATCCTCTCTCCTTTTTGTTGGATTGAAAGAACAGTTTGTAATAATTAATTTATCCAATTTTGCCATTTTTGTCAATGCGCAAATTGTCACCCCGAGGTGGTTTTGACCAAAGGACAAAACCCTCGAGGGGCGACAATCCCATCCATCGCTCCCACCTCAGTAATCAGTAAAATCGGTAATATCGGTAACAAATCCGTATATCCGTAATGAAAAAACAGCCGATTTCCAGCTGTTAAATTTTTACGGTTTGTCCATATCTTCAATGAACAGACTATATTCAAAATCATTCATAAAGAGAATCTTTTTGAGATCCGGACCAGTCACTAACCATTTAGGATAGCCACAGTTTCGGTTTGGCTCTTTATCTCCCCAGTGACAAATCATATGGAGAATATCCTTAGCTTCCTCGAGGGCATTGCAATACGGATTGAGTTCCTTCGCGCCAGACGGCGTTGTGTCAAAAACGATTATATAATTATGTCCTGCTGCTTTAATCTCGTTAACAAAAGCTTTGAAAACTTCCGGTGTGGAAACTGAGGTAAAGATTCCCCGATCAAAAACCTTGAATTGCAATGCCTTAAGCCTATCAATCAATTCCCAAACTCTAGATTTAATTTGAGGGCTTTCCTCTTTAGGGTAAATAGTAATCACATGAATTACCCCATTGACTATCGCTTCATTCAACATATCATCTTCAGTAAAATCAATTCTGGGAATGAACATATTGCAGAAATATCTGAAGAAACTTTCAGTTGTTTGCCATTGCTCCAGAAGCTTACATAGGGAATCAATGTGTTCAAACTCTTTAATCGTTGAAAGATCCGTAATTGTAATAAACGGACAAGTCAATTCAGGCCAATGGATCAATTCCAAAGTATTTTTGATAGTAATATTTACACCGTATGGTTCTTCCAAACAAATTCTTATGTCATCAGATTCTAGAGATTGTCGACAATTTTCCAGGATTTGAACGAAAAATTTGCTGTTTGTTAGTTTTCCAAAAACTTCATTTGCCTTAAACCATAGACGTAGTAATGATTGCGGTTCTCTGTTTTGCTTTTTCGGAAAAAGAATTTCTCGCAAAACATTGTCGATCACAACATCAGTTGTTTGTTGAATTTTCGGTCGGCTCATTTAACCCTCCTGCTTTTCGGGGTTCATTTCTTCCACCAGACCCAACAAATGATTATTATCCCAACCAACGAGATCGTCGATGTTAACCTTGTTTACCAGCTCCGGGTCATAACCATCTTGCTTTACCGTCTCTTTAGTGAGGTGATACAATGCAAAAACATGTCTTCGTTGCGAATCAGAAAAACGATTGAACAACATATTGATAGCCAAGGCATCGCTCGGCCACAGGTCAAAGATTACTAAGTAGGGAATATTTTTATCCTCAGCGTATTTGACGAAATTAAGTAGCGAATGTTGGTCATCAATGGAAATAGTATTATAACTCGCCATGCTGGGCGTGAACTGCATTTTATGCAATCGGTGCATTAGTTCATGAGATACATTGTTAACACTACTAGTGTTCATACTAACTCCGGCAATCCGAATCTCACCATTCCTAAACATTTCCTTTTTCCAACTTTCAACCATCCTCATGTTTAATACGCCATGGCCACAAAATTGAACACGTCGAATAAAGGTACTGACTGTTTGCAGTTGTCGCAAGGCAATGAGTAGATCAGCGGTGTCTTCAAAATCGATAAGATCTGCCTCTGTCTTCAGTGGTAAAATTTTCCCAGCTTTAAAGATTTGTATTTGGTCATCACGAATCACCATTCTATTTCCCCAACCATCGAGAAATAAATTCACATCATTAGATTGTTGCCCTTTTTCACAAGTTTTGAGATATTCTTTGAACGCATGACTCTTCAATAAACTGGTCAGTACTTCATTCGCCTTAGCCAAAAGTGTTTCAAATGACACCTCTTCAGGTTTGGTCGTCAAAACATCAATAACCTCTCGATCCAAGTGTACGTCCGTCGTAATCGCAAATCGTGGACTCATGCGACCTCCTCCACGCCTTCACGGCGTTGTTGTTGTTGGTTCATTTGTCAATTTACAGGCAATATTGCATATTAATATACCTTTGCCTTATTGTCAATTATATAATGTCACCCTGAGGTGGTTTGCGATGAGCAAACCCTCGAAGGGCGACACTGCTATCCTTGCTAGTTTTCAACCCTATGCGCTTACCGCTAATCGCTGTTCGCTATTTCTTTTTGACTTTCCCTATCAAATATGTTAAATTCATCAGTCCTTTGACAATCAGTTATTTGTTTTCTTGTCAGCCGGAGGCTGATCCGCCTCTGGCGGGCTTTCTTTCTCTCGCTTCCAGCACCCAGTTACCAAAACCCATCAACAGGAGACCCCCATGCCCGACCTTGGTCATGTCGAGATCAAAGTCATTGAAAAAAATGGGTTAACACTATTTGAGCTCGCAGGTATCCCATTCGATGCCTTGGATTGGTTTGCTCTGGCAGACATGCATGATTATGACCGGGAAAAGAATCATCGCGCGATTGTTGTCGATGCTGATGGCGATCAAGTGGGAACTATTGGCTACAAAACTTATCCTAGCGATCCTCATAGCGGAATGTGTGATCTATTTATTCAGTTAATTAGATATCCGAGTGAAGCAGAGCTTCATGAAGCAATTCTGGGTTTTTTGAGTCAGTTGCAAGATAAACATTTGTTCTTGGGTCAGATTATTCCCGCCTGTTTGTTTGAGCCGGGTCAGAAAATTCAGGTACCAATTATCCCGTGTAGAATGGCAAATGCTACTGATGTAATTCGTGCTAATGTTGAAAGCCAGGAACATCTGATTACTTCAATTATGTATTCGGTTTTTAATCACTTGTATGATTTTAATCATCTGAAGAATACTGAAGGATTCTTTCCCGATGATCTGTTGGCGGACATGAAAGCCATTCACTCATTATCGGTGGAGAGAGTGAAGTCGGCTAATTTTGACCAGGAATATTTCGATAAGCAGAACAATCTGAGCCGTCGCATTTTCGAATGTCTGAGTCAGAAGGGGATGGTTCTCACTTTGAAGAAAATTGAATCACAGGAAAAAGGAGGCTCGCATGCCTGATACCATCGTAGCTATCGGAAGTTATGAACCGGTGACGGAAGTTAAAGCGGCTGAAATATATACTCAGCTTTCTCGTTCCACTCATGCGGGGAATATATTTGAGAAGTATATGCCAAAACTGATAGTCTGGGTCATCCTGGTATGGGTTATTGTCTTAATCTTGAGGTTGTCCAGATATATTTCATTTTTTGCCTTTGCGTCCTCGTCTGTCTTTATCATAATCAGTGTTGTTGCCGTAGTGTTTACAGCCATGTTTCTCATTGGGTGTACTTATAAGTTAGTGGCATTGAAGTTCGAAGATGAAAACAAGACTCGAGTTGGTATTATCGATTCGCATAAACGATTGGTCTATTTGTATGAAGAAGGTACTATTGTTGATCAAAACTTGATTTCCGAAACGATTTCGTTGTCTTCCAGTTTCAATTGCAACGTTTCTCTGGGTAGAATTGTGATTGAAAATAGGGGAGTGGATATTGCTTTGGAAGCAAAGTTTGAGGTTGCCTCAGGCAACCTTGAACAAATGATTGAAGAGAGTCTGGGTGATAAGGTTGAATCTTTTGCTCGAGTGTTTAGTGTTATGGCCAATACTTTAATCAATGACAATTGGAAAAAGATCGTGGCTCATGATATTTATGCTGACGAACATCACTTCCGAAACGAAACCAATCAAGCATTGATTGATAATCCCAACATTTTCTCCAATGAAGAATTCAAAATGACCAACTGTTTCCTCGTTCTTACCTACGTTCCTTTGTCCCATCAATTGCTCTAATTAAATCATCCCGATAATCTCGGGATTTTTTTTATTATTCCAAGGGGTGTATTTTCCTATTTTCACTCTTTTGCGAGTCCCGCAAAGCGGGACGTGGCAATCTCAAATAAATATCAGTAGCATCGGTAGCCCTGTATTGTTTTTTTATTTTTTTGCTTTCTTGTTTTCTTGCTTTTTTGTTTTTTTAACTATAAGATACCCTTGCTCATTAACAAAGGACATAAACCATGCCCAATAAAAAGGTCGTCCACCTCTGTAATAAGTGCGACATGACATTTGAGGATGAAAATGTTTGTATTTCCCACGAACATTATTGTCCGGTTGATGTCGCTGAATTGGTAAAATTTTTTGAACAGCGATTTGTAGTCGGACATTTGGGTTTTTACACTCTTCAAGATTTCGATAAACGTTATTTGTGTGATAACGAATTTGGTTTTCCCGCTATTTATTCGGCCGAAGATCTTGGATGCCAGCAATATACCGACTATGTTGATTTGCTGGGCAAAATAATTATTGTTGAAGTGAAGGCTGAAACAGATGAGAGAAAACTGATACATACACTGACTATCAATGTATCTATAGAATTAATGAGCTTGACTGAGAGTCCGAAAGTCATTAATTATCATCGTCGGTTTTGCGGTGATATGAATTATTTAAGACGATTTGCAGTGCCATTAATCGAAGGTGGTGAGCTGATCGAAGAAGGTGATTACAAAATCAGATTCCAATTGATCAACGAGAAAGAAGTTGTCTTACAAAATTTGTGCGCTATTGCTCGCAAGATGAATCAGTGGTTCCCGGTATAATTAAACAACAGGATATTACTCCTGTTTTTTGTTTTTTTGCAGTTCTGTATTAATTTAATTTTAAATATCCGGAACAATCCTTGCCTGTCGGCAGGTGTAAAATCAGTCCCAAATGGCCACCTTCGGGGTAATTAATCAGTATATTGGTAATAAAAAACTAGGGTTTTCCCCTAGAATTATTTTTTAACTTTGAACAAACGTCTCAGTGTGAATTTGTCTATCACACAAACTGCAAAAATAATGTTTTCCAGCACTGCCGGACAGTAATTCGATATCATCAAACTTTTGTTCCCTCGCCGCTCCCACTACATAACCGCAATGCGGACAGTAGTGATAAGTGAAATTCATGAAGTAATTTTTTTCATCCTTGGCAATAAAATTTTCTGGCTTTACTTCATCGGCGTAGTAGCTTGCGCCATCTTGAACGATCGTATGCTCCGGGAAACAAGCTTCGAGTAGTTCCTTAAAAGTCGCGAACGTTTTTTTCGTGGCTAACATTTGAAGCTGATTCAACTTGGCAATATCTTGTTGCACTTCGAACAATTCATTGCGTAGCGATCTGGTCATTCTTTCAATTCGTTTAGAAATCTTTTCCGCCAATCGTTGGCGTCGCTTGATTTCTTTCCCAATTTTCAACACGTTAGCCGCTTCTTGTTTATTTGATCTTGGATTTTTCAATCGAGAAGCACCTTCGAACTGAAATATTTGGGCAATGGATAATGTATGTTTTTCTTGTTTTCCTTCATCACTCATGAAGATCTCCTTTGGTTTGTGGTTATTGGTTGCTAAAGAACTTGGCTTTATCTTATTTAATTCCACCGTCTTTGTCAATTTTTTAGACTACCTCTTTTGCGAGTCCCGATTTATCGGGACGTGGCAATCTCAATTAAGTCAATCATCCCATGCCCCTAGCCGCCAGTACCTCATCCAACATACCTCATACCTAATTCCTAGTCCCTAGTCGCTAATCCTTTTCCCCTTAATTCCTAATTCTTAATTCCAATCCATCTTTTCCGTAGTATGGAATTGTTTTTTGCTTTATTGCTTTTCCCGCTAGGCGGGATCCCGTTTTGCGGGACTTGCTTTCTTATTCTTCAACTCCCGCAACTCATCCCTCAACAGTGCCGCCAACTCAAACTCCAACGCCTTCGCCGCCTCTTTCATCTGCTTTTCTTTTTCTTTAATAATTTCCGCCACCGGTCTCTTGTCCACTTCTAATTCAATTTTCAATGCGTTATTTGTTTTCTTGTTTTCTTGCTTTCTTTCTTTATTCTTCCCAGCAGTCAGCCCAAATTCCTCAAGAATATTCTTAATCGCTTTCTCAATCGTCTTCGGCGTTATCCCGTGATCTTTATTATATTGTAATTGAATAATTCTACGACGATTGGTTTCTTCTAGTGCACGTTTGATTGAATCAGTAATTCTATCAGCGTAAATTAATACTTGTCCGTTCGCATTACGCGCCGCGCGTCCGATGGTTTGAATCAAGCTAGTATCATTTCTCAAGAAACCTTCTTTGTCACCGTCGAGAATAGCCACTAACGAAACTTCAGGCATGTCTAAACCTTCACGCAGTAAATTAACCCCGACGATGACTTCGATTTCTCCTTTACGAAGATCGGTGATGATTTGAATTCTTTCCAGCGTATCAATGTCGCTATGCAAATAACTGACTTTGATGTTTTTCTTTTTTAAATAATCAGTTAAATCCTCGGCCATCTTTTTAGTTAATGTTGTAACCAGACAACGTTCATTTTTCTCAACACGATCATGAATGCGATCCATTAAATCATCAATTTGGGATGGACTATTTTGATCTGCTGTTACTGGTTTAATAATTACTTCTGGGTCAATTAATCCAGTTGGACGAACGATTTGTTCTACGATTTGATCGGAAATTTTGTATTCTAAATCAGCTGGTGTGGCAGAAACAAAAATCATTTGGTTAACTCGTTCGTGGAATTCGTCAAAGGTTAACGGTCGATTATCTTTGGCGCTCGGTAAACGAAAACCATGTTCCACTAAAGTATCTTTTCTTGAGCGGTCACCAAAATACATGCCGCGAATTTGCGGTAATGTCACGTGCGATTCATCGACCACAGTTAAAAAATCCGGAGAACACTCTTTGAAGTAATCTAATAATGTAAATGGGGGAGTGCCGCGTTCTCGTTCTTCAAAATATAAAGAATAGTTTTCAATGCCACTGCAAAAGCCTACATTTTTAATCATCTCCAAATCATATCGTGTTCTGCGGCTTAATCTTTCAGCTTCCAGCAATTTACCTTCTTTGTTGAATTCTACTAAACGCTCATCCAATTCTCCTTTGATTTTTTCAAACGCACGATCACGTACGTCGGGATTTAAAACATAATGTTTAGCTGGGAATAACCAGACATCGTGAACAGTGGTAATGACATTGCGACTAACTGGATCGATTTTTTCAATACTAACAATTTTTTCTGCAATTTCAAATCGGAAAATGGTTTCTTCATTTACTGGCATCACTTCCAATATTTGGCCGGTTAATCGAAAAGTGCCACGTAACAAGTCACTGTTCGTTCGATTGAATTGCATGGCTACCAATTTTTCTAACATTTCGCGCCGATCGATTTTTTGATTTTGCTCAAAGTGTAATAGTACGCTTTCATATTCCCGAGGTGAACCAAGATTGTAAATCGCGGAAACTGACGCTACAACAATTACATCTTTTCGTGAAAGTAAAGACTGTGTGCAGGCATGGCGCAGTCGATCAATCTCTTCGTTAATTTGTGATTCTTTTTCAATGTAAGTATCGGAAGAAGGAATATAAGCTTCGGGTTGATAATAGTCATAGTAACTAACAAAATATTCGACCGCATTTTCTGGGAAGAATTCACGAAATTCATTACATAACTGAGCAGCCAGCGTTTTATTGTGGGCAATGACTAGCGTTGGTTCTTGCACTTTGTTAATTACATTTGCAATTGTAAACGTCTTGCCTGAACCGGTGACGCCCAACAAAGTTTGATGCCGTTGCTTCTTTCCCAAACCAAAAATCAGTTGATCAATCGCTTTTGGTTGATCCCCAGCTGGTTTGTAATCAGATTTTAGCTTAAATTCCATAATTCGTTAGATTTCCGATTTTGTTTATTTTCCTGTATAATATAACAGGAAGCTTTTAAAATGTTTATTACAGCGAGATTTAAAAATTTTCTAAACGAAAATTGTAAAAATTGAGGAGGTTTATTGGTTATAAACTGACGAAATTTTGACAATTTGCAGTTAAAATTTGGAAATTTCGGTGAAAAATATTTTGAAAGGTTACTGTTGATAAAAAAATCATAACATTTACCGCAGTAATGCGCAATATTTTTATTATGAAGAATCCAGTCCAGAGTTTTTATAATGTTTTTAAAAATTTAGGCCAAGGCTTAGAATCGCAGGCCACGGAGGAAGAAAAATGTAACCGTGCGGCAGGTATTATTTTTCTTATGTTAAAAGGTAGTGGTGTCTTGGCGAAGATTATAGAACATAGCGGGCATGCTATTGAGAGTATTGACGCTTATGAAAAAGTTGAATTTACCGGGTTAATGGGCGCAAATAAATTTTATGGTATTTGGATCGATATAAATATAATTCCGAAAAAATTAGATTCAACTATTTCTTCTCGGATTAGATATAGCGTCCAGCCTCTCCGTCCCAAATTGTACCGTTTTTTACCTGCCAAAGATGAGCAACAAAAAACAAGTCAGGATTTATGGCAAGGAGTGACTGTTGATGAGAAGAAAGCGGTGGCGCGGACAGTTGAGGCCTATATGCGAGCGACACGAGAAAACACTTTGAGAGATATGCAAGCGAATCCGGAAAGATATGAAGATTCTTTGGAAAGATATAGAAAACAAGCTCAAGATGAGTTGGCAATGTTGGATTCAGTGAAAAAAGCATTAGAAACAGGAAATGTAAAATTTGAAATTGATCCTGATCATGCTTCGTTAAAAGTTTCAGCTAAATAACATTTACCGCAGTAATGCGCAATATTTTATCGTTGGTCAACCCAACCGCTCGCGAGCAGCTGGGTCAATGTCTATGCATCATGAAATGAAACTACAATCCGCCCCATTCATCGCGATCAAAAGAGGCACGAAAACCATCGAACTCCGTTTATTCGATGAAAAACGTCAGTTAATTAACCTTGGCGATACTATTGAGTTTACCTGTATGCCTGAGTTAACGGAAAAATTATCCGTCGAAGTCACTGGACTTTTGCGCTATCAGAATTTTAATGATTTGATTGCGGATTTCCCCTTGTCCACTTTTGGTGCTGAAAACAACGACAAACAGGCTTTACTTGATTTATTGCACCAATTCTATTCCACAGAAGAAGAACAAAAATACGGAGTTTTAGGTATCAAAATAAAATTAATTTAACATATTTCCCACCCCACCCATCCCGTAGTTGACAGCGATGCTGTCAATACCCTGAATTTGATCCCGGGGAAATATTCATCATCAGTAAATTGTATATTAATAGGATAACATTCCCTCATTTGCGAGGAACCACGCTTAGCGGGGTGACGAAGCAATCTCTAAAGCTTACCTTTTTCAATTATGAACAAAAATAAAATTAACCTTACCATACTTATATTGTTAATTATTCCAGTTATTTTGTGGTTCTTTGCCCCAGCTCCGGTTGCTCGCTTTAGTAATTTAACTACCACTCTGGCCAACTTCGGACAAATCTGCGGTTTGGTCGGTACAGTTTTATTTGCGTTAAGTTTGATTTTAAGCGCGCGATTAAAAATATTTGATAAACTTTACGCCGGTTTAAATCGTGTTTACGCACAACATAACAATCTAGGTCAAGTCGGTTTCATTCTTTTATTGTGCCATCCGTTATTATTAATCCCAAAATACACCGGGAATGTTCTCTCCGCCGTGGCTGGCTTTTTATTGCCGGGTGATGTCTGGTCAATTAATTGGGGCATCTTCGCTCTAACCTTATTGATCATTTTAATTGTTTTAACCTTGTATTTGAAACCTCGTTACCATTGGTGGAAATGGACGCACAAGTTTATGGGTTTGGCATTCTTCTTGGCTGGTTTGCATATTTGGTTAATTGCCAGCGATGTTTCTCGTTTCTGGCCCCTGCGTGTTTACATTTTAACTATTATTTTTGTAGCTTTAATATTATTTATTTATCACACATTGTTAAATAATCCATTTAGAAAGAAATTTATTTACAAGATTGATGAAGTGGTGAAGTTGGTTGATAATATTGTTGAGGTGAAAATGTTACCCGTAGGAGATGCTATGAATTTTCAAGCCGGTCAATATGTGTTTATTAAAATTAAAAATAAAAAAATCAGTCGTGAAAGTCATCCCTTTTCTATTTCTTCCAGTCCCAATGAAAAGTTTTTAACATTAACAATAAAAAACTTGGGAGATTATACTGGTAAAATTGATAATGAATTAATCGGTTCAATGGTGACGGTTGACGGTCAATTTGGTCAATTTTTTCCAAATAATGATGATGTTCATAATCAAATTTGGATAGCTGGCGGTATTGGAATTACTCCCTTTGTTAGTCGTCTCAAAGCTTTGAAACCCAAAGCCGGTGATATTGATTTGTATTATAGCGCCAAAAATAAAACCCAATTAGTTTATCGGGAATTGTTGGAGTCCTTTGCTCCGGGAGTTCGGATGATGACTTTCTACTCTGACCAAAATTGTCGTTTAGAAGCGGAAGTGATTGCAAAAATTTCTGAACCGATTATCAAAAAACAAATTTATATCTGTGCCCCGCCGAGAATGATTACCAGCTTGACCAAGGAATTAATTACTCTCGGTGTCAATCGCAAGAATATTCATTCAGAAGAATTTAATTTTTAATATGTTTGAAACCTTACACCCATTAATACAACCAAATAAAAGCGCAGAGCTGGTGGCTAGACAAAAGAATGACATAGGCATTAAACGAGAATACCATATTCAGGCAATGGAAATTATTTTGCGTGAAGCTGAAAAAGTATTGTGGAAAAACCCCAATCTTGGTCGTCCAGAATTAGTGGATAAAATTTTATCCTCTGCTAGGGAATTTGGCGCTCACGCTAGTGAGACTCAACGTCGGTGGGTGGAAGAATCGGTGGATGAATGGACTTTAGATATAGGGAAAGAGATTGATGCCATCCGTGCTTTATATGAGAATAGTTCTCGTCCTTCTAGAGTTAAAGCGCTAGATAATAATGATTCGCCTTGGAAGTTATTAGAAGATGATCGAGATTTAAAAGAAAGTTTATTGGCCTTATTACCTGTGGAAAGTAGTAATCGTCGGGATTTTCGTTTTCATGTGAATCGTCCACCTTTTATTATTATTGAATGCTTTAATATAAAAGATTATCAAGCGTTGTCTCCCTATGATGAATCTGCCTCAAGTCGTCATAGTAGCAATGGTTTAGCGTTTATCAATTCTCAAAAATTGCGTCCTGTTAATATGGATCAACCCTTGGATCCTAGATTGGAAGCCTTTGTTGGTAAAATTGGTGTTATTCGGGGTGGGGTTGATAGATCGGTGCGTGATCACGAATTGCAACATCTTTTTTATAATCGATATGTTGCACCTCGTAAATATTTTCATGTTCGTGCTATTGATGAATTAGCGGCGTATGCTAAAGGGGGTGAGTATTGTATAAAACCAGATAGCGTTTTTAGTAATGTCCGTCTTGATGACGAGGCGATATTTAAGCATCGATATGATGAATATTGGAGAGAGGTTCGAGATGAATTGTTGCGATTGCAATATCATGAAGTCCCAGCGAAGTCTCTTTGGCCAATAATTTCAACCAGCTTAAATTTGGCGGATTTAAAATTTCGTTTACAGAAAGTAAAGGTTGATCCAGATAATTTTGATTCTAGTCGGATAAAAAAAGGGGATATTGATTGGCCTTGGTTTTTTAAACATCATGCCGAGCTTTCACCGGATGTGAAGAAAAAAGCGACACCAGCTAGTTTGGGTTTTGCCGCCTCAGCCGCTATGACTTACTTCCAATCCAATGAATTAAATCCGTACTTGGAGAAATGTTTAAAGAGTGCCAATCGTTATTTAGATCCTATTATCTTGATGCTTAGCGATTTACAGGGTGTTTTTCAGGGTTTGACGGAACTTGGATATAAAGATGAAAATGATTTGAGTTTAAAAGCTAAGACTGGTGGTTTTTTTATTAATATTTATCCTGATATTATTGAAAAATTGCAAAAAATGGTAAATCAAAATTTTAGTTGTGGTGCTTTGGGATCGTTAGACATAGAGAAAAATTTTTCCGGAGATTTCCATTCTGTGGTTCTTTTCTTGCGATCCTTGGAATCGCAATTGAAGGCGATAGACAGTATGGAAAATAAATTCACTTGGTTACGTGACAATCAAGATATTGAGCTTGAGTATCTTAATGCTTTGTTGAAAACATATTGCGGCGGTGATGATTTCGTAAATTTGACATTAGAGAAAAGGGCTTCCATTGTAAAAGAGCTTACTGAAAAAACTTTGAAAATGATGGATGAGCGAAAGGATTTATTGAGCGAACTTGGTACGGTGCAATCTGAGCTGGTATCTTTGGGGAAACCTTGGGATCAGGGTGATTTACAGCTTTCAAAGTATTTAAATATAAATATTTATAAGAGTATTGAAATGCTCGTGGCTCTTCGCGATAAAATGAAAGAGGCACTTGTAAATGCAAAAGAATGATTTAATATGTTTGAGTTACGACCATTAATTAAAGAAAAAGATCCGGCTCAGATTGCTAGGGAAAAGAGTCAACCGGAAATAAAAAAAGAATATCATCGCCAAACTATGGAGGTGCTTTTGGAAGTGGCGGAAAAAGTTTTATGGGAAAATCCTAATTTGGGACAGCCGGAAATAGTTGCAAGAATTTTAACTGAGGCTCGAAAATTGGGAGCCAAGGCGAGTGAGATGCAAAAGAGTTGGATAGAGGCGGGAGTGAATGATTGGATCTCAGATGTTGGTGATGAAATTGAAGCCATTAGAGTTTTGTATACATCCAGTGAAGAATTTATGCGCGCTTCAGCTACTGGAGATTATGTGGTTGATCAATCGCCGGAGCCGTGGAAATTATTAAAAGACGACGATATTTTGCAAAAGAGTTTTTTAAGATTTTTGCCGGTAATTAGCAAAGACCCCAAGGATTATATTTTTCATGCTGATCGACCACCTTTTGTAATTGTGGAATGTTTGCGAGATGAAGATTATCAAACTTTATCTCCGTATGATGAAATTGCCAATTCAACTACTGTAGGTTTGGCACATAAAACACCTGTAATGGTAATGCACGAAGGTTGGGATAAGCGATTATTTGTTTTTAATCGGAAGCTTGGGTTTATTAAAGCTGGCGTTGGTCAAGACGTGGTTGATCATGAACTTCAACATTTGTTTTACTCACGTTATGTGGTTGGTCGGAAAATGCGCGACTGGAGAGCCTTGGATGAGTTAGCGGCATATGCCAAGCATGGGGAATATTGCCTTAATCCGGGAGGGATTTTTAGCGATAAAATGTTTGATCCAGATAAAATTTTTCGGGAGCATTATAGTCCTGACTGGCGACAAGTGATGAATGAGCTATTGAGACTGAAATATTTTGATGTTCCTGCCAAAACCTTGTGGCCGATTATTTCTGTGAGTGAAAATTTGGCTGATTTATCTGACCGATTAAAGTTAATTGATACATCGAAAGAAGAGTTTGATGAAAACCGGATTTTTTCTGAAGATTTTGAGTGGTGGTGGTTATTTAAGAATACAAAAGTAATTCCGGTATCTGTTTTGTTGTCATTAATTAGAAACCCGGAAATAGTACATCAAAAAGCGGAGGATTATGTATCGCCCTTTCAGGTTGTGGAGCTTGAAGCATATTTAGAAAGAAGTTTAAGTAGTAATTATTTGAGAATGGAACCGATTATTGTGATATTGGATGAATTGCAGGCGATTTTTGATGGGTTAGTTCAATTGGGCTTTGAAGATAATCAATCTTTTGTTCATGCGTCGAGAGTGGAGGATAGAGAAAAAATAAAAATCTTGCCGATAGAAATAGACAAAGAGGTTTTTGCTAAAATTCAAGAAGTAGTTAATCGAAGATTTTCTCCGATTATAATTAAAAACCTAATTTTACCATTGGATTTCTCGGACAATTTTTCAGAGATATCTGCTCAATTAAGAAATTGGGTGTCAACCATACAGCAAATGCAAGAAATGCAGGATGGTTATTTACACCTTTCTCTTGGGCATAAAATAACTGAAGATGACTTTACTAAATTATTAAAAGTTTATTGTCGTCATGAGGATTTTTATACTTTACCGATAGATAAACGATTGGAGATAATAAAAAAAGTGTGCGTTAAGGCCGCCAGAGTAAATGAGCAGTATGATGATTTGTATGGAAAAGCTCTTGGTCTTAAATATGAATTGGCATTAAATGGTAGAAATGACCTTATCAGATCTGATGATCCTATAAGTACGGAAACAGGGAATATTTTTGAGAAATATAATAGAATAAAAAAATATTATAATAAATTAGTAGCTATACAACAAGAATTAATATGAAAAAAATTACTTGGCTCGTGTTAGTTATCTTTTTAGTCATTGTTGCTGGTTTGATCGGTGTGGGTTTTGGCGTTAACTTGAATCCAACGTCAATCTCACTTAATAATCCACCAGTGAATAATTCAGTCGTCAATCAACCAACTAAGCCAGTTAACTCGCCGGTCAATAAACCAGTCGCTGCAGTTAATACTCCAACTAATAAACCAGCGCCAGTTGTAAATACTCCAGTTAATAAACCTAATCCAGTCGTAAATACACCAGCACCAGCCGCGGGATTAACTGCAGCGCAAGTTTCAGCGCACAATTCACCCAATGATTGTTATTTAATTGTAAACAGCAAAGTTTATAATGTGACAACCTATATTGGTAACCATCCGGGTGGAAAGCAAAAAATTTATGATTATTGCGGAGGAGAAAGTTCCGCCGTCTTTGCCGCCATCCACTCCAACTTCGCCTGGAATTTACTAACCAAATATTTCGTTGCCGATTTAATTAAATAATAAATTCCATGTACTAGTTCCTGGTCACTAGTCACTATTCACTAGTCACTTAAACATATTAATCAAATGAAAAAACATCTAAACTCATTTATTTCTTTTTTTCGCCAACGACCTAGTGGTCCATGGCGCGTTTGGCCTCGTCCTACGCGAAAATCAGTTCCTCTTACAGGTGTTGCCTTGCTTTTTTGCTTTCTTGTTTTCTTTTTTTATTTCTTACCCCCCAACTGGCTTTCCCTCCTTATCCAATCTCTTACTCACGCCGGTCAATTAATCTCAAGCATTATTGAATACCTTGGTTACCCAGGAGTTTTATTGTTAATGATAATGGAAAGCATGATCTTTCCTGTGCCGTCAGAATTAGTCATGCCCTTCGCCGGATTTCTTGCTGTTCAGGGTAACTTAAATGTTTGGCTGGTAATATTATTTAGCTCAATAGGAAGCATTATCGGTTCCTTATTTTCCTATTATATTGGTTATTACGGCGGCCATCGCTTTGTAAATAAATTTGGGAAATACTTTTTGTTGGATGCCACAGATTTACAAAAAACTGAACATTGGTTTGCTCGAAGAGGGGAGCGAACTATTTTTATAAGCCGTTTCATCCCTATTGTTCGTCATTTGATTTCTTTGCCTGCTGGTATGGGGAAAATGAAGTTAAGTAAATTTATTGTTTATACTTTAATTGGCGCAACTCTGTGGAATTCGTTTTTAACTTACCTTGGTTGGATCCTTGGAAAAAATTGGGCCACGGTTCGTCATTATACCGAATATTTCACCATCACCGTTGCCGTCCTATTGTTGATCGCCGGCACTTGGTTTGTTTATCATCACATTAAAAATAAACGACAAACCATTGTTAATAAATAATTATTCCACATTAATAATTCGTCATGTCATTCGACATGACAGCCATATCGAATGATATGGCGTACACATTCGTAACAGATTCGTAAATTCGTAATTATATGAATGAAGATCCAATCCGCCAACAATTGCTCGAACAACGTCGTCGTGAACGAGAAACGATGAATGTTATTTTCGGGGCGTTGTTTATTTTTGATATTGAATACGACAAAATTCGTCAACCTTATCGTCAACAACTCGATGATTGGGCTGATTCAATCGCTGTATTACCAGAGATTAAGATTAATGATGAACCAATTCGCGATAAAGAATCTATCACGCGCAATACTATCAATTTTATCGTTGAACGTGTGATGACGGCTATCACTGGTAAACTTGCAAATTTGCCGGACGATAAACGAATTGAATTGGAAAAAATAATCACCCCTCTAATGACCACCGAACAATCTCTGCGCTTGGTTGAACGTTGTAAATAATAATACACTCTTTTGCGAGGACCCCGCTGGCGGGGGCCGTGGCAATCTCTTAACTATAATATTGCTGCCACTTGTCTAAAATAATTTTTATATGAATCAATCTGAACAAATTCAAATTCCGGATTTTAACTTTTGGGAATCGTGGGAAAATATTACCCCAATCGAATCAAAAGCCATTGAAGCTGTTAAACACGCTCGTGATTTAATTATTGCCACTGTCCCGAAAGAAAATTTAATAGCTATTTATATCAAAGGCAGTTTTGTCCGTCGTGAAATGAAAGAGGGAAGTGATGTGGATATGGTTCCAATTGTGAGAAATAACGAAGATGAAGATGCTGTCTTTGCGCTTAATGGTTCAGCTATTGAACCAGTGGCGGCCATTCCTTTATCTTTATGGGAGTTTGAACATAATCAATTGGCTACGCCTACCGATATTCAACCTGATTTGCGTGCCAAACCAGACCGTATGTTAGCCAAGTTAAATGAATGCCAAATAATTTATGGCACGCCTTTGAATCCGGCTGAATTTCCTCAACGAGACTTGGAACAAACTATTCAAGATGAAATTAAAGTTATTCTGAATGGTTATATTCCTGCATGGGAGAATAAACAAATTGATTTTAAAACATTAATTAAAGAATTTTTTTGGTTGGTTTCCATGCAACAAGAAAACAGAGGAGAGTTGCCAACCCATTCTTTTGAACAAATCGCGGCGCGAGAATCTTCTGATCATTTAATTCAAACTGCATTGAAATATAGAAAAGAAAACTTTATCGATAATGAAAGTTTGTTTGTGGATGAACTGAAAAAATATTTAAATCAATAATGATAATTCGTACACATTCGTAACAGATTCGTAAATTCGTAATTTAAATATGTCTCAAAACAATAAATTGCTCTTGCTCGTTCTCTCTCCACTTTTAATCGGAGTCTCTATTTTTCTTATAAGTATTTTTCTCCCTGCCACGCAACATGGCTTCTGGAGTCCAGGAAATTATTATTGGTCGTGGGCTTTACCCGTTACTGCTTGCGGAATGATTTTATCGTTGTTTGGTGTTCCAATATTATTAACCGCCAGTTACAAGGATTGGTCTCAGAAAAATAAACACTGGCGCTGGAAAATGGGTTTGTTTGTCCCAGTATTTTTACTTGGGATAATGTTAATGTTTCCCTCCGGATTATTTGCAATTTTACCTATTTTGTTAAGTGTTTTTGTCTTCTTGTTTGTAACTGTTTATTATTTCTATAAATCGTATAAAGAATCAGAATTAAATGTTTTCAATTTAATTTTATTTGGGCCACTGCTTTTGTCTGCCTGGGGTATTTGGTTAATGTATAATTACCTTTTTCATTTCTCCATGTAATAATTTTTGTAATACAGGTAAACGTAGTGGTCGGTATGTAAAGATTTAACCTCTCATAATATTAAGTTAACAAAAAACTCCGCCTTCCAGCGGGGTTTTATTTTTTTGTGATGAATCCGTAATAATCTGTAAAATCAGTAACTATCGGTATATCGGTAACAACTTATTTACTAGCTTTATTCCGAGTTCTCAAACAAACACTGCACATTTTGACAGTCTTTTGATCGATTTTTTTAGTGTGAAGATTGATGTTTAATACGCGTTTGGTAGCAATTTTGGAATGGCTGACCGAAACGGAGGATTGTGGACCACGTCCGCAAATATCACATTTTCGACTCATATCATTTATGATTAGAATTTAAGTGCTAATACTATAACAGCCATTCATAAAAAAATCAAGTCCCACCCCGCCACATTTGGGAAATCCTCATAAATGTTATATAATTAACTAAAGTATTATAATTATTTTGCGAGTCCCGATCTAACGGGACGTGGCAATCTCTATTCATAAATTTGTTTTTTTGTTTTCTTGTTTTTTTGTCCCGCAAGGCGGGATCCCGCCCAGCGGGACTTTTTTACTTAAGAACTTACTCACTTATTAACTTATAAACTATCATATGATTATCCAAACTTTGTTCACCGACCCGCTCGTTTTTATCGCTTGGCTTTGCGCCATTGTGATCGCTTTAACTTTTCACGAATTTTCCCATGCTTTAGCCGCCTATTTGCTTGGCGACCATACGGCCAAGTCAATGGGAAGATTAACTTTAAATCCGTTATCCCATATCAGCGGTTTGGGTATGGCAGTTCTATTAATTGCCGGCTTTGGCTGGGGAAAACCAGTGCCTTTTAACCCCTACAATTTTGGTAACTATCGCCGAGATTCTGTGCTTGTCGCCATGGCCGGTCCGTTTTCCAATTTAATTTTGGCAACGCTTGGCGGTTTAGCTTTGAGATTAATCGTTTTTCAGGGTTTATTACCAGCTGAAAACTTGTTGATTCAGTTTTTGCACATTTTAGTTATTATCAACGTCATTTTGATGGTTTTTAACCTGATTCCATTACCACCATTAGATGGCTCTAAGTTCTTGTTCGCTTTATTAAATTCTTCAAAATATAGTCACATTGCTTTGTTCCTAGAAACCAAAGGACCTTTTATTCTGTTATTCCTTTTAATCCTAGATAACTTTGCCGGTGTGAATATCTTCGGCCACTTGTTCCAGTGGGTGATTGATTTTGTTTATCGTATTATATTTTAGTTAAAATGATAGTCAAAATAGCATTCTCTTTTGCGAGCCTCGAAAGAATTGAGGGGCGTGGCAATCTCTTGGTAAATAATAAACTATGTCATTTGAGTTAAATGAAAATTTAACTTTCAATAGCGATCCCAAAACAGGTGCCGCCTTGGTTGATATTAATGATAGATTAAGAGAATTATCTAAAGGCAAACGAGGCATGGCCAATAATCCTGATTACGTGAAGGACGCATTGAATTTGGTTGAACAATACTCTTCTGTTGTTAAAGAACCGGAAATTCAGATTGTCTCAGCTAAGACCAAAGAGGGGAGAAAGATTGAATTTAACTTGAAAGAACGCTTGGAACATTATCGAGACTTTTATCAAAAAACAGGTGTTGATTGGGTCAATCTGCCTGATACGATTACAATAACCAAAGAACAACAAAAAGAAATGGAAAGACTGATTACTGAATTGGGCTTTGATCATATGATAATTATTCCCGAAGGTTTGGTAGGTGAGACAGAAGTAATTAAAGATGCGAGCGGTAAGATAACGGGAACAAAGAATGAACGCTATGCGAAATTACATAAGTTGATGAGCTCAGGTTATTCAGGAACACAACGAAGTCCTGATTACAAAAATTACGGTGACTTCGAAGGCAGTGTAGATACAAGTATCGGGTTTAGAATAATATTAACCAAGGATTTGCAGGAATTGGAAGAAGATGAATTATGTAAGTCTACAGTGGGAAAATCCCTCGATGACTTAAAATTACCAGGTGGAATATTTAAAAAATACAGCGTGTACGGCTTGTCAGAGTCAGAGTATTTAGTCTATCAGAGGGAATACTATCGTAGAACTGGAAAACATTTAGATTGTAATGGTTGGACTTGGTTGCCCGGTTCTGTGAGACCTTTTTTCGGTCTTCGTATCCCGCGTGTTGGTTGGGCCCCTTTTGATTCTAATCGCCTGAGTTTTGTCTCTGAGGCTTCTGGAAGCAATTTTTGGCGGTTAGGGTGCCGCCTCGCCTGCAGTTTTGATGTCCGAATGGATTAATTCCAGTTTTTTCATTTTTTCTTGATTAATGATCCATGATCAATGATCAATGGTCAATGACCGTTTGTCTTCTTTTTCGACAGTAAGTAATCCGTAATCACATAAGTATTTAGTCTTTGTTTTTTTCCTGTTTTCCGTGATCAATGATCAATGATCAATGTTCACTGACCGCTTGACTTATTTTTACCTCCATGATAAACTGCAAGCACCTTAATTAAATAGAAGAATATCAAGAATATTCATATTAAAACTCATTAGCCAATGAGGGGCTGATCACTGGCTGGTGTTTGTTGTATTATGCCAACAATCAATCAATTAGTTCGCAAGGGTCGGCAATCAAAGAAAAACAAATCTAAGACCCCGGCTTTGCAATCTGTCTTAAATTCACTCAAACGACATTCTCACCCGCTCGCTAAGGGCGCGTCTTTTAAGCGTGGCGTGTGTTTAAAAGTTACCACCACCACCCCGAAAAAACCAAACTCCGCTTTGCGTAAAATCGCTCGTGTTCGCTTGAGCAATGGTCAAGAAGTTACCGCTTATATTCCGGGTGAAGGTCACAATTTACAAGAACACTCCATCGTGATGATTCGTGGCGGTCGCCGCAAAGATTTACCTGGTATTCGTTACCAGATCGTCCGTGGTGTATTTGATACTCAAGGGGTAGAGGCCCGTCGTCAAGGCCGTTCCCGATATGGAGCGAAGCGTCCGAAAGCCGGAGCTGCTGCGCCAAAATCTAAGTAATTTTAGGCAAAATATAATATATGCGTGGTAAAAAAGCCCCAAAAAGAAAGATCAAAGCTGACGCTCGTTTCAATAGCGTTCCAGTGGAAAAACTTATCAATTATATAATGTATCAAGGTAAGAAATCCATTGCTCAAGGCGTGGTTTATGATGCTTTTGATATTATAGAAGCCGCTATCAAAGACAAGAAAATCGAAGGTGAAGAAGGTATCACTTCTTTGCACGTCTTTGATCAAGCGATCAAAAATATTACCCCTCAAATCGAAGTCCGCGGTCGCCGTGTCGGTGGCGCGAACTACCAAGTCCCGTTCCCAGTTCGTGGTGAACGCAAATTGGCATTATCCTATCGTTGGTTAATTGGCGCGGCTCGTAACAAAAAAGGCCGACCAATGTGTTCCAAATTAGCGGATGAAATTATCTTAGCTTATAAAAACGAAGGTGATGCGATCAAGAAGAAAGCCGATGTTCATCGTATGGCTGAAGCCAATCGCGCTTTCGCTCACTTTGCACGATAATCAAAATAATGTTGCTCCGATCTTTCGCGAGTGACATTGTTTTTTAACCATTAGTAAAAATAATAAAATAAATAATTCTCTGTACTAGTTACTGGTTACCAGTTACTGGTTACTCAATTATAACTCTATGCCTCGTGAATACACTCTAGAACAAACTAGAAATATCGGCATTATCGCTCACATCGACGCTGGTAAAACCACTGTGTCAGAACGTGTTTTGTTTTATACTGGCAAAAAACATAAAATCGGTGAAGTCCATGAAGGTGAAGCCACTATGGACTGGATGGAACAAGAACGCGAACGCGGTATTACTATTACCTCCGCGGCCACTACCTGCTTTTGGAATAACTGCCGGATTAACTTAATTGATACTCCAGGGCATGTGGACTTTACTGCAGAAGTAGAACGTTCCTTGCGTGTTTTGGATGGCGGTGTGGTGGTGTTTGATGGCGTGGCCGGTGTAGAATCCCAATCAGAAACTGTTTGGCGCCAAGCGGATAAATATCATGTGCCTCGTATTGCTTTTGTTAATAAAATGGATCGCATGGGTGCAGATTTCTATTTTGATTTGAAAACAATTCATGATCGTTTGGCTCATAGAGCTCATCCCATTCAATTGCCAATCGGCGCGGCTGAAACTTTCAAGGGTATTGTCGATTTGTTTACTCGCAAAGCCACTGTTTATAATGATGATTTAGGTTTGGATATGGTGGAAAGCGATGTACCAGAAGACATGAAAGCATTAGTAGAAGAATATCGTTCAAAGTTAATCGAAGCCATCGTTGAAAACGATGAAGTTTTGATGAATAAATATTTAGCGGCTGAAGAAATTGAAGTCGCTGATTTGAAACGCGTTTTACGCCAAGCTGTGATTGATAATAAATTAGTCCCAGTTATGTGCGGCTCTGCGTTAAAAAATAAAGGTGTTCAAAAATTGTTGGATGCGGTGACTGAATATTTACCTTCACCTTTAGATGTTCCTACTTTACAAGCGCACGATGCCAATGATTTGGAGAAAATGATTGAAATAAAACCAACCGATGATGCTCCGTTTGTGGCTTTGGCGTTTAAAATCGCGACTGACCCATTCGTAGGTAAGTTAGCCTTTTTCCGCGTGTACCAAGGTTCTTTGCAATCTGGTTCTTATGTGGTTAATACCACTACTGGAGAAAGAGAACGTATTGGTCGTATTGTCCGTTTGCATGCCAATCATCGTGAAGATGTGGATGCAGTGTATGCTGGTGAAATCGCGGCTGCCATTGGTTTGAAAAGTACTTTCACTGGTCATACTTTATGTAATGAAGATTTTCAAGTTATTTTGGAAAATATTACCTTCCCAGAGCCAGTTATTTCTATTGCTATTGAACCGAAAACTAAGGGTGATCAAGAACGCATGGGTGTGGCTTTACAAAAATTGTCTGAAGAAGATCCAACTTTCCGTGTTAGAACAGATGAAGAATCTAATCAGACCATTATTGCTGGTATGGGTGAATTACACTTGGAAATTATTGTTGATCGTATGAAGCGCGAATTTAACGTGGAGGCCAATACTGGTCGTCCACAAGTTGCTTATCGTGAAACTATCAAGAAAATGGCCGAAGCCGAAGGTAAATATATTCGTCAATCTGGTGGTCGTGGTCAATATGGCCATTGTTGGTTACGAGTTGAGCCTCAAGAACGCGGTAAAGGTTTTGAATTCGTGGATGAAATTAAAGGCGGCGTGGTGCCACGTGAATATGTTCCAGCTATTCAAAAGGGTGTGAAAGAAGCTTTGGATCGTGGTGTGTTGGCTGGTTATCAATTAATCGATACTAAAGTCACTGTGTTTGATGGTTCATATCACGAAGTTGATTCTTCTGAAGCAGCGTTTAAGATTGCGGCTTCTATGGCCTTGCAAGATGCTACCAAGAAAGCTGACCTCGTACTTTTGGAACCAGTCATGAAAGTTGAAGTCGTGACACCTGAATCATTTATGGGAGATGTGGTTGGTGACTTGAGTTCTCGTCGTGGTCAGATCAATGAAATGAGTGATCGTGCTGGAGCTAAGGTTATTCATGCTGAAGTTCCCTTATCAGAAATGTTTGGTTATGCCACTACAGTTCGTAGTTTGACCCAAGGCCGAGCTAGTTATTCTATGGAATTTTCTCAATATAATGAAGTACCAAATAGCTTGGTGGAGAAAATAAAAGGTGATAAGAAATAAATTATATGGCTATCAATTTAGATCGGATCTTTCAACTTTTATCTCGTGTAGGGGGGAAAATGTTTGTTGAAAAAGACAATCAAACCTATGTCGTGATGCCAGTGGAGGATTTTGAAGCTTTAATTGATACTCAACAGAAAGTTGAAGAGTTGACAGAAGAGGAATTAATTGACAAAATTAATGCCGATATTGCCGAGTGGCGAATGAGTCAATCTGATGAGTTGGATTCTGTAGCTTATCTGTCTCAAGAAAATGCTAAAATAAGCGATAATATTGGAACAAGTGAAGATGAATATTACCTTGAACCGGTAGATTAAAAACAGCAAATTTTAGCCTTTTTGGCTGATTTTCTAGGCACTCTTGCATTATTTTTATAATTTGTTATAATATTCCCGATATTAATTTAAAAAATAAATAATTGGTTGTGGCTGGCTAAAACCTCAAACAAGCTTTAGCGCTTACGAGGGCCGCAATTCAGGAGAATAAAAACATGTCAGCAGCAGTATTTGAACGCACAAAACCCCATGTTAACGTGGGTACAATTGGTCACGTTGACCATGGTAAGACGACCTTAACGGCCGCTATTTTGAACTATTTAGCAGTAAAAGGTGGCGCAAAGCCTCTCTCAGTTGATGATATCGATAAGGCCCCAGAAGAAAAGGCTCGTGGTATTACAATTAACACTGCTCACGTTGAATATGAAACTGCTAATCGCCATTATGCACACGTTGACTGCCCAGGGCACGCCGATTATGTTAAGAACATGATCACTGGTGCTGCTCAGATGGATGGTGCTGTGTTGGTGGTGGCCGCGACTGATGGTCCTATGCCTCAGACTCGTGAACACATTGTTTTGGCTCGCCAAGTAGGCGTTCCTTATATTGTGGTTTTCTTGAATAAATGCGACATGGTTGAAGAAGCAGAATTGATTGATTTGGTTGAAGAAGAATGCCGTGATTTGTTAACCAAATATGAATATCCAGGTGCTGAAGCTCCAATTATTCGTGGTTCAGCTTTGAAGGCTCTGGAAAATCCAAATGATCCAGTTTGGGGAAAATCCATTCAAGATTTATTAGATGCTTTGGATACTAAGGTTCCAGAACCTATCCGCGAAACCGCTAAACCTTTCTTGATGCCAGTTGAAGATGTATTCTCTATTGAAGGTCGTGGTACTGTTGTGACTGGTAGAATTGAACGTGGTATTGTTCATGTCAATGATGATGTCGAACTTATCGGTTTACGCGATACTCAAAAGACCGTAGTTACTGGTATTGAAATGTTTAATAAGACTTTGAACGAAGGTCAAGCTGGTGATAATGCTGGTTTGTTAATTCGCGGTATTAAAAAGGAAGACGTAGAACGTGGCCAAGTCTTGGCTCAACCGGGAACCGTCACTCCTCACTCTGAATTTGAATGCGAAGTCTATATTTTGACAAAAGATGAAGGCGGTCGCCATAAGCCATTCTTCAACGGTTACAAACCACAATTCTATATCCGTACCACTGATGTTACTGGTGATGTGACTTTACCTACAGGTACTGAAATGGTTATGCCTGGTGATACCGTCAATAGTTTGAAAGTTAAGTTGATGACTCCAGTCGCTTTGGAAGAACAACAACGTTTCGCTATCCGTGAAGGTGGCAAGACGATTGGTGCCGGTGTAGTCAGCAAGATCGTTAACTAATTTAATTTCCAATCGCATGTCAGATAAGAAAGAAAAAAAATCAGACGTTCAACGGATTAGAATCAAGATTCGCGCTTACGATAGCAAGATCATTGATCAATCCTGCCGCACAATTATTGAAGCGAGTGAACGTTCAGGGGCGGAAGTGGCTGGTCCAATTCCGTTACCAGTGGAAAAAAAGAAGTTAACTGTTAATAGTTCTACTTTTGTCCACAAGGATGCTCGTGATCAATATGAAATGCGCATTCACAAACGTTTGATTGATATCCTAAATCCTACCGCTCAAACAGTTGATGCGTTGCAAAACCTCAACTTACCAGCAGGTGTTGATGTGGAAATTAAAATGTAAAATCATTGCTTTTCTTTTGGCGGTTGATGATAACCGGTTTCGAAGTGTCATTAGCCAATAATGGAAAGGGGAGAAAAGAGTTCGATTTATTCTAAGATTAACTTAAGAGACTTAAGATATAGCCAGTAAGAGCTGGGCTTCGCTTGAGTCCAGCTCTTTATTTTTGGAAAATTTTATGAAATTCATTATAGGAAAAAAAATCGCCATGACGCAGATTTTTAAGGCGGATGGCACGGTTGTTCCCGTTACCAAGATTCAAGCGGGTCCGTGTTTAGTATTGCAAAAAAAGACTGAAGATCGGGATGGTTATGTGGCATTTAAATGTGGATTTGGCCAAAAAGCCAAGGTGATAAAGCCGCTCTTGGGAGTTTTCCAAAAATTTGGTCACGGTAATTTCCGTTTTGTTCGAGAGTTTCGGGCTACGGTAAATGACCCGGTTTGGTCAAAAGTTAACGAAGGTGATGAAATTAGTCCCATGATATTTACTCCTGGAGATATGGTGAATGTGGAAGGCGTGACAAAGGGTCGCGGTTTTCAAGGTGTAGTTAAACGTCACGGATTCGCCGGAGGTAAAAAATCCCATGGTCACAAAGATCAATTACGTATGCCTGGTTCCATTGGTTGTACTGGTCCTCAACGCGTGTTTAAAGGTAAGCGTATGGGCGGTCGTATGGGGAATGATCAAGTCACTGTTCAAAATTTAGAAGTTATTGCTGTTGATAATGAAGCTTTATATGTTAAAGGTGCTGTACCAGGAGCTCGTAACGGTTTGTTACAAGTTCGTGGTTTAGGTGATTTTGAAATTGTAAAACCAGTAGTTGAAGTACCTGTGGCTGCAGTTGAACCAGTGATTGAAGTAGAAGCTCCAGTAGTTGAAACACCAGTTGTGGAAAATGTTGTGGTGGAAGAAACTCCTGTAGTTGAAACCCCAGTAGTGGAAACTCAAGTTGCAGAAGCTCCGGTCGTCGAAGCTCCTGAAGCTGTTGAAGAAGTTAAACCTGAAGACGTTACTCCAGTTGCCACTGAGGTGGAAAAGACGGAAACATCTACTAATGCTCAATAAATTTTATGGATAAAAAAGTACAAGTTTATAATGATAAAGGTGAAGCTGTTGGAGAAGTTGCTTTAAATGCGGCTATCTTTGGTGTGAAAATTAATCCGTTGGTTATTCAACAAGTGGTTATTTCCATGCAAGCTTCTGCTCGTTTGAATTTAGCGCACACCAAAACACGTGGTGAAGTTCGTGGTGGTGGTAAAAAACCATGGCGACAAAAAGGCACTGGCCGAGCTCGTGCCGGTTCTATTCGCTCACCGTTATGGGTTGGTGGTGGTGTGACTTTTGGTCCTCGCAATGATCGAAATTACGAAGTTAAGATCAATAAACAAGTTAGACGCAAGGCTTTGTTGATGGCTTTAACTGGCCGTTGCCAAGAAAATGAAATTAAATTAGTAGATAAATTAGAAGTAGCAGAATTTAAAACTAAGACTTTGGTTTCCTTGTTGAAAAATTTAGATGTTACCAAGAGTGTTTTGGTTGTTGTAGAAAAAATGAATACTCAATTAGCTAAGTCTGTGGCAAATTTACCTAAAGTAGAAGCCATTAACGCCAAGGACTTGAATGTAGCTACAGTATTAAAATATAAACATTTAGTCATTGCTCAGCCGGCTTTAGCGGCTTTGGATAAGGTTTTAGTGACCAAGAAGAAATAAGATTTATCAATATGGGTTTAATCAATAAAATATTTAAACAAGACGAAGAACAAGAAGCGAATAAAGCGGCTACAACTCAAGTAACTGACGCTGACGTTAAGGTTGAACCAGAAGAAAAGAAAAAGGTTGTTAAAGCTTCTTCAAAAGGTCATAAAAAATCCGATAAAGACGCTTTTCGTGTTTTGATGCACCCGGTTATCACTGAAAAGGCGGCTGATTTGGCGCAATTAAACAAATATGTCTTTGCTGTTCCAATGAATGCAACGAAATCGGAAGTGATAAAGAAGATCAAAAACGTTTATGGTGTTAATCCTGTTAAAGTTAATATGGTCATGAAAATTGGAAAAATTGTACGTCGTGGTCGCACTGCTGGCCAACAAGTTTCCTGGAAAAAAGCCATTGTGACTTTGCCAGCTAACGAAAAAATCGAGATTTACGAAGGTGTTTAATAAATTCAATATTCTTAGATAGACATTTATGGGAATCAAAGTATACAAACCAATAAGCAATGGTCGTCGCAATATGAGCGTCGATGACTTTTCTGATATTACTTCCACTAAGCCGGTCAAGTCTTTGACTATGATCAAAAAGAAATCTGGCGGTCGTAATAATACAGGAAAAATCACTGTTCGTCATATTGGTGGCGGCAACAAACGATTTATTCGTTTAATTGATTTTTTACGTGATAAATTTGATGTTCCGGGTACTGTTAAAACAATCGAATATGATCCGAATCGTAATGCTCGTATTGCTTTGATTCAATATAAAGATGGAGATAAACGATACATTATAGCTCCAGCAGATTTACATGTTGGTGATGCTGTTATGTCTTCTCAAAATAAAGTAGAAATCAAACCAGGTAACAGCACTCGTTTAGAGAACTTACCAGCTGGTATCATGATTTATAATATTGAATTAGTTCCAGGTCGTGGCGGTCAAATGGTTCGTTCGGCTGGAGCCCAAGCAAAATTGATGGTTATTGATGGAGATTATGCTCAAGTGAAA
The DNA here is from genome assembly GCA_964592195.1 of uncultured Gammaproteobacteria bacterium. Taxonomy (GTDB): domain Bacteria; phylum Patescibacteriota; class Patescibacteriia; order UBA11705; family UBA11705; genus CAZQEI01. The sequence continues at coordinate 106,363 of CAZQEI010000002.1, read as the reverse complement.
TTACCGTCTTCTGAAGTTCGCATGATTCCGAGAATTTGCATGGCCACTATTGGTCAAGTCAGCAACGCGGAAATTATGCACGTTAAGGTTGGTCAAGCTGGTCGTAAACGCCATATGGGTATTCGTCCGACGGTTCGTGGTAAAGCCATGAATCCTGTTGATCACCCACACGGTGGTGGTGAAGGTGCCAATCCTATCGGTTTGAAAGCGCCAAAAACCCCATGGGGAAAATTGGCTTTGGGAGTCAAGACTCGACGCAAAAAACATTCCGATAAGTTAATAATGCAACGCAGAAAGAAATAATATTATAGAATATGTCAAGAAGTTTAAAAAAAGGACCTTACGTTGATGAGCGATTATTAAAAAAAGTCGCTAAAATGAAGGCCAATGACAAAACCGTAATTAAAACTTGGTCTCGTGAATGCACGATCACTCCGGAAATGGTTGGTTTTATCTTTGGAGTGCATAATGGCAAAACTCATATTGAAGTGCGTGTGGTAGAAAATATGGTTGGTCATAAGTTAGGAGAGTTTTCTCTTACTCGTAAGTTCATCAAACATGGTGGTAAGATGCAAAAAGATTTAGATAGTAAGAAATAAGGTTATTCTTATAAAAATGTAAATAATATATGGAAGTGAAAGTCCAAGCCAAATATATCCGCACCGCACCGCGTAAAGCGCGTTTGATCGCGGGTATCATTCGTAAAATGCCAGTCGTGAAAGCGATTGAACAGTTAACGTTTTTGAATAAAAAAGCGGCCCGTATGATTTTGACCGCGGTTAATTCCGGTGTGGCCAATGCGGAGAATAATTTTGAGCTTAAACGCGACAATTTATTTATTAAAACTATTCAAGTTAATGAAGGTCCTGCTTTGAAACGCTGGATGCCAAAAGCTATGGGTCGCGCGACTCCGATCAAGAAGAAAACTTCTCATGTTATTATTATTTTAGATGAAATAACTCCAACTTCTGCTGAAAAGAAAACGGTTGGTAAATCAGCTGAAAAAGTAGAAAAAGCCAAGCGTGCTCCTAAACAAGAAGCTTTGGAAACCGTAGGAGAAGTAGTGAACGATGAAAATTCGGTTGTTTCCGAAGCACTTACAGATGAAAAGGGCCAAGAGATTATTGATGTTCGTATGCAAGGAAAACATCGCAATAAACAAAATTTAGATAGAAAGTCCAAGAAAGATAAGGGCTTTTTGAAGAAAATATTTCAAAGAAAATCAGGTTAAAAAAATATGGGTAAAAAAATCAATCCAATAGTATTTCGCTTAAAAGCTCTCAACACTTGGGATTCTCGTTGGTTTGCCAAGCGTGAAAAAGATTTTAAAGAAATTTTAATGCAAGATGTTTTAATTCGAGAATATTTGCGTAAAAAGTTGCTCGATGCTTCTATTTCTAAAATTGAAATTGAAAGATCAGCAAAAGATACTAGCGTGACTATTCATTCTGCTCGTCCGGGTGTAATTATTGGCAAGGGTGGTGCTGGGGTAGAAGAATTGAGAAAGAAAATCAGCCGTTCATTTGTAAAAAACAAGAACATTAAAGTTAATGTAAATATAAAAGAAATCACCAATCCTTCTATGGATGCGGCATTGATTGCTCAAGGGATTAAATTTGATATTGAAAAACGTGTGGCTTTTCGACGCGCGATGAAGCAAGCCATTCAAAAAGTTGAACGCTCTGGCGCATTAGGTATTAAAGTGATTATCGGCGGACGTTTGAATGGAGCGGAAATTGCTCGTTCTGAAATGTTAGTTTCTGGTAAATTACCACTACATACTATTCGTGCTGATATCAACTACGCGGAAGAACGTGCTTATACCACTTATGGTGTGATTGGCATTAAGGTTTGGATTTATAAGGGTGATGTTTTCAAGAGTAGTGTTAAGGACGAAAAAAGTGTGGAAAAAAATGACAAGTAAAATAGTAATTAGATAATACAATATGTTAATACCGAAAAAAGTAAAACATCGCAAATGGCAAAAGGGTCGCGGATTAAACCGTATTTCCCCAGCCACCACCATTACAACTTTGGATTTTGGTGAGTTTGGTTTGAAAGCCATGTCGGCGTCTTGGGTCAGCTCTCGTCAGTTGGAAGCCGCACGTCGGGCGATTGTATATTTTATGAAGAAGGGCGGAAAAATTTGGATTCGAGTTTTTCCAGATAAGCCAGTTACTTCCAAGGGTACTCATTTTACCATGGGTTCTGGTAAAGGTGCGCCAGAGTATTTTGTGGCCAATGTTTGCCCCGGTACCATGTTGTTCGAAATCAGCGGTTTGCCACAGGCGATTGCGGTAGAAGCTTTAAATCGTGCTTCTCATAAGTTGCCAGTCAAGACGAAGATTATTATGAAAAAACAATAATTTAATTTAAATAATTTCGGGTATATGAAGCTTAGCGAATTAAAAGATAAAAAAATTGAAGATTTGAAACATTTGTTAGTTGACTCTTCAGTCAAACTTCAAGATTTGAATTTCAAAGTGGCGAACAATCAACTCAAGAATGTTCGAGAGTTACGCCAAGTCAAGAAACTCATTGCCCGGATCAATACCATAATCAATGAACGCAACGATAAATAATATGACTGAACAAAAAACTAAAAATTTTCGTCGTTTTACCGGCACGGTAGTTAGCAATAAGATGGTTAAAACCGTGGTAGTTAAGGTTGAAGAAGTCATTACTGATCCGGTTTATGGCAAAAAATTACAACGCAGCAAAAAGTTTAAAGCTGATAATCCTCAAAGTCTTTATAAAGTAGGGGATGTAGTGGTGATTGAAGAATGCCGACCAATTAGCCGGGACAAGCGTTATCGCATAATCGAAAAAATTAAATAAATTTAGATAATGGATATATGGTTCAACATCGAACAATGCTAAAATCAGCCGATAATACTGGTGCCCGCAAATTGCAGTGCATCAAGGTTTTGGGTGGTTATAAAAAACGCTATGCCCGATTGGGAGACATTATCACTTGTTCCATTAAAGAAGCCAAACCGCACTCAGCGGTGAAAAAAGGTGAAGTGGTGCATGCGGTGATTGTCCGAACCCACAAGGAAACTCGTCGTGCCAATGGTACTTATATTCGTTTTGATGACAATGCGGTCGTAATTGTTGATAAGAAAACTTTGGAACCAAAGGGTACTCGTGTGTTTGGCCCAGTGGCGCGTGAATTACGCAAACACGGCTTTACCAAGATTGTTTCTTTGGCGCCAGAAGTCTTATAATTGAATCCCTAAATTATACAGAGATATGATTACTAAAATTAAAAAAGGTGATAAAGTCCAAATTGTGGCTGGTAAGGATCGCGTGAAGCGAACTGCTGCTGGTGAAAAGATGGACAAAACCAATCAAGGAAAAGTTCTACAAGTTATCAAAGCAACTGATCGAGTGGTGGTTGAAGGTTTAAATTTGAGAATCAAACATTTAAAACCAAAGAAAGCTGGTGAAAAAGGACAACGTATTTCTTTCCCAGGTTCAATGAATGTTTCCAATGTAATGTTGGTTTGCCCAAAATGTAACCGTCCAGTTCGAGTTGGGTTTAAAGTCCTGGATACAGATAAGAAATCTCAGAAGAAGGTTCGTATCTGCAAGCATTGTAAAGAAGTCATCGATTAATTAAGCATACATAAATATGTCAGAATTAAAAAAATATTATAAAGAAAAGGTAGTTAAGCAATTGATGACTGATTTTAGTTACAAGAATCCTATGCAAGTACCGGCTTTAAAGCAAGTGGTTCTTAATATCGGCATTGGTGCCAATACGAAAGATGCTAACTTTTTGGAAGCGGTGGAAAGTAATTTTCAACGTATTACCGGTCAAAAACCAGTTCGTACTTTAGCGAAAAAATCTATTTCTAACTTTAAAGTTCGTGAAGGTATGGTAGTTGGTATGAAAGTGACTTTACGTGGTACTCGGATGTGGGACTTTGTGGAAAAATTAGTTAAAGTTACTTTGCCTCGTGTCAAAGATTTCCGTGGTATTGATCCTAAGTCTTTTGATCGCCAAGGTAATTATAATTTAGGTTTTAAAGAACATTTGGCGTTTCCTGAAATTCGTCCGGATGAAATTGAAAAGATTCATGGTTTGGAGGTCTGTATCGGAACTACTGCCAAGAGCCAAAAAGAAGGTTTGGCATTACTGGAATTGTTGGGATTTCCTTTTAAGAAAGATTAATAAGAATATTTATTAAATATGGCAACAAAAGCTAGAATTGCAAAATCAAAAAGAACGCCTAAGTTTTCTACTCGCATCGTGCGCCGTTGCTGGCGTTGTGGTCGAAATCACGGTTATTTGCGAAAGTTCGACTTATGTCGTATTTGCGTGCGGGAATTGGCGGAACGAGGTGAAATCTCTGGTTTGACCCGCAGTAGTTGGTAAATAACTTGTTAAATTTAGGATATTAAACATTCAATAACTTTATGACAGATCCAATAGCGGACATGCTAACAAGAATCCGAAATGCCCAAATGGCCAAGAAATTGACCGTGGCTATCCCATATTCCAAACTGAAATTACAGTTGGCGGAAATTATGGTACGCGAAGGGTATTTGGCTAAAATCGAGAAGAATGATGAAAATAAAGGCACCATCATTTTGACTTTGAAATACGTTGGTCGCACACCTCATATCAAGAATATTCAACGCGTCAGTACCGGCGGTCGTCGTATTTACGTTGGTCACAAGAATTTACCGGAAGTCCTTAATGGTTTGGGAGTAGCTATTATTTCAACTTCCAAAGGTTTGTTGACCAGCAAAGAGGCGCAAGAAAAACAAGTCGGCGGAGAAGTAATTTGTGAACTATACTAATATTTATCAATACTAACATTATATGTCTAGAGTTGGAAAACAACCGATCGTAATTCCGGCGGGCGTGCAAGTCACCTTGGATGATTTGCTTTTGATTGTCAAAGGTCCTAAAGGTGAATTACGTCGTGAAATCAATCGTTTGGTGAAATTGGCTATAGCTGACAATGTAATCACTGTGACGGTAAAAAATGAAGTAAATAAAAAAGAACGCGCGCTTTGGGGATTGTATCGCAATTTAATTGCTAATATGATAATTGGGGTAACGGCTGGATTCGAGAAAAAATTGGAAATTAATGGCGTGGGTTTCAAGGCTGAAGCTGGAACTAATAAGTTGACTCTGAACGTTGGTTTCTCTCACCAAGTAATTTTCCCATTACCCGAAGGTATCAAAGTCGAAGTCGCGAAAAACATCATCAGTGTTAGCGGCATTGACAAAGAATTAGTCGGACAAGTTTCTGCCAATATTCGAAAAATTAAGAAACCAGAACCATATAATGGCAAAGGAATTAAATATGTTGATGAGGTCATCCGACGCAAGGCTGGTAAGTCTGTGACTAAATCCGAATAATATAAATTTGATAAAATAATATGCCGAATATTCAAAAGCAACAAAAAGAACGAAATGAAAGACGTCGAGCGAGAGTTCGGGCCAAGATTTATGGTACCACCGAAAGACCTAGAGCTTCGATCTTTCGTAGCGCTAAGCATATCAATATCCAGATTATCGATGATACAGTTGGTAAAACTTTAGTCGCGGCCAATTCTAAAGAAATCAAAGATAAAAAATTGAAGCCAATTGAACTTTCAAAGGCGGTGGGCACCTTGGTGGCTCAACGCGCGGCGGAAGTAAAAATTGTAGATATTGTTTTTGATCGAGGTCGCTATAAATATCACGGTCGGGTGAAGTCATTGGCTGAGGGTATGAGAGAAGGTGGCTTAAAGTTTTAATTATAAGAAATTACTAATATGGATAAATCAAAGTCAAAGAAAAGAGGGCCTCAACGACCCAATCAAGAAAAAGAATTTGACCAACGGGTAATTGATTTGGCGCGCGTAACGCGTGTCATGGCCGGTGGTAAACGTATGCGTTTTCGAGCCTGCGTAGCGATTGGTGATCGAGCTGGCAAGTTTGGTATTGGTTTGGCAAAAGGTGCTGATGTCAGTATTGCCATTAATAAAGCTGTTAATCAAGCCAAGAAAAACATGGTTGAAATTCCGATTGTCAAAAACACCATTCCTCACAGACTTTATATCAAATCAAAGGCAGCTAAAATTTTGTTGAAACCAGCTCCAGAAGGTACTGGTATTAAAGCTGGTGGGGCCATTCGTATGGTTTTAGATTTAGCTGGCGTACCGAATATTACTTGTAAAATTTTGGGTAGTAATAACAAAATTAATAATGTACGTGCTTTGGTGGAAGCGGTTGATCAATTTGTTGTGCGTGGAACAAAATTGCAAAAGTTGGTAAAGCCTGCTTTGGGAAACAAACCAAATGATCGATCTCGTAGTGATAAAAAGGCTCCATTTGATAAAAAGAATATCGATAGCAAGCCTGTAAAAGAAAAAGTTGAAGAGCCTGCTACAGCGAAAGCCGAAACTGCAGTTGTAGAGACTTCCAAGTAAGTGAAATAATATTAACTATATGGCATTTGGATTACATAATTTAAAGGCGGATGCTCGGGTTCGCAAAACACATATTCGTGTTGGTCGTGGTAATGCGACTGGACATGGTAGTTTTAGTGGACGTGGCTGTAAAGGGCAGCGCTCTCGTTCCGGTGGTAAAAAAGGTTTGAAGTATAAAGGTTTCAAACACAATTTATCAAATTTTCCTAAATACAAGGGTGATAAACCAAGATCTGAAATTCAGGAAGTGTCTTTGTCTACTCTTAACATTTTTGCAGCCGGGGATACAGTCACTCCAGTGATTTTGTTTGAAAAAATGGTAATCGCGACATTGGCTATCCCAGTTAAAATTTTGAAACGAGGTGAAATCAGCGTGGCCGTGACTGTTGAAGGTTGCCGCGTGACCGCTGGAGCCAAAGAGTTGATTGAAAAAGCTGGGGGTAAGGTAATTGTTCCAGCCGTTGAAACCGAAGAAAAAGAGTAATATAATTAGAGTGTTGGTTTAATTTAAAATAAAATTTCAAACACATGTGGGAGAAAATTTCACAAATTTGGAAAGTTCGCGAAATTAGAAATAATTTACTGTATATTTTAGCATTATTGGTGGTTTTCCGATTTGCGGCCCATATTCCGATACCTGGTGTTAATGCTGAAAATTTGAAGCAATTTTTCTCGTCTAACCAAATTTTAGGTTTATTAAATCTGTTTTCTGGCGGCGGTATGGAAAATTTTTCCATCGTCATGCTTGGTGTGGCCCCATATATTACTTCTTCAATTATTTTTCAATTGTTGGCAATGATTGTGCCTAAATTGGAAGAAATGATGAAAGAAGAAGCTGGTCGTAAGAAGGTTAATGCATATACCCGATGGGCAACTGTTCCATTAGCTATCTTACAAGCTTACGCGATGATTAATTTATTATTACGCTCTTCTCAACCGATTATCCAAGACACTTCTGCTTTTAATATGTTTGTGATGATTTTGACGGTTACAGCTGGTACGATCTTCTTGATGTGGTTAGGTGAATTAATTACAGAAAAGAAATTGGGTAATGGAACTTCATTATTGATTTTTGTGGGTATTGTTACTAGTATTCCTCAAATGATTCAAAGAACTTTGATTAATTTTAGCAAGGATCAAATTATTACGTTGTTAGTGTTTGCCGCGATTGCGGTTGTAACAATTGTGGGTGTGGTCCTTATCTCTGAAGCTCAAAGAAATATACCTGTTTCCTATGCCAAGCGTGTTCGTGGCAATCGTATGTTCGGAGGTACTAATACTCATTTACCTATACGCGTTAATCAAGCCGGTGTAATTCCGATTATCTTCGCGATTTCGATTATTATGTTTCCAACCATGATTGCACAATTCATGGTGAGAGCAAAAACAGAATTTATCGTGAACGTTGGTCAATGGATTTTGAATGTTTTTCAAAATAATGTGGTTCATGGAATTCTTTACTTTATATTTGTATTTGGATTTACATACTTCTATACCGCAGTGATATTCCATCCACAACAAATCGCTGATAATTTGCAAAAAAATGGTGCGTTTATTCCTGGTATTCGTCCAGGCGAGCATACTTCACATTATCTGCAAAACACTATTAGTAGAATAACCTTGATGGGCGCTTTGTTCTTGGCAATCATTGCAATTCTACCATTGTTGGTGCAAGGTGGATTAGGTATGCAATCTATGGCAATCGGTGGCACAAGCATTTTAATCGTAGTAAGTGTGGTCATTGAAACCATGAAACAGGTAGACTCTCAGTTGTCCATGCGTGATTACGAAAACTTTTAAAGATAATGTTCAACATAGAAAAGAGACTTCCGTTTAGGAGGTCTTTTTTTGACGATTAGGAGATGATTTGATATAGTTATAGCATAAATTAAACAAATATTATGAAACGAGCGTATATTTTAGTTGGTCCCCCAGGTTCTGGAAAGGGAACTCAGGCTGAAGTTTTAGAGAAAAAATTGAAAGCTAAATTGATTCAACCTGGTGTGTTTTTACGCCAAGAAATTGAAAAACAAACTGCTTTAGGTAAGAAGATCAATCACTTAGTCAAAACTGGTAAGATGGTTTCTGATAATATTGTAGATGACATTGTATTTAAAGCAATAAAAAAAGACCAGTCTGCAAACTATTTATTTGATGGTTATCCAAGAAATTTTAAGCAATCAGATAAATTGTTCCATTTATTTAACCATGAAAAAGCGAAGGTGTATTTTATTGAAATTTATTTAAGCGATGACAAGATTATTGAGCGTATTAATGGTCGTAGAGTGTGTTCTTGTGGCCGTACGTATCATGTTAAATTTGATCCACCGAAGCATAAAGGTATTTGTGATGAATGTGGTAAGAAATTGTATATTCGTTCTGATTCTAAGAAGGCAGTAATCAAACGTCGTATCAAAATTTATTACGAACAAACTGCGCCTGTAATTCAATATTTTAAACAGAATAAAAATAATCTAATCAATTTTGCTTTTGTGGATGCTGATCAATCGATTGAGGCAGTAACAAAGGAAATTATTAAACTAATAAAATGATATCATATAAAAGTCCAGAGGAAATACAAATTTTACGTGAAGGCGGAAAACGTCTGCACGAAATTTTATATCGCGTCGCAGATTTAGTCGTGCCTGGGGTCACAACCTTGGAACTCGATCAAGTGGCAGAAAAGTTAATATTAGAAGCAGGCGGTATTCCATCATTTAAAAACTATGGGGAACCACCATACCCAGCATCATTATGCACCTCTGTGAATGATGAAGTGGTGCACGGTATCCCCAAGGCCAACATGATTCTCCAGGAAGGGGATATCATTGGTTTGGATATTGGCATGAAATATCCAGCCAAAGGTGGTCTACACACTGATATGGCCATTACCGTGGGCGTGGGAAGAATAGATAAAGAAGCTCAACGTTTGATCAATGTAACCAGGGAATCATTAGTTTTAATTGAAAAGAATGCTGGGGTTGGTGTGGATTGGCAATATTTATCTCGCTTGGCTCAGGATCATATTGAGAAAAATGGGTTTGGAGTGGTCCGGTCTTTAGTTGGTCATGGAGTTGGTTATGAAATTCATGAAGACCCGCAATTACCAAATTATGTGATGAAACATTATCATCTGATTTTAAAGGAAGGGATGGTGATTGCTTGCGAGCCAATGGTCACAATGGGTGATTATACTTTGGAAATAGCTGAAGATGATTGGACGTATGTAACAGCAGACAAAAGCTTATCGGCGCATTTTGAAAACTCTTTAGCCATTACAAATAAGGGCACGATTATTTTAACTGGTGAATAATATGATGTTTTTAGGAATAGATTGGGGTGAAAGAAAAGTGGGAGTTGCTATAGGTAGTGACGAAGTAAAAGTTGCCAGTCCTTTTATTATTTTACAATTTGGAGACAGCGAAAAAGTTATTGACAGTCTCGTTAAGATAGTAAATGAAGAAAATATTGAAGCTTTTGTTGTTGGGCAACCAAAAAGTTTGGCAGGGAATGATTCTCAAAATAAAAAGTATACGGATTTTATTGATGAGCTGAAAGGGCTGGGGTTGCCAGTTCACTTTGAAGATGAGCGATTTTCAACTTCCATGTTTAATAGTGTAAAAAAACAATATTCTGATACTCGCGGAGGTGATGATGATTCTGTGGCTGCGGCGGTAATTTTGCAATCATATCTTGATCGTATATGAGTAAGACTTGGCGAACTGAAGCAATAGTATTGCAAAGAAGGGACTGGCGGGAAAACGACAGTCTTTTTACGCTGTTGACTCGGGAACTCGGTCGTGTGGATGTGGTTTCTATTGGAACCAAAAAAATAAAAAGCAAAAATATTGGACATCTCAGTTGCTGGGGAGTGGTGGATACAATGATTGCTAGATCAAAATTTATGGATCGCTTGGCTACTGCCAGGTTGGTAAATAATTTTGAGTTGGATTTGGATGAAAATTATCCTTTTATGATGGCAATAAATGATATGTTATTGAAATGTTTAATGGCGTCGGAGAAAGATGAACAAATTTGGGGGTGGTTAATAGATATAATAAATTGGCTAAAATTAGCTAAAAATAGTTATCAGAAAAAGATAGTAGTTTTAATTTTTGGGATTCGTTTGATAAAATATTTAGGTTATGAAAGTCGATTAGATAATTGTGCTATTTGTGGACAACATTTAGAGCACCAAGTTTATTTTGGTTTCAAAGAAAATGGTATTGTCTGTCAACGCGAAGACGTGGAAAAAAAAACAATCTCTTGCGATTGTTTGAGATTGTTGCGAATTGCGTTTGCTGATGAATGGCGAGCCATTGATCATCTGGCAGTAAAGAAGGTGGTGATTGATGAATGTTTATCTTTTGTAATGTCTTGGGTTAAGTACAATTTTGGTAAAGAATTATTAGCCTGGGATTATTTGGTTCGTTTGGTTAAATGAGTTGATTGCCAACTGAGTAAAGTATTTCAAATGTTTTGCTTGTTCTGGTGTGATTTTATCGCAGGCAAAATTCCAGTGAAAAGAAATAATGTCATTGATTTGCGGAGAATGGATGAACTGATGATTGGAAATAGAGTAATTAATTTTTTTTATAAGTGGTTTTGATAAGGCCATTTTTTTATTTGAATAAATTAGTTGTTCAGTTTCTATGGAAATTGTATCATTTTCAATTTTAGTGATTTTTCCCGAGTTAATACGACAATTATCCATGGTTGAAATTGAGATTTCGGGAGGTAAGTCGCGGTTCATGAGCCAAAGATTTATAACATGGAAGTTGTGATGGGGAATGCACAGCGCATTTAATCTGGTGAGTAGACGTTCAAATTGTTGGGGAGGTAATCTTTTTTTTAGTTTTAAATTTTCAGCTAGGTGAAGATAGAATTTATTTTTTTCAATTTTATTTAGTAAATTGTTACCAAGCCAATAAGCTTCCACGACTGATTGTTCGAATGGATTCAAAATTTTATTTTCTGTGGCAATAAATTGCAGGTATGGGTAGAGAGTTTCAAATTCTTTTAACCAATCAGCTAAAAGCGGATCATTTTCATCCGCCGCTCCATAGGTTAAAAGTTTTTCATATTGATCACCGCCGCAGTAACGAAGTTTATTGGGCATAAAAGCATAACGGCAACATAATGAAAAACCCGAGTTGTTGAAGCTATTTTTCATGTTGATGAAGTTTGATTATTTCTTCGGCTTCAGATTGTGAAACAATTTGTACGGCCAAGTCAGCAGCGGTTAGCACCCAGTCATTAACTTTGGCATTTGGCAAGGCGGCAATGTTAACAGTAAATTCAAAATTATCTCGACCATGGCGGACTTGAGCTTGGAATTGATTGATGCTGATGATTTGGGCGGGGATGGTGAGACACATATTATTTTTTATCAAAGGTTTCAATGAATTTTTCGCGTGACATGACAGCTTTTTTTACTTCTCTCGTTTCGTCAGGAAAATACATTTGTTTTTCTTCATCAGAGACATCTTCAATTTCAAAACCAATGGATTTTAGCATTGCGCTATAAGATTTGGTAGCAACAATCCAGGATGATCCAGTTATCACTTTAATATCGGGATTATCTTTTGTAACAGTTGCTAGTTTTTTCATGCCATCTAAAAACATTTCTCTGAGTTCTTCTTTCGGAATGGTATATGATGGAGCTAGGTGAAAATGAGCATATGGCCCACCAACTCCATACGATAATCGATCATTGAGGGGTATAAAATGTGTCATTGAAGCCCTTGCCTGGATATCTTCAAACTGTCTGGGAATTGCCAAATTGCAATTGATTAGCGGCTCAAGTGCTTTTGACATGGCTTGAGTAAATTCGTTTTTGTCTTTTAATAAAGCGCAAGCATCAAGGTCAGCAAATAACTTATCTTGGGTATTGTCTCCCATGTGTTGGGCAATGGTGGTGTCAGCTATTATCAGAGATAAAGCAAATTTCACACGTTCGATGGCACCTGGGTCAGTTTTTAATTGATGAAATATTCGGTCAATGCCGTCAGTATAGCTGCCCTTAATTCTTTCTGGTAAAGTAAGATTTTTTTCATATAATCTTCTTTCCATTGCAATTTCTTCTTTTAGTTTTGATTCAAGTTCTTTTTTTAGTTCTGGTGATATTTTTTTATCGGCAATTGCTGTTTGAAATTCGCGTTCAAGTTTATTTACTTTTTGATAAAATTCTTCTCTGGTGTTTGGACCAGGATGATTTTCGGGTAGATCTTTTTGTTTATTATTATGAGCTTGTTCTGGAGTTTTGATAGTTTCTGGCGTTGAAACTTTGTTTGGATCTTCTTGCATATAATATTTTTGATTAATATATGTTTAATTATACCTAGGATGAGGAGGGAAGTAAACAGGAGTGGTAAATGGGTATATGGGTATTGGGATCAGGATGCGGGATTGAAAAATGTAAGAAGTAAAACAAAAACACGAAAGATCGTGTTATATAAGTTTGTCCTCCTTCGCTGAAGCTTCAATCTTCGCTAAAGCTTCGGTTGACAAGTCGGAGGACATTTTTCGCTCCGCGAAAAATGGTGGGCGCTAAAGGAGTCTCCGCCGGAGGCGGATGCGCCTTTGGCGCAGAACCTTTGACCTAACGGACGTGAACCGTTCGCTCTAACCAACCCCGAAGGGGCCCCTTTGGGGCTGAGCTAGTTGTATAAACAAAAAATCACATTGGAGTGAATTTAAAATGGTGGGCAACAAAGGATTCGAACCTTTGACCTAACGGACGTGAACCGTTCGCTCTAACCAACTGAGCTAGTTGCCCGAAATTGCAAATATTACAAAACAACGCTGTAATTATATCAAAATATGTAGTTTATGCAAGAGTTGACACAAGAGGGATATTGATGTAATATATGAATTCATGTTCATTAACAGACCGGGAATAAACCGGTCAAAACCAGTGGAGGGACTAATGGCTCAATCGTTGAAGCAAAAGGTTGATGAATTAGCGGGAAAATTGAAAGAGTTGGTTGATGCTATTGAGGCTAAATATTCTGAATTGGAAGAAGCGAAGAATGCCTTGGTTGATGGTATGCCTGATAAAAAGCGCGAATCTGCTGAGAAGAAGATTGCCAAGTTGACTGAACAGCATAAGAAATTGGTTGAGACTCATGCCAAGAAGAATCGTGAATTTCTTGATTTGGAACGGAAGCTGAGACTTCAAGAGCTGTTGTCTGAGCAGGCCAAATTGAATGTGAAAATTCGTGATATTCAGTTGGAAGCCTTGAGTGATGCTGAGAAGGACATTGGTGAAGATTCTCTGCGCAACTTTGTGGCCAAGGCCCGTGTGGTTCAGCGAGCTCAAGACGCTCTATCTGTGCTCAAAGAGCCGCTCGATGAAGCACGTGAATTTTTGCGTGAATTCGTGATGGCTCATCCTTCCGGACTGATAGCAGATCCCAATCCTTATAAGCGTTACCGTTTTACTCGTTATGGTAAAATTATGGTTATCCTTCAAGACGGTGTTACTTATGAAATTCCTCTTAAGCAGTTGCTTGAATTGGTTAGTTTGCAATATTTGAAGGATTTGAATTTGCTTCAGGTTGATTTTGTCGCCATGGTGGAGCTCATCAAGGCAGGTAAATTCATGATTACGGATAAGAATACTCATGAAGTGAGAGCTATGAAGCTTGAAGAGTGGGAAGCAATGCGTGAACGTCGACTTAAGTCACCTTCCGTGGTTGTGCGTGAAGAGGATGCGGTGGGGGATGAGAAAGTGGTGGTGTTTGATCCTCGTTTGATTTCGTTGCCGATCGATCGTTTGCCGGAATTCACCAAGCTGACCGGTCATCATCTGCATCCGTTGAAGACTATTGGCCTTCAAATCGTGGCTGAGCTCAAGGGTATGTCTGTTCTTGATCTGATCGATATTCCTGGCATTGGCCAGAAGCGTGCCACGGAAATCATCGATGAAATTACGAAGAATTTGGCGAATTAGAATAAAATAACAATACTCGGTTAATCAGCCGAGTTTTTTGATAACAAAAAATCACGACAAAATCATGAATTTTATTTTGTCCTCCTTCACTAAAGTTACGGAGGACATTTTTCGCTCCGCGAAAAATGGTGGGCAATAAAAGATTCGAACTTTTGACCTACTCGACGTCAACGAGTCGCTCTAACCAACTGAGCTAATTGCCCTAAATTTGTGTATAAAATTATTAATGTATAAAACGTAGGAGTCTCAGCCGGAGGCTGATGCGCCTTTGGCGCAGAACCTCTGACCTACTCGACGTCAACGAGTCGCTCTAACCTCAGCCATAGGCTGATCCGCCTTTGGCGGAAACTGAGCTAGTTGCCCAAGACTACGAATTACGAATTTGCTACAAATCTACGAATTTTATGTTTAGTGGTGGGCCTGCTGGGGATCGAACCCAGGACCCCCACTTTATAAGAGTGGTGCTCTTACCAACTGAGCTACAGGCCCATGAACCACTCACTGCGTTCGGGTTCATGGTAAACCCGTTATAAAGTTTTGACTGAAAGAGCATTGAATAGCCTGTGAATATAATAGCAGAATATTATTATTTTGTGAAGACCGGGGTCAAAATTTGGCCTAAATGTTGCAATAAATCGTTAGGTGCACTTTCCTTTAAATGAATATGGACTTGGTCGTGTTTGCCGACTGGTTTATATTCAGTTAAAAGGTCTGGTAAGTTATGCTTACCCTCGCTTTTTATTAAACAATGCTGTCCATCGGATTTTTCATAAAATAAACAGGTCAATTCAATCGAAGGAATGTTCGTTATCATTTCATCGATAATGTCGGTAATATCATCAGGTTGAGTTTGAGTATCTTGAAAATCATTGAGAGTAATGAAAGACCATGCCAACTGATTGGCCGGGTTGGTTTGAATTTTTTGTAATGTTCGTCCCCAAAGTTTCAAGGTGTTAACTGACCGAGTTTGATATAAGTTGCGAATGATTAATTCACGGTCAGCTCCAATGGCCATTAATTGACTGGCAATGCTTAAGCTTTTGGGAGTAACACGTTGGGTTTTGAAACTTTTGGTTTTAACAATCATACCAGTTAATAAACAGGTGGCGATTTTTTCATCGATTAAAGATAAATCAATTTTTTCAATTAAATCATAAACTAACTCAGAAACAGAGGTAGCTGTTACGTTAACTAAATTGTAATGTCCATAGTTTTCATTTTCCGGACTATGATCAATATTCAAAATTGGAGTGTTAAAAAAGAAATCAGTGTGATCATCGTAAACCGTGTGTAAAGCGTCCAAGTCCGGAGTTGATAAAGTGATAATCAAATCATGGCGATACTTGGTATTGCTCATGGAAATGTCATGAGGTAGGAAAGTGCCTTTTTCCGGTTCGATGATAATTTGCAGTTCGTTTTCCAGTTGGTTGAAGTCCACTTTTGGAGCCTGAACTTTACCTGTATTTAGACTGATAATGAATTTTCTTAAGTTTGGAATATGAGGCTTAACTTGATCTGCTCCAGGAAGAAAGTTGAATTGTTTGGGCATAACAAAATCATGACAAACCAAGTCATGACTTTTATCCAATTTTTTCAATAGTAAAGAAAGAGCTAAACCCGCACTGACCGCGTCGCCGTCGTGTTCTTTTTTGAAAGTGATGAGAGCGCTTTGAGAATTCTTGAGCGCTTCGTAGATTTGCTGTGAGTCAGAGAGAGCCATGTGTTTGAGTTGCTTTATTTACTAGGTAATTAGTAATGTTACCGAAATTATAGAGAACTGTCAATAATTTATCCACCAGGCAATAATCAAGAATTGTTGTCAATTTTTGTTTGAAATAGGCATAAAATGTTGTATTTGACATAGTATTATGATAAAATATTACCATATGAAAAACATACCTTCTGCCTATAATCCTGCGGATTACGAAGGCGATATTTATAAAAAATGGTTAGAATCAGATTATTTCAACCCTGATACCCATAAAAAATTGTTTGCCGAACCATTCTCCATCATGATGCCACCACCAAACGTGACCGGTATTTTGCATTTGGGACATGCTTTGGAGAATAGTTTAATGGATGTCATGGCTCGTTACCAAAGGATGAATGGTAAACAAGTTTTGTTATTACCCGGTACTGATCATGCGGCGGTCGCGACTCAAGCTCGAGTTGAAAAGAATTTAATTGCTGAAGGTATGGCTCATCCTCGCGAAGAATTAGGCCGACAAAAATTGTTAAATGTTGTTCGTGACTACGCGGAAAAGAGCAAAAGCACGATTATTTCTCAAATTAAAAGAATGGGTACCAGTTGCGATTGGAGCCGTTTAGCCTATACTTTTGACGATGAAAGAAGTCTAGCTGTTAGTACTATTTTTGAGAGAATGTATTCTGATGGTTTAATTTACCGCGGTTATCGAGTGGTGAATTGGTCCGTAGTTGGTCAATCAACCTGCAGTGATGATGAATTGGAATCATTAGAAAGAAAAGCCAAATTTTGGACTTTTAAATATAGTCATGATTTCCCATTTGCCATTGCCACAACTAGACCAGAAACCAAGTTGGGGGATACTGCTGTGGCAGTTAACCCAAACGACGAGCGTTACAAAGACTATATTGGTAAAACCTTTGAAGTAAATTTTGTCGGTGATATTAAATTGAAATTGAAAGTCATTGCTGACGAAGGAGTTGATCCCGCGTTTGGTACCGGTGCGTTAGGTGTGACTCCAGCGCATAGTTCGGTTGATTTTGAAATGTATGAAAAACAAAAAGCCAATGGTGATCCCATTGAATTGATTCCAGTAATTAATACGGCAGGGAAAATTGAATCTTCCTTCGGCGAGTTTGCCGGATTAACCGTGGAACAAGCTAGAGAAAAAGTTGTGGAACAATTACAAGCACAAGGTTTGTTAATCTCTGAAGAGGAAATAACTCAAACTGTGGGAACTTCTGATCGTTTTGGTGATGTT
Source organism: uncultured Gammaproteobacteria bacterium (assembly GCA_964592195.1). Lineage (GTDB taxonomy): Bacteria > Patescibacteriota > Patescibacteriia > UBA11705 > UBA11705 > CAZQEI01. Next base: position 89,011 of record CAZQEI010000002.1, on the reverse strand, counting down.
GTGGAATCTTTGCCCATGACGCAATGGTTTGTGAATGTTAATAAAGAAATTCCCGGTAAAGATAAAACTTTAAAAGATTTAATGCGCGAAGCGGTGACTACCGGATTGAATGGCAAGGAAAAAATTAAGATTACTCCAGAACGTTTTGAAAAGAATTATTTGAATTGGATTGATAAGTTGCATGATTGGTGTATCTCTCGCCAAGTGTGGTGGGGACATCGTATTCCTGTTTGGTATTGTAAGAAGTGTAATGAGAAGATTTGCGTGGCCCAACCACCAACCACTTTTATTTTTCATCGTCATGGTGAGTGTGTGGGTAATACGACTAATATTTTAAATGCAGACCCAAACAATCATAATAATCCATTAACTACCCAGGGTCGTCAAAATATTGAAGATGCGATGATTAGATTGAAAGATACGAAGTTTGCCGCCATTTATGCTTCACCATTACAACGAACGCAAGAATCAGCGAAAATGTTTTCTGAGAGATTTGATTTGCCAGTCAATACTGATGAACGCTTGAAAGAAGTGGGTGTCGGTGAATTTGAAGGTAAAGATAATGATGATTTTGTGAATTTCAGAACCAGTTTTTCTATGTGGGAAAAGGATTCACCTCGCGGGATTGAATCGTTTGAATCTTTGAGAAATCGAGTTTATGATTTCATGCGCGAAATGGGGAAAAACCATCCCGGTGAAACAATTTTAGTTTTCTCCCATGGTGATGTTTTGCGCGTGGTGCAAGGTTTCCAAGAAAATTTAACCAATGAACAAATATACGCTTTTACTTACCCTGATCCTGGTCAATCCGTGACCGTTAAAACTACTCCAGTGACTTGTCACTGCGGTTCAACGGATGTTTATCAAGATGCTGATACTCTTGATACTTGGTTTAGTTCAGGTTTATGGACATTCTCAACTTTAGGCTGGCCGAATAAAACAAAAGATTTAAAAACTTATCATCCGACTACTTGGATGCAAATGGGCCATGAACTTTTATTTTTCTGGTTAGCGCGCATGGTTTTGATGACCACTTATGCTTTAGATGAAATTCCATTTAAAGATGTGTATATTCATGGCATTTTGCGTGATGATAAAGGTAGAAAATTTTCCAAATCATTGGGTAATGGTATTGATCCGATTGAAATGATTGAAAAATATGGTACTGATGCTTTGCGTTTGTCTTTGCTAGTTGGAAATACTCCTGGTAATGATGCTCGTTTCTACCTGGAAAAAATTGAAGGCACCAGAAACTTCGTTAACAAACTGTGGAATATCTCTCGGTATATAATTACTAGTTTGGAAGATAAGCAGTTAGGTAAAGTTGAACCAAAAACTTTGGCAGACCAATGGATATTGGCTCGTGTTGAAGAAGTAAAAAAGCAAGTGGAAAATAATTTCGCCCAATATGATTTCTCCGCCGCGGCGGAAACTTTGCGCAATTTTACATGGAGTGATCTGGCTGATTGGTATTTGGAAATTGCGAAAGTAGAAAAAGATAAAGAAGCAATTTTGTTTTATGTGCTGAAAACTTTAGTGACATTGTGGCACCCATTCTTACCATTTGTTACTGAGGCAATTTGGGCATTGCTCGATGAAAAAGAAAGTTTAATGATGACTGAATGGCCAAAAGCAGAAAAGAAGTTTGTAAATGAAGATGCTTTAGTTAACTTCGCGCGTTTGCAAGCAGTGGTTACCGGTATTCGCAATGTGCGTTCAGCTTATCATGTTGATCCCATTACAAAGGTTAGTTTAGTGGTAAAAAACGATGGTAACTTAATTCGCGATAATCAAACCATGATTCAATTCTTGGCGCGAGTTGAAAATTTAATTTGGGCAGAAGAAAAACCGGCTCAATCGGCATCCTTAGTTGTTTCTGGGGTAGAAGCGTTTATTCCTTTGGCTGAATTAGTAGATGTGGAACAAGAAAAAGTTCGTTTGGCGGATGAACTTGAGAATGTGGTTAACTATCAAAACAGTTTGAATAAAAAGTTGAACAACGAAGAATTTGTGAAAAACGCACCGGAAAATATTATTACTCAAGAAAAACAAAAACTGGCTGATGCGAATGAAAAGCAACAAGTACTTACTCGACAGCTTGAAGAATTAAAATAATCCTCCTTCGCTACCTCCTTCGTTAAAACTTCGGAGGTTAAAAAAGCTACGGAGGACAACCCTCCTTCGCACAAGGCTATGGAGGGTAAGAAAAATTTATGCATGATCATGAAGAGAAATTATTGGTGCGGCGACGCGGTTATATTTTGTTAGCCATTTTGATTTTTGCTTTTATCATGTGGTTGGCTATCGCTGACATGTTATTCTATATTTTTGAGTATCGAACCAATCCACAAATCACTTCATTGAATGATGCGTGGCGCGGGATTGAGAGTATTTACTTCATGGGTGGCGCGGCTGGATTGTATCCTGTTACCATGGCTGGGCGCATATTATGCTTTTTAACTCTGATTCTGTCTTTTATTTTCTTGGCGTTGTTTATTGCTCGAATTATTTCAATGATCAGCACCGTGCAATATCGTAAATTGGAAAAAGATATTACTCGTAAAATTGATCGGGAGGAAGATGATTTATTGATGGAAATTGAACAAAGTGAGGAAATGGAAAATGAAATATTGAATAAACAAGATACTATTCTCGCCAAGGAAGAAAGTATTTTGGAAAAGTTGGATCGTCTGCGAGATGAACGTGATAAAAAATAATATGGAAAAAATTAAATTACAAATAGTTTCAGATATAGAAAAGGTTTTAGATGTTAAAGTTGACTATAAGCTTTTATCTGAACCACCAAAAATTGAAATGGGTCATTGGGCCTGGCCGATGTTTGAATTGGCCAAAGACAAGCATGCAAATCCGGTTGATTTGGCTAAAGAATTTGTTGAAAAACTGAATGGCGCGCCTGATGTTTGTTGGTCAGAAGTGAAAGCCATTGGTCCGTATGTGAATTTTTTCTTGGATTTAAATTGGTGGAATAAAAAAATATTGACCGAGTCGATTTGTTTACCCGCGACTGGGAAGAAAGTGATGATTGAATTTTCTCAACCCAACACGCATAAAGAGTTTCATGTGGGACATTTGCGAACGGCTTTTTTGGGCGCCAGTTTGGTGAATATTTTTAGAACTTTGGGAAATAATGTTATTCCTGTGAATTATATTGGCGACTCCGGTGTGCATGTGGCCAAATGTTTGTGGTATGTAGACAAGTTTAATCCTGAAATGAAGCATGAAGAAGGTGAATCAGAAGCGAAGTTTTTCGGAAGAATGTATACAGCCGCAGTCAATGCGATTGCGGAAAATCCCGACGCCATGACTGAAGTTTCCGCGGTGCAGAAAAAGATTGAAGAACATGATCCGCATTTTTACGGTTTATGGAAATCTTCAAAGGAACAAAGTTTTCAAGCTTTTTTAAACATTTACGAAAGATTAAATATAAAGTTTGATGAATGGTTTTGGGAAAGTGAAGAAGAAGAAGCGGGCCGCGTGTTATTGAAAGAGATCATGGATAAAAAACAGGTGCAGCAAATCAAAGAAAGTGAAGGAGCGATTATTGCGGACTTGAAAGAGCTTGGTTTAGAAGTTTTAGTGTTGGTTAAATCTGATGGAAATGTTTTGTATGGAATTAAGGATTTGCCTTTGGGAAAGAAAAAGTTTGACCAATTTGGAGTAGACCAATCAATTTATGTTGTTGATAATCGTCAATCGTTGTATTTAAAACAAGTTTTCAAGTTATTAGATTTACTAGGTTACGAAAATAAAGAAAAGGTTCATGTCAGTTATGACTTTGTTACTTTGCCGGATGGAGCTATGGCTTCGCGTAAAGGTAACGTGGTTCCGGTGGAAGATTTTATTGAGGCAGTTAAGTCGAAAGTCATGGTAGAAACCAAGAAAAGACATGCAGATTGGTCAGAGGAAAAGATGAATGAGGTTTCGGAAAAAATTGCTTTGGCAGCCATTAAATTCTTCATGTTGAAATATGAAAATAACTCGGTAATTGTTTTTGACATGGAAAAAGCCACAGCCATTGATGGCGCCAGCGGACCATATTTATTGTATTGTTTAGCCCGGTTGAATTCACTGGAACGTAAGGCGGGATGGTGGTCAGGATTTATGCCGAAAGATTATTCATTGTTAAATTCTAAAGAAGAACAAAATTTGATTAAGCATTTAGGTCAATTTGAATCAGCTATTGTTCACAGTGGAGAAAAATATCAACCGGCAATCTTGTGCACATATTTGCTTGATTTAGCTCAATTGTTTAATAGTTTTTATCATGCGCAACAGATTTTGAATGTGGGAATGAAATTGCGTGCCACTCGGTTAGCCTTGGTAAAACAGACAAAAACTGTGCTTTTGCAAGGTTTGCAGTTGTTAAATATCGATGGATTAAGTGAAATGTAGGAGGTCATTGAACATTGATCATAGAACATTGATCAGCGGATAGCGTTGCAGGCATGATTCCTTTACAAAACAGGTAAGAGAGATTAATATATATAACATAGTTCAATAATTAAAAATATTCGTATGTTTGGACCAAAAGATCAGGAGGGATTAAATGGTAATCAAATCGATGACACAATCATCGGCAGTACGATCAAAATCGAAGGTGATTTGGTCAGTAATGGTAACATTGTTGTTGAGGGGGAAGTTTCTGGTAGTTTGAAAACAGAAAAAAGTTTACGTGTGGGTGCTCAAGCTAAGGTCAAAGCCGATGTGAAAGCAGCGGATGCTTACATTTGTGGCGAAGTAGTTGGTAATATTTCAGTTAATGGTAGAATTGAATTGGCCGAAACCGCTAAGGTGACTGGCGACGTTAATGCCGGTGAAGTAGTGATAAATGCTGGTGCGACTTTTAATGGTCGTTGCACTATGGGAGAAGCCTCTTCCGGTGTAAAAGTGAAAGAATTAGAATCTGAAGCTGAGAATCAATAATCTTTAAAGGGAAAACTGGTTACGGTTTTTATGTATTATTATTTATACGACAGCTTTTTGAACGATAGAAAATACGAAAAAGTTTTGGATAAAATAAAAACCGGTCTTTTGGATTTGGACATTCAAGGCAAACACGAAAGATTGTCGTTGCTAAAGAATATTGAAGCTCTCGTTAATGATGAAGCCAAGCGTGGCACCAAAACTGTGATTGTGGTTGGTAATGATAAAACATTTTTGAAAGCCGTAGATGTGGCAACAAAAAACGGTTTAACTTTGGGAATTATTCCCATTGGTCCGGATAATCAAATTGCTGAGAACCTCGGCATCCCGCAGGAAGAAAAAGCTTGCGATGTGATTGCGGCTAGAATAATCTCCGAATTTGATTTAGGGCAAGTAGGGGAACATTATTTTTTTACTAATTTAAAAATTCATAAAAACATTGATCGTTTAACAATTAATCATCAAGGTTATCGTGTCATGACTCGACCTGGTTGTTCACAAGTGGCTGTTTACAATTCAAACTTCGCCGAGTCAAATGTGGATGAGTTGATGAACAAAGTATCGGCTCAAGATGGACGCTTGGATTTAGTTTTCAAAAGTGATATTATACCTGAAGGCTGGAAAAAATATTTCACCAAGAATCGCGACTCCATGGTGGATAGTGTTATTCAAGGTGTGAATTTTGAAATCAAGAGTTTTGAATACTTACCGATCATGATAGATGAGTATAAGGTGGTCAAAACACCTGTCGCGGTGAAGTTAGCCAACAAAAAGTTAAAAGTGATTGTAGGTAAATCAAAGAATATTAATATAAAATAAAACTATGTTACCAAAAGTAGACAAGGAAAAGTGCATTGGGTGCGGATCTTGCATTGCCATGGCTGAAGAAGTGTTTGTTTTCGAAGGAGATAATAAGGCGGGGGTCAAACCAGATGTCGCTTACGATCAATATTCGGATAAAATCAACCAAGCCAAGGACGCTTGCCCAGTTCAAGCAATTAGTGTAGAATAGTTCTAGTCGCTTCGAGGTCGCCTTGAAGCGTATCTGCCCAGGTGGCCCTGTCATTCGACAGGGCTAACGAAATTGGTACCATGAACCACGTTGGGTTCATGGCCCTTCACCCTATGTGGTGCAGGGGACGCAACAATTTGATTATTAGATTATGCCCAGGTGGCGAAATTGGTAGACGCACTACCTTGAGGTGGTAGCACCCGCAAGGGTATGGAAGTTCGAGTCTTCTCCTGGGCACCATAAAGATACTGACGAGAGTCAGTGTTTTTGTTTATTTTAAGGTGAAAATCGTTGAATAAACACCTATTGACAAAAATGTTAAAATTTGATATAATATAATGGTTATCTAGTGGTATGTTCACAAGCAAAAGTGTGGTAAGTTACATCAAAAAACACTAACAAACTGGAGGTGCTGATATGCTATACGGCGCCATGGTCGTGGGTACGGTGGTCATGATGATCGTTTCAGCGTTTTACTACGTGTGGTTGACCTGGCATGGCGTGACCAAGCCGGTCTTGGCCACCTGGATTCTGATGCTCGTGGTTATCTCTTTGTCCTTTATTATGTATTGGTCAAACCCGAACAAGTCGTGGACGGCCAATATCGCGGTCGTGGCTGGTGTCTTTAACATTTCAACCATCTTGATCGGCGTTCTGGTAACCAATATTCGCAACCACACGCTTAATGTAGCGTTCGATACTGTTCAGAAGTGGTGTCTATTTTCTGGCGCCGTGATCGTGGTATTCTGGATGATTACGAAAGACGCTTTGATATCCTATGGCTTGGTGCAGAGCATTGCCCTGATCGCTTACTTCGCTACGGTGAAGAAGCTGTTGAAAGCGAAGGAATGCACTGAGTCTCTGGTCGTCTGGGGAGCGGTGCTCCTCGCGACGTTGTGTGCGGTCTATCCAGCCTGGGTGAACAACGATATCTTTTCGTGGATTTACCTGGGTCGAGCCGTGCCGTCGACTTCGGGACTGATGTTCCTAATTTGGAGAGTGAAGAAGAGATCGACAAGAGATTAAATAAATTATATGAAAGGGGGGTGACGATCGTGTCACCCTTTTTTGATTGAAAAAGAGGCTTCAAAAAATATAAATTTATGCTATACTCATGTTACTATTAAAACTTAGTTAACTTTATGAACCAAAGTATCAAAGATTTGTTAGACAAAATTGCCGCGTTGAATAAGCAATTATCTGAAAAGTATAACAAGATGGCGGAAAAATATGGCTTTTATTTTGCCGGTAAGAAGGTGGTTTTTTTGGAGGCCATTCGTAAGAGGAATAAAAGTTTTAAAATTCCTGCTTGGAAATATGTTATTCCAAAACATATTAGGCATGTCTTGTCTCTACCCTTTATTTACATGATGATAATTCCAGCGTTAATTTTGGATGTGTTTCTTTCACTGTATCACGCAGTAGCTTTTTCTCTTTATCACATCCCAAAAGTTAAACGAAGAGATTTTATTGTTTATGATCGTCAATTCTTGGATTACTTGAATTGGATTGAAAAGGTGCATTGCGTTTATTGTACTTATGTAAATGGTTTATTTGCCTACGCCGTTGAAATCGCTGGAAGAACGGAACGATATTGGTGTCCAATTAAGGCCGCACATAAGCCAAAATTTAATCATGGTTGGTATAGTGAATTTGCTGATTATGGCAATCCGGAGGAATGGAAAGAGAGATTTAATGATGATAAATGTTTTTTGGCAGATGAAAAGAAACGTTAATTATTGGCACATTGACAAAAATAAAGATTTAATGTATATTAATCAGTTAAAGATCTTTGGCAATTTCACAAACAACAACAATTCCAAGGAGGCAATATGAGCCGAAAAGCGTTAATTTTGGTGATTTGTGGCTATTCCTCTCTTATTCTAGCTGAAGATCAGAAACCGTATTGGATGATATTTGATAAGAAAGTAACTACTGAAATGAACGTGTATAAGAATTTTTGTCTTGGTTTGAATGAAGGACGAAAAGCTTGTTGTCGTATGGACTATCAGACAGATGTTGATTACTTTAATTGTTTGGTTGCTAGTCGTGAATATTCAGAAGCTTCGACTTTGGCCAAGATGGCTAGTGATGATGCTCGAGTGCATTACGCGGATGAATTGAATATGCTCTGGGGTATGGGGAATCTGACGGAAGAAATGGACAAGAATCCTCATCGTCAATGGCGCTGTGAAGGTGTTGATAATAAAGATGCTAGAGTTCAAGTAGCGTGCCTGCTGTACGAAGGTCATACCAAACGCGCTGCGGAAGTATTTCAATCTCGCCCAGTTGGACTGGAATTGATTGATTTCAAGCGCATGATTTGTCACTATATGGAGCCGGAGGTCGTGGCGAAGCGAGTGTCTTTGGTCGAGGCCAATGAAAGAGTTAAACCATATGGTGTGTATTTTAATGATAGAGAAGAGTGTGTGAATAAGTAAATGATCAAGACGCCAACAGCGTCTTTTTTGACGGAAGTGTTTTATTTAGTTAAAATTATATTGACTTGAACCTTAACAACCAGGAGATTGCCATGCAAATCAACTTAGTAATTCTTTTGTTGATGGTATTTCTGTCATCTTCAGTTGAGGCAAAGCCAAAAGGAATATCGTTGTCTAATCCGGAAAAGTTTTGTCAGGTAAAAAGTAATCGAACGGCTTGTTGCAAGATGAAGTATGTGGATGATCGGGATTTTTTTGAATGTGTTTTGGCTAATATGGAATATAAACTTGGTTTGAAATTTTCTAAGCAAGTCAAAAACCAAAAGATGATCGATGTTGCAAATAAATTGAATACCCCGAAGATTTATCCGTGGATTGAACATGATCTTAATCCATACCGAATGAGAGAATGTGAACATGAAAAAGGTCGTGATGTTCGCAGGGTATTGTCTTGTTTGATTCGCGATGGTTACATGCATCGTGCCATGGAAATTTATGCTGGAGTGGATGAAAAAAAGGTACCGAAAACTTGGAAGATTGATATTTGTTTGAGAATCCAAGTGGCAATTGTTGATAAAGATTTAACGAGAGAAGAAGCAGTTGAGCGATTGGGGAGATTGGGGATTGGGTTTAATGAAGAAGGTGAGTGTAAAGTAATATGGGAGCATCATTGATGCTCTTTTATATTTGAGAAAATGAGATAATGAGAATAAAGAGAAAAGGCGAAGGAATATATTATTTAAACCTCGGATCAATGAATAAATTCGCGGGGTACGGGGAAACGAAAAAATCATCACACCTCTTTCCTCGCGTATGCGGGGATCTCAATTAGTTGTGGTGATTTTGAAATATGAGACCCCGGATCGTAGTCCGGGGAAACGGAAAAAATGAAAAATAAAAAAATCTCCAAGATTGGAGATAGTTTTTTAATGGTTGAAAGTTTTTACAAATTCGCGACAGGTGTTTTTGAAAGTGTTGGAGGCATTGTCACCTTCGAGAGTGTATAATGCACGCCAGCGGTCTTTGGGCTCGCCCGGCGTTGACAGCAGAATGAGAATTTCACCAAGCATGCGCATGGCAGTGTCATGAATTTCTTCAGGTAAAGTTAGGAGCATCTTTTTGGTATTCCCGGACAATAACCGTCGCATTAGATAGTTGTATGAAAGCTTGGCAGCGACCATCTTACCAATGTATGTTTCAAACTTGACTTTGACACGCAGTCCATTGCTGAAGGTGATGACATACCCTTCTTGATTATCAACAGATCGATCTTTCATCCATGTGATAAGATCTTTGAGATTATACCCATCCCATTGTTCCGTCAGTTCAATATCAAATGCGATCGCAATCTTAGTTAAAGTTTCATAATCATCACCATAGTCAACAAAAGATTCTGCGTCAGTGGCACCGATCAAAACAAATTTAACCTTGCCAAAGTAATTGGTCAAAACTTGCGTGTCAGGATGAATCATTTCTACCAACAAACAAAGCGAAGGATTAACGTTCCAATATTGATTAATGCAAGTTTTCAGCATCTCATTTCCCAGTTTACTGCTCGGACTGGCAAACCGACCACGAGTAGTCAGTACCATTTGTCCGCGATATTGGAAAATGATTCCCAAGTGACCATCATGTTTCTTGGTTGCTGTGAACTTCAAATTAGGAAGAAGCTTGGTCTCTGCATGTTCGAGGTAGTTAAAAAACTTGAGGAAGGGTAGACCAACAACATAACCATCGAAATCAATCACCAAACCGCGACAAGCACGTAGAACAGGAGTCCAACCTTCAGGATATTCATGCAAAGTATTGTGGGCAACGGTTGAATAGTTCAGAAGAATTAATGGCAACTCGGGATGAAAGTCTAGGCTAATCAATTGATCAATGCTGGGCATGCCATTCTTCTGTTCATACTGAAAAATGTTGCTGAGCAGGGGAACTTGCTTCTTTTTCCAAACTGCAAACGCTTGACGACTGAGAATGTCCTGTTGAATTAGTAATTTTACCAAGGAACTCAATCTATCATACGGTCGTCGATCAATCTGAATCATGAAACCTCCTCGACCCGTTCATCGGGCGCTGTGGGTTGTTAACGATCAAATTAAGCTATATTATTACATGAAATTAACTGTTTGTCAATGATGAAATTTATTGAAAAACCTCGGATTTTCCGAGGTTAAAATTGATATCTGTTAGTGGAATGAGCTGGGCATCCTTGGGCATTTGGTTTATTGGTGAATGTTGGCGGATACATGTTTCGATCTTGAGGATCAGTCTTTTCTTTCGGTGTCTGGCACAACATGCCATCGTTCAGTTTTTTTGTAGCCCCACAATTTTCACAACCATATACCTTGGTCTGATTGTTCGAACTATCTCCTGGGATCATGATCATAGGATGATGACATTTATCGCAGATGATTTGTTTATCCATGGGTTCCTCCGTTGTTAGGGGATTTATTAGTTTAGGAGATTGGGATCATTTTGTCAATGGGTAGTTTAGTAAAAAAGCAAGAAATCAATAAAGCAACTGGATAAATCAATTAACAGAGATGTATAAATCTGCTATAATTTAGGCATATGATAGGACGTATTATAATTGGACTCTTAATTTTGGGTGCGGGATTTATTTGCGTTTGGCGAACTCAGTGGGCGATAGATTTGATTGGACCAATTGAGTTTGCAGAAAAAACTTTTACCAGTGGTAGTTGGACTTTTTACAAGATTGTTGGTGTCTTGGTAGTTATTCTCGGAGCGATTGTTGTTGCTGGATTGCAGGATGATTTATTGAATGCCACTCTTGGCAGTTGGTTGTCTTTTTAATGTTAAACACCAAATACAAAAAGCGTTTAGGTAAGTGGGGCGAGGAATTGGCGCAAGCGTATTTAGAAAAGAAAAATTGGAAGCCAGTGGTCGCAAATTTCCGTTGTCGTCGCGGTGAAATTGATTTGATCATGGAAAATGACCAGACTTTGTTATTTGTCGAAGTGAAAACGCGCGTTAACCACAGCACGGGTTGGGGAGAAGAGGCGGTAACATTTTTCAAATTACAAGCGATCAATACTGCGATCGAATACTATTTAATGGAAAATGATACGGATAAGGAGATTCAATTTGATGTGGTAGTCGTGGAAATAATTAACGCTGAACCCAAGTTCATTCATTACGAAGCTTTGTCTTTAGAATAATAAATAATTAAAAACTATATGTTTGATGAAAAAGATATCAAGGAACATAAAATGATTGCGGCGGTTGGTTACCTGGGAATTTTATGTTTAGCTCCGTTACTCTTAGCCAAAGAAAGTCCTTTTGCTCAATATCACGCTCGACAAGCTCTATTGTTGTTTCTTGCTGAAGTGGTCGTTACTTTTGTAAATATTATTCCCGTACTTGGTCAACTGTTTTGGTTGATTGCCTGTGTTTATTTCTTGATAATGTCATTCACCGGTTTGTTCAAAGCCGCGGATGGACAGAAATGGGAAATGCCGATATTGGGAAAGTATGCGGATAAGGTTAAGTTATAATTATTACGGATATACCGATACTTACCGATTTTACAGATTATTACCGATGGGGAAATTATAAAGTTGATAAAAATAACAGTTTGAAAAAGAGATTAATAATGATATGGGTTTTGGGAAAAAAGAATTAAGTGTTGGAATGTCAACTGAGGCGCAGGTTGATTTGTTGGGTGTGAATGAAAGATTGCGCGATTTAGTTAAAAAACGAAAAGATGTAACTCCGGAGTATGTTTCCGAAGCTTTGAAATTGGTGGGGCAATATGGTGAGATTGTTGATCCGAAGAGAAAAGAAAAAAAATTAGAAGATTTTAAACACTTGGAAATGGAGTTAGATATGAAAGTTTATGATAATTGGTGTCATTATCTGGGGGAAGTTAACGGTATGCCGATTGTTTGCGGTGAGTATCCAAAAGGTAATTATGATTATTTTATTGGAGAAAAGAAAGCAGAATTTTCGAAAGATTTTACAAAGTATATTGATTTTGTGCAAGTTGGAGAGACATTTGGATATATATGTATTGATAAGAAAGAAAGAATTAGTCCCAGCGGTGGTTATAATTATTATGTTTTTTGTGGAAATAAGAATTTAACAACTGTTGAAAATGGGTATGCTGGAGTGAAAAATTTAATTGAAGTTGATAACGAGGTCGCATTTGCTTATAATGAAAAAGATAGTAACTTTCCTTATTGGCATATTCAACTTGGGAAACGAAGATTAACTAATAAGGGTCATTTATATATAACAGGACCCAAAAAAGTATTGGGTAAAATTGCTTACAGCGTAAATGACGGGTTGAATAGCGATTACAAAACAAAGACATATTACGGTGATGATGAAGTCGTTCCTCCATCTGGGTACCGAGAAGTTTCTTGGATAGGTGAAATTAATGGAGAGATTGCTTATGAGGTGGTTGGTGAGGATGGTAATAAATATATATTGAAGGGAAATGAGAAAATATTATTACGGCCTGGAGCAAAAGAGCCGTATTATATAATCGGAGGAAAGATTACTTATTGTGTGTCTGAAGAATTAGGGGCTGATGAATTATTATGTTTATATTGGGGAGATGAGTGTGTGTCGCCTAAAGAAAATATCAGAGAAATCAATAATATAGTAGATTCAAGTGGGGTTCCTGCATATTCTGTAGAAACGGATAATTTTGAAAGACATGTATATAGAGGAAAAAATAGGATTACAGATGAATGTGAATTCCACAGTGATTCAGACCAATGTGATACTGGTTTAAAAATCATAAACGGCACGGAAGTTTTTTCTGCGGTTGTTCCGGATGAAGAGGGAGAAAGAAAATATTTTATTATGAATGGGCAGGGAGAACAGTGTAGTGATTTTTTTGATGATATTTTTAAATTCGAGCAAGTGGAGGGGAACATTATAAGAGTGACAGCTAAAAAGGATGGTCTTTTAGTGACACGAGTAGTGGATATATCGAAGGAGTGGGAAGAAAGAAATTGATTTGTGAATTTTATGAGACCCCGGCTCGGTGGCCGGGGAAACGGGAAAATAATAAATACAATATACAAAAATAAAACAGCATGATGGGACAGTTTTTATAGGTTACATGTTCCATGATACATGCTCCATGAACAAAACTATGCCACGCACAAAAATTGTTTGTACTTTAGGTCCGACGTCAAATACAAAAAAAGTTTTAACTGAAATGGTTGAAGCTGGTTTGAATGTAGCGCGTTTGAATTTTTCCCATGGCACATATGAACAGCATGCCAAAATGTTGAATACCATTCGAGGCATTGCTAAAAAACATGGTAAAGTTGTTTCCATTTTACAAGATTTGCAAGGACCGCGCATTCGCATTGGCGACATTGGTAAGAAACCACGTTTTTTAGTTAAAGGTGAAAAAGTGATTATTACCACTTCTCGAATTTCTTCCAACAGCGTTAAGTTGCCAATTACCTACAATAAACTACATCAAGAAATTAAACATGGCCATCGTATTTTAATCGTGGATGGATTGATTAATTTGGTAGTGGAGAAAGTGGTGGGTCGCGACATACATTGTGAAGTGCATGTCGGTGGTGAAGTGAATACGCATAAGGGAATTAATTTGCCAGATACGAACATTAAAATTTCGTCATTAACCGAAAAAGATCGTGAAGATTTAGTTTTTGGGGTGCAACATCAAGTTGATTTCTGTGGTTTGTCTTTTGTGCGTTCCGCCAAAGATGTTTTGGAGTTAAGAAAACTTTTGGATGCGGCCGCGAAAAAATTAAAAATAAAAAATCATTACCCAGTACAAATTATTGTAAAAATTGAACGCAAAGAAGCGATTGATAATCTAGATGAAATTATTGATGTGACAGATGGGGTCATGGTGGCTCGTGGTGATTTGGGAATTGAACTGCCGGCAGAAGATGTGCCTTTGTTGCAAAAAATGATTATTGAAAAATGCTTACAAAAATCCAAACCAGTAATTGTGGCTACGCAAATGTTAGATTCCATGATTGTTAACCCGCGACCAACTAGAGCGGAAGTGAGTGACGTGGCCAATGCGGTAATTGATCATGCTGATGCCGTCATGTTGTCCGGTGAAACTGCGAATGGTAAATACCCAGTGGAATCAGTGGCTATGATGAGAAAAATTACCACCAAAGTTGAAGGCTCTGAATACGACAATTTAGTGGTGCAAAATTATGTTAAAAAATTAGAAGCACCAGATGAGGCGATTGGACGCATTGCCAATATTTTGTCTCAATCAATTAAAGCCAAGTTAATTTTGGTTGCTTCCTTGTCTGGTTACTCTGGAAGAATTATTAGTCGCTATCGTCCTGAATTGCCAATTTATGTAGCATGTAATTCTGATAGAATTAAACATCAACTTCAGTTATCTTGGGGCATTCGTCCGTTTGTTTTACCAATGTGCCATACAATTGAAGAACTGTTTGATCGGGCGATAAAATATTTATTGGAAGTCAAAGCGGTTAAGAAAGGTCAGAAGATAATTATTATTACCGGAGAGCCGGTGGGGACGAGTGGGAATGTTAATCTGATAGAAGTTAAGCAAGTGGATAAGTAGAGTCATTACGAATTTACGAATTAGTTACGAATTTTTACGAATTACCTTCCGAACCCGACATATGATAATTCGAACATATTCGAAAAAGATTCGAACATTCGTAATTAAATTCACATATGTTAAATAATATAAAAAGGATATGGCCGGCGTCGGCGACTTTGTTGGGCTCGATTGTGGGCGCGGGAATTTTTGGTATCCCATATGCTATTGCCCAGGCCGGGTTAGTGCCAGGCTTGATAATGATTTTCTTTATTGGCTCAGCTGTCATGCTGGTGCATTTAATGATTGCTGAGGTAATGTTAAGAACACATTATCGTCATCAGATTCCTGGTTTAGTGGAGAAATATTTAGGTAAGCCATACAAAGTGATTGATGCCATTGGAATTATTCTTGGTGGTTATGGCGCGTTAACAGCCTATATTATTGGTGAAGGTCAGATTTGGGGAGCGTTAACCGGACATGCTGAATGGTCGCAGTATTTTAGCTATGGATTTTGGTTGTTTGGAATAATAATTATTTTGATTGGGTTGAAAGCGATTCGCAAAATAAATTCTTATGTTGTTGGTGTGGTAGTTTTCTTAATTGTAACGATATTTTTATTTTCATTAGGTAAAATTGATGTAGCCAATTATCAATATCAAGACTGGGGAAAATTGTGGGCCAGTTACGGAGTGTTGTTGTTCGCATTTAGTGGGGTTAATGGCATTTTTTCTTTAAGAGATATTTTGCGCGGTGAAGAAAAGTTAGTTAGACCGGCGATATTACTAAGCTCCGTCATGTCCATGGGTTTGTATTTATTATTTACGGTAACAGTGTTGGGTGTTACCGGTTTGGCAACAACAGAAGTGGCGTCTATTGGTTTGGTGAAAAACCTAGGTCCAGTAATATTTTATGTTAGTAATATTTTAGCCGCCATTACCATGACAACCAGTTTCTTGATGGTGGGTGTATCGTTAAAGCAAATATTTAGACATGATTACAAAATGCCTAATTGGTTTGCTTGGATTCTGAGTATCAGCGTGCCGATTATAATTTATGCTTTAACTACTCCTGATTTTATTAAGATTCTTCAAGTAACCGGTGCGTTGGTCTTTGGTTTAACCGGTGTATTGATAGTTTGTTCCTTCTGGAAAGCTAAAACAGCCGGGGATCAGAAACCGATTTTCTCTTTGCCCAAATTGAGATTGCCGGGAGTATTGTTAATCATCTTGTTTTTAGCTGGTATTCTTTATACTTTGGCGAAGTTGGCAGGTTGACTTTTTTGGTTAAATTAGATAATATTTTAGAGCTACGGATCCTTTAATAAAGCAAGAAAGTCCCGCGAAGCGGGATCCCGTCTCCGCGGGACAATAAAACAAGAAAGCAAGTTGTAATGAGATTGCTTCGTCATTGCATTCCTCGCAAAAGAGTTCACTCCTCTGCGAGCCCCGAGGTTATCGAGGGGCGTGGCAGTCTCTAAATGTAATTGAATTTAAGGTCAAAGAAATATGAACAAAAATAGACAAAAGCGACTTTTAGAATTAATCCCAGGCGGGTTGGTCTGGCTGGCTTTGATTTTGTCTGTGGTTTTGTCATTTGTTCGACCCTTGTGGGTAATTTACTTTATCATTGCCTACGACTTACTTTGGTTTCTGCGGGTAGCCCATTTTTCCATTTTATTATTTTTTGCTTGGAAATTGCATGATAATGAAGTGAAGATCAATTGGTTAGAAAAGTTGAAGACTGATAAATTACCATGGGAAAATATTTATCACTATATTATTTTGCCAACATCTATTGAACCATTTGAAGTTTTGGATACTACTTTAAATAGTTTTGTTCAAAGTAATTATCCTACGAACAAAATGATTGTTCATTTGGCCGGAGAAGAAAGATGTAAGGAAAGTTTTTTGGCCAATGTAGAAAAAATAAAAGCCAAGTATGAAAAAGTATTTTTTCATTTAATAATTTCGTTACACCCAGATGGATTGGAAGGGGAGATGAAGGGCAAGGGAGCAAACGCGCATTATGGTGGTAATGAAGGTAAAAAAGAAATTGATCGTTTAGGCTTGAAATATGAAGATATTATTTGTTCATACTTTGATTCTGATACCTGCGTGCATCCAGAATACTTTGCCAATTTAACTTACAAATATTTAACTGTAGAAGATCCTTTGCATAAAGCTTATCAACCGGCAGTGGTTTACAATAATAACATTTGGGAAGCGCCGGCTATTACGCGTATCACAGCGTTCGGAACAGTATTTTGGTTGATGGCCGAGTTAATTCGCCCGGAAAGAATGTATACATTTTCATCCCACGCTATGCCATACAAGGCTTTAGTGGATATTGGATTCTGGCAAAAAGATATTGTGACCGATGATTCAAGAATTTTCTTACAAGGTTTTTTCCGTTACAATGGTCAATTCAAAGTGGAACCAATCTATATTCCTGTGTCTATGGATAGCGTGATGGCTGATTCTTTGTGGCAAAGCGCGCGCAATTTATATAAACAACAACGTCGTTGGGCCTGGGGAGTTGAGCATTTCCCCTATATGATGCAACAGTTCCAAGAACATCCGGAAATCTCCTGGTTGAAAAAGTTTAAATACACTTTCAATTTAATGGAAGGCATGTTCTCTTGGGCGTTGGCTCCGATCTTAATTTTCATTCTTGGTCGTTTACCGTTATTCATAGCCGGCTTAGGAGCACAATCATCTTCAGTTTTAGTTCAGAATACTCCGTTTGTGCTCGAATGGATTATGACTTTATCCATGCTCGGTTTATTTGTGTCAGCTTTTTTCAGTTTCTTAGTTTTGCCCAGTCGACCCAAACATGCGCCGAAAAATAAGTGGTTGATTATGGTTTTACAGTGGGCATTGTTACCTTTTACTTTAATCATCTTTGGCGCAATCCCCGCCATCGAAGCGCAAACTCGTTTGATGCTGGGTAAGAAATATCATTTGGGGTTTTGGGTGACGCCGAAGCCGCGATAGTCAGAAGAGTATAAAGAGAAAATGAGAATTCCGCCAAAGGCGGATCAGCCTTCGGCTGAAAAGAGAGTTAAGAGATGGAAATTCATTTTAAGATACCCTCTTTAGAATTTAGTATTTAGGATTTAGAATTTGTTTTAAATATGCGTGTCGCAATAAACTTAGTCACATGGAATGGTGCGAATTATATCCGAGAATGTTTGGATTCGGTTTTTAATCAGACTTTTCAAGATTTTAATTTGTTACTTATAGATAACGGGTCGACCGATGATACCGTCGATATTATTAATGAAAAATATCCTCAATTGCGGGTGGTTCGTCATAAACAAAATTTAGGTTTTTCCAAGGCGCACAATCAAGCGATTCATTGGAACAAAGCTGAATACGCGTTAATTTTGAATCAGGATGTGATTTTAGCGCCTGATTATCTGGAAAAAATTATTGCCTACTTAGATGCCAATCCCAAGGTGGGGAGCGCGGCTGGTAAAATCCTTCGTTGGCAAGATCAACAACAAACCAAATATATTGATTCTCTGGGTTTTAAAATTTCTCGTAATCATAAAGTGGTTGATTGGGGCGCGGGAGAACAAGATGAAGGTCAGTATGATGTAATCACTGAAATGTTTGGTGTTTCCGGCGCGGTGCCGATTTATCGGCGTGCAGCCCTTGAGAGCGTACAGTACGGCCAAGAGTTTTTTGACGAAGATTTTTTCAGTTACAAAGAAGATGTGGATATGGCCTATCGTTTGAGATATAACGGTTGGCAAGCGTTTTGTGTTCCGTCTGCGATTGCTTACCATGATCGCACGGTTAGTTCCCCCGTGGCCACGATGACGGCTTGGGATACAGCGAAGAATCGTAAACGAAAATCAAAGTTTGCCAATTATCATTCTTATAGAAATCAAATTTATTTATTAATCAAGAATTTCCCAGGAGGCATAGTTAACTCAGTATCAGTGTTTTGTTATGAATTAGTTAAATTTGTTTTCATCTTATTTGTTGAAACAAGAACCTTACGCGCTTGGTCAATTGTTTTTAAAAACTGGAAAAAGATGAAGGAGAAGCGGGCTTTTATCATGTCAAAAAAACAAATCAGTCGAGAGCAAGTTGAATTTTGGTTTAAATAATATTCTTTCGTTAAATATGGACCTCTCAGTTATTATTCTTAGTTATAAAATGAAACGGTTGGTCCGAAACTGTTTGCGTACCTGGTATGAAGCTGGAATTGATATTCCTCATGAATTAATTGTTGTTGATAATGATTCAAACGATGGAATTGAGGAGTTGGTAAAAGCTGAGTTTCCTGAGGTTAAATATCTTCAAACCAAAAAAAACCTTGGCATGGGTGGTGGGAATAATGTTGGTATTAAAGCGGCCAATGGTCGTTATGTTCTGATTCTTAATCCCGATATTTACGTGACCAAGTCGGCGATTGAAAATATGTACCGTTACTTGCAAGCTAACCCTCAAGTGGGGTTGGTGGCGCCGCGTTTAGTTAACCCAGATAAATCTTTGCAATATACTTGTTACCGCTGGTATGGTTGGTTAACTCCGTTGTGGAGAAGATTTAGTTTTGCTGAACGCTTTAATTCTGTTCGTAAACATTTGGATGATTTTTTAATGAAAGATTTTGATCATACAACTATAAAAGAAGTGGATTGGGTGCAAGGTTCCTGTTTTATAATGCCGAAACGAATCTTTACTCAAGTCGGTGGTTTTGATGAAAGTTTTTTTATGTATTTTGAGGACACTGATTTGTGCCGTCGTTTGTGGAATAATAATTTAAAGGTAGTTTATTTTGGCACGGAAGCGGTTATTCATCTACATGGTAAAATGAGTAACGGAGGTTTATTGAAAGTTTTTACCAATCCGCTGACCAGACAACATATTAAAAGTTGGATAAAGTTTGAAATTAAACATCGTAGAACCCATCTTAAAAATAAATTTCTACTGTAATTTGTCATTTCCGGCTGCAAATTATTCAAAACTCGTCGACATAACACCATTATGTCTCCTCATTTTTCATAATTTTCGCTCGTAAATGCCTAAATTTCGTAACGAAATTATTTTTAAGATGGGTTCTAAAAACAAAAAAAATATGGAGGAACAACATAATTCAGAGGTGAAAATTGATCAAGGGGGGGCAACCAAGGGGCGTGTCAAACGCTTTTTTTTAATTTTGGCAACAAGTTTAGGAGCTTTGATTTTAGTCGCCTTAATTTTAGGCGGAATTACTTTGGCTATTTATTGGGGGCCAACGCAAACGGTCAAGATTGAGTTGCAGACTGCGAAACAAAAGATTCTTTCGGCCAAAGATAATTTTGCCAAGAATGATTTCAACGCAGCCAAGGTAGATTTGCAGGCATCAGAAGATAGTTTCGTTAAAGCTGATGAAGCAATTACCAAGATTAATACAAATCCAATTTCATCCTTGCCAATAGTGAACGAACAAGTAACTCATTTAAACGATTTATTGTTAATTGGTCGTAGTACAAATGATATATTGTTGGATGGCGCAGAGTTTGGTTCACAAGTGATGAAAATTTTAAATCGCCAAGATTTAAGCTTGAAAGATTTGAATCAAGCTGAGCGTTCTGCCTTGTTGGGTGAATTGAAAACTTTGGGGGATAGATTGGAGCAAGCGAATTTTCAAGTAGCTGGTTCGCAAGGAGCATGGCAAAGATTGCAAACTGCAAAAAATTCATTTATTTGGGGGCCGATAGTTAATGATTTGAGTCAGGTCTTGCCAACGTTATATGATAGTTTTGATAGTATTAAATTAGCCGCGGAAATCGCACCGGAAATGCTTGGTTATCAAAAAGAAAAAGTTTATTTATTTTTAATGCAAAACAATGATGAGCTACGTCCAACCGGCGGTTTCATTGGCACATATGGAGTAGTTCGCATTAAAGATGGTTCGATTACCTCGTTCTTCACTGATAATATTTATAATTTGGATTTTCCGTCTGAGAAATATATGAGTGCTATACCTCCGGATCCAATTATAAAATACTTGGGTATTGGCAAGTGGTTTGTGCGCGACGCCAATTGGTCACCAGATTTTCCTACTTCAGTGCAAAAGATTAAGGAATTGTATAAGTTGGAAGGTGGAAAAGAAAAATTTGATGGAGTAATCGCTGTTAACCCTAATGTGTTCGAAGACTTACTTGGTTTAGTGGGTGAAATACAGGTGGATGGGTTAACTTTTAACAAAGATAATTTTACCGATGAATTGCAATATCAGGTGGAATCTGGATTTTACCGTCGTGGAATTGAACCTTCGGCTCGTAAAGAGTTAATAGGTGATTTGGCCAAAGAATTGGAAACGCGACTTTACGCTTTGCCTTCTAATCAGTGGAAAGATGTGACCTGGACAATTAAGAAAAATTTGGATGAGAAGTACTTGTTAACTAATTTTAATAATCAACAAGTACAAAGCGTAGTAGAGGGTAGGCAATGGGCTGGTAATGTAATTGGAACTGAAAATGACTATTTGATGATTATCGATGCCAATTTGGCCGCCTTAAAGACAGATAGAGTTATGGAGAAGAGCTATACTTACCAGTTAAATGAAAGTAAGGATAGTTTAAATGCGGTTTTAACTTTAAATTATCACCACACTGCGGGATTTGACTGGAAAACTACCAGATATCAAACTTATACTCGGGTATATGTACCGGAAGATTCTCAGTTAAAATCATTTGTGGTAAATGGTAAAGTGGTTGATATTAAACTGGTTGATTATGTTAATGAATTGGGCAAGCAATCATTTGGTTATTATTTTGAAGTGGAACCAGGGAAAACGACCACTTTAACCTATCAATATACTTTACCAGCCACTTTAAAAGATAAGCTTGAAAAGCAAAGTTACCAGTTAAATTTACAAAAACAACCCGGTGTTCAAGCGTTGAACATAAACTTTGATCTGAACTTTTTACGCCCGATCAAATTATTTGCTCAAGGGGATAAGGTGTTGAACAAAATTCAAAGTCAGCAATCAGTGGTGAAGGATGAGTTGTTTACGGTTGAGTTTAAATAAGCGAGATAAGCAATGTAAGCAAGATAAGTAAAAGAATAGAAAGTCGTCGAGAAATCGGCGATTTTTAAATTACTGATATACTGATTGATTACCGATTTTACGGATATTACGGATCAAAATATGAATAATCCTAATATTTTGAACTGTTAATGACACCTGTTGAGTTAAGTCGGGAAAATTGCTAAACTGTCTACATATGAGCGATAGGAAGTTTGTGCATTTGCATGTCCACAGCCACTACTCGTTATTGGATGGTTTGGCCAAGGTGGAGGACTTAGTCCAAAAAGCAGCCGCAGACGGCATGCCAGCTTTGGCTATTACTGATCATGGCGTGATGTACGGTGCCATTGAAATGTATCAAAAGTGTAAAAAAGCTGGGATTAAACCCATTATTGGCGTGGAAGCCTACATTGCGGAAACTGGGCATACTGTTAAAGTCGCGGGACAAGAGAAACGCTACCATGTGATTTTATTAGCCAAAAATTTGGAAGGCTATCAAAATTTAATCAAATTAACCACCATTGCGCATTTGGATGGTTTTTATTATAAACCGAGAATTGATTGGGATTTATTAAAACAATACAAAGAGGGCATTATTTGTTTGTCTGCGTGTATGCAAGGGGAGATAGGACAAGCGGTTTTGAAAAAAGAAAGAGATGATGTGGAAAAGGTGGCATTACGTTATTTGGAACTGTTTGGTGAAGGTAATTATTATCTCGAGGTGCAATATCATCCAAATTTACCAGCGCAAAAGATTGTTAACGATAGAGTTTTTGAAGTGGGTAAAAAACTTGGGATCCCGATTGTGGCGACCAATGATGTGCATTATATAAACACTGAGGACGCGGAAGCGCATGATATTTTGATTTGTTTGCAAACCAAAAAGAAAATTTCCGATAAAGATCGCATGAGTTATTTGGGTGAAGATTTTTCTTTGTATTCGACACAACAGATGGTGAATTATTTTCGGGGTAATTTGGAAGTGATTGATAATACAGTTAAGGTGGCAGAGTTATGTAATTTGGAACTGGAACTTGGTAAATTACAACTGCCGACTTTTAATGTTCCCGGTGGAAAAACACCATTTGAATATTTAACGGATCAATGTTATGAAGGTTTACGATTCCGCTATGGTTTTGAATATGCTTCACCGCAGAATGATGAACAAAAAAAGATTATTGAACGCATGGATTACGAGTTGAGCGTCATTGAAAAAACTGGATATTCAGCTTACTTTTTAATTGTCCAGGACTTTATTGTTTGGGCGAAAAATAACGGTATCGTTGTTGGCCCAGGACGTGGATCGGCGGCCGGAAGTTTGGTCGCGTATCTAACGCAAATAACTAACTTGGATCCATTACCCTATGATTTGCTTTTCGAAAGATTTTTAAACCCTGATCGTATCTCCATGCCTGATATTGATACCGACTTCGCTGATACTCGACGTTCTGATGTTATTCGTTACGTGGAAGGCAAGTATGGGAAAGATAAAGTTTCCCAGATTATTACGTTTGGAACCATGGCAGCTAGGGCGGCTTTGCGAGATGTTGGTCGGGTATTGGATTTACCCTATGTTTTTTGTGATAAAGTGGCAAAGTTAGTGCCTATGGGAATGACGTTGGAACAAGCGATCACTCAAAATGTTGAATTAAAAGATTTATACGATAGTAATAGTGATGCTCGCCGGTTGTTAGACTTCGCGCGTAAGCTTGAAGGCGTGGCTCGTCATTCATCTACTCATGCCTGCGGTATTTTGATTACGCCGAAGCCGTTAATTGAATATACTCCGGTGCAATATGCGGCTTCGAGTGACGAAGATACAGTTTCTCAATATTCATTGCATCCGGTGGAAGATCTTGGTCTTTTGAAAATGGACTTTCTCGGTTTAAAGAACTTAACCATTATCCAAAATGCGACAGAGATTATTGAGAGAATTCACGGCGTGAAAATCGACATGAATGTTTTGCCTTTGGAAGATGAAAAAACCTATAAAGTGTTTCAAGATGGTAAAACAACCGGTGTGTTTCAATTTGAGTCCGGTGGTATGAAACGTTATTTGAAACAATTAAAACCATCAGTCTTTGAAGATTTAATCGCTATGGTGGCGTTGTATCGTCCTGGTCCGTTGAATTCCGGTATGGTGGAAGAATTTATTGATCGTAAACATGGGGTGAAAAAGGTAACTTATCCGCACCCAATTATGGAAAATTCGTTGAAAAATACGTATGGCGTGATTGTTTATCAAGAACAGGTCATGCAATTGTCCAAAGATATGGCTGGCTTTACCGGTGGTCAAGCTGATACTTTGCGTAAAGCGATGGGAAAGAAGAATGTGGAGTTAATGGAAAAAATGAAAGTCAGTTTCGTGGAAGGTTGTGTGAAAAATAATTTAACCAAAGAGTTGGCCATAGAAACATTTACCAGCATGGAGAAATTTGCTGAGTATGGTTTTAATAAGTCCCATGCCGCTTGTTATGCTCTGGTGGCATATCAAACTGCGTATTTGAAAGCTAATTATCCGTCGGAGTTTATGGCATCTTTGTTAACTAGCGATCAACAAGATATGGATCGGGTGGCGATTGAAATTGACGAATGTAAACAAATGGGGATTGAAGTTTTACCCCCAGACATAAATGAAAGTTTTACTACATTTACAGTTGTCGCAGATAGTTTGAAGGCTGGTAAGCCAACTATTCGTTTCGGATTACAAGCAATTAGAAATCTGGGTGAACATATTGTGAAATCCATTATTCACGAAAGAAAAGAGTTTGGTAAGTTTGAAAATTTGGAAGACATGTTAATTCGAGTTAAGTCTAAGGATTTAAATAAGAAATCAATTGAAGGTTTGGTGAAATGCGGAGCGTTAGATTCTTTTGTGGAACGGAACTTGGCATTGGAGAATATTGATCGCATTTTGAGATTTATTAAAGCAGTTGAAGAAGAAGAAAACAATAAACAAACGAACTTATTTTCTATTGGTCAAGAAAAGAATTTACCGACTTTGAGTTTGATTGAATATGAAGTAGCATCAGATAAACAAAAGCTCTCATGGGAAAAGGAATTTTTGGGACTGTATGTTTCCAAACATCCATACTTGGAATATTCCAAACAATTGGAACCAATTATTACTTCCATTACGGAAATAAAAAGAAACACTTACGAAGAACGAGCTTCGATTATTACTGCTGGTGTGGTTTCTTCGTTGAAAAAAATAATTACCGCCAAGGGCGAACCCATGTTGTTCGTTCGCATTGAAGATAATTTAACTGGGATTGAAGTTTTGGTGTTTCCCAAATTGTATAAAGAATTTCAAGATTTGTTAGTAGAAGAAAAAATGGTGATTGTTCATGGTAATTTGAGTGAGAAGGATGCAGAACCGAAAGTTTTGGCCAGTATGATCTGGGAAGTTAACTTGAATAATTTAGAAGAGGTGATTTCTAGAGTGAAGGTTTACCATCCGAGTAACTTTAAACCCCGACCGATAATGATTGCCTATCCAGCGGATGCCACTAGAGAAATGGCTGACAAGTTGAAAGCAGTTTTTTCGCGTTTTCTAGGTGAATCAGAAGTGACGTTGAAAGTGGGGGAGAAACAAGTGAAAACTAAGTTCAAAGTTAAAAACTGTTTAGCTTTTCAGCAATCAGTCGATGCGTTAGTCGGTCCTAGATCAGTGGTTGAGATACAGAGTACTAGGAGAAAGTAGGCAAAGTTGGATAAAATGTGATATAATATTACCGATATACGGATTAGAATAAGAGAATAAAGAGAAATGGAGAATGAAGAGATAAAGGGATGGAAGTTTTTTATAATTATCAAGTTTAGTATTTGAATTTTGGAATTTGTTTATTGGTGCTTATTTTGTTTCAATATAATTGTTTAACATAAAACAAAATCTATATGACAAGAGGGTCGGAGCGAATTGGCGGTGCCAATTTGTATGTAAAATTTATCACCATTTTTGTGGTGCTCGCAGTCGCGTTAATTCTCGTGATTTCTTACTTCTCGTTCAGTCGAGCGGTGATTGAAATTAAGCCGCGTTTATCTTCAGTAACTACTGATTTCATTGCAGACATTGAAACTCAATCAGAAACTGTGGCTGAGGGTAAGTTGAAAGGCTTTTTATTTAACACAGAAGTTAGTATAAATGATTCTTTTGATGCAACTGGCACCAAGGACGCAGAAGGTAATGTGATTGGTCAAGTGAAATTGATCAACGATCGAGAAGTCGGTCAACCTTTGATTGCCACCACTCGTTTGTTAACAGCTGATGGTGTGTTGTTAAGAATAAAAAATAGAGTTGACGTTCCAGCTAAAGGTAGTGTGATGGCTGATGTATATGCTGATAATCCTTCGGCGTTTGAAACTTTGGCACCGTCAAAATTTACTATTCCCGGTTTAGCAACAGATTTGCAAAAAGTGGTTTATGCGGAAAGCGCCGCGACTTTGAAGAGTAAACCTGGTAGCATCAAAGTCATGAAGTCAGTTGACCTAGCCATGGCCAAGGATGCGGTGGCGAATAAGATTTACACGGAAGCGATTAATCGTTTTAATACTGAAGTAGGTAAGGATTTTGTTGCGGTCATTGTGGATAAGAAGTTGGTGGATGAAAAAGTTTCGGCTAAAGTTGATGATATGGTAGATACATTTACTGTGGAACAAAAAATTAACGTAACCTTGATCGGATTGAAAAATGATCAAATTATGTCCGCGTCTTCTACTCGTTTGAAACAGTTAGTTTCTGGTGAACGAGATTTACGCAGTATTAAGATGGAAAATTTAACTTACGTGGTTCAAAATTATAATGCGGAAACAAAGACTGCTAACGTGAAAATCCACGCTGAAGGTGAAACTTCTTTGAAAGCTGATAGCAAGATTTTGGACAAGTCCAAGTTGGCCGGGTTAAGCACTCGAGGAGTGGAACTCTATCTTTCCAGTTTTGATGAGATTGAAACTGTGAAGGTGACTTTATCACCGTTCTTCGTGACCAAGGTGCCGTCGTTGGCTGATCATGTTAGTATAATAATAACGGAATAAAGTGCTACGAATGACGTATTAGCTACGCCTGCCTGCCGGCAGGCAGGAATCTACGAATATAAAAAAATCCTGCAGAAATGTAGGATTTTTTGTTCAAGAATTGCTAGTTTTTCGTGATCTCCGCCGGAGGCGGATCCGCCTATGGCGGAAATGATCAATGGTCAATGATCAATGATATTGACAAAAATGCGATTTTAGCCTAAGCTTTGAACGTCCTTTGACAAGAGAAACAACCCTTACACACGGAGGAAGGGATGAAACGCTGCTGGCTGCTTATTCTGGGAATTTTGCTGTGGTGTGCCAATTTGCAGGCTGCGGTTTTTACTGATCAAGGTCCGCCTGTGATTCGTGAGCCTGTAATAGCTTCTTCTGTTCCAGTCGTAATTCATAATAATCTGACAACTTTGGATTATCTGATTGCAGTTTTGTTATTTTCAGCGGCGTGGTTTTTCCTTCGAGTAAAAGTCTTTCCAGATGTGTTTGAAAATTCCAAGGAAGATTCATCTTTGTAATAAACCACCCAAACCCGCGGAGGCTACTATGAAGCGACTGTTCGTCATCCTGTTGACTTTGATTTGCTTGGAATCTTCGCTGTTTGCTTACGCTACGGTTGAAGATGGGAAGGTCGTGATTCGGAGTAGTGTGACTAACGAAATTTTGGCGCATGAAGATCAAGGTACT
Organism: uncultured Gammaproteobacteria bacterium; assembly: GCA_964592195.1. Taxonomy (GTDB): domain Bacteria; phylum Patescibacteriota; class Patescibacteriia; order UBA11705; family UBA11705; genus CAZQEI01. Next base: position 61,320 of record CAZQEI010000002.1, on the reverse strand, counting down.
GTGGATCATCCAATGCTTGTGGCTGTGAATGAATTTGAGCCGGCTGAAGATATTGTTGTCGTTGATCCTGAGGTGGTAGATATTTCGACTGTAGTTGTTCCTGATAGAGTTTATGCTATTGTGGCCACTTCTTGGGATTGTCTGCTGAACGAGGAAAGAACTTTTAATCATGCGACTGGGTATTTTGAATCGCATTGTTCGCAATTGCAAACTGGCAGTAATTTGGTAAAATTCTATGAGTTGCTGTTTAATATCGATGGAGATTATCGATTTATGGTGTACGTGGAGGATTGTGAGTTGAATCAGACAACGATTTTTTTGGTGAAAGATGAGAAGTGTTAAGGTGAATATTCAAAATGTAAGAATCCTTGGCCGCGTGGACATTATATCAATTAACCCCAAATAATATGGGAGGCGCTCATGAAACGAGTATTTCTGGCGCTGTTACTTTTGAGTTGGAGTTCGTCGGCAGTGGCACTTGATGGAAGTGTTGGAGAGGGTTCTGGACACAGTATCCCCGATGGTTACCATCTTGGTATTGCCCCTAGTTTAAATTGTGTGTTGAATGATCGCGGTGGCAGATATGTTCATGAAGATAATGTTCAACTCTTTTGTATTGCTTGGGAATATGACAAGGGTGTCTATTATGATGCGGCCTATTATTTTAGGGGGGAAAAACATTACAGTGTTATTTATTACGAAGATCCTGATTGTCAACGAACAGATGTTTACCTCAGTTATCCTTTGGATGCAAAGATCTATATTGGTGGTGTGAAGTTGAATTGGAGGTAGTTTTTAGAAGTTAATCAGCTTATTTAGGCTGATTTTTTTTGCCAATAATATATGTTAATCACATCACTACAGATGCTACGCCTGCCTGCCGGCAGGCAGGGATCTTACCTACGGATACTACGGATAGAATGCTTGTCAAATTTTGAAAGTGTGTTACAATAAATACATCGCTTGATTGGGTCGGCTACCAACTGACCATGAGTAATCATTCATCCAGACTAAGAGCGTAAACAATTCATTGAGTGTTTGGGCTGTTATAGCTCGAAAACTTGGGTGGAACCGTCCTTCGCTCTCGACTTCGTCGGAGCTACGGACGGCAGGCCGTCCTTCTTGTTACGAAATAGGAGGATCGACTGCTGTCCAATGGACCCCAAGGCTAAGAAGTGTCTTAGTCTTTTTTGTTATGAAGATACTATTACAAAGAGTGAATAATGCTTCCGTGACTGTGGAAGGGCAAGTGGTTGGTCAGATTGGCCGAGGGGTTTTGGTGTTTCTGGGAATTACTAATACAGACACAGAAGAAGTAATCCCCAAGATGATTGATAAGTTAGTAAACTTGCGAATTTTTCCAAATGGAGAAAAAGAGTTTGATTTGTCTGTTCAAGATATTAAAGGTGAATTATTAGTTGTTTCTCAATTCACCTTATATGGTAATACTGCTAGTGGTCGTCGCCCAGATTTTATTCAAGCGGCTAAGGCAGACACAGCCAAGGTTTTGTATGAGAAATTTGTAACTGAGTTGAAAAAGACAGAATTAAATATTCAAACCGGAGTTTTTCAAGCGCACATGCAAATTAACTTGGAAAATGATGGGCCGGTGACTTTAAATATTGAAATTAATTAATTTTATGTCAGAAATTACTCCAATAATGCCTCAACAACCTCAACAACGTCAATTGTCACCAGCTGAAATTGAAAAAAGAGAAAAACAAACAATCATTGACGCTAATGTTGAATTATTCTTTACAGAAGGGAAGCAAGCCTCATCAGATGAATCAGTCGGTGGTAATGCTGGACATAAAGAATTGTTCGGTTATAATTTAGCATGCTCTGCCAGTAATTTTTTTAGTGATGAGGATGGTATGATTTTGATGTTTGGCAATTATCAGTTCATACCAAAACGGATAAGAGCCATGGGGATAGAGTCCACTTGGCATAGGGGTTTTCAGTTCCCGATAAATGTCAACATGATGTCGACTTTTATCATTGGTGAATATAATTCAAAACACTTAACACCGAAAGGCGTTGAGATCTTAAGAGAAACAGTAAAAACTATAAATGTTAGAGTATCACGATCTTGGGAAGCACTCGAATTTGCTATTCAATTGAACGGAGATATTACCACCTCGAATAATGATATTTATAAGCCGGAGTTTTTAATTAAATTAATTGAAAGAGTAAAAAATGGGCATCCAGACGAAGTTGATACTATTCCTCGTGCCAATGGATTACGTAAAAAAGTGATTGAATTGTTAAAAGCAGAGGAGACTATAAAGAACATTCCCTCGCCATTAGCAATTAAGAAATAAATTAAAATAATATATGGCTAATGAAAAAATTGTTCCCGGTGTTCAAGTCGAAAGTCCTCGACAAAGAGAACAAAAAATTAGACAAGTCGCAGAATTGAATTGTGAATTGTTCCAAAAAGAGGGTGTGCCGATCATCGCTGGTAATGCTCTTGGCGGAACAGCAATGAAAATGGCGGGACATGAGTTTGTTACCTCTAATTTAGAATTTTTGGTTTTAGATTCTGGTAGAATAATTCAGTTCGGTACTGATCCAGTGATCCCCGAGGTTTCATCTGGTAGTTATGGGGGGAAATGGAAAGTGGCTTTGGTTAAAATGGGAGATAAGAAATTAACCTTTGGACAATCATTTTTAATTGGAGGTATATACGATAAAGAATTGTCGCAACCGGCCAAAGATACATTAACGGAATCATTAATGACCATTAATGTGAAAGCTTGTGCGACATTTGAGGATTTATTTTTCGTGTTAAGTTTGGTAACAGAGATTAAAAAATCTGATGGGACTGCGTATCCAAAGGGCACGTTGGTGCAAATGATTAAAGATATTCAAGATGGAGAGTTAGGGCTCTTGAAGTATGTCACAAATCGCTATGGTTTGCATGATAAGGTTGAAGAACTAGCAAGTGAGAATAGGACTGGATTGAGAAGAACGGTACTGAAAAATAAACAATAACCAATAATCAATCATTAAATAATAAGTAGACAAACAATATGAGTGAACAAAAAATTGATTCAATGCGCCATTCTTTGAGCCACATTCTTGCTCAAGCGGTGTTAAAGTATTACCCTGAGGCAAAATTAACCATTGGTCCGGCTGTGGATAATGGATTCTATTATGATTTTGACCTGGGAGATAAATCATTTTCCGATGAAGATTTGAAGAATTTTCAAAAGGAAATGGAAAGAATTATCAAGGATAAACAAAAGTTCGAGCAGTTTGATTTATCGATTGAAGAAGCCAAAGCGAAGTTGGCCAACAATCCTTATAAATTAGAGTTAATTGAGGATTTAGTTAAAGAAGGAGAAACTAAAATTAGCTTCTATCGCAATGTTAATGATAAGGGTGAAGTGGTTTTCGAAGATATGTGTATTGGGCCGCATGCGGAAAATACGCGAGAAGTTGGCGCTTTCAAGCTTGATAAGATTGCCGGTGCCTATTGGAGAGGTAAGGAAGAGAATAAAATGTTGCAACGCCTTTATGGTTTAGCTTTTGCTACTAAAGATGAGTTGTTTCAATATGTGAAAATGCGAGAGGAAGCGTTGAAACGCGACCATCGTAAAGTCGGTAAAGAAATGGGCTTATTTGTCTTTAGTGATTTAGTCGGTCCTGGATTACCTTTGTATACATTTAAAGGCGCGATTGTTCGTCAATTAATCATTGATTATACCAATGAATTGCAAAAGGGAATTGGTTATCAAACTGTCCACACTCCAAACATGAACAAAGCGGAACTTTTCAAAGTTTCCGGGCATTATGATAAGTATAAAGACGATATGTTCTTGGTGAAATCTAATTATACGGACGAAGAATACTATTTAAAACCCATGAACTGTCCGCAACATACGCAAATTTACGGTTCAGAATTGAGAAGTTATAAAGACTTACCGTTGAGAATAGCTGACTTTGCCAATTTGTATCGCGATGAGAAACCCGGAGAATTAAATGGTTTGTCTCGCTTGCGTTGCTTCTGCCAAGATGATGCTCATTGCTTCTGTCGTGAAGATCAGATTGAATCTGAATTCTTAGCCATTTTGGGCATTATTAAGACGGCTTTGAATACCTATGGATTGAAGTATCGCATTCGTTTATCCTTGTGGGATGAGAACAATCAAGAAAAGTATCTAGGGTCACCAGAGGTTTGGAATAAATCTCAAGCGCTTTTGGAAAAACTTTTGATTGATCACAAGATTGAATATGAGGTCGGTGTAGGTGAAGCCGCTATTTACGGACCGAAGATGGATATCTTAGCCAAAGATGCTATGGGTCGTGAATGGCAGATTTCAACTATTCAGTTAGACTTTATCATGCCGGTAAGATTTAAATTGAGTTACATTGATAGTGATGGATCTGAAAAGACTCCGATCATGATTCACCGCGCCATTATTGGTTCACCGGAACGCTTTATGGGGATTTTGATTGAACATTATGCTGGCAATTTCCCATTCTGGTTAGCGCCGGAACAAGTGAGGATTATTTCCGTGGGTGAAAAACATCAATCTAAGGTAAACGAGATTGCGGATAAAATGAAGGCGAACAATATTCGTGTTCAGGTGGATATCAGCGGTGAAACTGTCGGCTACAAGATTCGTCACGCGGAAAAAGATAAGGTTCCCTATATGTTAGTCGTTGGTGATAAAGAAATGGAAAGTGGGGAAGTGACTGTTCGGGTTAAAGGTGTAGAGGAACAATTAACGGTGGCGGTTGAGAAGTTGATTGAGGAGATGGTTTCTAAAAACAAGAATAGGGATTAGTAATTAGTATAATGGTAAAGTAGTACATGGATAAAACGCTCTTCGGAGCGTTTTGTTTATTGATAAATACATTGTACCGATATACCATTTTACCTGTTACCAATTTACCAAATCAAAAAGACGCCCGGGTGAGCGTCTGCATGAAGAGATTAGTCTTCAAAAAATTCTTTTTCTTCGGGCGTGGCGGCCAATGTTTGGTGGTTTTCGTTGTTGAACTGCTTCTGGAGGCGGATCAGACGAATGATGAGCGTGAGGTAGCACGAGTAGTCGTAGGCTTCGGGATCGATAGTCTCGGTCGCTTCTTGCTTCAGTACCTTGCGGCTAGCCATGTCGATGGCTTCGACGTTGCGCAGACGGTTGTACGAGATGTTGCTCAGCTCCTTCATCTGAACGTCGAGATCGTACTTGCCCCACCAGGAGCGTTCCGCGTCCGTCATCACCGACCAGGCAACCTTCTCCATATAGATAAAGGCTTCCAACGCACGATCAAGGTCGCTATCCAGCGTCAGTCGACGATCCCACTCAGCCTTTAGCTTTTCGAGGGTTTCAAGACTAACCTGGGTATCCAATTCATCTTGCATGTCAAAGGCCTTGATCAACAGCTTATTACGCGTGGCTTCGTCGATTCTCTTTGTTTCAAACCAATTGTGAATCATGCAAGAAACAGGGGACAAGCCATTCAGAATAAGTGTAGCTTTCATAACTTGCTTATCTTTATTCGAAAGATAACCTTGAACTTTGAAATGGCGTGGATTTTCGCAGAAAGTATCGAGAACGATGAGAATGCCGTCAGTTTTCATGGTGATCTCCCTGGGGTTAAGGAACAATATAATATTGAATAATATCATTATTTAGGTAAAATGTCAATGACTTGATGCTTTTTTGTTTAAAATTAGATAAAAATATCTATTGACAAATACGTCTTGGTGCGTTACTATGCTAAGTCAATCAATTGCCCTTAACAGCAGGAGGCACTCATGACAGTTGATGAAAGTGATGGAAGAAGAGTCAAGTCAGTGCAGTTGGTGAAACGAAGCGGCACAAAGTTGGAGTCTTGGTTCAATACAAATCGTTTTAAGCTATTTGAAGTTATTCAACAACGTGAAGGTGGTTTTGATGTGGATCTTGAACCTTGCGGTTCTCCTGGTGAATGGGGCTATTTGTCAGATCAAGAGATTAGAATTGTTGAATATCACGATTCTTAGTTATTAGCAGCCCAAAACAGGAGGAACTTCATGGCAAAATCAAAACGAGTGTTACTGGGTACAGGTTATCTGGATTGGGATCGAGGAGAGGCGGTTGTTGGCAGGTATGGCACAGTGTCCTTGTTTCCTAGCAATGAATCGGAGGAATACGTAACTTTGGATAGGACATGTGATGGACAGTTTGGTTTGTTACTGGCAGTTTTGAAGAAACCAGTCCCTACTCGCCAGAATGAGTGGATTCTTGGTACTGGCAAGTTGTTCTTTGATGATTGTCATGGGAGAGAAAGAATTATGGAATCAGGGGAGTATGTTGGTGTTTTGCCAGAAAATCATCGTTATTATCCCTGGATGAATGAAAGAAATGTATATTTTGTAAAAAATGCTGAAGTAGATCTATACTTTGAACCGGTTACAAAGCGTTAACAATTGGAATAATAACATCAATCAGTCCCAACGTGGACTGTTTTTTTATTTATTTTATGTTAAAATATAAGTAAGAAAAATATAAAACTATGAAATCAAAACAAAAGATAAAATTGTTTGCATTATTTTTAGTTATTAGTTTGACTGTGGTGAATAGTGCTTTGGCTTATGATACCTTTGAAGAAAATCAATGGTACCTCGATCATTTGAAAGTGAAAGATGCTTGGAATATTACCAGAGGAGATTCGAAGGTCGTGGTGGCAGTAATCGATACAGGTGTTGATCTCGATCATCCGGATTTGAAGGAGCGTATTTGGGTGAATAATGGAGAAATTGCTAATAATGGCATTGACGATGATCGTAATGGATTCATTGATGATGTCCATGGTTGGAATTTTATAAAAAACAATAATGATCCTGAGCCAGATCCCTCTGATGGAAATTTTTCTGTTCTGGCTGTTCGTCATGGAACTTTTATTTCAGGAATAATTGGAGCGATCCATGATAATAGTTTTGGTATAAAAGGTATTGCCGGGCAAGTGCGCATTATGCCTTTGGTGGCATTGGATACCAATGGTTCTGGGACCTCAAATATTGTGGCAAAAGCCATTGATTATGCCGTAAAACAAGGTGCAGATATTGTAAATTTAAGTTTCGGTGGTGATGAGAATGATGATGTTTTGCGCCAAGCTATTGATCGCGCTTATCAAAAGAATGTAATTATTATCGCCGCGGCCGGGAATGGCACGATGGCGGGCACAAACTTTTCAACTCATCCTGTTTATCCAGTTTGTTATGATGCGGTGGGAAAGAATGAAATTATTGGCGTGGCTTCTTTGGGAAAAATTGATCAATTGTCCGGTTTCTCCAACTATGGTTCTTGCGTTGATATTAGTGCCCCAGGAGAAGACATCACTAGTACGATTTTTCAACAAGCAGGCTTCAATGATTTTCAAAATTTTGTCGGACATCATTATTTTGGCACCTCTTTTGCAACTGCGATGGTTTCTGGAACAGTGGCTTTAATGAGATCAATTGATAATAATTTAACGACAGATGAAATCGTGGCGATTTTTAATAGTACCAGTTTGAATATTGCTGGGAATAACACGGAAAAACTTTATACCTATGGTGCTGGCTTGTTAAATTCCTACGCCGCGGTGGAAAAAACCATGAATGATTACGGGTCAGCTACCAAAATGAGGTTATTGATCACTGCCGATACTGAATTGCCAGCTGAGGTTTATCAATTTGATTCAGATTTCCGTTCACAAAATAACATTGAAGTATTTGGTGGTAAGTTTACCGGGTTAAATATTACCGGCGCTGATTTGGATAAAGATTTGAAAAATGAAATTATTACCGGCGCCACAGCTGGAAATCAACCGTTTGTGCGCAGTTTGTCTATAGATGGAAAGTTAATTGCCAGTTTCCTCGCTTTTGAAGGTTCTTTTATTGGTGGGGTGCGAGTGGCGGCTGGAGATATTAACAATGATGGTAAAGTCGAATATGTGGTTGTGCCTCAAAGTAAAAGAGAACCAGTGGTGAGAATTTTTGATGAGAATGGTCAATTAATCCGAGAATTTTTAGCCTTTGATAAAAAATATACCGGAGGTTTAACCGTGGCACTGGGAAATGTAACTGATGATGCCTTTGATGAGATAATCATTGGTTCCCCGTCTGGAATGAGAACAGCTGTCCGAGTGTTTAATGATCAAGGTAAAATTGTAAAAGAAATAAAACCATTTTTAGCCACTAATAAATCAGGTGCTAACGTGACAGTTGGCAATTTGGATAAAAACGATTATGATGAAATCGTGATTGGTGCTGGCTCGGGTAGTGAACCGCGAGTTCAGGCCTATGATGTTGACGGAAAAGTAATAGCTGATTTCTTGGCGTATAAAAACTTTACCGGTGGAGTGAGAGTCGCAGTGGGTGATTGGAACGAAGATGGTCAAGGTGAATTAGTTACTTCTCCTGGTGCCTCTGGCGGCCCACATATAAAAATTTTGGATTTGAAAGGCGGATTGCTGGGTGAGTTCTTTGCGTTTAGTTCAAGTTTTACTAAGGGGGTGCAGGTGATGATAAGATGAATTAACTAAAAATATATGATCAATGGTGTAAGTGTTAAAACTTTAAAAAAATATTGTGATGATCGTGGTTTTTTTACTGAAGTGATTAAATTTGGTGAAGAAACTTTTCATGAAGTGAAGCAAACCAGCTATACGGAAACTCATCCCGGAGTCATCAAAGCTTTTCATTGGCACAAAAAACAATGGGATATGTGGTTTGTGATCAAAGGTATGGCGCAAGTTGTATTGCATGATTTGCGTGAAGATTCAGAAACTAAAGGTCAAACACAAGTGATCTGCTCTGGTGTAGATAATCCCGTGTTAATTTCTATTCCACCCGGTGTGGCACATGGTTATCGTGTTTTGGGTAATGAAAAAGTGGGTTTATTCTATCATACCAGCGAAGCCTACAATCCTGCAGAACCTGATGAAGAACGCATTGATTTTGACGATCCGAAGATTGGGTTTGATTGGGTTACCCAAAATAGATAATTGTTTACTACCAATAACGAATCAGCTACGAATCTACGTATCGAAAAAGCTATATTCGTAGTTTCGTAGCAAATATGTCATTCGTAGGAGAGGATCCAGATATTAACAAAACAAATATGACAATCGAGGGAAAACAAAAAGTAGAAAATTTTTATGATGGTTTTTGTAAACTGTTTTTTCCGTTAATTCCAGAATGGATCAAACCAAACCATTTAACTATTGTCCGATTGATTGGAATACCGTTCATGGTGTATTTGCTATGGCAAGGGTTTCATTTAGGATCTTTGGTTTTATTTGCCTGTTTAGCATTAACCGACATGTTCGATGGAGCCTTGGCTCGAGGGAGAAATCAAATTACCGATTTGGGAACATTGTTAGATCCTATCGCGGATAAACTTTTGATTGCCTCAGCTGTGATTGTGCTTTTGTTGAAGGTTAATTTTTATTTAGCCATTATATTAGTTGGCCTGGATGCTTTGGTGATTTTGATGGGGATAATTGTTCATTTAACAGGAATTAAGTTGTCATTCAAAGCCAATATGTTTGGCAAAATAAAATTGAATCTGCAAGTTTTTGGGATTGGTTTTATTTTCTTGGGTTTAATTTTTATTTTCCCCTGGGCGTTATTAGTCGGTCAATGGTTGCTATATGGCGCAGTGTTGTTTGCGATGTTGAGTTTGTTGCGGCTAGGTGCGTGAGAGAATGAAGTAAGAAAGCAAGAAATCAAAAAAACAATAAAGCAAAAAAATTAGTATTAACGTGATCAATGATCCATGATCAATGGTCAATGACAACACATATGGACAATTGCATTTTTTGTAAAATCGCCGCAGGCGAGATACCTTGTTACAAGGTGTTTGAAAATGAGAAGTTTTTGGCTTTTTTAGATATTAAACCATTGAGTCAAGGACACACCCTGGTCATTCCCAAGGAGCATTTTCGTTGGGTATGGGATGTTACCAATTTGGGTGAATATTATGAAGTGGTGGGTAAAGTGGCCAAGGCATTGAAAGTGGCTTTGAATACTGAGTATGTTTGTTCATTTGTGTTTGGAGAAGATGTCCCACATGCCCATGTCTGGTTGGTGCCAAGTAATGGTTTGGGTAATCAAATTGATTTTTCTAAACGACAAGAGTTAACCACCGAGGAGGCGCAAACATTATTGGAGAAAATAAAAAATAATTTGAACTAGATATGGATTTAAATTGGGAAAAAGTCAGTAGCAAAGAAATTCATAAAAATCCTTGGTATCGATTAATGCAAGATGATGTGCTGATGCCGTCTGGGCAGTTGGGGAAATATACTTATATTGATCGTGCTACTGGTGTGGTGATTGCGGCGTTAACACCGGAAAATGAAATTTATTTAGTCGGCCAATATCGTTATCCGATTCAAAAAATGTCGTGGGAAATTCCCATGGGATCACAAGAAACAGGGGATGCTGATTTTTTAGCTTCAGCCAAACGTGAATTGTTGGAAGAACTTGGTTTAGAAGCCAACAGTTGGGAAGAAATAGGCAGTTTCTATTTTTGTAGCGGAGTAAGTAATCAAGAAGGCAAAGTCTTTTTAGCGCGAGAATTGGTGGAGAAAGAAGCTAGGCCGGATTACACCGAGTTTTTAACTATGCAGAAAGTTAACTTGATTGAATTGGAGAAAATGATTGAAAATGAAGAGATTCATGACGGCAACACCATAGCCGCTTATTTCAAATTACAACAGTATTTGCGTAGTAATCAAAATAATGGTTAACAAGTGGATAAACAGGGGATAAATAAATTGACTTTAGGGTCAATTTTTTTTAAGATTAACTTGATTTAAAGACTAAACCAAAACAAATATGAAAATCCTAGTTACCGGCGGAGCAGGTTTTATCGGCTCCAACTTTATTCGTCAGATGATGCGCAAATATCCGCATTATCAAATTGTTAATTTTGATAAATTAACTTATGCCGGCAACTTGGAAAATTTAAAAGACATTGAAAACAATTCAAACTATTCGTTTATCAAAGGTGATATATCCAATTTGGAATTCGTTACTCATGTCATGCAGGGAGTGGACTGGGTGGTGCACTTCGCGGCTGAGTCTCATGTGGATCGTTCCATTCTCGAGGCTGAGGCCTTTATCCGCACCAATGTGGTGGGGACTTTTGTTTTGTTGGAAGCGGCGCGAATAAATAAAGTGAAACGGTTCCATCATATTTCCACTGATGAAGTTTTTGGATCTTTGCATGAAGAATCATCACCTTTCCATGAAGATACTTCCTATGATCCTCGCAGCCCATATTCAGCTTCCAAAGCGGCTTCAGATCACATTGTGCGTGCATATTGGCACACCCATCAATTGCCAATTACCATTTCCAATTGTTCCAATAACTACGGACCATATCAATTTCCGGAAAAAGTTATTCCATTATTTATTACCAATTTAATTCAAGGTAAAAAAGTTCCCTTGTATGGTAATGGTATGAATATTCGCGATTGGATCCATGTGGATGATCATAACTCTGCCATTGATTTAATTTTACACTACGGTAAACCCGGACACACTTATTGCATTGGCGCGCAAAGTGAGAAAACTAACAAGGAAATTACTTACAAGATTCTTGAAAAAATGGGACAGGGTGAAGACATGATTGAATTTGTAGCTGATCGCAAAGGTCATGATAAACGTTATTCCATCCGACCATATAAAACTATGGCTGAGCTCGGTTGGCGTCCGCAAATGGATTTTGATACCGGTTTATCGCAAACCATTGATTGGTATAGAAATAATCCTGAGTGGTGGACACGAGTGAAGAGTGGGGAATATCAGAAGTATTATGAACAGCAGTATGGGAAAGTTGGAATTGGGAATAGGGTTGTGGATGCGGGAAGCGAGAAGCTGGATGCTGGAAGAGAAAAAATGGAAGCGAGAAGCGAGGGGTTGGTGCCTGGAAATTTGAATATGAATGAGGGAAAGAATGAAGCTGTTGTAAATTCCAATAGTGGAAGTTTATATATTTAAGTGGTGATGAAAGGTAGCGTTCGTTAACAACCACTCGACAGAATGTCGGGGGACAAGGAGGTAAAGTTGAAATATCGGTTGACGGTAACGGAAGCAGAAGCGTTCGAAAAAAATCAAGCATTAAGACGACAATTTGATCCACGTTTGTTTGATCAAGTTCAAGTGAATGATAGCTTCCAAGCATTAATCCGCGCCCATGCTGTGATTAGCGGTGTTGGTATGAGTATGACCAAATTAGGATTACCAATAAATGAGATCGAACCTGGTCATAGTTTGGGACATATTATTCGAGATTATTGTCATGCGATGATGTTAGTTAAGAAAATAGATGAAATTGATCCTAAGCATTTATTCATTGGAGCCGTCGCTGGTGCTTTGCATGATGTTGGCTGCGCTTTGGTAGAAAGATATTCGGAAACTGAGACTACTTTACGTCATGCCGAAGCTTCATCGTTATTATTAGATTTGATTTTTTCTGAATATGTTTTTGGACTTAATGATGCTGAGAAAATTTTGATTCAATACGCCGTAGCCGCACATACGAACTATTTAAAACCCATTACCATTTTAGGAAAAGATGGTGTTTCTCGGTTAATTGAACCTTACCAGGATATGGATGGTGATAAACCGATCTTTGGTATTCACTTACCTCGTTGGGTAGACAGATTGGATACTAGTGGCCCTTGTTTTGTAGGTCGTCATTATTATACGCTGATTAAATCGCACAAAAATTTTGGTGAAGAAATTGGTCATTATGATGTGGAATTTGAACAACACATGAATCCCTTGTTGAGAGATAAGCCTGAGGGCAGTCGCACTATGGTGGAACATTTGAGAATGTTTGCATCGAGCCAATCAAATGCTTCTGTTTACGGTAAATATGATTTGGGTTATATGGTGATATTACGCGATCAATACAGACAGTGGCTGGAACAAATTATTCAATCTACTCAGGTGCCTCGAGCTCTTGATGTCCTGAGTCAAGAAAAAATACTGACTGCTTGGACGAGATTTCTATCAGCAGTTATTGAACCCACTCCAAAGGGTGCTCTTTATGCTCAAAAGTTAGAAATGATGTTTAGGGATTTGCCTGAAACTACTCGGTTGGCCTGGTTACCGGCCTTTGATTTGACGATGATGTTGTATTTCCAATGGGCAGAGAATATGAGTCTATTTTTAAATGAATTGCCACCGGGAGTTAGTTTTGAAGTTTTGGATTTTTATGGTACAACTAGTGAGATTGGACCTTGGCCATTTTGGGAAGATAAATAAAACATAAAGTAAAATAAGCGGAGAAACCTCCGCTTTTTTAGTTGATAACTAAATTGACAATCAGTGAGGGTCTGGTAAAATCTTTATAAGCGAGATAAGTCAGTCATTTCGAATGTACGAATATATTGCGAATTTTTTCGAATTATTGTTTTAGTCAGTGATTCGTACACATTCGTAACTGATTCGTAAATTCGTAATTCTATGAAAATATTAATCATCGGCGCTCACGGAATGCTCGGCCAAGAATTGGCTTCAACTTTTAAAGATAATGAATTATTATTGTGGGACAGAAGGGAATTGGATATTGTTAATCGGGAAATGGTGCGACAAAAGTTAAATGAAGTAAATCCAGATTTAGTTATCAATTCCGCGGCTTACAATGCAGTCGATGAGGCGGAAAAAAATCCGTTAATTGCTTACGAAGTGAATTACGAAGGTCCGAGGAATTTGGCGCAAGTAACGAAAGAGTTGGATACTACTTTTATTCAATACGGGACTGACTATGTTTTTGATGGTTCCAATCAATTCGGTTATGATGAAAATCATGTGACTCACCCGATTTCCAATTATGGTCGTTCCAAATTAGCAGGTGAACAAGCAGTCGCCGCTGTTGGTGGAAAATATTATATCATTCGTCCGTCTAGAATCTTCGGTAAACCGGCGATTTCTGAAGGAGCTAAGAAAAGTTTTGTCGATGTGATGAGAACACTAGCAGAAACAAAAACTGAATTAACTTTAGTTCACGAAGAAGTGGCTTCTCCAACTTACGCTCCTGACTTGGCACAGTTAACCAAATATATTTTTGATAATCAACTGCCATTCGGTTTGTATCATGGTGCGAACGAAGGCGCTTGCACATGGCATGACTTTGCTCAGGAAATATTTCGTATTTTGAATAAAGAAATCAAGTTAACTCCAGTTCCCGGTTCTCATTTCCCTCGTCCAGCCGCGCGCCCAGCTTATTCGCAATTGTTGAACACGAAGTTGCCGAAGCAGAGGAGCTGGCAGTCTGCATTAGAAGAATATTTAAAATAAATGTTCGCTACGAATGGCAAATTGGCTACGCCTGTCCGCCTCAGGCGGAAATCAACGAATATAAAAACTTTTAAAAGATTGTAACATATTAAAGCAGGTCTTCAAATTCGTAGATACGTAGCGGATACGTTATTGGTAGAAAACAATAATCTCTAATCTATAATCTATAATCTCACAACATGTTATGAAAGGAATAATTCTCGCTGGGGGGAATGGGACACGGCTCTTGCCGATGACCAAAGTCACAAACAAACATTTATTGCCGATTTATCATCAGCCCATGATTTATTATCCTTTGATGACGTTGATTAACGCTGGAATTAAAGATATTATAATTGTTTCGGGAAAAGGTCATGCCGGCCATTTTGTTGAACTATTAGGTTCTGGACGAGAATTCAACGCTAAGATTTCATATGAAGTGCAGGAAGAAGCCGGTGGTATTGCACAGGCCTTGGGTTTGTGTGAAAAATTTTCTGATTATGAAAAGGTAGCAGTAATTTTGGGAGATAATATTTTCGAAGATGAATTTGGGGACGCGATTGAAAATTTTAAGGCGCAAGAAAAAGGCGCTAAGATTTTGTTAAAAACTGTTGATGATGCCCGTCGTTTTGGGGTGGCGGAAATCAATGGGGATAAAATTGTCGGCATTGAGGAAAAACCAGCCCAGCCAAAAAGTAATTACGCTGTAACTGGATTATATTTATATGACGCCCAAGTGTGGAGTGTGATTCGCACTTTGCAACCATCTCATCGCGGTGAATTGGAAATTACCGATGTAAATAATTTTTACGTGAACCAAGGCACTATGAGTTATGATGTGTTGAAGGGTTGGTGGACCGATGCTGGGACTATTCCATCTTTACATCGTGCTTCCTGCTTGGTGGCGGATAAGATGAATAAAGTGGAGTCGAAGAAAGAAAATTTTATTGTTTAATTAAATAAAGAAAGCAAAAAAGCAAGAAAACAAGAAAACAAAAAAAGAGATAAAATTAAAATAAAAATTATGTTAACAAATTGGAAAGAAGATTTTGTTGCATCGTGGTATCAAGTGTGGAAAAATAAAAAATTATGGTTTTTGGGTTTGTTTTCTATGGGAATCAGTTTGGTTTCCTTATTTTTTTCCGATGAATTTGATTCACTAGTTAGTAGCTCAAATGTTTCCTGGTTACCGGTCGGCCAATGGCCATGGATGTTTTACGCTTTATCATTTATTTCTATAGTGTTGTTTGTGGCTTATATTATTTTTTCATTTTCTTGTCGTGTCGCATTAATTAATTCCATTAAAACCAATGAGACGGGAGCTCCTGTTTTAATCAAGCTGAGTCTGAAAACGGGTTGGTTCCAATGGCGGAAGCTGTTAATTTTATCCTTGCTCATGTATGTCCCGGCGGTGGCAATAATTGTGATTGATGTTTTGGCCGTGAGAATGAATGCGTCGCTCTGGATAATAAATTTGTGTGTGATTGCGTTTTTATTATATAATATTTTCTTGTCGATTATTCTATTGCCAGCCTATCATCATTTGATTAATGCCAAGAGCGGTTGGTGGCCTGCGCTTAAATTCAGCTTGGCGAGTCTAAAGCAGCAACCGAAAGAAATGTTGATGAATTGGTTGAGTCGCGTGTTTGTGTTGGTGGGTTTTATTATGGTAGAAATAGTGGGAATCTATTTGTTGTTTATAGTGATGATGTTCCTCAGTTGGTTAGCCATGATGGCAAAAGTTATGATTCTAGGACAGCTGTTCTTGATTTTAGTAGTGTGCTTAGTGGTTATTTTCTTGTGCGTATTTCAAGGTTGGTCTATTGCGCTGACCTACGCGTTGGTAAGTAGATTGTATAAAAAGTTAATAACCTCCGCCAAAGGCGGATCCGCCTCCGGCGGAAATGACCAAAAACCAACAATCATTTAGTGAAATTTGTTAAATAAAAAACGACCGGAATTAAGTCCGGCGTTTTTGTTTGAAGTTAATCAGTCAAATCGAGTTGATACAATTCGTTATCTTGATTAATAATGAAAGCTTGTTTGCCATTGTTGGTGAGTGTTAACGTATTAATTTTGTCTACCGGAGTGGTGATGATCAAACGTTTTTCTCGCGGATCAAGTTCGATTATTTTTAGTTGATGATTTTCATTAAAAAGAATGTAGTTGGTCTCCGGGTACCAATAAGCATCGATTAAACCTTGACTCACACGATAAATGTTTGTGGTCTCCGTATGGTCGCGATCAAGGCCAGCTATCGTAATTTCCGATTGATCAAATAATAATACTTGGGTGTTATTTTTTGTGTTAAATTTATAACCGAGCAAGTCATTTTTTTGTAACAAGATATCGGTCAGGTCTGATTGAAGAAATGTATATTGCTTTTTATTCTCATTAAACAAAACCATGATTTGATCTTGCCAATTGTCAATTGTGTAGTCGTTGGAGGTTAACTCGATTCTATTTTGACGCATTGTCGGATCTTTGATGTTTAATTTGGAAATATAGTTTTTACCATTTTGTTCCGCAACGAAGTATATATCATTGTTATTGACAATAAAATCATTAACAAACATTTTTTCGAACTTGTAAATATTGGAAGCTTTGATTTCACTTCCCACAATTTCATGTTTGGTAATTATGTTGTTTGTGTTGGTGTAAAGTATTCCGTCGTCGGTGGGACTCCACCGTACATGTCGGTGTGCGAGTTTATCTATGGCAGGCAAATACATTATATTGGCAGGTGAATTTTTATTAATTACTACAAAGTAATCAGGTTTGTTTAGCTTTTTGATGTGAATTAATAAATTATTATTATCTTTTGACCAATTTAATTCACTCAAGGATTCATCTTTAGTAAAGGTAAATAAAGTATCAGCTTTTTTATTTTCAATATTAAAATAGTAAAGAGTGTTTTCAACCAGGTAGGTAAAGTCCTGGGAGTTGGGCAGAAAACTAGATTGAGGTAATGGCGATTCAAAGTACTTGGTTGGGTTTTGATTTTTGAATAATATAATATCTTCTGCAAAGGTGGTTTCTTGCACTAAAACTGGTAAAGTTTTTCGCCAAGGGAAATAACCATCCTTGGTGACGTCTATGGTATAGCTATTTTCATTCAGATTGTTTATCCGCGCTGGAGTACTGTAGTCCTTCTCCAAGCCGGAAACTGTGACCTGGGCATTGCTGGGCTCGGTTTTGATTACTAAAGAACCATAAGCATTGAGCTTTTGTTTTTTGATATTATAACGATATCCAGCGGTGTAGAGGATTAAAGTCGGGGTGACAATGATGAAGATTAAGAAGAAAACAATGGCAATTAGGCGTCTAGTGCGTATGTTCATAAATAGGTGATTAATTGCTCAAAGAGTAACATAAATGAGGATAAAAATCAACCTAGAAGCAGGGCGGTAATTGGATATTTAGCATTAAATATGATAAAATGGTGAAGAATTAAACCAAAGGAATCTCTGAAAAAATGTTTTTCATCTGCGCCTTTAAAATTTTAACTGCAAATCGTTAAAATTTCGTCAACTTATTACCAATAAGCCTCCTCAATTTTAGCGATTTTCGTTTGAAAAATTGTTAAAGGCTCGTTGTAATAAACATTTTTCAGCGCTTCCTTAATCTCTATGTCAAAATTCGTCATTACCGGAGGTAAAAAATTATCCGGAGAAATCAAAGTGTCGGGTGCAAAAAATGCGGCGTTGAAAATCCTAGCTGCTTCCTTGTTATCTGATCAAGAAGTGGTGATTAATAATTGTCCAAACATTGAAGAAGTGAATCGATTGTTGGAATTAATGCAATCTGTGGGCACAGAATTTCGACGAGAAGGTGATACGGTCATTGTTAAAACCGAAAAAGTGAAAAGTGCTGATTTGGATGCGGATTTGGTTAAGAAAATTCGAGTTTCAGTTTTATTAGTCGGTCCTTTGTTAGCTCGGTTGGGAGAAGTGAAAATGCCTCATCCAGGTGGCTGTGCCATTGGTCAACGTCCAATTGATTTATTCGTTGACGGTTTTAAACGCATGGGGGCGGATGTCAAGGATGATGATTCTGGTTATACATTTAAAGTTAAAAAGCGTTTAAAGGGAATGACATATATTTTTCCCAAGATTTCCGTTACAGTTACTGAATCTTTAATGATGACCGCCGTGGTTTCCGAGGGAACGACAGTTTTGAAAAACGCGGCCTGCGAACCTGAGATTCCTGCTTTGGCTGAATATTTAAATCGCATGGGTGCGAAAATTACTGGCGCCGGTACTCACACTATAATTATTGAAGGTGTAGAAAAAATTAGTGGTGGAACATACGATGTTATTCCTGATCGAATTGAAGCCGGAAGTTTTGCGATTTTAGGAGCCTTGTGTGGTGAAGATTTAAAAGTCACCAATTGTCGACCTGATCACATGGAGTCATTGTGGACCATGTTTGATCGTTTGGGAGTGAATTATCAACTGGGACCTGATTGGGTGCAAGTTTTTGGTGGCAAGAAATATACAGCGGCGGAAGTTATTACTCATGAATATCCTGGGTTTCCCACTGATCTCCAAGCACCGTTCACAGTTTTATTAACTCAAGCTGAAGGTTTGTCCATGGTTTTCGAAACTATTTTTGAAGGAAGAATGATTTACACAGATATGTTGAATCAAATGGGCGCTAAAATAATCATGTGCGATCCGCATCGAGTGATTGTTTCCGGCCCAACTCAATTGTTTGGTCGTCGATTAACCAGCCCGGATTTGCGCGCCGGCTTTGCTATGATCTTAGCGGCGTTAATTGCCGAGGGTACGACTGAGATTGATAACATCTATCAAATCGATCGTGGCTATGCCAATATTGAAAAACGATTGCAGGATGTGGGGGCGGATATTAAGAGGATTGTGGATTAGAAGCATGTAACATGGAGCATGGAACATGTAGCATAGAGCATGGAACATAAAAAACTGAATATAAATTAAAAAAATAAAAATTAACTTCAAAATTTATGGCTATGGGACAATTTCATGAAGCTTTGCCTGCGGTTAGCAGCGAAGCTGCCAAAGAACGAGCAGAAAAATTAAAAATCGTGCGGATTCCTATCTCTCGAGACGGAGCGCACGGCTATGTCAATCAAAATGGGAAAGAGGTAATACCGTGTCAATATCGGAGAGCCGAACTGTTTTCCGAAGGATTGGCCGCGGTGAAAACTGGAGATGAAAGATGGCAATACATCGATAAGTCTGGAAAAGAAATTTTTGAGGTTCGTGGTGATATGGTTGGCGATTTTCATGATGGCATGGCGTGGGTGAGAGAGTTTGGGAAATATTATTTTATTGATAAATCAGGGAAGCGGATTTCGCGAGAATTTATGCATGTGGATGATTTTCGTGAAGGTTTGGCACTGGTTCATGATGGTCAAGATGAGTTTTTTATTGATAAGGCAGGAAACCAAGTGACCAGTGGTTTTCAACACGCCCTTCCTTTTTCTGAGGGGCTTGCAGTGGTACAAACGAATAATGATGAGTTTGGTTATATTAATAAAGAAGGTAAAATGGTTTTTGCGTTTGCAGGTGTGAAACATTGTCGCTCCTTCAATGAGGGGTTGGCTTTTGTCATCGATAGAAGTGGGCGAATAGGCTTTGTTAATAAAGAAGGAAAAAAAGTCTTGGAGCTTGATTGTGAATTCGCTGGTGATTGTCATGACGGTATGATTTTGACACGCGATCAAGCTAAACGCTATTCATTCGTCAGCGCTGATGGAGAGCACAATATTGGAGATTTTGTGTATGCTACAGATTACCATGAAGGTATCGCTAGTGTGGAGGTTTCCTCATCTAGATATAGTTTTATTGATAAAACTGGTAATCTTTTACATAATAAAGAATATTCCCAGGTTGGTGATTTTTCTGAAGGTGTAGCTTGGGTAAGGGATGGTTTTGAAAGTTATTATGTTGATAAAACT
The DNA here is from genome assembly GCA_964592195.1 of uncultured Gammaproteobacteria bacterium. Classification (GTDB taxonomy): domain Bacteria; phylum Patescibacteriota; class Patescibacteriia; order UBA11705; family UBA11705; genus CAZQEI01. The sequence continues at coordinate 41,104 of CAZQEI010000002.1, read as the reverse complement.
GGTAATCAGGTTTCTCGATCCTATGACTTTGCTTCTGATTTTCATGATGGTATAGCTTTTGTTGAAGTCGGGAATGAAGCATTTTATGTGAATAAAAAGTGGCAAAAAGTAGCGGATAAATCAGAAAATCAGAGAATTTTCGAATTTCATGGCTAATAGTGTCACATGATTGAAGTATAGATTCTTACAATAAAAGCAACCTATGAATAATGTGTTAAGTTTAAACTTTGAAAAAGCGGTTCGTTTCATGGTGGAGTATTTTCCGGTGTCGGATGAGAATAGCCGTAAACCCGTTTTATTTCATGATATTCGCGTGGGTGTTTATTTGTATGAAAATGGTTATGCTGAAAATATTGTTTTAGCCGGATTATTGCATGATGTGATCGAATGGTCTGATGCTACGGAAGAAATGGTGGAAAAAGAGTTTGGAGTTGAGGTTTTACGGTTAGTTTTGGCAAGCACTAAGGATGATTCTATTGTTGATAAACAAGAAAAAACGAATGAGTTGATTCAACGTTGTGTTGATAATGGTGAAGAAGCGTTAATTGTGAAAACTGCAGACATTTTAGATAGTTATAAATGGTATACGGCGCATGGTAATGCGGATCAGTTGGATTATTGCCGACGGAACGCGGAAGCGATTATGAAATTTAAACCGGAGAATTTTGAGGATAAGATTTTTGGTGAATTGAATACGTGGTTAAATAAATAATCAAATATTTTAAGAAATGCTAACCAAGTTTCGTGATAAATATAGGATTGAATCGCCGCGTTTACCAGGTTTTGATTATTCTTCTGAGGGCGCATATTTTATTACAATTTGTACAAAAAATAAGGAAAAGGTTTTTGGTAATATCATTGATGGAAAATTGCTAAACAATAAACCATCGGAAATATGCCGGGCTGTTTGGTTGGATTTGCCGAATTATTACCCGGGTTGCATTTTGGATGCATTTGTTATAATGCCCAATCATGTGCATGGGATTATAATTGTCGATATGACGTCGTCGGATGACCGACCATTGGTCGATCATCAGGTAGAGACAATTCATGAATTGTCTCTACGGGCGGGGCGTCCGTCCGGACGCCGCGAACGACGTCAAATGTTAATCCCGAAAATGATTGGGCGGTTCAAAATGCAAACCGCCAAACAAATCAATTTGTTGCAGAATACGTCTGGTAAACCGGTGTGGCAAAAGAATTATTATGATCGTATTATTCGTGACGAAAACGAATTAAATCGTATACGGCAATATATCTTGGATAATCCTGCAAATTGGAAAGAAGATAATGGTAACGAAGATGATTGGTAAATTGTCCACTATGAAAACGCGACAATAAATATTAATTTTATTATAATAAACATATCTTAATTATATAAATAGTTATTTATGCCCGCATTATTGAATCAACAACAAAATAAGAATCGCAAATCAGCCGTGGTTTATGTGGTGATCGTGGGAGCGATTGTTTTGCTTAGTCTTGGTTTTTTGCTTGGCAGGTTTTCTGTTGGCGCAAAAGCCATTGGTGGCTCAAGTTTATTGATGAATGAAAAGAATTTACCGGATATTTTCCAAAGTTCCTTGATTGAAATGGTGTGGGGCGGGTTGAAGTCGGACTATTTGAAACGCGACCAAATGGATATTCAGAAAATGTATTACGGCGCGATTAGAGGATTTGTGGCTGCAGCGGGTGATCCCTATACCATGTTTATGGATCCAGACATGACCAAAGAATTTTATGATGATGTTAGTGCCCAATTCGAAGGTATTGGCGCGGAAATTGGTATTCGAGATGGAAGATTGACGGTGGTAACACCGATGCCTGATTCTCCAGCTGAAAAAGCGGGATTAAAAACAGGTGATAAAATTTACGCCATTGATAAAATTGATACTACAGACATGCCGGTGGAAAAAGCGGTTAAATTAATTCGTGGCACTAAAGGCACGACCGTCACTTTGTTGGTATTACGCGGAGAGGAATTGCCAAAGGAGTATGTTATTACTCGTGATGTAATTCAAATTAAAAGTGTGGAATGGAAATTACGCGATGATGGAATATTGCAAATAAGTTTGCATGATTTTTATAGTGATACAGGAAAATTGTTTGAACAAATGAATAAAGAAATGAAGGGGAAAAATATTAAGGGAATTATTCTGGATTTGCGAGGTGATCCAGGTGGATTATTGAATCAAGCCAATGAAATTTCCTCTTATTGGGTGAAAGATGGTCAGCCAGTATTGTTGGAAGTTTACGGTGATGGAAAAGTGAATAAATATTATGCCGATGGTTCGGCCTTGTTTGCCAAATATAAAACCGTGGTGTTGATTGATGGCGGTTCAGCTTCAGCCTCGGAAATCGTAGCTGGCGCGTTGAAAGACTATGGTTTGGCAACCTTGGTTGGTGAAAAATCTTTTGGTAAAGGCTCAGTCCAAGAAATTCAAAGATTACCCGATGGCTCATCGTTGAAAATTACCGTAGCAGAATGGCAAACACCAAAAGGTAATTCCATTAATGAAAAAGGTATTGTTCCGGACGTTGAAGTGAAATATACACAAGCGGATTTTGATGCGAAGAGAGATCCTCAGTTGGATAAGGCGGTTGAGATAATAAAGCAATAAAACAAAAAAACAAGAAAGCAAGAAAGCAAGATTGAAGAATATTCTTGGTGCTATTTGGAATTTGTGATTTGTATTTTATGATTTAAATAATAGAGGGGTATGAAGAAAAAAAAGAAAAACAATCTAGTGTTAGTGGTGTTGTTGATCGTAGCCTTGATCGCATTGGCTGGAGTGGTATTGTTTGGATCAGTTGTGATTAGCTATTACAATGCAAAAGTGACGGCTATGCAACAGCAGAAGGATGCGTTGTATGGTAAAATTAATGATTATGAAACCGGGCAATTGAAGCCAGTGATTAATCGACCGCCAACTACAAATAAAATAAATTTAGTGAAGCAACTGGCTGATGGAACCTCTGAGACATTGTTAAGTCTGGACGCTTGGAAGACGGATATTGTAGGTGATGGTGATTGGATCTATTATGGTGACACGATTGATAATACCAGTGAATCAAAAAATACTGTTCCGGCTTTGCCTGTAATTTGGGCGTATAATGTTGTCACCGGAGAAAAGAAGTTGCTTTACAGCGAGAAACCAGAACAATCAATCGTTGATGGCGGAACTATGGAACGTTATGTCGGAGTGTTGGAAAAAATCGGAGACACTTTGTATTCCAATGTCGGTGGAGAATTTGGTGGCTGTGAATTCTATTCATACAATTTAAAAACCAATAAACTAAGCATGGTATTGAATGGTTGTATTAATCAATATGAACACACCTTGGATGAGCAAGATGTTTTTAGTTCGGTAAATGGGGACGGTCCGTGTGGCATTGAAAAGAAATACTTGTTAGATCAAGTGAATAATAAATTGGTTAAGGTTTTTGATGGTGGAGGTTGTTTCGGGTTAGGAGATACGCCAATTGGATATTATAATAATAAACTGTATGCTTATACTACGGTAAATGAGGAGGCGAATTTGGAAGTGAGCGAGGATTTTGATACCAGTAAAACACATATTAGTGAAATTTATTCCATTGATTTGAATACTTTTACCAGAAATATAGTTTTGAAAAAAAGTTTACCAGCGAATGCAAAGTATGCTGATTTGGATGTTAATCGTGGAATGTTATTATTGAGTACAGATAAAGAAATTTATACTTTCAAGTTGGAAAATAGCGATTTGAAAAAGTTTGCTGATGTTCCTGTGATAAAAGATGGAGATATGCCATTGGAGGGGTATTTCGGTTTTGAATGGACGCCTGATACTGGGTGGTGTTTTAATACTTTTTATACGGTTAATTTGGATAATAATAGTTTAGATGAGACTAATTGTTGGGCGACTAATCAGGAGGTTGTTGTGAAAGGTGTTAGGGATCTTCCAGAAGTATTTTCTGTGATTAATTTGCCTGAAGGGTATAAGTTTTCTTATTAAAATAGACAGCAATGGTTGTTTGTGTTCTAATATAAATTATTTATAGAATAAGCCAAAAAGTTCTCCACAACCGGGGGACTTTTGGTTTGGCAAGGGAGCTGAATTTTGCTAATATGTCAGTAAGCGAGATAAGTCAGTCATTTCGAATGTACGAATTTATTGCGAATTTTTTCGAATTATTGTTTTAGTCAGTGATTCGTACACATTCGTAACTGATTCGTAAATTCGTAACTTTATGAAAATAGTCATCCTCAAAAACCATCCCACCGCCGGTCGGGTTGGAGATGTTCGCGAAGTGCCGGAAGGTTATGCACGTAATTTTTTAATTCCTCAAGGCATTGCCGCAGAGGCCACGAAGAATAATGTGGAGCATGCAGAAGCGGTGAAGCATCGAAAAGACGTAGAAAAGAAACGTAGTGGCCTTGATCAAAAGCACTTAATGCGCGCCTTGGCTGATTTAACTTTGAATATGAAAGAAAAGGCGGATGAAAAAGGAACGTTCTTTGCCGGCATTACCAAAGAAAAAATTGCAGCGGCTCTGGCTAAGAAAAATTTGAATGTTAAATTAAAACAAATTGTTTTAACTGAACCGGTAAAACACGCCGGTACTTACAAAGTTAGAATTATTTTTGATCCCAGCAATCAAGTGGTGGTCAATTTAGTAGTAAAAAATGAAAATTAATCTTTAGCTATATGGCGAAGTATATTTTTGTCGTGGGGGGGGTGATGAGCGGTGTGGGTAAGGGAATTGCGGCCGCGTCTATTGGTCGCATTCTTCAAGGAAAAGGTTACGAAGTGACTGCGATTAAAATCGACCCGTATATTAACGTCGATGCTGGTACGATGAATCCCACTGAACATGGTGAAGTGTTTGTTACCGAAGATGGAGATGAAACTGATCAAGATGTTGGTAACTACGAAAGATTTTTGAACAAAAATATTTACGCTATCAATTACATGACCACTGGTCGTGTTTACCAAAGTGTCATTGAAAAAGAACGCAATCTCGAATATCAAGGTAAATGCGTGGAGGTGGTTCCCCATATTCCCGAGGAAATTATTCGTCGCATTAAAATGGCAGAACGTAAGGCCGAAGCAGATATTGTTATCGTTGAAATTGGCGGAACAGTGGGGGAATATCAAAATTTATTATTCCTCGAAGCCGCTCGCATGATCAAAATGCAAAATGTGCACGATGTGGTTTTCGTGCTCGTTTCCTATTTACCAGTGCCTTCCAAGTTAGGTGAAATGAAAACCAAGCCTACGCAATACGCCATTCGCACTTTGAATTCCGCCGGTATTCAGCCGGATTTCGTTATGTGCCGAGGCGATCGACCGCTCGATGATATTCGCAAGAAAAAAATTGCGATTAATGGCAACATGTTCCCTGATCATATAATTTCCGCGCCAGATGTGGATTCTATTTATGATGTGCCATTGAATTTTGAAAAAGAAAGAATGGGCAATTTAATCTTGAAGCAATTTGGTTGGACAGAGAAAATGGTTTGTCCCGGTTTGAAAGATTGGGAAGAGATGGTGAATCGTATGCGACGAGCGGAAAAAGAAGTAAAGGTTGGTATTGTGGGCAAATATTTTAATACCGGTGATTATGTTTTGTCTGATTCTTACATTTCTGTAATTGAAGCGGTGAAACATGCAGCGTGGAAGAATAATGCGCGAGTGCAAATTTCTTGGCTCGATGCCGGAGTCTATGAAACAGATGAATCTAAGCTGATTGAATTGAAAGGTCTAGATGGAATAATTGTGCCGGGAGGTTTTGGCGGACGAGGTGTTGAAGGTAAAATAAAAGCGATCAAATTTGCTCGTGAAAATAACATTCCTTTCTTCGGTTTATGCTATGGTATGCAGTTGGCCACAGTTGAATTTGCGCGCAATGTGGCAGGTTTGGCGGATGCGAACTCGGAGGAAATTAATCCAGAAACTCCGCACCCAGTCATTCACATCATGTCTGATCAAGTGAAAAATATTGAGGAAAATAATTACGGCGGTTCCATGCGTTTGGGTGCATGCCCGTGTTTGTTAACTGAAAATTCTCGCAGTTATCAAGCCTATAAACAAACAAACATCTCAGAACGTCATCGCCATCGTTATGAATTCAATAATAAGTATCGAGATACATTAACACAAAACGGAATGTTAATTGCTGGGACTTCGCCAGACAATCGTTTAGTGGAAATTGTCGAATTACCGAATCATCCGTTTTTCGTGGGCGTTCAATTCCATCCAGAGTTTAAGTCAAGACCTATTGATGGCCACCCATTATTTAACGCCTTTATTAAAGCCGGTCTGGATCGCCAAATAAATAAAATATGATAGATTTATCAAAGCAAAAAATTGTGGCAGTAGTGGGAGCATCCAATCATCCGGAAAAGTATGGCAATAAAGTAGTAAAGAAAATGCTGGCGTGTGATTATACGGTCTGGCCAATTAATTTGAATGAGGTTGAGATTGAAGGTTTAAAAGTCTATCCTAAATTGGAAAATTTGCCGTCACGGCCAGATTTGATTGTGTTTGTTGTTCCACCGGCGGTTAGTTTATCCGTCCTTGATGAAGTGGTCGCGTTGAAATATGATAATGTGTGGTTTCAACCTGGCGCTTTTGATGAGGTGGTGATTGCCATGGCGGAAAGTTTAGGTTTGACGTTTGAAAATCATCGGTGTGTGTTGGTGGAGTTGGCTAGGTAATTACGGATATACGGATATATTACGGATATTACCGATAATTACGGATACGTGATGTTTGAAATATCAAATACCCAGGGGTTCGTAGGGGCAAATCATGATTTGCCCGATTTGATATCCATTTATAATTGTAAATAAAAAAGCGACCGGTTTCGGTCGTTTTGTGATTTTATTCCAAGATTCCTTCCCAGCGCCAGAAGGTGGTACCGGGTTTGGCATTTTGTTTGTTCCATTCCCCGAACCAGAGATATTTGTCGTCCATGGATTTGATGTGGTTGGCAGCAATTTCAACCTGCATTTCATCGTCCGTCGAAACTGGGATTGATTTTGTTTGGAAGTCTCTAGGGTGAATCTCAATAAATGTCTCTGCTCCCGTAATACGATTGACAAGAATTATTTCCACATAAAAGTAATTAAGTTCCAAAAATCGATCTTCATTTTCACCTTCTAAACGCATGAATAGGTTACCCTCTCGATAATCGTTAATTTGACATTGACACCCTATGCTATTGCGATGGCCACGAAAATGTTTATTCGCAAGAATTGCTTTGATACCAATGAGAGTTTGTGTCATGGTGATCTCCTGTTTTGTAGTTACCAGGAAATATACAGATAGTCATCACGATAGTGATAGCCCTCGTCATCAAATTCACTGGTATGAATAAAGACATCGAATCCTTCTTTTTTACAATAATCAGCTACGATTTTGGCGACTCCTGCCAAGTTTTTTATTTTTACCGGTTTATTTATCTCAACATCATACCAAGAGATAGTCAATAATTCGGCATTTCTTTGTTTGGTACGTTGGTCAATGAGACCTGGTAAGTTTGAAATAATTTCAGGTTTTACATGGGCATTTTTATTGTGACTCTCATGATCGATTTTTTTGGCCGTAGCTTGAGCATCAGCTTGTCGTATCTTTTCTTCTCTTTCTTGCTGCGCCAATGAATTGCTCTGCTGTCTAAACAAGTCAGCGAGTCCCATGATGTTCCTCCTCCCAGTTTTTGCTGGTGTCGGTGTGTTTACCAAGAAACATAAAGAGCATAATTGGTGTGTGGTTCTTCTCCAGAATAGTTAACCTCATCACGATCAATATATACGTCAAAGGTCTCATCTTCGCAATATTTAGCCATAGCTCTTGCTGCACCAACAAGATGGTCTAATGAAATGACCGCTGTACCCAGAGCAAAATCAAACTTAGTTAACTTCATGACTTCATAGCATCTGCCTTCGCCAGTGGATTTCAGTAGATTATAAAGATTGGCCACCATTTCCGTGACTCGGGTTTGGTCGTTTTGATGATATTGATCAAATTGACGTTTAATCTGGTTTCTTTCTTCATCTGAAAGTTGGTCAAACTTAATCCTTGCTTCTTCGTCTTTATGTTCGTCATAGTCATCACTTCTTTGACTTAATTCTCCCGCTAATCTGAGTCCCATGGTTTCTCCTTCCGGTGGCGATTGCCGGTGTGGTTGTTAAGGTTCTAAGAATAGTTTAGTTTAGATTATTTTGCGTCAAAAGTCAATCGTATAAAAAACAGACCTTTTGGCCTGTTTTTTGTGTGATATGGATTATTTTGTATGTTTTTGCCACATAGCAAAAGGAGATTTTGCATTCCCGAAAATTTTTCTGTATTTATCATTTAGTAAACCCTCGACTGCGTGATTATTGGCAACGATCAATATTCCTCCTTCGCGCAAAACAGGTTCAACCCCATTTTGAAAACTACTATTTTCTTTCTTCATATTGTTATTTGCCATAACGATGCCGACCCCAGTTAGATCCAGGATCATGGCATCAGCACCTTGGTTTGGTAAGTCACCATCATCAATCGCTGCACTGTATGATTTCATAATGTGCTCAGCTTTGACTCCTTGCTGTAGTACTTTTTCCGGAGCTTTTTCGCCTGCTGGCCCACCAAGACTAACACAGTAAACTTTATCAGTGCCCGAGGCACCAATATATTTCAGCCAACCAGAAGAATCAGAAGCTGAGCCAGGATAAACAATGGAAGTGGTCTCACTGGGGCTATTTTGTTTGAGCCATTTTAGCGCCCGACATAAACTAAAACCGTTTTGACTTATTCCTGGGGTAAAAAACAATTTTAATTTTTCCAGTCCTGAGCCAGCCTTGATCTTTTTTTCTGTCAGAATGGCCAAGGCTTTTGTTACTTCTCGACATTGCTTTGGGTCAGTGATTACTTTGTTTATTTCTGGCAGACTAAGGGAGTCGCCCGAGGAAATTAGCTCAGTAAGTTTTTTCTGGTCAGCTGGTGTCAGTTTTGGTAGCAGAATATCAAAGTAATCTTGTACTCTCGCTTCCGCATTATCTTCAAAACGTTCAAAGTCAGGCAGTAGTTCTAGATTTTTGGGTCTGGAGGTTTTAGATTTTTCCGGTTCGTTAGTTTTAACTTCAGGTGTTTGACCTTCAAATGTTATTTTTTCAAGTGGTAGGGCCATAATATTTATAAAAAAACTCTGTTAATTAATAACAGAGAGGTTTAGTAATTCATTGAGTGACAAATAAGAAACGCGAAGGTTGTCTACCGCTTCATATCCGAATTGGTTAGTGATTTCATGGTTCAGGAGGATAAGGACTTCTAATCCATTGGGGTGGCTCTTCTTTTTTAAAATCTGAAGTAATGTTTCCATATCTTCAAGTACTGTTGCCACACGATCAGAACTGGTGATCTCATCTGGTAGCGATTCACTGTCGGTTAATAATTCTGTTTCAAATCCAGATTCTGAGGCAAGAATTTTTAGTTTTTCTACGGCCAGGGCCGGGAGGTTGATTAAGTATAGCATATTTACTAATCAATTATACACTACATCTGCCTAGTCGCCAAATCTCATCCTTGTTCAAATGTTTGGAGCATTTCGATTAGTTTATCAGGCTTTATCATTCCCTCATGCCCTGTTCCAATGGGCTGGCAGTTTTGATCAAGGAAGATCAAGGTGGGCAAGCCTTTGACTTGAAAGCGTGTAACGATTTCTTGGTTTTGATCATAGTCGATTGAGACTTTTCCCCACTGTTCCAGGGCTTTGGTTACCAAGGGATGCTCCAATGTTTCATTTTCCAGTTCATGACAAGATAGACACCAACTGGCGGAAAAATCTACGATAGTGAATTTATGATTCTTGCATTCAGTCTCCAGGCAGGCATTGGCATTGCCTTGACACCAACTCGACTTGTCCGAGGTCAATACATAATTGATCATCAAACTGGCACCAACAGTGAACAAAAGAATCCCAACGCTCTTCAATATTTTGTCTTTGAGGGAGGCGTCAAAATGTCGATGTAATGCGCCAATGAGTATGCCACTGATTAGAATGGTAACGGACAGTATGGGGTTGACTGAATATTCTCTCCAGCTGGGGATAATATTGCGCAACAACCAAAAGGCGACCAACAAGAGCGCCAACCCAAAGAAACTTTTGATGTTTCGCATCCATGGGCCACGTCGCGGTAAGTTCACTGAGAGAACACCAAAGAGAAAGAAGGGGATCCCAAAGCCTAAAGAATAGGTGGCGAGTAGCAACGCTCCAAAACCACCATTTCCTGTCAATCCGATGACCAGAAGAATACCAGCCAAAATTGGACCTAAGCATGGCATAGCGATAAAACCGGCCACCAGACCCATGAGTAGGGCTTTGGTGTAATGTCTTTTCCCTTGATTAATTCTTCCCAGTTTCTCGGTAAATGATTGAGGTAAGTCAATTTCGTAAAGTTCAAATGAGCTTAAGGCCAAGACAATGAAAAGCAGGGCGAGTCCCAACGTCACATACGTATTTGCTAGCCAGGCGCCAAACACTCCACCAGACAATCCACTTAGTAATCCAAGTGAGGTAAAGGTTATCATGATTCCCAAGACATAAAGGGAGCTGGAAAGGATAGCTTGACTACGTGAACGCGCAGAAGAGACACCCAATGTTGATAAAGTGATCGGAATCATGGGCAATACGCAAGGAGTAGCTACGCTCAAAAGGCCGCCAATAAAGGCAAATAGAATAGCCAGAGGCGAATGATCTGCCATGGCAGATTGCATGTATTCAAGCATATTGTTCTCCTGTTGTGGTGTTTTTGTCAAAGGGCTAATATCATATATTACTACATATTACAGCTTTTGTCAATCAGTTTAGCCTGTTTGTATTTAGATCATGATTTTTTGTATTTTATGAATCAAAAACAGACCTTTCGGTCTGTTTTTATGTATATTCAGTATTATTCGCGAACAATGGTAGTCCCGGCAATATAATCATGCAAACCTTGCTTTTTTGGGGTCCAGAAGATGATTAAATAACCAATGCCCAAAGTAACAACGCAGACAAAGCCGCCCAATACTTGGCGCAAAATGGCAGTTAACCACCAGTTTGGTTTGCCTGGTTTTAAGGAAACGAGTTTGAGCTTCAAGGCCATCATACCAAGAGTTTGTTGCTTGAGACCCAACATAATAACGACATACAATAAACCGAGATAGCTAGAAACACTGTCCATTGATGTTACACCAGTCGTTAAATCAGTGGTTGGAGCAGTGGCAGGGAAAATAGCATGAATGATCGCGGCAACAATTGAAATGAGAATGCCATCAATGATGATAGCCAAAAAACGGATCCAGCCACCAGCATAATGCGGGGCTTTGATCTCGGCTGCCACTGGCGCTACGGGTAATTCCGTTGGCGATGGTGGGGTGGCGAGATTCTCGAGCTGAGGATTTTGTGTCTCTTCCATAAATTTTGTTATTTATTAAGATTATGATTAAAGATTTTTTTTAATAACCTGTCTTTATATTCATCACTACGTTTATTGTAATCAGCTTCAGTTAAAGACTTCGGAGTTAGTCCTAATCGTTTACCAACTGTGAAGGCGCTGGCGTACATAAGTTTTTTCCCGGCTGATTCAGATTGTTTCTTTACATTTGTCTCAGTTTCCACCTCAGCTTGCGCGCGTTGAACTACATTTTTCAGTAAATCCGGAATCGGAGTTGAAAGAAATTCTTCTATTCTATCTCGGGTTAACGGCAGTTCTTTGTGTGCTTTGGCATCTTCGATTAAGACGTCATATATAGTGTCTCTAAGTCTTTCAATTTGCAGGTTTTTTTCAGTTTCTCCTAGACTATAAAGTGGATGATCAAATGGCATATTTATCAATAGTTATTGTTATCTATAGTATAGCAGGTTTGGAAAGGGGTGACAATGAAATATTGACTTTTGTTAACAGTTGAGGTAGTATGGAATTACATTATTCGGGGATCGTCCCCGCATCGCTAGAAGCTTTGCGGGGCAAGCTAATGGACGTAAGTCGACGATCCCAATTTACAATTATTATTCGGGGATCGTCTAATGGTAGGACAACAGCCTTTGAAGCTGTCTATCTTGGTTCGAATCCAGGTCCCCGAGCCACATACCATTCACTGCGTTCAGGTATATGGCACGCCATGAAAATTATCTAAAGCAACCCGTTTGGGTGCTTGATTCATATTTGAAACAAACGAGGTTGAAACCGTTTGTTTTTAATTTGAAATATATGAAAAAAATCTTAATGTTTGTTGTGTTAATCACAGTTTTATTCATCCCCAGTTTAAGCCAAGCCCATCCAGGACGGACAGATTCATCTGGATGCCATACATGTCGTACCAATTGTTCAAAATGGGGTTTAAGTACAGGGGAGTATCATTGTCATCAAGCTAAAGCCTTGCCACAACCAGTTGAACCAATTAAGAGCCATTATTCCGAAAATGGAGGATATACTACTCCAGCCCCGGAATACAAACAACCGAAGATTCAAGTAGTGGAACCAAAAAATACTCCTGCTGTTGATACTGTTAAAACGGATTTAGTTATTAATGATGCGATGAAAAATAATCCACCAAAGCCGTCTAAGTCTTTGTTTGCTAGATTTTGGGAATGGTTGTTTAAATAGAGGTATAAATAATTTATATTTATGATATGAAAAAATGCGAATTTTGTGCAGAAGAAATACAAGAACAGGCGATTAAGTGTAAACATTGTGGAACTAATATTCAAAGTAGTAAGTTAAACAATGATACGTCAGTAATAAAACAAAATGATCAAAATAATAAAGTTTTAGTTCTTATAGGATTAGGTATCGTTATTGTGGTTGCAATTGCAGCCAGAGCGTGGTATATGGCCATACCGTTTATATTTTTATGGTACATTTGGCAAAAATCAAAGTGGAGTGAAAAAAATAAAAACAATTGGACAGCAGTCGCTATTTTGTCGTTTTTTGTTTTGTTTTTATTGAATTCCTATTTAAATTCTTCCCCAAAAATTACAGTTATAGAACCACTTTATAATAGCTTATTGAATCAATCAAAAGTTACATTAAGGGGTGTCGTTAGCCCAAAGAAGTCAACTTTAAATATTCAAGGTAATTTGGTTGAGCTAAGTGACAAGGGGGCGTTTTCTTACGACTGGGTCTTATTGGATGAAAAAAATACGCTTGATTTATCTGCAAATACTGGAGACAAAAAAACGGATATAAGTTGGGTAGTGAATCGTAAAATGTCAGAAGAAGAACTGAAGTTGGCAGAATCAGAAAAGAAAAAAATTCAAGACGAAAAACAGAAGCAAGAAGATGTTGAGTTTATTAATCAACTCAATAAGGATATAGAAAGTCTGAAAAGTTTTGATGGAACGAAATTACGAGATAGCATTGATTCCATATTAGCGGAAGCAATAGGGTTTAGAATATTTAACGATAGAATAAATAGAGCTTCAACAAGTTCAAATCAAGTTATCATTAAGTTAGGTAAGCAACTAAAAAATAGAATTATTCAAATACAATCCACAGCGTTCCCTGTTTTGCGTTCTAATTACGGAAAAATAAGTGGAGAAAAATTATGGATTGATAATGGTGAGGTTAATGTATCGGGAAGTGGAAACAAAACCATTACCTTTGTTTTAGCGGCTTTTGCAAGTAATAAAAATATATCACAATTCCATTCGAATATTGAAGAAACTTTAAAGACACTTCGGTTTACTCGAGTGAACTATAAATGGTATTCTGGAGCAAGCGAATATACGTATTTTAATATAGATAGTTTGAAGGATGGTATTGTTGAAGGAGTGAAGTAGTTAATTTGGTTATGGAAAAATGATGTTAATATAAAGAGCTAATTTACAATAAACATGTATGGTTAATAAACTAACCCGCGCTCAAATAGCCGACAAATACAAATGGAATTTGCAAGATTTATTTGAAAACAACGAAGCTTGGCAGGCGAAGAAGGCGGAGCTGAAAGTTAAAGTTGATAAATTCGAATCATTTAAAGGCCACTTGGGAGAGTCAGCTGATATTTTGTTTGAATGTCTAGAATTTGCCTCTGATATTGGGCGAGAATTTTTCCGGTTGAACGCCTACGCTAATCAGTTGTTAGACTTAGATGTTCGTGAATCATTACCATTATCAATGAAGCAGGAGATTGACCAACTGGGAACAAAAATCAGCGCGCTGGAATCATTTATTGATCCGGAAATTTTAGCTTTGGATGAAGAATTGGTTCAAACGTTTTTAACAGAAAAATCTGAGCTAAAAGTTTATTCTCATTACCTAGATAATATTCACCGCCTTAAATCTCATACTCGCAATGAAAATGAAGAAGAAATAATTTCTCAAGCTGGGATGATGAGTGACACGCCGGCGGAGATTTACAGTGTGTTTAAAGATGCAGATATGCCTCGCGCCAGTTTAACATTAGCTGATGGTCAAGAAGTTCGCCTGGACGACGCGGCGTACACTTTGTATCGGGCGAATCCTGATCGTGAAGTGCGGAAAAAAGTGGCGGAAGAATTTTTTGGGACTTACAAACAATATGAACGGTCTTTTGGCGTGCAATTGTATAATCAAGTGAAGACGCATTTGTTTTATAAAAATGTTCGTCATTATTCTTCCTGCTTGGAAAAAGCCTTGGACGGGAATAATATCCCCACCGCAGTTTACAAAAATTTAATCGCCAGCGTGCATGAAAACTTACCGACCTTGGAACGCTATTTGAAATTGAAAAAACAAATGTTAGGCTTGATCGAGTTACATTACTATGATGTCTATCCGCCGATTGTGAAAGAAGTGAATTTAACTTATTCAGTGGAAGAGGCGGAAGCGCTAGTTAAAAAATCTTTACAACCATTGGGCGATGATTACGTTTCTGTGGTGAATGAAGCGTTTAATAATCGCTGGATTGATATGTATTCCAGCCAAGGCAAAACCTCTGGCGCTTATTCGTCAGGTTCGTCCTATGATGTTCACCCGTATATTTTAATGAACTACATGGGCAAGTATGATGATGTCAGTACTTTGGCGCATGAACTTGGTCATACCATGCACAGTTATTATTCCAATAAAACCCAAACTTTTTTCAATTCTCATTACCCAATATTTCTAGCTGAAGTGGCTTCAACCACGAACGAAGCTCTGTTAGTCGATGAAACTTTAAAATCTATAACTGACAAACAACAACGCTTGGCGATTTTGGGCAATCAATTGGAAATGTATCGGGGGACTTTGTTCCGACAGACGCAGTTTGCCGAGTTCGAATTAAAAATTCACGAGTTGGCTGAATCAGGTAAGTCATTGACTGGTGAAGAATTATCAAAAATATATTTAGACATTTTAAAAACTTATTACGGTCACGACAAAGGTGTTATGGTGGTTGATGATTTATATGGTATTGAATGGGCGTATATTCCACATTTCTATTATAACTTCTATGTGTTTCAATATGCCACTTCGTTGTGTGCCACTACCGCGATTGCTGAGCAGATTATTAAGAATGAAAATGACATGCGACAAAAGTTCGTGACTGAGTTTTTAAGTGCTGGCTGTTCTGATTATGCTATTCCGATTTTAAAACGCTTGGGCGTTGATATGACGACAACTGAAGCTTTTCAACCGGCATTTAAAAAGATGAATCAAATAATGGATGAAATGGAAAGAATTTTAATTGATAGTAAATAAACATTAAATAAAAGTACACGTTAAGCGTGTATTTTTTTATATATTTTATCTTCGACTTTTTCATAATCCGCCTTTGGCGGAAGTCGAAAGGCGGATAACAGATATGGGCTTGACACTTCCGCCTAAGGCGGACTAGAAGAAAGTGTCAGATAAGATTATGTGGGGCAGATATTATTTTCACTTTGACTTTTAAAGTGGTATAATATTATTGTCTTAGTTTTTATTCATAGTTAAAAAACTATGCCCATTAAAAAATCCTTGTTGGAGGGGAAGATTTATTATCGCATTGCAAAAGTCTTTTTCTCGATTTTACCATTGTTAGTGGCGATTGTAGCAGTTGTGCTTAATTTCAAAAGTTTGTCGCCACTATTCACCAAAGACTTTGCAGCTTTTTTGGAGAAGAACACGCTTTACATTGTTTACGGGGTAATGGCTATTATTGTTTACTATGTAGGCGGAAATGCCATTTGGCGAGGTTTCTTGTATGTTGCTTTTGGCGGGTTAATTGATGATACGGTGAAGAAACAGGCTGATAACGCGGTGGCAGGTAGAATGTCGTCAAAAGACAAGAATGAAATTAGTAGCTTAATCGCGTTATTGATTTTATTGGGATGTATTTTTTACGCCTATTTTATTTACCAATCACCGGCGCCAATTCATATTATAAATGATAATCCCAATATTCCCATAAATTACAAACCTGTTCCTAAATGTGTTCCAACCGGTTGTGGTACTGCATGGCGATGTACGGGAAGTTACTATGATTCCGGTACGCAGTTAAGAATTGATTCTTGTTTTCCGACTGGAGCCACTCCAAATAAGATTTACAGTAGTTGGTCTGGTACTTGTCGACAATGTCCGTAAAATATATGCAAGAATAGTGAAGGCCTCACTATTTTTGTTTTAATCGACATTTATTCCAGAATAAGCTATTATGGAATTAGTTGGTTTCTTTATCAATAAATTTTCGTTATGAATAAAAATTTGCAAATGATCAAACAGGTAGTGATCGACATGGGTGGTACTATCGAGGAGTTTATGCCAGAGCGTCATTGTTTTTACATTAATATTCAAGGAAAGCGGATATTGTTAGATCGAAACATTTCTTTAGTTAACAAGTCCTTTGTTAGTTCCCGATTAACTCAATGTAAAGACATTACTTTCCAAATTCTTCATGCCCAGAAAATTCCGACACCCAAGACGGTTGCATTTTATCGCAAGAATTTTGAGGTGAACGAAGCGGAAAAAGCGCTCAGTAGTTTGCATTTCCCCATTATATTAAAAGATGCCAAGGGCTCGAATAGTCGTGGCGTTTTTCCGTTTATTAGTAATGTTAAAGAAGCATTGAAAATTATCAAAGATAAATTGCCTTATTATCGTAGTATGGTGGCGCAAACCATGGTGTTTGGTAAGGAATTTCGTGTGTTAGTGCTTGGCGGTCGGGTGATTGGCGCATTGGAAATGATTCCTCCGTATGTGGTGGGGGATGGTGTTACCTCGATTAAAAAACTGATCAAGGCTAAACAGACAGAAACGGATAAACGCACTGAATTCAACAGAAAATTGGATGAAATTTTAAATGACCAACACATGAAGTTACGCAGTGTGCCAGCCAAAGATCAGGTAGTATTTATTAAAAAGAATTCTTGTTTAGCTGAAGGTGGAGAAACTAGAGACGTTACTTCTATTGTTAACGCCGAAGCCAAGAAACTGTGCGTGGCGGCCGCTAAGGCAGTAGGTAAAGATTTAGTTGGAATTGATGTTATTTGTAAAGATATTGCGAAGAAACCGACGAACAAATCTTTTTTCATATTGGAAATTAACGGCATGCCGGATTTGTCGATTCACCATACTCCGACAACGGGTAAGTCGCAGAATGTGGTAAGGGAAATTGTAAAATTTATGGTTAAGTCGGCAAGATAGTTATGAATCAATCGCAAGCTTTGAAAATATTAAAAGCTGGCAAGAATGTCTTTCTTACTGGTTCGGCTGGGACTGGTAAGACTTTTTTGTTAAATAAATTTATCGACCATTTAAAAAAGAAAAAGATTCCGGCTGGTATTACTGCTTCGACTGGTATTGCGGCTACTCATTTGAACGGACGAACGATTCATTCCTGGTGTGGTATGGGCATTGAGAAAACCATTAGTGACAAAGATATTGTTAAAATGTTGAAATATCGTGAAGATTTATTTTCTCGAATTAAACAAACCGTAGTTTTGATAATCGATGAAATATCCATGCTCGATGCACCGCGTTTAGACTTGGTAGATAAGATTTGTCGGGCTGTGCACAATCCGTTTTTACCGTTTGGGGGAATTCAAGTTGTTCTGTGTGGAGATTTTTTTCAATTGCCACCAGTTAGTCGCGAGCGACAGTTTGAATTTGCTTTTGACGCCTTTTCTTGGTTGAACGCTGATTTAAAAGTTTGTTACCTCGATGAACAGTTTCGTCAGGATGATTTACAGTTCTTGAATGTGTTGAATAAAATTCGTGAGAACAAGGCGGGGGAGAAAGAATTAAAATTATTAAAAACCAGATTTAAAAAACCAGTAGAAGGTATTGTTCGTCCGACTAAATTATATACACATAATGAAAATGTTGATGCCATCAACGAAGAACAATTGTTACGAATTGAAGGCGAAGATCATTTGTTTAGGTTAACGCAAAACGGTCCGGTTGATCTGGTTGAATTTTTGAAGAAAAGTTATCCGGCGGTTAACGAATTGCATTTGAAGGTCGGCGCCGCGGTGATGTTTGTGAAAAATAATTTTGATTTAGGCTACGTGAACGGCACTTTGGGGGAAGTGGTTGATTTTGACGACGATGGTTTTCCGATTGTTAAAGTTAAAGGTGATAAGTTAATTACCGCTAAGAAAGTTAGTTGGAATGTGGAAGAAAACAATGAAATCTTGGCAAGTATAAAACAAATTCCCTTGCGCTTAGCTTGGGCAATTACCATTCACAAGAGTCAAGGTATGAGCCTGGATGCCGCGGAAATTGATTTATCCAAATCTTTTGAACATGGGATGGGATATGTGGCGTTATCACGAGTGAGAACTTTGGCTGGAATAAGATTGATGGGAATTAACGCGATGGCGTTGAAAGTGAGTGAATTGGTTTCTGCGAAAGATAAAGAGTTTAGGGAATTGTCTGATTAGCTGTGAGTCGAGATACGTGAAGCGAGAAACGAGATACGATAAAAATTGGAGAACAATTAACACGAAATTGTTTTTTTATTTGAATAAGAATGAAGAATGCTCTAAGTTTGTCATCGTTTTGCCTGCCTGCGCAGGCAGGCGCCTCAGGCGGGAAAGAAGGAATTATTTTTAAAAACATCGTTTGGTGTTTTTTTTGTTTATTGTCTTGAGTCAGGCTGTTATTCTAAAAAATTTGTGGATAAGTCATTTTTTTATTAATAAAATTGGTTAATTATGGTATAATATTAATAATTTGAATATGATAAAAATATTTATGAAAACATTAAAAATAGTTGGCAAAAAATTGCTAATTTCTTTTGTGATCTTCTCGTTTGTTTTTTCTTCCTCAGGCTTAGGTTTTTTGGAAATTAACGTGGCACATGCGGCGATGAATGGTCTTACCTTCGCTCCTTCTGGCAGTCCTGTCGGAGCCTTCATGTCAGCAGATGACATTATTACGACCTTTACGGTTTCACAAGAATATTCCACGCCACCAACTTTGGTCTTGGATTTTCCAGAGGGAACAATTCTTAATGCTGACAATATTTCCCAGTCAGATTTTTTGATTGTACAAGAGAGTATTGAAACATCAGAGCATCCTGAATCTGTGCTTGTCTCGGGTACCAGTCTTAGTTTGGAATATATTCGTGAACTTTATCCCTCTGGTGGTTATGGCCCAATAGTTATTCAACTGTCTGATACTGCCACTGGGAACGAAATCCAATTCCCAACAATCACCACTACTACGGGGACTTTTGGTCTTTCGACAGCTGATTTTGAAGGGGATATTTCTGATGTTGTTTTCGTGGCTGATGATGCCACTCACGTTCGCGTTGAAATAGCCGCGGACGGTGGGGACGGAACTGTCGTGCCTGAGCAAACAATTTTTATTGGAGATGATGATTTGACTGTATATGCTATTACTCGTGATCAATATGGAAATTTTATTGAAAATGTCTCTCCCGATAGTTGGTCGCTCGAAGGCGATGTAATTGGAGATCTTGTGCCAGACGTTACTACCAACAAATTCGCAGTCTTTACTGCCGACACTGTTGGCGCGGCCACAATTAGGGCGGCGAAAAGTGGTCTGACGTCGACTGACTCCGGAACGATTACGGTGGAAGAGATGGCTCCAGATTTTGATTTTGCCGGTGGAACTGGAACAGCAGAAGATCCCTACCAAATTGAAGACTGTCAGCAATTGCAAAACATGAGTACTGAATTGGATGCGGATTATGTTTTGATTGGGGATATTGATTGTTCAGCTGCAACGGGCTGGAATGAGTCTGATCTAGTTGCGGGCGTTTCGTTGACATTAGTGGAGGGGACAACCTATGCAACTGGTTATACCCATTTAACTGAGTTAACGGTTTATGAAGATGGATTTGAATTGGAGGGTGGAGCGGTGGATTATAGCGCTAATCTTGAGGCTGGGAATATAATCTTTATGTTGCCACCGGAAGGGGTAGTGACTGCTGATTTGAAATATTCAAAGGGTTTTAACCCTATTGGTAATCCTAATGATACTCCAGCTACGTACTTTAGTGGGACATTCGATGGCAATGGATATGTAATTTCTGATTTATACATGCATCGTACGTCTCCAGCACTTGCTGGCGGAACTGGTCTTTTTGGTGAGACTCATGGTGCAACGATCAGTAATGTTGGTTTGGAAGATGTAGAAATTACTGGTGTTGACTGGGCTGTAGGGACTTTGGTTGGTTTCAGTTATAACAATACTTCTATTTCAAATACCTATGCCACCGGCAGTGTAACTGGTGCAAATAGATTGGGTGGTTTAGTTGGCGCCAACCAAGGTGGATCTACTATTGTTAATAGTTATTCAGCAGTAGTCGTTAATGTTCGTGATGGAGGTGGCCAGGGTGTTGGTGGGCTGGTTGGATATGAGGATGGCGGTGGATCGGTTACAAATTCTTTTTGGGATACTGATATGTCAGGATTGATGAATAGTGCAGACGGTGTGGGCAAGACAACAGTCGAGATGAGTGGGGCAGATACGTTTACAGATTGGGATTTTGCAGCTGTTTGGCGTGATCCAGAGGGAGTAGGTTATCCCACTCTTAGACGGGTGCATGGCATTGCGACATGTCAGGAGCTGCAAGATATTACTCTGACTTATAGTGGAGGAACTGCTTCAGAAGATGTATATAAATTGATGGATGACATTGATTGTTTAACTGTTAATGACGGTGAAGAAAATGAAGGAGTCTTTACTCCGATCGGGTTGTTTCAGGATGATACTGATACACATATTTTTAATGGTGTTTTGGATGGTGATAATCATACGATTAGCAATCTTAATATTTACCTCGATGATGCGGATGCGGTGGGAATGTTTGAACAAGCAATATATCCAACTTTTAAAGATTTAACTCTTGATGGTGGAAGTGTCGGAGGTGATAGTAGTGGCGCATATTTTGGAGCACTGGTTGGACAAATTGAATCGATGGCTGAAACTGACACGGGCATTACTATTGGAAATGTGCATAGTAATCTCGATATTACTTCATCAAATATCTCCGGTGGATTTGTTGGAGAAATGTACGGTAATTCTGCGTCCCAAATCACCAATTCTTCAGTTTCCGGAGATATAGACGGGGAGGCTGGGACTGGTGGGTTTATTGGAAACGTATCGTTTGACGGTTGTCTCGAGGAAACAGACTTTGATATTTCGACAAGTTATATGGACGGTAATATTTCTTCGGCATCAAATGATGTTGGCGGAATGATTGGTAAAGCTGTGTTTGACGACGATACTTGTGATGTTTCAATTTCTGAAAGTTATACTTCTGGATCTGTCACTGGGGATGAAAGTGTTGGTGGGTTCGTCGGAATGATTTATAACAGTGATGGTTATACTGATACTGGGGTTTTAATATTCAATGCTTATTCTATAAGTGATGTTAGTGGTGTCTATAATATAGGTGGAATTTTGGGGTACAACTATGCCTCAGAATTGAATATCGAGAATAGCTACTTTGGGGGGACAGTTACTGGGACTGACCCAGAAGATTCGGCAAATATTGGGGGTATGGTTGGATCAGACTACGTTGGGACAGATACTGCCACTAATAGTTTTGTGGCTGCGACGATTACGAATGAAAATGTCGACAATACTGGGTTTTTTATCGGTTTTACTGAAGCTGTTGGGATTGGTGATGGGGATCTTGATGGATTTTATTATTATGATGATGGAAGTATTTGGCTGGTAGTTGGTAATGATGATTCAGTGCAAGCGTCTTCAAATGCAGATTTGAGTTATTTCAAGCCAGCGAGTTATGATGTTGCTTCTCCGCCTATTGGTTCTTGGGATTTTGAAGGTCCGAAGTGGGTGGTAACTGAAGGATATTTTCCAACGTTGATGGCGATCGCGGCCGATGATCTTATAGCAATTGATTTTGAGGAACCTACCCCTGCGGATGAATCTACTCTTGATGTTACGACGGCGGAAATATCAGTTTCTACAAATAGCACTGCGCAGCATTATGTTGTAAATGATTTTGATGATTCTCTTCTTGGTTGGTGGCGGGGTGAAAACAATGGCAGTGATGATTCCAGTTTCGGAAATCATGCGGGTTACGAGGCTGACTATGAACATATTGATCTCGAGACACTAGTAGAACTATCCCCTGGGTCCGCGACTGCGTCAAATACCTATCAGCCAAGTACCTATGGACCGGAAATCGCTTTTGATGGTGATGAAGATACCTTCTGGTGGTGTGACGGAGATCTCCAAAATCACAATGGACCAACACAATGGTTGGCAATAGATTTGGGAGAAGGTAATGATGAAATAGTTACCGCATCAAGATTGCATTATTCAACTCATGAAAATGATACATTAACAACATCATTGATTGGTAGGATTCAGGGCTCCAACGATAACACCAATTGGACTGACTTGAGGGATTTCTCTCACGGAGATGCAAATGCCTGGTATCTGGACTATCTCGACAATAGCAATAGCTATCGCTATTACAGGCTGTTTATTGATTCCAGTGTCCCTGCTGTGAACTGGCCGAGAATAGATGAGTGGCAATTGTATACTGGAGTTGAAAGTGAAAATTATGTTTCTGGAAAATTTGGGCAGGCGTTTAGTCTTGATGGAGGGAATCATGTTGATGTGACGGATAATCCTTCCTTGCAAGTCACGGGTGACTTTACTATTTCAGCTTGGGTTAATTCTGATTCTGCTTCGACTGGCAGCGCTATTAAAAGAATTATTGGTTATGCGGATGTCGCTGGATCTTACGATTTGGATTGGGATCACAACGGGTTGGGGGGGACTTCTTTTTCTATTTATAATGGTGCCTCTTGGTTTGCTGCAGTGACGACTCTTAATGCCTCGCAATGGTATCATCTTGTGGGGGTATACAATGGAACAAGTGTCAAATTATATGTTGATGGTGTGTTAGTAGATCAAAGCGAAACCATCGACACTATTAACAGTGCTGATGGCTCTATTACTATTGGAGCTGATTCAATTGGTGGCAGTAATTTTAGCGGACTTGTTGACGATGTAGCTATTTTCAATCGAGCATTATCTGCGGCTGAAATTGCGTCTTTGTATGATGCTTCCGAAAATCAATATGGTCAAACTTTTAATGATTTGGCTGATGGTGAACATACCATGACCGCCTATGCTGTTGATTTGGGCGGGAATAAGGTTTCAACCGGAGAAAGAACTTTTAGTGTTGCAGAAGAAACTTACGATTCGTGGAATACTTTTTATGGTTCGGCTGCCGAAGACAGACCGTATCAAATTGTGAAAGATAACGAAGGAAATTCCTATATAGTAGGGAGAAGTAAGAATACCTGGAATTCGCATGGAGAAACAGGAACAGAACCGTTGAATACACACTCTAGTTCAGGAAATGCGGCTGATATTTTCGTCTTAAAATTAGATAGTGATGGGCGTTATTTATGGCACACTTTTTATGGAGGGGATAGTTATGATTATGGGTTTTCAGCGGCGGTTGATACTGATAACAATCTTTATATAACAGGATTCAGTTATTCATTATGGGATGGTCCGGAGCCAGATTCTGAAGATCCGCTAAATGCGTTTACGGCAGGTGACTCGGATTCTTTTGTTCTAAAACTTAACAGTGATGGAGACTATCAATGGCATACATTTTATGGTTCCGATTTTATGGACGAAGGACAAGGTATTGTAGTCGATGGTAGTGGTAATGTTTATGTGGCGATAAAAAGTTACTATACTTGGAACGGGGCTGATGCAGAAGGTCCACTGCACCCTTATAGTAGTGGCGAAGATTCTGGGTCTCAGACCGATATGGCAATACTCAAGCTAGATACTGATGGAAATTATTTGTGGCACACTTTTTATGGTTCGGATGCCTATGTCGATGAAGATAATCCTGGAGATGAACCGACCAGTATCGCTGTTGATGGTGACGCAAATGTTTATGTCGGAGGATTTTCTATCGATTCCTGGACTGGCTCTGATGGCGAAGAACCGCTTAATGGTTTTACGGAAAGCGACAACGATGCTTTTATTTTAAAACTTGATACCGATGGTGGATACCAATGGCACACATTCTATGGCTCAACCGAGCAAGACTGGATTAACAGCATTCACGTGCAAGCTGGTTATTTATACGCTACTGGATTTAGTGGGGCTTCATGGGCTGGACCGGAAGACAGCGCTTCACTCCATCCATATTCAGGTGGTGACGATATAATGGTTGTTAAGTTGGATGATAGTGGGACATACCAATGGCACACTTTTTATGGTTCAGAGTCGGATGATTATGGTCTAGGTATGGCAATTGATGACTCTTCTGTAATTTATGTCACAGGTAGGAGCTTGGATACATGGTTAGGAGATGGTGATTCCGCTCCACTAAATGACTACGTAGGCGCTGCTGATATCATGATATTAAAACTTAACGATAGCGGTGATTATCAAGGCCACACTTTTTATGGTTCGGAAGCAGAAGATAATGGTCAGAGTATTGTAGTCGACGCTGATGACAATGCTTATGTTGCTGGATATAGTAATGGAACATGGCAAATAGTAGACGACCAAAATCCTCTTAATACCTATTCTGCCAATAAGGATATAGTTGTGATAAAAACCGTTTTGAACTGGGCGGGTTCACTTTTTGCCGGAGGAGCAGGAACTGAACTATCTCCTTGGCAAATTGAAACCTGCGAACAGCTACAGGCGATCGATAGCGATGCAGACTATTTGGATGACTATTTTGTATTAACTGAGGATATTGATTGTTCGATGACCAATCCAGATGATGACGATTATGATGATGGTGGAATTTGGGGGGATGAAGCTGGTTTTGATCCGATAGGGTATTGTGATTATGGTGATGGATGTAATAATAATCCTGAGTATTTTACCGGTTCCTTTGATGGCAATCGTCACAAAATAACCGGATTATATATTAATCGTCATGGAGAGGGATTCAATGCTGATGCTGCTTTGTTTGCGGCTATTGGTAGCGGAGAGGCTGACTATGCTGTCTATGAGTTGGGATTAGAAAACGTGAATATTAGCGGTGATAATCACTCAGCTGGACTGGCTACTTATATCGATAATGACGCCTCTGTGAATCTTGTCTATGTTACTGGCGCAGTGGAATCTATCGATTATGCTGGTGGGTTGGTTGGAAGAAATAATGGGAATATATATCAATCTTTTTCAGATGTCGAAGTAGAATCTACGGAAGGCGAAGCCGGTGGTTTTGTCGCTAATAATAGTGGCAATATCTCAGATTGTTATGCCACGGGAAATGTTACGGGATATGAGTATACTGGAGGCTTTGCCGCTGAAAATGACGGTGCTATTTATTATTCTTATTCTACCGGAGATGTTCTTGGGTCAGATGAAGGAAATAGTGATTACCTAGCTGGCTTTATTTCTTATGATGACGGTGATGTTTATTACTCATTCAGTACGGGTGAGGTTTCCTCGTTGTATGAAGATGCTGAATATTTAGCTGGTTTTATTGCTGAGAGCTATGGTAATGACTATTCAAGTAATCGGTGGTTTAACAGTTTGGATGATGGTGTTTTGGGTGCTGGAGCTATAGAGTATGAGCCGGAAAAGGTAAATGGTATAAATGATTTCAAGGGGAATTATGAAAATGCTCCGATTGATGAGTGGGATTTTGATGAGATTTGGGATGTGGCCGTGGGCGCCTACCCAACACTTCGGGGTATTGACGCAGATAATATATATTCCATTTCAAGCTGTGAACAATTGCAGGAAATGGCTGAGGATCTGTCCGGTCATTATGTATTAATTCAAAATATTGATTGTTCTGATACCGATGAGTGGAATGATGTTGATGGCATTTGTCTGGGCGATAGTGATTATGACAATCAAGTGGATTGTGAAGATAACTATTATGAATGGTATGCAGAAGAGGGGGGCATGTTCTTGGGATTTAGTCCAATTGGTTGCAATCAAACTTCTAATAATTGTGGTGACAGAGATGATGACGGTCGCGATGGCTTTTTGGAGGATGATTTCTTTACTGGTAGTCTTGAGGGTGAAAATGGAGAAGGCGGTAATTATGAAATTCAAAATTTATATGTGAATCGTGGCGAAGCTCAACTGGGTTTATTTGGAATAATCGGAGACGGAGCCCAAATTTCAAACGTTGATATCGTCGATGCTTCTATTGAAGCTCATGGAGAAAGTGAATATATCGGTATTCTGGCTGGGTATATCAGTACAGGCAGTACCATCGACAATGTAAATGTGAGTGGTAGTGTCGTGGCTGAAGATTCAGATTACGTTGGAGGTCTCGGTGGTTATCATGACATTCCCGATGTCTGTTTCTTGGCTGGAACGCAAATTTTGCTAGAAGATGGATCATATAAAAATATTGAAAATGTAAAAACTGGAGATTGGGTACAATCGTTCAATGAAATCTCTGGACAAAAAGTTTTTGGACAAGTGGCTCAGATATTTATTCATGAAACTGATCAATATTTAATTATTAATGATAGTTTGAAACTTACTCCCAATCACCCTCTCTATGTAAATGGAGAATGGCTGGAGGCGGGATCAATCGTTGTTGGTGACCTGTTGCGGGGAGAGAATGGGGAAAATATTGAAGTTTATTCAATCCAAGGTGTGTATGATTCTGTGCCGGTGTATAATTTGGAGGTTAAACCTGAAAACGAAGGCGAACTTACTTGCGGACCAGGACACAGTTATTACGCTGATGGAATTTTGGCACACAACAAATGTCCGATTATTTCTACTGATAACGGGAATGGCTATGAATTTAACGCGAAGCTTAATGTTTACAACAACGGCAAGGCCGGTGAAGGAGCTTTTCATTACAAATTGGATTCTTTTACCAATAGTATTGTGAAAATGTCCTATGATCCGACTGAGAGAAATATTGATTATGTTGATTATATTGCGATAAAGATTACTGATACCAATGGAGTCGATACAATGACTCATCTACTTGAGCCAGTTTCATGTACTGGTGGTGGTTGTGATTTGTCTTTGTTAAAAGAAGTGGATGAAAAATATCTTGTGTTAAGTGAAAACAATACAGCAGTTGATTTGGACTTTGGGACTTTGCCTATTTTACCAAATGGATATGAACGATCTTTTGAGGTTATTTCAAATGGATATCATGATGCCTTGGAACATGTTGCCTTAGCCCAATATCCTAATGATATTCAGAAATGGTTCCGTGAATATTATTATTTCACTCATCCTGGCACTCATCATACGATTACTAATTCTAGCGCTGATGAGATTGCGGTGTCAGGCGACGAGTATGTTGGAGGTCTACTTGGATATAATGCTGGTACGGTGACAGATTCCTTCTCTGTTGGGACTGTCTCTGGTCTTAATGTGATTGGCGGTTTTGTCGGTTACAATGATGGCGAAATTACCACTTCTTACTCGATTGGTGCTGTTACCGGTGGGTTTAGGCTTGGAGGTTTTGCCGGTCAGAACTATAATAATATCAGTGAATCATATTCGAACGACTCGGTGACCAATACTGGGGACTCTTGGGGAACTGGTGGTTTTGCCGGATTCAATTACACCGGTGCCGCTATTACAAATTGTTATGCCACCGGCGATGTCAGTGGTCATAATTCTTCTGGTGGTTTTGTCGGTTATAACGAAGGTGATGTCTATACTTCTTATGCTTCTGGCGATGTAGAGATTACCGAGTTTGCCTCTGATGCTGGTGGCTTTGTGGGTATGAATGGCGGTGACTCGGTATATTCCAGTTTCTCCACCGGTTCGGTTACTGCTTCTTTTGGAGGTTTTGATGGCGTCTTTGCCGGACGAAGTTATCCGACTTATGGTTATGGTATTTATAATTCTGGTTATGTGGCTCAAGGTGAAGATCCGGCAGTCGGGTATAGCGACGGTGAATACGATCCATTGTATGAGGAAGAAGATGAGAGTGCTTTTTATAACACTGAGCATGAAGTCTACACAGATGGTGTTTATGTTTGGGATTTTGATGAAGGAGAGGGAGTCTGGTATACGGATGGTTCACATTTGCCCACCTTGATGGCGATTGCGGCCGGTGATCCTCAACCGTCTTTTGACAGCGGTGATGGTTTGTCTGAGGATACCGCTTACCATATTTCTACTTGTCAGCAATTACAAGCCATGAATACTGATCTGGATGCCTATTATTATTTAGACCCAGAAGGAGACATCTTGGATTGTTCTATTACCAATTGGGAAGATGAAGATTTTGATCCCGATACTTGGGATGAATCAGGGTTTGAACCAATAGGCACACTGAATGCACCATTTACTGGGCAGTTTGATGGTAATAGAAAGACAATCGATGGTTTATATATTAATCGAGCAGACACGGACTATGTTGGTTTGTTTGGTGTGGTCCAAGTGGGTGAAGGAGAAGATACTGGGGTTGTTCAATATGTTAGTTTAACTGATGTCTATGTGAGTGGTTTTTATCGCGTCGGTGGTTTGATCGGTAAAATGTTTACCGGGACGGAAGTAGTCAGTGCCAATGTTGAAGGAAGTATTTATGGAACTAACTATGTCGGTGGTTTAGTCGGTGGGTCACTGGGGTCAATTACTACTTCTGAAACTAATGTTATTGTCGAGGGTGGCAATTACGTCGGTGGTATGGTTGGCGCCTTGTCTGGAACGGAAGGAGAGTACAACCAAGGTTATATTTTGGCCTCTGGTTCATCAGGTGAAGTTCATGGTGGGAGTGAAGAAACTGGTGGTTTGGTTGGTGTGACGACTCAATACAGTTATGTATCTCAAAGTTCTTCTTCAGCGAGAGTGACTGGTGATTGGACTGTCGGCGGTCTGATTGGTACGGCTCAAGGAAATGTTTCTAATTCTGGCGCCACTGGTGAGGTTACGGCGCAGTATTATGGTGCTGGCGGTCTAATCGGTTACTTGGATGGCGGAGAGGTTCGTGCCTCCTACGCTACCGGTCCTGTTAGTGCTGGTGAAGATAGTTACGAATTAGATGCACCATCTTCATACGCTGGTGGTCTGGTGGGTATGTCGAATAATGGTGATATTTATGAATCTTACGCCACTGGTGATGTTTATGGTACTAGTCTTCGCGTTGGCGGTTTGGTAGGTGGCACAAATTCTCTAGTCCAAGATTGTTATGCCACTGGTGATGTGACGGCTGGAGATGCTGGGAATTGGTATCTCGGAGGTGAGAGAGCTGGTGGCTTGGTGGGTGGTTTGTCCGGTGAAGTGGTAAATTCATATGCTACGGGTGCTGTGCAAGGGAATAAATTTGTCGGTGGTTTAGTCGGTATTGATCTTTCTGGGGAAATTAGTTATTCGTTTAGTACTGGTGTTACTACTGCAGCCGGCAATAGCCCTGAATATGTGGGTGCCTTTATTGGACTAGGCGTAGATGCTGACTATGGTGCTCTATATAATTACTATTTATCCAGCGAACTGGCTCCGGTTGGTGATGGACGTTTGACGGATGATCCTATTGTTGAAGAAACTGTTTCATATTTCCAAGGCCTAGATGTCGCGTCCCGATCACCATTTGTGGATAATTGGGTGTTTACTGGCGAGGATCAGGCCTGGCGTGCCTTTGACGGTTTGTATCCCACTTTGGAGGCGATTACAGCCGATGATCCGTTTACAGTCAGCTTTGTTACTCCACCGACACCAGTCGATGAAGCTACTTTGCCTAGCAATGAGGCTGAGATTCAGGTTGAAGTTACTGGTGCTGGTTTTGATTATTATGTAGCAAATGATTTTGATCAATCACTCGTAGGTTGGTGGCGAGGTGAGGGCAATGCCTATGATGATTCATCATTTGAAGCTGAGGGTCTTGCTTCTGATGGTGTTGGTTATATTGAAGGCAAATATGGAGAAGCTTTTGATTTTGAACAGAGCTATGTTGACATTACGACTGAAAGTTTACCAACAGGCACTGATCCGGTGACAATTAGTTTGTGGTTTAATACTGATTATTGTGATAATACCTATCTGTTTGTATATGGTACTGAGGCTGACAATTCTCAACGAGCTTTGATTTGTCAGGATTCCGGCTCAGTGATCTTTAGCGGTTATGGTGCTGATCACACTGGTTATGGGGTGGACCCACAGGATGGAGAATGGCATCATTTAGTCGGCGTGTATGATGGCCAGGCAGTTTCTCTCTACTTTGATGGATCAATTCTGATCAATAATGAGGAGGAGCCAAACTGGGATACTGAAATGAGCGGCGCCAGAATTGGATCATCTTTGACTGGTTGGGGACCAATTAATGGTGGTGTTGATGACGTGCTGGTGTTCAATCGAGCTCTGTCCTTTAATGAAGTCAGATCATTGTATAATGCTGATCAATATAGTTATGATATTACTTTTGAAGATTTACCGGTTGATGATCATACCATAATCGCCTATGTGGTTAACTCTTCCGGCGACATGTTGGCCACTGAGGAGCGAAGATTTACATCCAGTGAATCAAATATTCAAAACCCGGTCGAAACTATATTGGACGAAAATCAATTCCATGGCGGTGGCGTGGCTCAAGAGTGGAATGATAATGATAATGTTTGGACATATGATTTACCATTCTCGTTTAATTTTTACGGTGTTGACTATGATACCGTCTATGTCAGTTCAAACGGTTATATGGCATTTGAGGATCCGGATAATGAATATGATTTTGCAGTGGAATACGGTATTGGCGTTCCAGTGATTGTGGCTATGAGTGGCGATTTGTGTACAGACTGCAACGATGGAGAAGATATTTATGTAACCAGTAATGAAGAGGGGCAAGTGATATTTCGATGGCAAGCGTCTGATTTGGATGATGCGGCTATCCAATTAAATTTTGAAATTGTGCTTCATGATGACAATACTTTTGAATTAAATTATGGTGAGATGCCTTATGATTTATCGCAGGAAGCTTCGGTCGGAGTAAACGATGGTGATGATATGTACGTATTGTCTGAGTATTCCGATCTCGATAATTTTAATTTATTGGACACCTCAGCTTGGGATTGGCCAGGTGGAGTGGAAGATGTTTATGTAGATGATGATTGGACTGAAGGTGAGAATAGCTGTGATGGAGACTGGGTTGTTGATTGTTTCAATGACATCACGGATGCGTTGGCTGCTGTGGCGGAAGATGGAACCGTTTATGTCTCGGCAGGTTTTTATTCTGAAGATGAAATGATCGAGGTTAGTACTGCCGGCATTACGATTCAGGGGGTTGGTTTTGAGGATATAACCGATCCTTCAAATGATTCAGCCTCAGAATCAATTATCACCGTTTGTAATGATAATGTCATTGATATCACTGCGGACAATGTTACTCTGACTGGGTTAAACATCAGGAATTATTGCGATGGTGAAGCCACATATTCTGACACCGTAGTCGATGCCTCGGCCGATGGAGATATTGTTACTGGTAATGTGCTTCAAGGTGGAAATACCGGTGTGCTTTTCGGTGATGCTATCGCAGATATTGAAGTTACAGATAATTATATTTATGACAATTTATTCGGAGTGAGTGATTATGGCGCTTTGGGTGCCACTATTTCAGACAATGTGATTGCTCAGAATAGTCTCTATGGCATCGCCTTTATAACCATGGGCACGGCCGAGGTGGGGGAAACTGTGGTTAATGATAATGAAATTTATTATGATGGAGACAATGAGGCAATTGGTATTTATTATTCTCTGGGTAACCAAGTTTACAACGAGGAAGGGGAATACGACAATAGTCTAACCATTGGTCCATCTAATAATATTTATGGTAACTATGAAGGTGTTTATGTCTATGGTCCGGCTTATGGCGTGAGTATTAACGGTAATCAAATTACCGATAGTCTAGCCCCTGAATCAGCTTTACATGCCGAAGGTGTATATACCGGACTGGATGTGCGCGAGAATTGGTGGGGGGATGAGACCGGTCCAACCATTGCGAGTAATCCTTTGGGTGTTGGCGATGTTATTTCTATTGATAGTGACGAGGAGTATGAATACCCTTCACAATTCATTTCGTATCGTCCATTCTGTATTGTGGAAGATTGTTCAGAATTAAGTTCACTGGAGGTTGATTTAGGTGAATCAGAAGATGGTAGTATTTCAACTTTGTTTGACAATGGTGGTACTATGTCTATTCCTGATGGTAGTATTGATGAAACAACTCAGGTTGACGTGGATGAAGATACCAGTATTATTATTCCAATTGATGAAACTAATGATACGATCATTTATCTCCCAGCTGGGACTGTAATCACGAAGAGTGATGTCTCGGAGACTGATACTTTTACCCCGGCAGATATGTCAGCTTTAGAAATGATTGCCGATGAGTTTGCTGGATTTGATAGTGATCAAGAAGCAGTCAGCGCGGTGCAATGGGGTATTCCGGCCTTGGGGTTGGAATTCGATCCTGCCATTACCATCTATATGTATGTGGGTACTGATAAATCTGGAGATACTCTAGATGTTCGTCGTTCCCTTTCCCTTGATGGTGGCTGGACTACTGAAGGGTTGATTGGAGTGAATGGTGCTGATGATGGTACTTGTATTGTGGATGATGAAGGTATCTGTGAATTCCAAACTACATTAGCTTCATATTTCATAGTTTTGGGTAATGTTACAGTTGCAGGTGGTGGCGGTGGTTCAGGTAATATGTATTCTAACCATCAATGCGATGACGGCAAAGATAATGATGGTGACGGCAAGATTGATATGTCAGATTCTGGATGCGCTACTTGGTTTGATGATTCCGAAACTAATGTGCCTGTTGTTGAACAACCAGGGACTACCTATGCTGGTGGTTTCAAAGTAGGTGATTTAATTAAAGTCAAAGAATTTTCTTCCGTGTACCAAGTCGGTGAAAAAGGCGTGAGACATCCGTTTATGGACGAAGGATCTTATTACAGCTATTATAAAGATTTTTCAAAAGTTAAAACCACGACACTGGATATTCTCGCAGAATATCCGATGAGCTCACCGATGCCGTACAATGCTGGGAGTTTGATAAAATTGAAATCTATACCGAAAGTTTTCTTGGTCGAAGCCCCAAATGTTATTCGTTGGATCACCACTGAACAACTGTTCACTGCTCGTGGTTATAAGTTCAATCAAATCCATGATGTCTCCGATGCTTTCTGGGGAGTGTATAGACGTGGTGACGATATTGTG
Organism: uncultured Gammaproteobacteria bacterium; assembly: GCA_964592195.1. Lineage (GTDB taxonomy): Bacteria > Patescibacteriota > Patescibacteriia > UBA11705 > UBA11705 > CAZQEI01. The sequence continues at coordinate 7,557 of CAZQEI010000002.1, read as the reverse complement.
AAATAGTTAGTGAATAAAAAAACAGCCCCCCATTGTAGTCACTCAAGATCTTGCCCCGCAAAGCGGGGCAGGCGTGACCACAAACACTGTAGGGCTGTTTTTTATTAGTAAGTTGGCCTGCCTGCGCAGGCAGGTAATTAGTAACGTGGTATATTGGTACTATGTATTATATTTTAAACAATTTGTACCTTCCATGTACTATTTTACCATTATACCAATTACTAATATACTTTTTCAAAATGAAAAGCCCCGACGATAACGGGGCCTTAGTTGCGAACGTTAATGAACAGGATTACGATGATCAGTCGCTCAGGCGTTGAGCTCGTTGATCTTGAGATGCATGTTTTCCTTCATCGCCTCGAGACGTCTGAGTCTTTTGCGTAGGTGGTATTGAAAGATTCTGTTCTTGATTTTGAGTCTTTTTAGTCTTAGAGACATCGCAAACAGAATGAAGAGCACTTGAAAATCGGATTTACTGGTATGTACTTTTTCCATTGTTTCTCCTCATCTTGGTGATTTGTTAACGGGAATCGGGTTCCCACGTTTCGAGATCGCGGAGCTGGCGTTGGACGCGCTCCTTGATCGCCTTCAGCAGAGCTTCGCCACGGTAGGCGCGGAGGAACTGCAAGTCATCATTGGTGATCGCCTTGGTCTGGAACAGGATGTCGATCCAGTCCATACCGTTGTACGACCAGCCGTAGTATTTGTACCAGCCGAGGATCACGACCTCAGCCAGATCAGCGTTGTCGTCACTCGGCATGAACCGGTGACTCTTTACCGCATACTCGAACTGGCAGTCGATCTCGTCCTGAAACTGCAAGGTGCAGTCGTAGGGCGCGACCGGTCGGCCGTTGGCGTTGTAGAAGCACAAGTAGAAGGGGAGATTGGTGTCGGAGGATCTGACGGCGGGGTTTTCGTAGTCATCCTTGGTGTAGCAGTTGGTGAAGTCCTCGTCGGTCGGGACGGGGAGCTTCGGCTTCTGCACTTCTTTGTGTTTGTGCGCCGGAGCGTCTTCTTCACCACAACCGCATGAGAGCTCGTCGACGAGGCCGTTGAATACGGTCGCGTCGTGAACGGTGAACTTCATGGCCGGTCCGCGCTTGTCCGGAGCCGTTACGACCCGGTCGAAGCGGTCGTCGGTCACGAACCGCCAGCGGTACCGATCGCTGACCGTGACTTCATGAAGCACCGGAGTTCCCCACGAGTTGGTCACGACTTCGAGTCCGCTGCACTGGTACTTGATCTTCGTGTCTCCGCGCCACGACTTGTGGCTGTAGCAGAGATCGACCTCTGCGGCCTTGGCAGTACCGAAGGCGATGATGTTGAGGATGACGAACACCAGCGCGGCCAGACCGATCCAGAGCGCGATGCGACGGAATTTGAGGGTCCGATACTCGAGCTTGTTGTTGGTCATGACTTGCTCCCTTCTGTGGTGAGTCGGATGTAAAGAACCAGACCGATGATCGCAACGGAGACTGTCGCACTGAACCCCATACACACACGGAGCATGATGTTCCGGGTGAAGAAGCCTTCGAAGGCGAAGGCGACTTGGATGAGGAAGTAGAGGCTGAACATCGAGAGCGAGAGGCCCTCGACCTTCTTCGTGAGCAGGATCTTGATCAGCTGGGGAAGCATGGCTCCGACGTTTAGCAGGCCGAACGACCAGATGATCCACGACCAGTGAATCATCTCTGCGAACTGTTCACGGGTCATGATGGTCTCCTTTATGTACTGGTGTGGAAAGCTATGCCAATCAATATTGCAATAGCCGCGATGTTTAGAACGGTACCGGTTAATGCAATTTTATTCTTGCGAATTTTGGGATGGAACAGAAACATAAGCAGCATGGTAAAAATCAATAGATATCGCCACAGCACCGGTTGAGTGTCATCTTGCAAAGACACAACCAAAATGTTCGCATGGTTGATAATCATAATGCACAATATCAATTGTAGTAACTGAGTACTGATTTTGTCGTAGTAGTCAGTGATGATGTCCATGACTTTGAAGAACATGGGGGTACTCCTGCTAATGGTTTTTCAGTTTCGGTAACTATTTATCCCCAAGTAATTAGGCATAAATAGCTACCGAAACGGGTTTGTAAACGTGCAATACTAACTATTAATTATATCATATTTTAGTCAAAAAGTCAATAACGGCGTATTTAATGTGTTTTAGGTGATATTTTATGGCTTATTCTAGTCAAAAGTTATGCACTTTGATGTGCTGTCTTTATGTTGTATAATATAGAAAGTAGATTATAGATTTTAGATTATAGTTATCAGATAATGAGGGAAGTATTATAATTCTTTTCATCTGTAATCTCTAATCTTGAATCTCAAATCTCAAATCTCAAATCTTTAATCTTTCAACTTATTATGGAAAAATACGTGGAGGGGGTGCGTCGACGGGCGCATGAGTTAAGTGGATTAAAAAATGCGCCAAACTTGGACCGACGCAAAGATTGGGCTCGCGGAATTTATGAGGAAGGAACCAAATTTGTTGACTTTGATCAATTGTCACTAGAGTTGGGACTGTCTTTGTTTTATTTGGGTTATGAAGAAAAGTCGAACGGAAATCAGGGGAAAATAAAATGCGCCATTATGCAATATGGGAGAACCATTGATGAAATTACAGTGGATGTTGATCGAGAGAAAATATTGGTGGATGGTGTGCCCTATGCTGATTTTATTCAAGATTTGTCCATCGGTCGTGTGGTATGCGAAGTGATTTTACAAATTCAAACTGAATATATTGAGAGTTTGTAGAGGATAAAATGAGATAATGAGAATAAAGAGATAAAGGGAAGGATCCTGCTTTTTTTAAAAAAACATTTTTAATTTTAGAATTAAGGATTTTATATTTATAATTTCTTTTATCAATGTTCTCCGCCAAAGGCGGATCCGCCTCCGGCGGAAATGACATATTATGAAAAAACAAAAACCACAAATACTAATGATTCACGGCGGGGAAACTTTTAAAACTCGGAAAGATTATATTAAGTATTTGAAAACTAGAACGGTAAGTCTTGATAAGTATAAAAGTTGGGCGCGTGAATACTTTGACGAAAAACTTGGAAAAGATTTCCAAATTATTCGACCTGAAATGCCATTGAAACACAATGCACATTATGAAGATTGGAAAATACATTTTGAAAGACATATCCCGTTGTTGAAAAATAATTTAATTTTAATCGGCGGATCTTTGGGCGGAATATTTTTGGCACGATATTTGTCTGAAAATAAATTCCCAAAAAAGATTTTAGCCACTTACTTAGTTTGTCCTCCCTTTGATAATTCTTTACCAGGTGAAGATTTGGTGAATGGCTTTCGGTTAAAATCGAATTTGTCGTTACTGGAAAAACAAGCGGGTGATTTGAATTTGTTTTTTTCAAAGAATGATCCAGTTGTGCCACCTTCACAAGCGGAAAAATATCGTCGCAAGTTGAAGACGGCGAAGATTGTTATTTACGAAAATAAAAATGGTCATTTTCAAATTGAAAAGTTTCCAGAGATTGTGAGGATGATTAGTAAATATAAATAATAACGGGCGTCCCCCCGCTCAAGGCGGGGGTGACAATAAAAAGCGACTTTAACCAACCCACCCCAATCTGTCATCCCCAGCGTAAGCTGGGAGACAGGGAAGTCATGCGAATAAAGGAGCTATCAGATTGCGGGAGTCCCCCCGCTCAAGGCGGGGGTGACAGTAAAAAAGAGACTTTTAACCCCACCACTATCCCTTCATCCCCAGCGTAGGCGGGGAAAACGACTAGTAGCCCCACCACTCTTATGTCATCCCCAGCGTAGGCGGGGATGTCTGTCCATAAGTGGTGGATATGAAATTATGAGAGACAGCCCCGAACAATTTTACGTATATATTATGGCTGATAAAAAACGTGGCATGATGTACGTTGGTTTTTCCAGTGATTTGGTTGGTCGTGTCTGGAAACATAAGACAAATTATTATCCTAATGCCTATACTTCAAAGCACAAGTTATATAAATTAGTTTATTATGAAATCGGTGGAGATGCCTACGAAACAATTAAACGTGAAAAAAGATTAAAACGCTGGAATCGAGAGTGGAAATTCAAGTTAATCGAAAAAGACAATCCCGACTGGAATGATTTGTATGATGATCTATAAGATTAGTGGTATTCTGAATATAATTAACAACAAATATTTTTTATGAAGCTAATTTCAAAGGTGTTGATCGGTGTCTTGGTTTTTGTAATTGTTATCATTGGTGGGGTGTATCTCTACCAAAAGAGTCAGGATAAAACGAACAATAATTTCCCGATCATCACTGATACCATGCGAAAAGGTGATAATAAGATTGAACAGCTTAACAAAATTGATTCTCCTGATGGAAAAATGTCCGCCTATCTAGAAAAAGAGTTCGATGCCAGTATCAATCGCTATGTCAGACAGTCGGTAATTATGTTAGACAAAAAAACTCAAACAGCGAAAGTTCTGCATGAAGTGAATTTAACCCAAGCCGAAGCGTTGGTGCGATATACTGAAGATGGTTGGGATAAATTGCATATTTCACAATGTACTTCCTTGATTAATTTTACCGAGTACAAACCAATTCGATGGATTGATAATGATACAATAGAAGTAGAGCAGTATATTGATAATTATGAATGTGCTGGGGTGGATACATATATTTTGAAGTTTAATACCAAGGGGCAAATGATTTCTGAAAGACATAAATTACTTGATGAAAATGAAAATTAGAGTCGCTACAATAAAAGATTACTCTGAATTATTAACATTGAGTAAATTACTGAACAAGGAATACATGGATTCAGGCGAAAAAATACAAACTGCGATAGGTGCGAGTTTGGTTTGGGTGGCGGAATTAGATGAGCAAATCGTTGGTTATGTCATGTGCGAATTGTTTGATCAAGAACATGAACAATTTCCTAGTTCAGTTTTTATCTCCGAGTTATTGGTCGATGAAAAATTCCGTAAACATGGGATTGGTAAACAATTGTTAGATACGGTATTAAAGGCTAAATTTCCGGTTGAATATACCCGATTTACTTTATGTCACGATCCAAAAGAAAAATATTTAACTGAATTTTATCAATTTTGTGGGTTTACAGTGATTGGAGCTACCAACGTGGGTAATGTTAAAATGGAGAAGTGGCGTTGATATCTTGACATTTTATTATTATTGGGTTAATATATTTTGTCCTTTAAACAAACAAACAACGAGGTGTTCCAATGTGCATGACCTTTGACCTTACGCAGGAAACACGTTTGGCCATGATTCAATCTTTGCAACTTAACGGTGGCGCTACCAGTTCGATCTTTCCCCAAGTAGAGGCGGTTTTGTTTCACAGTGCGGATTATCAACGAGCGATCGAATTTGTCGCCAAGAGAAAGAATGTCCATCGCTATGAGTCGTTGATGGATTTCTTGTTTTGTGAATTACATCCCGAGTATATTTGGGCGTGTAAACGTTATTATGCCCATCAAGGTCCGGCGCTGCGTGATATTCTCACGGTAAAGCAACTGTTGTTGTTCAATGATCGATTGCTGAAGGCGATTGATATGGCTCATACCTTGTTCTGCGAAAAGCGCGCTAAGAGTTGGCGTGAGTTCCAGCAAGAGGTGCGTGAGGCTGTCTGTTACGTAGCTTGATTTAATAAAAATATCCCGGAAATCCGGGATTTTTCGATTCATTGACGTTCTCCATCAATTTTGGTAATTTATAAGTAGTTCTTTAACTATGTCAGGAGGCAATCATGGGGAAGGTGGTCTTCCATTCTGTCGGGTTAGAACACTTTGTTGGTCATCTTGACGAACATTTTTCCGGTGAATTTGCCTGGAATATCGATTTCTTGGGCATTACGCGATTTGTACTGATTTCCGAAACGCAATTGGCCTATTTGAAGTATGAGAAGCGGTATCAACACGTCAAAAGCTTCAAGAAGTTGGTTGATAGGGAGGCTCGTCTATCCGATCGGATGGTGGCAGATGTTCTTTGGGAATTGGCTTGCGATGAACCTCAAGCTGTCAAACCCAGCGTTTTTTCTCGCAAGCAACTCGATAAACATGACTATATGGAACTTCCTTTTGAAGATTTTAAAGAGGATTTTCATGAAAATTTGTTTGATCTTTACAGCACAAGAACTGTGGTCGTGACTGATCCCTGCTTCAAGTGTAACTTTTATTTGTTTTCTGACCAAGCTTTCGGCTTTCAAACTTTTGTGACAGAGTCTCAGTATGATAAAGAATTTAAAGCCAGATTGAAAAGGAGTATTGAACAATCACGAAAAGAGGGTGGTCTCGTTTCTTTGAATAAGAGTTTCTGCAGGGTTGATGAATCGAGAAAACATACGATTATTTAAAAAAACATCCCGGAAATCCGGGATTTTTCGTTTATTTTATTCAATTATTATTATTTTTTGTCAATGCTGTTATGAACAGGGATGGCTTGACTCTGACAGTTTGTTTGTCTATAATGTAACTAATATGAAACTTTATTCCCAAAACCAAATGATGATGAGCATGATGGACATGATGATGTCCATGCGACTTTTGGCTTGGGAAAATATGAACTAATAATTACTGATTAATAGTCTTCATAGTTTCTCGGGCGATCCGAGATTTTTTAAATCACTAAAATAATAACTATAAATTTATGTCTAGTAACATTATCACCATCACAGCCGACTTTAGCGATCATTTTTCCATTGCTCAATTAAAAGGCGCGATTTTGTCCTTGAATCCTACTGCCACGATTGTGACCGCTTCCAATCAAGTAGAACCTTTTAATATCAAAGAAGGCGCGTTTGTTTTGAATGAGGTGGCTAAGCATTACCCAGTGGGAACTGTGCATATTGGAGTGATTGATCCGGGTGTGGGAACAGAAAGACAAGGTGTTGCCATTGTTTGTGAAGATCAAATTTTCATTGGCCCAAATAACGGTTTGTTTTGGTTAGCCAGCAATGGTCATAAAGTTAAGGAAGTAATTCTTTTAGATAATAATACCATCAATGATGCGGCCACTAATACGTTCCACGGTCGAGATATTTTTGCTCGCGCCGCTGCCATTATCGCCGCTGGTAAAGATTATCATGATTTAGGTCAAGTTTTAACTGCGGATGAAATTATTGCTTTGGATTATGAACCAAACGAAGTGATTTACGTTGATCCATACGGAAATGTTAAATTATATAATGATTGTTCTGAGTTTGAAGTTGGAGATGTGCTAGAAGTCAATTTCAACGGCCAAACTTTGGAGGTCCCATATTGTCGAACTTTCGCAGAAGTTAATCCTGGAGATTGGATTGCCTACCATGGTTCCAATGACACTTTGGAATTGGCGATTAATCTTGGTAACGCGGCAAAAAATTGGGGATTGAAAACTGGGGATGTAGTGAGTATTAAGAAGAAAGCGGTAAGCGATTAGGTGTTAGGTATGAGGAATGAGGGAGAAGTAACCTGTAACCCGTAATCAGTAATTGGAAATTTAAATTTGTTTAGAATGTAGAAAAAGAAAAATAATTCCATCTTTAGAATTTAGTATTTTGTGCTTAGAATTTA
>CAZQEI010000001.1:113107-160350 GCA_964592195.1 uncultured Gammaproteobacteria bacterium | reverse complement strand
TCAAACCAGAAAGAGTTTCTTTTGGCACTTCGATTTCACGTCGGCAAGTGGGACACCGGACATAATACTTCTTTTGTCCATAACTACCATTGTAATATGAATACCGAAGGTCTTTGAATTCAGCTAGGAGCAAAGTCAAGCACTTCTTGCACTCAAATTGCAATTCCCAGAATGGTTCGGGCGGAGGCTTGAGGATCCTCATTTTTTCCTCCGTGTTAGGGTTTTTCATCTTTAATCACCATAACGAGGGGGTGTCTTTCCACTCAGTTCTGCTTGAGTCACATAACGAAGACCTTCACGAATTTTCCGAGGAACAAGACTCTCTGGCAAGTCAGTGTGAATGCCGCAACAGGGGCAAGTGAAGGTGGTGAAATAGTCAGTCTCGTCATAATGATAACCTCGCGTTTCAAACAAGTCCTTTTGTTCCACCAACAACTTCGCTCCACAACCACCGTCGCCATTACCTTTGCCTGTGCAAATTGATTCAATCGACCAACCAGTTTGTTCCCGACCATTTTTAAGAATCTTCATGGTGTGTTCTCCTTTTTGTCTGTTTCTTCTGGAAAGTATTTATTCCGCCACTCAGCTTTGGCCTCATCAGGATACTTTCTTTTTAATCCATAGTATCGAACTTCAATCGGTACTTTATTTTCATCAATATCGTTTAATGTTCCGCAACAAGCGCAAGTGCAGGTGATGAATAAATCGAAGTCACCATCCATCTGTGTTGAACGAGTCTGGTAAAGATCTTCAGCTTCCACTCGCAACTTGGCGCCGCAACCATTACCGCCGTTTCCGTGTCCAGTGCATTTGATATCAATTGACCAGGGTTTGTTAGGTCGACCTTTTTTTAGAATCTTCATTTTACCCTCCAGTGTTTTGTTAATCATTCTCTTATTCTAGTTTCCAATCATCATTGCAATGTCGTGGAAGAGTCTTAAACTCAGATCCAACATCAGTGTGTTTCCGGCATTCAGGGCAAACAACGTAATAGCTCGTATCAAGTTCGCCCATGTAATAGCCAGAAGATGAATGAACGTCACAAGGAAGAACGAGAAGTAGAGCGGCGCAGTTCGAACAAGTCAACTTTCTCCCCAGATTCCGGTCACGTCCTTTCTTGAGTACTTGCATGGCTGACTCCTTGTTGTTGTTTTCTTGTAATGAACAATCACAATGGCATTATAACTGGTGTTTATATATTTGTCCGTTGAAAATAGTATAAAATCTTGCAAATAATTATTTTTATGCTAAAATTAATGTATAATTCAACACTAATTACTACGAAAATAATAGTAAATATGAAAAATAATTTGAGCGCCATTGAAAAACAAGAAATTACTGAGGTTCTTACTCAGTTTGGGCTAAGAGATCGAGAACAGAAAGTGTATTTGATAATGTTAACTATGGGAAAAACTTCACTAACTCCGCTGGCCAAGAAAACCGGTTTTCCAATTACCACAGTCCAATCAATTGTAAGTCGATTAAGTGAGATCGGTTTGTTAAATGTCACACAAAACAAATCACGACATTTATTCGAAGCGCATGAGCCGACAGTGTTTAAAAAAATATTGGAATCACAAATTCAGGATTTTAATAGTGTTATTCCGTTATTAAATAAAATAAAAAGTGACGAAGTAATTTCGCCAAAAATCAAAATATATTTTCGTGAACGCGTGGCAGATATTTTATCTCAAGCAGTAGATTGCGGATCAAAAGAAGTTTGGGAAATAATTTCCGCCGCTAACTTCCAAAAAACTATTGGCGAAAAATTCCACTTCACCAAACGACGCGTTGAAAATAAAGTTCACTTGAGAAGTTTGCGAGTGGAAACAGAAGAAATAAAAAAATACAGCGCTGTTATTCACGCGCGTGAGTTGAGAGAAGCAAAGTTTTTACCACGAGAATTAAATTTTACTGCTTCAATAATGCTTTGGGATAATACGATCGCATTTTTTTCAAGCTCAGATGAAGGTTTGGCGTGGACTGTTACCAGTAAGTCAATGACGGAAACTTTTAAACAGTTGTTTGAATTGTTGTGGAGTGTTAGTAGGAAAATGGAAACGTTTTAACTGGGTAATGGGATTTGGGGGTGGAGGCGGGAATATACATTGGTTTACCTTGACAAAAGTGGCGAGAATTGGTAATATTCTCTTTCCTGCTCATTAACAAAAAGCCCTTAAAAAGGAGGGAAAATGGTATCTCTAGCGATTGAACACAATGGTTTGTACGACAAGCCGCCAGTAAGGATTCTGTTTGTCCCAGCCGGTGGTATTACCGAAGCTGACCAGTTGTCACCTGCCGATACTTTCCCGCGATGCCAAGAGGCTTTGAAGCTATGGGCAACCAAGAAGTATGATTTCCTGTTGTTGTCCGGTGGTATATTCAATCCACTGAAAATTCAAACTCGCCCTGCGGCAGAGTTGATGCGTCGTTGGTTCTTTAACAATGGCGTAGCCATGCACAAAATTATCATTGAAAATGAATCACGGGATACTTTTGAGGGCATTGCCTTTTCCCTTCGCATTTTGAAAAACCGTGGCACTCACAATTTTCAATTGCATGCAGTTAGTCATTGGCAACATATTATGCGGATCAAGTTAACTTGCAAGTTGGTTTATGGCGAAGAGGTTATTTGTTGCCCGGTTAATTATCGAGTTTCGATTTTAACTTGGCTTGTCGGTTGGTTGCATATTCTTTATCATTTGATTGATCGCAAGGGACAAGGTTATTTTGCGAAGAGGAATCGGGAAAATCGGAGTCGGAAGGTTTAACCACTCGGTTCGCCCGCCTCCGAAGAACGGAGTCGAGGCAGGGAGGTAACGATGGCAAAATATGATTATGATAAAGATACTTTAGAAAGAGAATGTCGAAAAGAATTGAACTATAAGCTTTGGGAATATGCACCAAGAGCAAGAGATGCTGAACACCAGTCTCTTTATGGAATAGTCAGAGACCCAGATGATACAGTTTTTAAATATTTAATGGCGGTGAAGGAAAAAGAACTCAAAGGACAAAAGCAACGATTTTTTGCTGATTTAGTAAAACTGAGACGAGCGGCAGTTGTAACGTTGAGTGCTTTTGGCTATGCCAGGCAATCAATGGCGAATATTCTTCAAGTTGAAATAGCGACAGTTGATAATGATAGATATCTTATGGGGGTTAGGTCTGAGAGTTTGCTTCGTCAAAGACGAGCGTGGGTAAGAAGGCTTCATGATTTGCACTTATCGAGAAAGCACATGGCAGAGGTCCTTCAAGAAAACAAGCATACTGTGCATAACGACTTCCGTCTCATGGGGTTAAATATAAATTATCAGCTTCCACGCCATTTAGTTTTTTCCACTGTGATCAAATCTTTGGCTGAATGTACTGCGGAAGAAAATGCCGTGAGGGATGATGAATTCAAAGCGCGGTTGGAAAAATATGTGGGATTGGAAGAGTTGAAAGCTTTGTATTTGGCTGGCCAGAGGACCTTGAATTTGCTTTTGAATCCTGAGCATCATGTTTATCAACCATATATCAAGTTGCTACGATGCATTTTTGGTGATGTTGCATGGTTTGAGCCAGTAACCTTCGAAGCGCTAATCAGAACTATTTTTGAGGAAATTAATGCTGGCACGAGAATTCCACCCAACAGCAAAAACAAATTCTTTAGTGTCGTTCTTTTCCACGCCACGAAGCAAGCGCAACCGTTAATTCTCCCAGAGCTGACGAACGAATCTTGCGAGGCGATTAATTTAGTGATTAATACTTTGACGGAAAGAGAGCAAGAAGTCATCCGTCGTAGATTTGGGATTGAGATCGAAAAGGCCACATTGGAAGAAGTTGGCAATGATCACAGCTTTAGCAAAGAACGAATTCGTCAGATTGAAGCCAAAGCCTTGAAGAAGCTTCGTCATCCGACGCGAACTAAGTATTTGGCCAACTATTTCCGGCCGATGCAGAAAACCTGCGAGTTGGCAGCTGGACAAGCGATGAAAGAGTTTTTGAGTATTTATGAGGAGAGTCAAGAGGTTGCGCGCTTGGCCGAGCCATCGTCGGAACAGCATGTCTTTGAATCACCACCACCGAAATCTCCGTTTGATTTATTTTCCCAAGAAACGCTTCGTTTCCTTTTGACCCAAACTGACGAGATTGATCTTTCTGTCCGAACTATGAATTGCTTGAGTAAACTCGGTATTCGGCAGGTGTGTGTGGGTGATATCGTGAGGTTTTCCGAGTCTCAACTAATGAGAACCAGAAATTTTGGTAGGAAGTCTTTGAAAGAACTGAAAGATTTACTGGAATATAAAAGTTTGAAGTTGGCCATGGACTTGCCGGAGAACTGGAAAGAAGAAGTGCAGAAGAGAGTTAAGTTTTAAAAAATGAATGACCTGAAGGGGTCATTTTTTTATTAAACTCTAAATCATAAATCCTAAATTCTAAAGAAGGAAATTTATTTAAAATCATTGACAAAAATGAAAAATAATAATAAGATGTGCTTTACTTTGCTCATTAACAACAACCCCTAAAAGCGGGGGAAAGGAGTGCGAGATGTACAATAAAGAAGCTATTGCCAGACGGCGTGGATTGTTGAAGAAGCTGTGGGAATTGGATATTCCGAATAAGACGATAGCTGAGTATTTACAGGTTTCCGTAGCTACGATTACACATGATTTGAGAGCAATGGAATTGAATGGTCGTTATTCTACCGTGGATCGCGCCACAATTTTCCCTCGAGTTCTGAAACATTTCGCTGTTCTGTGGTCTAATCCTTCTTGTGATAATGATGATGAGTTTGATTCGTTCTTGTCTCAATTTATAGGCCTCAATGATTTGATGGGAGAATTTGCTGGTGCCAAGCGTTTAGCCAATCTGCTCTGTGATGATGAGTATCATAAGATCACTGGATATGTTAAACTCTTGCAAGCAATTTTTGGAACTCGGGATTTGTCGGCTTACGATAGTGTTACTCTGGATAGCATTTTGAACAAATATTTCCACGATGTGGCGGATAGTCGTCGTGCCTTGCCTGAGTGCAAAGAGATGTTTTTCAATGACATCTTGGATATGTTGGCAGACGTGGTTAGAAAGCAGACTTTGTCAGGTATTAATGAAGAATCAATTAAAGTGATCAGTGTAGCTTTGTCGAGCTTGAGAGAAAGAGAACAATTGGTCGTCCGATATTGGTTTGGTCTTGGTCAAGAAAAGAAAACTTTGGCTGCGATTGGAAAAGAAATGAATGTTGGAGCGGCTCGAGTTCGTCAAATTCTGCGTAATGCCATTCAGAACCTTCGTCATCCCAGTCGATCCAAAATGTTGAAAGCCCTGGTAAGACCAATGCAGGAAACTGTAACAGAAGTCGCTACGTGCATGAAAGAGGATTTTCTCCTTGTGCAAGCGGAAAAAAATATGGAAGCTCGTTTGCCTGGATCAACGCTTAATCAGTATTCCGCCGATCAAATCAAGCAATTTATGACACCAGTTTCCGATCTGGAACTGTCTGTCAGAACTGCCAACTGTTTGCAGAAGATAGCCATCAGAAATATGCGTATCGGAGACTTGGTTCGCTTTAATGAGATCAGTTTGCTCAAGATAAAAGACTTTGGTCGTAAGTCGCTGAAAGAAATCAATGATGTCTTGACTGAAAGGCGATTGACCTTGGCTATGGATTTGCCAGCGAATTGGAGAGAAGAAGCGGAGAAGCTGTTTAAAGTTTAATTGAAAAATGAATGACCTAAAGAGGTCATTTTTTAATAACCAATAAACAATTACCAATAATCAATAAGTTGGTTATAAACACTAAATTGTAAATCTTAAATTCGAAAGAAGGAATATTAAGAATTAAAATCCTTGACAAAAGCACTAGAAAATAATAACATTAACTTTGCTTTGCTCGTTGACAAACAATCAAAATACGTCCGCCTCCAGTTGCTGGAGTCGAGACAAGCCACGTACCGTATGGTATCGTGGCAAGGAGGCCAAAGATGGCTTGGGAAGCGACTAAGAAAAGGCGTGTTTTTGTGAAAAAATTGAGGAGTTTGGGTTTATATGTTCAAGAAATTGCTGATTTACTAGTTACAAACGCGCCTGTCGTAAATGCAGATATTCATATACATTTTAAAGGTGAGAATATTCTTGTCCCAGTTCGCAGTGAAGTATTTTCTTGTGTTATTAATGAATTGGCAAGGCTTGAATTCAGCGAGATTGAAGAAGATAAGGAAATTAAAACTTTATTGAGAAAATGGTTGGGTATGGCTGACTTTGAACAACGTTTTTTAGGTGCTTGCGAAATGTTAAAGTTTTTATGCGTTAACGAATATCAAGACCAAACTGATTCAGGGTATGTGAAATTGTTATTGGCAATATATGGTGAAAAGGGAACCGGTCATCGTCTGGCTGTTGATAGTAATGATCTTGAATTTTACCTGCACCAATACTTTCATCGTATTAATGAAAATACAATTCCTGCACCTAAAGACAGTCATGAGTTTTTTCAATCAATGATTACTCAACGTTTGTGGCGTTCACGATATTTCGTTCTTCCAGGTTTTTCAGGACAAATGAAAGAATTGGTTGACTTGATTTTGACCGACTTGCCTCTTCGTCAGAGAAGAATGTTAATTATGCGCTTTGGTTTGAATGATACGCCAAAAACATTGGAAGAAGTAGGTGATGAGTTTGATCTTACGCGGGAGAGAGTTCGTCAGTTGGTTGACTTGGCGATAGAAAGATTGCGGCATCCAAAGTATTTAATTTTGTTTAAGCTGATTGATCCAATGCAGCCAACCTTTGATCAGATGGTAAAAGAACATATTGATATTTGGAGAAATAAAGTGGAAAAGTTGGATGTTGAGCCGGAGAGTGAAGGAATTTCAGTTCCGATATCTTTGCCTCCAGTTCCCAAAATGGAAATTTACAGCGCGGAGGTTCTCTCTAACTTGTTGAAAGATATTGACAGAGAAATATTGTCTGTTCGTTTGAACGGCGCATTAAGAAGGAAGTTTGGATATCGTGCTATTAAGCTAGGAGAGATTGTCAGATTTAGCAAGGATAATTTTAAAATGAAAAATTGCGCTCGAGGAACAATACGGGAATTGGAAATTGAATTGGAGAAACATGGATTGCATTTTGGTATGTTATTGCCGGATAATTGGGAAGAAGAAGCGAAAAGAATATTGAATGTGAAGTAAATAATGAATGACCTAACAGGTCATTTTTAAATTCCAAAATCCAATTACCAAATTCCAAATTTGAAAGATGAGCGTTGTTTATTCCCCACTACTTTCGCCTCGTCCCGCGAAGTTTTAACGAAGCGGGAAGTCGGGGACAAAGATTTTACTCCCGCACTCAAGTGCGGGGGAAATAGACGTGGGATTCAAATAATCAATTACCAAATTCCAAAATAATCAGGAAATAATCTTAAAGAAATAGACTAAAGATAGCTTTTCGTTGATCAATGTTCTATGGTCAATGATCAATGACGTGGGATTGACAATCTCTTAAATTTTGGTATAATGTGCCTGTCAAAGACGGTCGTAAAAGCGGGCGTTTTTGGCTTAAATTGCCCTATGTTCATTCCACCCATGTCGGCTTTGGGCTACCAAAGGTCGGACCGGCATGCAAGTTTTCGAAATAAATGAATACGCCTATGTCATTATTTTTACTAGGCATTGTAGAAATGATTATTATTTCTGCGGCTACCAAGGTAGTTTCAGATAACAAAGTCATTTCCAGTGGCGTGATTACCGTGATCAACATTTTCATTTGGTACTATGTCCTGCAATCGGTAGTAACAGAGATTAATAACCTCTGGATTGTCACTGTCTATGCCTTGGGCTGTGCCATCGGAACAATGATCACCGTGTCCTATTTTCGTCATGAACGAAAAATTAAGAGACGCTTTGCTCGCGTCGTTTTAACCCTCAGTGCCAAAAACCCAGTACGTCTTTGGCTAGAGAGTAAATAATATGATAAAGTTTGATCCTCTTCCGTGTGGGGACGATCCGCTTAGTTAAAAGCCGCTTCGTGAATTAATCAACGAGGCGGCTTTTGTTTTTATAAGTTTTCTAAAAAAGGGGTATTGATCAGCACCCTGGGGTCCGGGGGCTGAACTAAGCGTCTTGAAGAACGAGAAAAACATGATTCAATGTGAGAGCGCATTGAAGCCCCCGGTAATTTTGGTGGTACCTTTTGTTAGCAAAAGGTACCGAAAGATCCACCCCACTCAACTACGATAACAGATGCAGTAAATTAAATATCAAAGAAGTTTATCACTCTTATATTTCTACAAATAAATTAAAACATCTCACGTGCTTTGGCCTTTTTCACAATCGCCAAGACTTCTTCTGCAGTTTCCACTACTTGAAAAGTTTTTAAATCAGATTTTTCAATAGCCCCTGATTCTAACATGTTTGTTTTAAACCAGTTCAACATCGGTTCCCAGAATTTTTTTCCAACTAAAACGATTGGGATTGGTTGCATTTTTTTTGTTTGGATTAATGTAATTAACTCGGAGAATTCATCTAATGTACCAAAACCACCGGGGAAGAAAACATAAGTTCTAGCAGCCGCAGCTAACATAACTTTTCGAGTGAAAAAATAGTGAAAACCTATTCCCTTGTTTACATATTGGTTCATTCGCATTTCTGTTGGTAATTGAATATTCAAACCTAATGAAGCCTCTGGCTTAACTGAATAAGCACCTTTGTTGGCTGCTTCCATAATGCCTGGACCACCTCCAGTTATCACCGTAAATCCAGATTTTGCTAACAACCTTCCAAGCTTTTCTGCTTCTTGATAATATTTGTCAGTAGAATTTGTTCTAGCTGAACCGAAAATAGATATTTCTTTGTGAAATTCAGAGATGAATTGATAACCTTCGAAAAATTCTGCCATGATGCGAAATATCCTCCAAGTAATGTCTGACATTTGTTGTCTGGAAACAGAACTACCGGAAGGAAGTGGAAATTTATTGCGATGAGTGATTTTTTTTGCCATATTATTTATTTAATTTGATTAATTTTGCAATTGCTTGGTTATATGATTCTTTAAGGGCTGGAGTTTCAAGTAAGAAATCCAGATGTTTTAATTTTGGATGTTTAATAATTTTTTTAAAAGCCTCTAACCCAATTTCACCATAGCCAATATCCGCATGTCGATCTTTGTGACTGTCGAGTGGTGGGATAGAATCGTTACCATGAAGAACTATTAACTTGTCTAATCCAATGTGCTTATCGAAATCTTTAACAACTTTGTTTAGGTTATCTTTCACGTCATAACCAGAAGCAAAAGCATGACAAGTATCCAGGCAAACACCCAGTTTTGAATGTTTAATTTTTTTAATAATATTACCAATCTCTTCAAAAGTGTCACCAAGAATAGCTCCAGCTCCAGCAGAGTTTTCAATTAACAACAAACAAGAACCCTTGTAACCTTTTAATATTTTTTTAATTCCATCAATGGCCAGTTTCACAGACTTCTCATTCCCAAAATCTTTTGCACTTCCCATGTGAAACATCATTCCCCGAGCGCCGAGTAAACTGCCTCGCTCCAACTCTTCGCGTAAGATGGCAATTGAACCTTCTCTGATGCGATCGTTTGATGAGGCTAAATTAATGAAGTAAGGAGCATGAATATAAAAATTATTTATTTTGGCGTTCTTTAGCTCATTATTAAAATTATTGATTAATGTCTTGTTTATAACTGGAGGTTTTCCGCCCCGTGGAGATCTTGAGAATATTTGAAATGTCTGAGCTCCTATAGATTTGGCGTTAATAGGGGCCTTATCTATACCACCAGCAATAGATACGTGAGCACCAAAATGCATATGTGTAATCTTTATTAGTTATAAAATAATTATAACAAAAACAGCGCCGGAGCGCTATTCTTGATTATAGTAACTAGTGATGATTATGTGAGCATTCAATAAACCCAGGGATCATTGTCTTGCGCAAGAAGTCGACTACTTTATGATTAGTAACGATATCTTCGAAGTGAGAAGTTGAATCTTCATGGTTAATGTTTTCTTCAATTTCTTTCATTCTGTCAGCCAATTGAGGATTCATGGAGTAACGAGCAAGGGTGTTCATTCTTTCCAATTTAACTTCATCCAAAGTAGCCATGAGATTTTCTTTTTTAGCCACTTCACGAATGATAATTGAAGTTTTTACTCGTTTCACCGCGTCTGGTGTGAAGTCAAGCATTAAATCTGCTTCCTTTTTCTTCAAATGATTCAAGTAGTCGGTAAAGTTCAGCCCTTGATGTTCAACATTGCCTTTTAATTCATTCATCATCTTGTGAGTTTCGTTGGTAATCAAGGCTTCGGGTAAATCTTCAAACTTAGTTTTATCAATCAACAAGTTTAACATTTCCAAATCTTTGGTTTCTTGTTCCTTGTGCAACTTTTCGTGTTCGAGGTTGTGTTGCAAGTTGCTCTTCAAGTCAGCTACAGTTTTCAAACCTAATGTTTTGGCAAATTCGTCAGTGACTTCTGGTAATTCTAATTTAAACACTTGGTTTAACTTGACCTTGAACAAAGCTTTTTTACCGGCTAACTTTTCTTCCTTGTAGTCTTTTGGGAAGTTTAATTCAAATTCTTTTGATTCACCAGCTTTGACACCGACAATAGCTTCTTCAAATCCAGGAATGAATTGTTTAGTTCCGAGAACTAAAGGATATTTTTCGCTTTTGCCACCAGGGATGGCAACTTGATCAACAAAGGTTTCAAAATCAATGTCTACTTTGTCTTTCATTTCCGCAGGGCGATCAACAGAAACTTCTTTGGCTCGCATGTTTTGAATATCGGAAATAATCTTTTCAATTTCTTCTGGTTTGGCCTCTACTTTTTCCATTGGTTTAGTTTTCAAAGTAGTATATTCTGCTAATTCAACCTTAGGCAGAATGGCGGCTGTGGCTTTGTAAATAAAAGGATTACCTGGGGCGATCTTAACAACATCTATTTTGGGTTGTTCAACAGTTTCAACCTTTTCTTTTTCAATATAGTCGTAATAAGTTTGACCAATAATGGTGCTGACTGCGGCTTGTAAAATAGCTAATTCACCATATTGTTGTTTCGCAATGGCAAAGGGCACCTTACCAGGCCGAAAACCGGCAATCGGTTTTGAATTTGACATTTCAGTCGCCGCGTCTTCGAGGTATGGTTGTAACTCTTCGACGGACAATTCAAAGGTGATCTCAATCACGCTTTTAGGTAAAAATTGTTTCGAAATTTGCATAAAATTTGTTATTTATAAGTGGTTTAAATCTATCATATTTTTATTAAATAATCAAGGGAATTTGGTTTGCTACGAATGACAAATTGGCTACGAATCTACGAATATATAAATCTTAAAATGGGCATAAATATCGGGATCTCTATACGTAGATTCGTAGCGGATACGTTATTGGTAGGTAAAATAAAAAACGCCAGAGTATTTCTGGCGAATAATTTATTCTTTTAGCAGTTGCTTCATTCTCGTCTCTTGGTCAACGACTTTGTCGTGAACTTGGTCAATTAGGGCTTTGTAAGTGCCGGCGCAAGCTTCAAAGGCGCAATTGGCCAGCGGGTCAACATCGTTAGCGCAAACTCTATCAAAGGTACCGTAGAATTGAACACCGTCAATAAAATATGCATCCAAAGATATGATTTCGGAGATGTCGTTTACCCGAGTTTTAACTGTAATCATGTTATTCTTATTCTTGGCTTGAAAAATACAGACAAAGTTTCCGTTGTATGGGCCGAAGGCCACAAAATCAATGTGATATTTGCTTTGCTCGTAATCACAGGTTGTGATATTCGCCTTTTCAGTATTCAAGACTAACGTCATGATTTTTAGTGTGTCGATCCACTCTTCTTTGGGAACAACCGAGATTCCAGTTTTTAGCAAGAAGTCAGGTGATGGAGCTTTGATTGCCTGGGCATTCTCAATCTTGAAAACTTGATCGCTGGACAACGACACATTGCATTCCGCGTGTCTGGATTGATATATATCACGGACAAGGAAACCAAATGATATAACCATTATAGTAATAAGCAAAACAGTGATTGGATGAGGTGGTCTCTTTTTGAGTGTTTCTATGTCCATGGTGTTTCCCCTTGTTAGTGGTTAGAGATATTGGGTGTTGAGCTGATGACCATGACCTCGGAAATTCTTGATCAAGTCTCTGATTCCCAATTCAGCTTCAAGCCTTCGGCGTAATCTTTGCAAAGTGCTATTAACAGATGCTGTAGTTGGCTTTTTTGATTTTAACGCTTGCTGGAGTTCTGCCATTGACAGTACATGTTCAGGTGCATTGAAGAGGGCGAATATGATTCTCCATTGTAGGCCGATGAGCCTCATTTTCTTATCCTGACATGTTAGCATCCCGTGTGAATCTTCTTTGCCGACAAGAGGAGTAAATATTACTTTCGTCATTTCATTTTCACGAGCGGGTGCATGTACTTTTGGTGTAAAAGTAGGTACAAGCTCATCATTCACAACCATTCTTGCAACATCATTACCACCAAGCTTGCGGATGAGAATATTTACTTCATCCAGATTGAGTGGCTGTCCAGTCATATTAAACTCCTTCTCGATGGAGATGGGCGGGGTTGACTTGATAGCCGAACAGACGAATGGAAATGACTAGATTGTTAATTTGAAATTCATTATAAATCTTCTTTCGCAATCTTTGCAAGGTACTTCGGAAAGCTACTCCAACTTTATCTCCATTTCCAGGGTACTTTAAAATTTTATTGATTTCAGCGCTTCGCAGCCGATGGTTTGGTGCTATGTAAAGATAATAAAGCATTTTCCATTCCGTACCACCCAACACCAACCGTTTATCTCCACAAATGATGGTACCATGCTCTTCTTCACTTCCTGTAGTAGGGACAATATTAACTTTCAAAGTTTTCAAATTTCTAGAAACTTCAATCACGGGCTCAGGCTTGAAGACCATAGGAAGAATTTCGCCATTGGCGATTTTTCTAGCAACAGTGTTACCGCCAAGATTTTGAACCAACTTTTGCAGTTCATCCATATTCAGTGGGGAGTTGGACATTTTGTTGCCTCCGGTTGGGGGTTAAAGATATTGAGGATTAAGCTGGTAACCGAACTCTCGAACATTCATAATCATATCCTTGAGACCAAGTTCCTTGTCTACTTTGACTCGGAGTTTGTGCAAGGCGCTAATAAAGCTTCCGTGGGTCACCACAGTTTTTTCGGTTTTTGAGGCGGTAATAAGATGTATCATTGAAAGCGGTTGTTTTGACCAACGGAAAAGTTCACGAATGATACGCCACTGAATACCCTTAAGATTGATCCATTTTTCATCGTAATACAGGGCACCTTCATATTCTTCTTTCCCAGGGAAAGGCCGCAATTTAAGTTTCTTTGCAGGTTCCGTGACTGTAGATTTGATTTCTTGGTTGCCAGCTACTGGATAAATATTGATTTGGATTTGGATGGTAGATGAGCCACCATTGGCGATCAATCTCGCCATGTCGCTGCCACCTAGATGTTCAATCAGCTTGTTTAGCTCGGAAATACTCAAATGTTCGTTGTTCATGGAACTGCTCCTTTTGGGTTAAATGGTTGTTAAGGGGCAATGGTTTATATTATTATATTTTAGCATTTTTGTCAATGGAGAATTGACGCAATAACTGATAAATGTTAGGTTTAAATCAGTTCGTTTTAACAAACAGGAGACACCCCATGCCTCTCGCGACTGAAAAAGGCAAGGAATACGCGATAAAGCAGTTGAATTTACGGAGAAAGAAGTTCAAGAATATTAAGAAGGTCGACAATGCCAGTCTGCGAATTGGTGCATCGATGCATTATTATTGTGAAAGCTGTAACGCTGAGATGAAATTGCCCGAGAATCATCGCTGTCCAATTCCGGAATTATGTACTGAATGTCGCGAGATGAAAGAAAAGGGTTGGTTAAAATAAAATTATCATGAGCAACTGAATATGGTTGCTTTTTTGTTTACTAAAAAATACCAAGCAGGGGCTTGATATTTGCTGTTCTCTAGATTATTTTTTGTAGGTTTTCAAAATTTTAAGTAATTCATCCTTTGTATTAATATCACCATTTTTATAATACAACGCCGCTGGCACTGCGCCTGGTTCAGATTTTGGATCTTTTGAGTAGGCAATTGATTGAAAAACAATAGCACCTTCATCAGCGATCGGATGACCAACTGAGGGAGTGAATCCACCAATAATTATTTTCCCTTTGTTACCAGAAATAATCAGGCTGTCACCATCTTCTTTTGCAATGTAACCGGCAGGATATTGAACTGTTGGTTTGGCTGTCGTAGAGTCAATTTGAATAAACCACAAATCATAAAATTTTGAATAATATCTATGGGTAACAAGCTTTGAGTCGCCTTCTTGGTTTTTAAAAATATAGCCAGACCCCATTTGATCAATCAAAGAAAAACCTTCGTCCGCCATGAATTGAGTCATCGTTTCTTTGCCGTGTTTACTTTTGGTGATGTAACCGTTTTGTTCTATTGAAAATTGAACAATTTGATTATTGGTTAAATTTAATTTGAATATCCCAGACAATAATGGTAAGGGATTGCCTTCTTGAAAAATAGTTTTGCTGTAAAATAAAAAGCTGGTTAAAATTACCAAGAAAATTGTAAGAATCAACACAAAAATTTTAGTTTTCATAAATGGTTTTATTTCTTTTTTTGAAAAAGACTATAAAGTAAAAAGGATAAAATTAGCATCACTACAAAAGCCTCGATTCCCGTAAGAGTTTTTAAATACATCTCATTCTCCGGGGCTTGGCCTTTCCAGCTGAGAGCAAAAAAGAAAAATATACCCACAATGAAGGCACTGGCTAAGCTAACTATGGTTTTAAATGGTGTAATTCTAACGTTCATATTTGCCAGTATCTAATAATTATTACAGTTAATTAATCTCAAACCACTTCCCTTCGCTAATCACTTCTACTTTACCGTCAACAACCTTAATAGCCGACTCGTCGTCCATTAGGTATATCTTTTCTTTTATATCTTGGACGGTTCTACGAATAATTTCTTCTCGCACATCAGTGAAATAGTCAGAGTTTAGGTGAGGCAAGAAGTAAAAATCAACAAACCCTAACGCTGGCATTCCCGCTGTGCGATCCATATCTTCGCCGTAAATAAGTTGAGACAATTTGAGATTTAAATCTTTGCCAGTAACCATACTACCGGCGCTAACACCAACCCAAATTTTAGTTTTCAATAGTTCGGGTAAAGCTTTTTTTACACCTGATTTATTTAACCATTCCATGAGATGCATGGTGTTGCCACCTTCGAAGAATAAAACATCGGCGCGTTCAAAACTGGGTCGCCAAATATCTTCACCCACCGCAGAGATGTCCGTGATTTCGATTGATTTGAAGTTTAGATTTTTTAAGTTAATCAAGTCATTAATCAGCCAATCTTTGTCGCCTGTTTCAATATTGGCAGCTGTTGGAATAAAAACAACAGTAGTGTCCTCGACTTTTTTGCCGATTAAATCAAATAAAGCATTTGTTATTGATTGATTGGATAGCCCTGACGATGTTAAAAGTAATTTCATATTGATTATTATATTTTTCCCACAATCACCACATAATTCTTACCGTACTTCTTGGCGCATTTGGGGCAAGTGGTGTACCACATAAACATTTTGCTGACGGTTAAACCTTTTTCTTTGGTATATGTTTCAAAATCTTTCATCCAGAGACCCGTATCTTTAAAGTTACCATCGTAAACTTTGCTGATAAATTTACCACTCATAGTAACATTGTTTGCAACAGGAATTTCTTTATCAACAGCTAAGAATAAGTCCATGTTCCATTTAGAAGTATGTTCTGATAAAACCATACTACCCTGAATGTCCGTGCCGAGACTGTTTAACTTAGTGACATTGCGTGTCATGACAGAGCCGAAGTTAAGAGGCATGTAAAACAAGGTGAAAACTTTGTCTTGGATAAATTGTTTATTGTCCCACTCAAATGTTTTGTCGTCCCATAAAGTGGGGTCGAACTTGGGACAACAGATTTTTTCTTCGGTCATATGATTTTTAATAATGTTTAATAGACATATTATACCTTTACCCAGTGATTAATCAAAATTTGGGTGATAATTGTTGGTCTTTGATTTCGGTGTTTGTTTAATATCAATTTGTTAGTTAAATAATAAAGACTTTATCTAAAATAAGCAGATATTTGCGTATTTTGATTGACAAGTGGCTATTTTTGTGCTATAATGGTTAGTTAATAATGAGTTATTTTACAATATCAATATTGTTTACACGGCAAGAATTTTGTTGCAAATTTACATTGGCAATAGGGTTCTTGTCGTGTGACAAGGTGTTTCTGTTTCTTCACTCAAGCGCAGGGGGTCAAGATGAAGAAGGTGCTTTTTGCGCTCGTAGGGATCGCTCTTGTGATCTTGGCCGTGTACGTGTTCAAGTTCGTGGACTCCGGGTACATCCCTGATTCTATGGACTGCGGATCTGGGATGAACGGCTATGGGTACTGCTACGATGATGAGGGGCCGTGGATCATGGGGCTCCTGAAGGCGTTGGGAGTTTTCTTCTCCGCCGTCTTCGGAATCGTCCTCATCGGAGTGGCTTGCCTAAAAGATCGGACACCAGTCGCCCAGTAATCATTAAACATCGATGAAGGGAGCTCACCATGAAGCGTTGGCAGAGAATCGTCATCGCTGCTGCGTCAATTTTGGTGGCTATCGCCATCGCCGTGTTTGTCGACACTGGTTTCGTGAATGACACCATGGACTGCGGAAGCGGCATGAACGGTTACGGCTACTGCAACAACAGCCAGGGTTCTGGCCTTCTGTACTTGTTGAAAGTGTGCGGGGTCATGTTTCTGTTCGCCCTCGGTGGCGGGTTGATTTTTACCCCGCCGCCTCCTGTCGAATCATCGAAGGTTGTGTCGTAAGTCGTCACCAACATCCGAAAGGAGCTCTGTCATGACTCGCAAGCAGAGAGTTGTTATTGGCCTGGTGTTCATGCTCGTAGCCATCGTGGATGCGGTACTCCTGCGCACTGGTCTCATTCCTGCTCACGCGGTGTGGGAAGGAAGTCATTCGTTGGCTACCATGATTCTGATGGGTGTTCTGATTCCTCTCTACTCCGGCTTGTACCTGCTCATTTCGAAACCGGGAAAGAAGACTTCAACCAGCGAAAGGAGCCCGTCATGACTCGCAAGCAGCATCTCATCGTCGGCCTGGTTCTCGTCATCGGCGCGTCTCTGGTGGAGTTCGTTCCCACCGGGTACGTGGGCTTCTCGGACTGGGGTTGCGCGATGGAGGAGCAGCTCTTCGCCTACGGCACGCAGTCGTTGGCCATCGCCCACCAGGTGGGCGTGATCATCGCCTTCCTGTGCGGGCTCGCCCTGCTAAGTTTCATGCCCAAGAAGAAGGCAGTGTAACTGGTCGCTCTTATCGCAGAGCGACTTCCCTGGGTAAGCAGGGTTCAACCATCAATCGAAGAAGGCCTTACCGCCTTCTTTTTCATTATAAAAAATAAATCAAAAAAACCGCCGAAGCGGTTCTTTTTTGTTATCGTTGAGTACAAAAGATATTTGTGCCGTAAGTGGTCTTATCATTATTTGCCACAATTTTTTCCGTTCCAGCTATGATTCTAGCGATATGATCAGCAATATTTTTACCGCTACTGGTCTGACAATATTGGTGGATGCTTGAATCAAAGTCTGTCGCCAACTGTTTGTTTGCCTCTTTAATTTCTTGTTCTACTTCAGCGTGAGTTTTGTTTTCCATTTTCATTAATTGTTGAATGGCCGCTTCAGTGGCAGTGGCATGGAAATTCATCATACCATGAAAAAATTCACATTGGCTTCCATTCATGCCAGTAATTTCATATTGAATGGTAGAAGTGGTGACTGCTCCGGGAACGTCAGCGGATTCTATATTTTTAACATAAAGATATTTGGTTTTTAAGCAGCTAGTGGCTCTTTGGTTTAAACATTTAGTGTCACTACCGCAGTCAACTAATGAGGTGATTGGAGTTGGCGGATTATCAACTTTTGGTTTGGCTGGTTCCGGAGTGTTGGTGGCAATTGGCTTCACAGGTTCGACTGGGGTATTTACAACCGGGGTGTTAACAGTCGATGCTGGTTTTGTGTTTTCGATGTTTGTCGGTGTGTTGGTGTCGGTTTTGTCTGTGGTATTAATGTTAATGGTACAACCAGTGATGACGATTAAGCTGGCGAAGAGTATACCGATTAGAGCGAGGAATTTTTTGTTCATAGATCATTGTTATGAAGACTAATTAAATCAAGTTTAAGATATTAATAAAAATACATTTAAGAAAGATCTACTTTTGAATAAACAAAGTTTACTCTCCATGTTCCCGGTTCATAAGGATCGGCAGTTAAACTCTGTCCTAACGGAGTAAGAATGTTGTGATCATCATCGATCCACTTTTTTTGTTTAAGAACTTCCCAGATCCCGCTTTTTTCTGTTAGTTCGGAAGTTTTGATGTTTTTTTCCGTTGGTCGTTCATCCATTTGAATAATGTAAGAGAAGGTGATGGCATTACCGCCGTCAAGGACTTTGAAATCCAATACCGGATGTCCACTGACTTCATAGAGTGGATTCTTGCGATCTACATCGCCCAAGAGCATGTTTTCAATTACCATAATATTATTTATCCTTCGTAGCTTTATGCGAAGAAGGATTCTTTTTAATTAGTTTGATTAATTTTGCTACGGCGATAAACAATAACCCGTAATATACCATTAGCATTACAAATAATGCCGTCCATTCAACCCATTCCAATGGTCCGCCATCAAAACCCAATCCTCGGCAGGCTTGCGGGTCGGTAAAGGAGCAAAACCAAAAGAGTAGCTTATCAGTAAACCAAGTAATCATGGTTGGAATAAAGAGGAGAATGTACATGGAAACTTTGCCGACGGTATAATTTGTAACAGCTGGAATGTAATAGAAAAATGCAAATATGGCTGGTCCCAAAGGAGCGCCGAGAATAAAGAGTTTTAGATTGGTTTTCATGTTAGTTTGAAGTAAAATTTGTTATGGCATTTTTCATTGATAACGCGACATATTCTGGTTCTGCATGTGAAAATATTTTAACATCTCCCATTTGTTTGTAAAGATTATAGCGTTGACTGAATTTTATTCTTTCTTTTTCCTCCTTTAATCCAAATCCTCTTGAAAGTTGTCTTTTGATTACAATGCCAACGCTTTCTTCTAATGATTCAGATGGTAAAAGTAAGATTGAAGTCCCCAATTGTTTTAATGCTTCCGCATGTTTCAAGGCTAATTCGGGAAGGTCTTCGTGCACCAAGAACCCGGAAGAAAGAACAAAAACGAAATTGTCCGTTTGTTGTTTTACTAATGCAAAGAATAATTTAGAATTCGCATAGCAGTATTTTTCATAACCGTATTTATCCAGATAAGTTCCAATGTTTTCAATTTGATTGTAAAACTCTTGATCTAAATCTATGAAGTTGTAGTTCAATAATTTTGCGAGTATTTTTCCGCATGTGGTTTTACCGACACCACCTGGGCCGATGATAAAGATTTTCACAGTTTAATTTTTTTAATCTTTTTAGGTGGCAATAATTTATTTTATGATTCCGGTTCTTGATTTTCAGCAAACTTATCTGCAAAAGTTTTGGCAATGAGTTTGTATATAGGGGTGCCCGCATGTTCCATCTTTTTGAGGTTGGCAACAAAGTCATCTGCAGTAGTCGGCCAATTTGCATCTACTAAAACTTGTTTATTGTCATCCAGTAGCTTTTGCAATGTGACTTTATCATAGACATATAATGAGCCACGAAATCCTGGCCAGCCTTTTCCGGTAAAAATTTTTACTTCGAGTCCTTTACGTTTCATATGTCTGATGACAGCCTCTAGATTCTTCCCAATATAGTCTTCAATTGTTTCTATGGGTAGGTACCCCACTGGTTTCATGGGGCCAACAGTTTCGATGTCTCGCCAACAACGTTCTGTGTCACTTAAAATTTTTTCAGGTTGCGGTTCTTTCATATTGATAATAATTATTATTTACCCACACACTTGAATTGGTACCCATCACCGTCAAACATACCTGGCGCTCCAGAGACTTCCTTTGTTTTTATTGCTAGACAGCCGGCCTTATTACATTTGTCAAAATTACCATTCCAGGCGTAAGATTGAAAACCAGAATATTGACTGCAGTAGAATGGCGTCCATTTTGGTTTGAAGATAAATAGGGTAGCGGTGATAAAACTCAAAACGATTATTACGATACCAATGATAGTAATGGTTTTGATAAATTTTGGTTCGCTGGTTCTTTTGTAGCTTTTAAAAAGGAATATAGCGATGATGGTAATTACTACGATAGAGAGTAATAGCAAAATTAGCACGTAGGCTTCTCGTAAACCATTGTGATAACCAGTAATGGAGAGCGATCGGGAGACCATGATGGCGAGTAGTGAGGAACAGACTAAAAAGACCCACAGAATAATTTTTTTTAACATAGATTTATTTAATTATTTTCCCGCAAGTATTATTTACACAGACGATCTCGTATGTAGGGGGGACGAAGTTTTTCACTGGTACGCAATTAATATTAACATTGCTTGGTCGATTAAAACATTCATCGGTGGTTGATTTGTTTACAATTTGTGGACCCGACCCGCAAGAGTGAGCGGAAACCAAATGGCAATCTGCCGCAGTATTACATTGGCAATTAATACAATCATAGCCGTTAATTGGTTTACAAAAAGTTATTTGGGGTGTAACAGGTTGACTTATCTTTTGATTTTCTTTGTTACTTTGTATTGTGTAATAGACTACCGTAACAATCACTAAAGTTATAATTATTACCAGTGTTGTGACAATAAAAGTTTTTGATTTCATAAAATATATGCTAATACTTTGTTTATATTATACCCTCCTTATCTTATTAATCAAAATTAGGTAATTAATAGTAAAACAAAAGAACCACTTTCGAGGTTCTAATGTTTAGTTGTTTTTTGTTTTAATAATCACCACATGATTGTCAATCTTCACGTCTGGGTGGGCTGTTTTTTTGGCGTAAGGATTTTTTTTATTCAGCACGATTTTCAGACCGAGTTCATTGATTTTTTCAACAAGCATTTGATGTTCAAGCTCGGAAAACGAAGTTAATATCATGATGCCATTCGGGGAAAGTCTCTTGGCAGCGGCACGAATAATATTTTCCCATATTTGGTTATTGGCGGATATTTCTTGATGTCTGATCATGACAACGTCGGCTTCCTTGGGAATTTCCGGATAACTTTCTAAATGGGTAGCATCTCCAGCTATGAAATGAAAATTAGGCAAGAGTTTATAAGTGGTAATTTTTTTAGAGAAGTCTGCCGAAGTATAATTTTGTTTAGCTTTTTCAATTTCTTTACCCTTTAAATCAATACCAGTCAACTTGGCGTTTTCACTGTTTGTTCCAAAAGTGGAACCGCCAAAATACGCCGTTAAAACACTGCCCTCAATACAGTCTCCGCAACCAATATCGAGAATTTTCGTCGGGCGGCCTTGAGGCGGTCGATAGCCGGTCTGCTCAACAGTTGCAATTAGCATATTCCAGAATCTTTTTCGTAAATCACCAACTTTTTTTGCACCTTCTCTCATTAGCCTAATTTGTTCTGTTGGCGGTGGGTTAAGGGTGTCCATTGTACTACTATCCCATTCGTCAAGGGGAATTAATTGTTTGGATAATATGATTTTGGGTTGAGATTCTTGGGGTGTGATTTGGGGAGTTTCCATATATTTCGTTTATTTAAAATTTATATTGTCCTTGCTGCCAGTATTTGCTCCATCTTTTCCCAATCTGATCCAATAACTTGTGGTTGCATGGCGCGTATTTCTTCGGAATATGGCATGTCTGGAATGTCATTCATCAGGAAAATCGGTAGATCCATATCAAACGCTTTTCCCATTTCCAGTAAAGTATTCCCGCCGATATAGTTGGGTATTCCTTTCTTATCGAAGTTGGCAATATAGACAGCATCGGAATTTTCAATATTGAGAAAATGTCTTTTGATCAGATCGTGTTGAACTTTTGCAATTTCATTTTCAGAATTCTGCGTCCAATCCCAAACATGCGGGAAATAAACAGTATGACTTCTGGAAACAAGAGTTTCTTTTATTAACGCTAACTTGTCAAAGAAGGCAGAGCTTGAGCATAGGGTGATTTTGTATGGCATAAAGTCCATTCAATCTAAATTAATTTATTTTTTTCGACATATAAACATCGTGATGATCCTGATGTTTCTTTATTTTGTCAATTTTAAAACCAAACTTCTTGTAGTAGTCAGGCAGTTTCTTTTCTTGCGCGCAATCGAGTAATATTTTTGTTAATCCCTTTTTCTTCGCCACAGCTCCCACTCTTTTAATTAGCGACTCGCCAATACCTAGCTTTCTATATGATTTTAAAACCGCCAGCTTGTATAAATATAAACTATTTTTTTCAAGCAACT
Source organism: uncultured Gammaproteobacteria bacterium (assembly GCA_964592195.1). Lineage (GTDB taxonomy): Bacteria > Patescibacteriota > Patescibacteriia > UBA11705 > UBA11705 > CAZQEI01. The sequence continues at coordinate 137,901 of CAZQEI010000001.1, read as the reverse complement.
TATATCTGACCGCACCCACAATTTTATCATCTACGATAGCGACAATGACAAAGAATTGTTTATTTACGAAAAGGTCTTTTAGATTTTCTGGCTCAGGCGATTTGGTGATTAAACCATTTTCTTTGTAGGGGATTTTATAAGCTAATTTTGTAATGTACTTTATGCGGGATAGATCGGTTGGGTTAGCGTTTCTAAATGATATGTTTGGCATAAAAGTTAATATATTTATAACACTAACATTATACCTTTCCTTTCTCATTAATCAAAATTTAGTTTATTTAATGGAAGAAAACAAAAGAACCCCCTTCGGGGCTCTTTCTATATAAGTAGATTACAACCAAACTTTAATTACGAGACCAATGATGAGCAAAGCGACGATGTTGATGATCTTGATCATCGGGTTAATCGCTGGGCCGGCTGTGTCCTTGTAGGGATCGCCAACTGTGTCTCCAGTCACTGCCGCTTTGTGAGCGTCAGAACCTTTGCCACCATGCGCGCCATCTTCAATATACTTCTTCGCATTGTCCCACGCACCACCACCGGTAGTCATGGAAATAGCGACGAATAAACCTGTCACGATGGAGCCGATTAATAAACCACCTAGAGCGACTGGACCGAGAGCGAAACCAACAATGACTGGCACTAACACTGGGATTAACGCTGGCACAATCATTTGTTTGATGGCCGCAGTAGTCACGATATCGACAGCTTTTTTATAATCAGGTTTACCTTCACCAGTCATAATGCCGTGAATCTCACGGAATTGGCGGCGAACTTCTTCTACGACTTTGCCTGCAGTTTTACCAACCGCTTGCATGGCCATAGCGCCAAAGATATAAGGTAACAAACCACCGATGAATAAACCAACTAAAACTTTCGGATCATCGAGTTTGAAAACAATGTCATAACCAGCACCGCTAATCGCATGAGTGAAATCAGCGAAGAGGACGAGGGCCGCGAGGGCGGCAGAGCCAATGGCGTAACCTTTAGTAACCGCTTTGGTAGTATTACCAACAGCATCTAAAGGATCAGTCACAGCGCGAACTTCTTCTGGTAAGCCGCTCATCTCTGCAATACCACCGGCATTGTCAGTGATTGGACCGTAGGCATCAATAGTAACGACGATACCGGTCATGGACAACATGGCCATGGCAGCAATCGCGATACCGTATAAACCGGCTAATTGAAAGGAGATTAAGATACCAGCAGAGATCACTAAGATTGGCAAAGCTGTGGACTTCATGGAAACAGCTAAACCTTGAATGATGTTTGTGCCGTGACCGGTAACTGAAGCGTCAGCAATGGATTTCACCGGAGCGTAAGATTTTGAAGTATAATATTCAGTGATGAAAATTAACGCACCTGTTACTACCAAACCAACTAATGAAGAGTAGAAAATGTTTAATGGATTAAACGCGCCGTTGGCCTTCATCGCCCAGTTAGTAGCAAAGTAAAAACCAATAGCTGATAATACACCGGCGACAACTAATCCTTTGTACAACGCACCCATGATGCTCTTCTTCGGCCCGAGGGTCATGAAGAAAGAACCGATGATGGAAGCGATGATGGAAATTGCACCGAGCAAGATAGGATATAAAATTGCATTTTCAAAATTATGGAATAATAATGAACCGAGTAACATAGTCGCGACAGCTGTTACCGCGTAGGTTTCGAACAAGTCAGCGGCCATACCAGCGCAATCACCGACGTTGTCACCCACGTTATCAGCAATGACCGCTGGGTTACGAGGATCATCTTCAGGAATATTAGCTTCCACTTTACCGACTAAATCAGCGCCCACATCAGCGGCTTTGGTAAAAATACCACCACCGAGACGAGCAAAGATCGAGATCAAGCTACCACCAAAGCCCAAACCAACTAAGGCTTGCACGTCTTTAGTTAAAGCATAGAAACCGGCCACGCCGAGTAAACCGAGACCGACGACTAACAAACCGGTTACAGTTCCGCCTTTGACTGCCACACTCAAAGCTTTTTTCAAACCTTGTTTGGCAGCTTCGGTAGTTCTGACGTTCGCACGAACTGAGACGTTCATGCCAACATAGCCGGCCAAGCCGGAGAAGACCGCACCCACGACAAAGCCGAGAGCGGTTTTCCAACCGAGGAGGAAGAATAAAGCGATCGCGATCACCACGCCGATGACGGCAATGGTTTTGTATTGGCGGTTGAGGTAAGCCTTGGCGCCTTCTTGGATCGCCTTGGCAATGCTAATCATTTTTTCTGAACCAGCGGACAATTTGAGAATTTGTCTGGTCAAAAGGACGCCGTAGGCAATCGCAATGACCGCGCTGATCAAGGCAAAAATCAAAATCCCTGACATAATTTTTATATTGGTAGAATCTGAGTCATTAAGAAATAATAAAACTCAGACTACCGGTTAATTTATTTTTGAGAAGTTTTCTTCATCGCTTCTTTTTCTTTGCGATCTTTTTTAGCCTTTTGAGCGACCTTCTTGTCCGTGCGAGTCACTACGACTTCACGAGCTTTGTAGGTACCGCATTTGGCGCAAGCATGATGGGATTGAATAGGAGCTTGGCACTTCGGGCAAACACTGAGGTTTACCGGTTTCATAGCTAAATGAGAACGTTGACGACGAACTTTTGAGCGAGATTTTCGCTTTGGTGGCACTGCCATAAGTTTATAAATTACCTAGTCATCGTTTATCAATTATATTAAGAAACGATTTTTGGTGAATATTTATGTTATTTTAATTAAATGACTAAACAGATCATAGCCTAAAATAATGAAAATATCAAGGGCTGGATTGGATGGGTAATGGGAATTGGGACGTGGATGCGGGATGTTGGAACCTGAAAAGACAGCGTTTGACAATTTGTGTTATTAATGATAATATTTGTGGTTCTTTAACAAAAACCCAAACAATCCACCTTCGCGTAAAGCTACGGTGGATCCATGAGGGGGTGGACATGGGACACAAGAATATTGTTGGTGAAGTTCGTCAGTCTTCAACTTTTGATTCTTTTGTTCCGCAGAATAAAACGCAAAAGAAAGTCGCTGATGATTTACGTCAGTTGGCAGATAATATTGCTAAGCACCCAAGAATTTTGGATGCTGGTTCACCGTTTGAGCAAGGAAGAATTATTGTTCTCTGGGGCGGTCCCGGTGTTGGTAAGACGCATTTGTTGGAGGCCACGATTAATCATATTCGAGTGGTGAACCCTGCCGCGGTCAAGAGGATGTATATGTCTCGCTTTCCATTAACACATGAACATATTTCTTACAGTAATGGTTTTGATTACAATGGTTGTAACGTGGTTTTTCTCGATGACGTGTATTCTGAATTTACTGATCTTTCCAGATTGTCTGATGTCACTGATATCCCGAGTTTTATGAAATTGGTTACCGTCGTTTACGAGAGGCGCCTTTTGGTGGTGGTCACCAGTAACTTCAACTTTACTGATGGCATCGTGGCTCGCACGGCCAAGGTCGATAAGATCGGACGAGCGTTGTCTCGCCCTAGAGAACTGATGGCCAATTCCGGTGAGCTGCATATTGTTGGTAGTGACTACCGAGCAAAGTTGGCGAAGAAGATTGGGAAAAGAGAATTGTTTACGTTGTAAATCACAACACCAAAGCCACCGGAGGTCACCATGGAAACTCAGCTCAGGTGTTCATTCTGTGGGAAAACTCAGAAGGAAGTCAAGAAGTTGATTGCCGGACCGTCCGTTTTTATATGTGATGAATGTGTTTTCTTGTGTATGGAAATTATTTTCGATCAAGATGATGGGGATTATGAGATTGTTCGTAAATGTTCGGGTTCATCCTGGAAATTGGCAATTTTGGTGAAGAAGGATGATGGAACATGTATGATTCATTTTGGAGGAGAAAAACATTTTGTTCTTGATTTTTCGAATGAATTGAACACGATGGATAAGTTAGCGACGCATTTGAAAGAGGTTTTTAAAGATTTGTCGTCACACGCAGATAGTTTGGAGGCATTAAGTCGGCGAAAGGAAAAATTGGAAACGTTGCTGTCTGATCATGATAGGATTCTATCCGAATTGGGTGAGGTAAATGAAAGAATCGACGCTCTTCGAAGAAAAGATAAGTCGTAAAAATATGAAAGTTGAGTTCACGAATGTGGGCTCTTTTTTATTCCTACGAATGACGTATTTGCTACGAATCTACGTATCTGAAAGTTTTCGAATTATTGATGCCATATGTTTTTATCGCATTCGTAGATACGTAGCTGATTTGTTATTGGTAGCTCAAACCTTTAATAATTATTATGGATAAACAAAAAGCCCTCCCTTTCGAGAAGACTTTTCTATACTGACAAACTTATGAACTTACGAACTTAGACACTTTTAGAATCCCTTAACAAACACCCTCTTCGCTCTCGGCTTACCAGTTTTTTTTGCAAACGGAGTATTGCCGAAAGTTTTTGGTTTGGATGCAAAAGCTTTTTTAGCGTAAGGTTTTTTATCTGAAGCAAATGAAGATTCTTTTCTTGGTGTTTCGCTACCAAAAGGATTAGATCGAGGTCGTTTTTCTACCCATAAATCAGGAGCCGCGCTTTTCGCGTATGATATTTTTGCTTTCGGAGCAAATGAAGTTCTCGCTGACGCGTAAGCTGATTTTTCCGGTTTACCTGCGTTAAAAGCCGGTCGTTCCGCTCGAGCTGGTCGAAAGGCCGGACGAGCAGAACCGTAGGCTGGTCGTTCACTGCGTGAACCGCCAAAACTTGGTCGCGCTGATCGAGAAGTATAACCACTTTCTCGTCGTGGAGCGCCGCGTTGGAAAGATCGAGCTGGTCGACGAGCATCATATTCGCGACTTTCTTGATTGAAAGATTCAGCACCTGCCATTTTCGGCATGTTAGGTAAATTTAAAATTGGTAAAGTCTTTTTAATCAAACGTTCAATTTGTTTAATATCGCCCTTTTGATCTGGAGAAGCGAATGAAATCGCTTTACCCGTTTTACCTGCGCGACCGGTTCGTCCGATGCGATGAACGTAGTCTTCAGGATTGTCTGGTAAATCATAGTTAATTACCAATTCAATATCATTGACATCAATACCGCGAGCCGCGATATCGGTAGCCACTAAGACTCGATATTTACCGGATTTGAAACCAGCCATGGCATCTCGGCGTTGACCGAGTGAGCGATTGGAATGAATTTCAACTGCGGTATGTCCCATTTGAATAACTTTTTGGGTAATTTTTTTTGCGCCGTGTTTAGTTCTAGAAAAAACTAATACTGTGCCTGCAGAGTCGTATAAAAATTTATTTAACAATTGAATTTTAGCATCTTTACTGACAATGAAAACTTCTTGTTCCACGTTGGCGGCCGGAGTGCCGGCTGGCGCGACTTCGATTCGCAATGGAAGTTTCATGAACTTGGCCGCGATTTCGGAAATTGCCGGTGGCATGGTGGCGGAGAACATTAATGTTTGTTGCTCGCCAGTAGCTTGGCTGAGAATTTGTTTGATTTGCGGCACGAAACCAATATCAAACATGCGGTCAGCTTCATCCATGACAACAATTGAAGTTCTACCAAGATTGTAAGTGTGTTGTTGCAAGTGATCAATAATGCGTCCCGGAGTGCCAATCACAATATGCGGGTTGCGTTGTAATTGAGAAATTTGTTGACGAATCGGAGCGCCACCGATTAAAATCGCGGTGCGTAAACCAAAGTCACGGCCGATTTTGGCTAAGACTTCATCCACTTGAATAGCCAACTCACGAGTTGGCAAAACAATTAAACCTTGCCCTTTAGAAGTGGCGAGTCGTTGAATCATTGGCAAACCAAAAGCCAGCGTTTTACCAGTACCGGTTTGCGCGATGCCGACAATATCCTTTCCTTCCAAAGCTTGAGGAATGCATTGATGTTGAATCGGAGTAGGAGTGACATACCCCTGTTTGGTTAAGATTTTCAACAATGAGTCAGCCAGACCCAAGTTGTCAAAAGTTGGTTGGTCGTTTTTGGCCTTTACCATATTTACAGTGAGACAAGTGAATACGAGTGAGACAAGTTGAACGAGTGATTGAGTAAAAAAAAACTCTATTTTTACCACTCATCGTACTTGTTTTACTAGTTATACTAGTACCACTAGTTGTGACCCGATCCGTCGCTGGGTCACTTGAATCCATTTTTAAGATGGTTTCTTGATGAATGACACAATAGAAGTTCGAGTCTATCAGCCGAAGCTGAAGATTAATTTAACCTATACATTATATTATAAATATTTGAAAATGTCAATAGGGCTGCATTGATCATTGATCATTGAACATTGATCACATGAAGAACTACGCGAATTTAGTCATTAAAGGAGAGATTAATATTGAGTTCTTGACTAAAATACAAAATTTGCTATAATTTTCATCGACTTCACAATTTAATTCTGCCGCCATCGTCTAGTGGTTAGGACACCAGGTTTTCATCCTGGTAACCGGAGTTCGATTCTCCGTGGCGGTACCACAAAAATCATCAAAGCAATTTGGTGATTTTTGTATCCTCGGAGAATCGAACTGGGGATGATAAGGGGTGGCACTCCTTATATTCTGGGGGAGGCAGAGGGGTGGAAACCCCTCTGAAGCGAAGACGACGACAGTCGGCGAAGCGCGTGAGGTTCTCCGTGGCGGTACCACAAAAATCATCAAATCAGTTTGGTGATTTTTGTTTAGGTTAGATTTTTTCCCCCGGACTATGATCCGGGGTCTCTGAGTAATCTAGAACACTACCAATTTTCATAAAATCTCGCTATAATAGGTTTATGAAAAAACAAGTAAAAATTCTTGCACTCGAATCCAGCTGTGATGAAACTGCGGCGGCGGTTATTATTGGTAATGGAGAAGAATTAACCATTTCCAGTAATATCATTTCTTCTCAAGTAGCCACTCATGCTCAATACGGTGGTGTTGTTCCAGAAGTGGCGGCGCGGATGCATGTGGAAAGCGTTTTACCGGTGGTAATGGCAAGTTTGGCAGAAGCGAAAGTTAAACCCGAAGAATTAGATGCCGTGGCTGTGACCGGTGGCCCTGGTTTGGTTACTTCATTATTAATCGGAGTGGAAACGGCGAAGTCATTGTCGTTTGCTTGGAATAAACCGTTGATAAAAGTTAACCATATTGAAGGTCATATCTACTCTTCTCTCGCGAATTTACCCATGGAAAAAGTTAACGAAATATTTCCAGCGTTGGCAGTGGTAGTTTCCGGCGGGCATACAGAATTATTATTAATGAAAAATCACGGACAATATAAATTCATCGGCGGCACTAGAGATGATGCAATTGGTGAAGCGTTTGATAAAGTGGCGAAAATGTTAAACCTCGGTTATCCTGGTGGACCGGCCGTCAGCAAAGAGGCGGCGAAAGTGGATCCGAATAATTTAAAGTATAAATTAAAATTACCGCGACCCATGTTGGATTCTGATAATTTGGAAATGAGCTTTTCCGGGATTAAAACCAGCGTGTTGTATACTGTACAAAAAGAACAGAAGTTGCAAGGTGAAAATTTAGACAACCGTTATATTGAAGAAATGTGTTATGAATTCCAAGAAGCGGCCACCGATGTTGTCGCGTTCAAAACATTAACAGCATTGAAACAAAATAAAGTTAAAAGCATTTTATTGGGAGGCGGTGTAGCCGCAAATCATCATTTGCGGGCGAAGTTGCAGTTAGTCGCCGACCAATCAAAAGTTCAATTATATTTACCGGAAATGAAATACAGTGGTGACAACGCCGTCATGATCGGCCTAGCCGCGTATTTTCATTATTTAAATAAAGATTTTTGTCCGATTAAGAATTTTAGGCCTGACCCTAATTGGGAACTGGTTTAACAAGTGATACAAGAGTGACAAGTGAAACGAGAGAGACGAGGGAGACAAGAGATGGAAGTTATTTATTAAAAAAATTTGTGAAATGTGCTAATTTATATAGGAGTGATTTGATATGACAAAATATTTTTTACATGGAGGCAATTCTGGTGCTTTAAGCGAAGATAATAAATTATTTTATCAAACAATTGTTAAAAGTTTTTCTGGGACCATAAATTTGTTATGTGTGTATTTTGCGAAAGAAGATGTTAAGCCTTGGGATTGGAATGCTATGTTTGAATTTGATAAAAAGCAAATTACCGAAACATGTGTTGGTTCTGAAATAAACTTTGTCCAAGCTGACGCTAAAATAGAGGTTTTTATTGAACAAATAAAACAAGCGCAAATAATATTTTTAAAAGGAGGGAAAACCCCAGCTTTGTTAAAAATTTTAAAATCAATTCCAGATATAGAAAAAATATGGTTAGATAAAGTAGTTGTTGGCTGTTCAGCAGGAGCTCTTGTTTTGTCTAAATATTATTATGATGGAGATTTTGATAGTTGCAATGAAGGTTTGGGAATTTTGCCAATTAAATTGATCTGTCATTGGGGTGAAAAGCGTGTGTCGAAAAAAGAGGTTCTGGAATCCTTTGGTGAGAATTTGGAAATATATACAATCCCGGAAGAAAAATTCATTAGTATGGAAAAGTAGTTACGAGTTAAAATTCATTTTACCGGTTACTGATTACTGGTTACCGGTTACAAAATATTCAAATGCAAAAACAAATTTCTAACAACGAAGCTGAAACTCTGGCTATTGCCAAGGAATTCGCACAAACTTTAAATGGTGGCGAAGTGATTTTGTTATCCGGCGATTTGGGGGCGGGGAAGAGCGTATTTGTGCGTGGTGTGGCGCAATATTTCAACATCAAGAAACGCATGACCAGTCCGACTTTTGTGTTGTATAAAGTTTACGATATTGAAAATAATAAAATTGAAAGATTGGTGCATGTGGATGCTTATCGCGTGGAGGCAGAAGATTTATTGATGGCTGGGTTGAATGATTACTTTCATCAACCGAGGACGGTGGTGATGGTGGAGTGGGGAGAAAAGTTGCAGGATTATTTTAAAGAAAAAAAAGAGAAAGTTACTTTGGTGGAAATTAACCTGCCTGCGCAGGCAGGACACAGTGATATAATTAAACGTGAAATTAATATAAAATAATATGGTATATTCTCCCTTAGAAGTTCCTCCGCAAACAGCTTTATCTGATAGCGAAAATGAATCAACTGATTTAAAATCAGTTCGCCGTTTATATGATAAATATGTTCCCAAAGGTTCATTGCCGGCTGTGCCGAAAAACATGCCTCGCGTCGTTGAAGGTGAAGATGTTGAAAATGTGCGAAGAAACTTTGTAAACTATTTTTGGGAGATGACACCGGATTTGATTAATCCAGATTATGTGGAACAAATGACGAGTAATGACCAACTGGGTTTACTTCTATATTTTTATAATAGACCAGCTTCGATTGAGCATTTTATTTCTTTGTCTCGATTTGTTAAGGATGAGGATTTGAAAAAAAGAATTACACAACTAACGTCAATTGACGATATAGAAGAAGCTGATGAAATTTATGATTTATATGCGCAATATCTTTTTGCTAAATTACCAAGGAAACAAAGAGAGTTAATTGAAAAAAAAGAAGAACAAGAAAATTTGGAAAAATTAGTTTCATATCATGAATATCGCAATAAACATAACATGATTCCCTTACTGGGTTTTCATGTTTCTCCTATAGAAATAGAAGGAGATTCTGTTAATCAGGGAGCAACATCGGGACAAACCAATATAGATATGTTTACGAAGGAAAGGGTTGAGCTTCCTCCAGGTACGAAATTTTTTACTCTTTCACCATATAAACTTTATTATACTACTCAAGTGGATATGCGCTTTGTGACGATCGTTGATGTTACGTTGAAGGACATGGAGAGAATGTATGATGATAAAACTTGTTGCTATTCATTTGCAGGTTTGGATATTTCTCACCCGAACTTAAAAAATTTATCCGTTGATACCGATGTTCAGGATGATTTTGGTTTTCAATTTGGAGCATTATAATTTTCCAAGAATAGAAAAAAGCGGAAGGTTGTCCGCTTTTAAATGATTGAAAATCTCCAGGGATTCTTGGGGCTTTTCTTTTTTTGTTCCTCGTATTCTTCAGCACAAGATTTACACCAAATCGCTTCAGGCATCAATTCCATTCTGGCATCTTCGATTTCATGTCCGCAAGTAACACAGGCGCCATAACGAAAGTTGTCAGTCATTTCATTGAGATGTTCGATGGTACGTTGAATTCTCAGGAGCTTCCACTTGAGAGCCTCGTTCTCGGGCATCTCGGCGTGGAATCGCTCTTGGTATTCATCGTATCTAGATTGAAGAAACAACAGAAAGGTGTTCTTCGATCGAAACTTTCGACGATTGAATTTCTTGATGAGCGTAGCCATGGAAGTCTCCGCAGGTGGTGAATTCTTAGTTGCTTATCTTGATACTTCTCCGGCAGATGAGCCGGCGCCAGGTCGAGGAAGTCGACCGGCTGGAGGGTGAAAGGAACATGTTTGACTAATAACATTACACGATATTTTTACTTTTGTCAATATTATGCGATAATTTTTAATGATTAAAGTGCGAAAAATTGTTCTTTTTAACTAATTTTAGCTAAAATATATAAATATATACTGTCAAACAAAAAAGCGGACATCCTCAGGTGCCCGCTTTCGTTTATTATTACCGATATACGGCATGTCATTCGACATGCCAGTGGTGTCGCATGACACCACGGATATGTTACGGATATCACAGATGTTACGGATTTATTACAGATCAATTTGATTTTTTGTTTTTTTGTCCCGCTAGGCGGGATCCCGCTTCGCGGGGCTTTCTTTCTCTTACTCACTCACATCAAACACTTCCTCAATATCTGTGACACCTTGCAGGGCTTTAATTAATCCGTCTTGAATCATGGTGATCATGTGGTTTTTTACAGCAATATCTTGCATTTCAAATTCGCTGACTTTACCAGACATGATGACGTCTTCGATTTCTTTGCTCATGATTAATATTTCATAAATACCAATTCGGCCTTTATATTTCAATCCATTACATACGTCGCAACCTTTACCATGGAAAAAATGCATGTCAGTTAAATTCGGTTTATCTGGATGATCATCGGGAATGGCGGAAAGAATCTTTTTCACGCGTTCAATTTTTTCCGGCTCTGGAGTATATTCTTCTTTACAGTTGGTACAAATTTTTCTAACGAGACGTTGACCGAGGATGGCATTAATTGCCGGAGCTAATAAAAAAGGTTTGACTCCCATGGCAATAAAACGAGGAATGGCACCAGCCGCGCTGTTGGTATGTATTGTTGAAATAACCAAGTGACCGGTCATAGCCGCGTTTAACGCTACGTCTGCTGTTTCGAGATCGCGGATTTCTCCGACCATCACCACGTCAGGATCTTGACGGAGGATGGAGCGCAAACCATCGGCAAAGGTATAATTTTTACTATGATCAATTTGACTTTGATTAATACCTTTTAATTTATATTCAATCGGATCTTCCAATGTGATAATTTTAGTTTCTTCGTCATTTAACTTATTTAATATGGCGTACAATGTTGTCGTTTTACCAGAACCGGTTGGACCAGTGGTGATGATCATGCCTTTTGGTCTGGAGATTTGTTCGTTTAACCTAGTTGATGCAATACCAATGACTCCCAGTTGTTCGAATTGTAAACTGGCGGCTGAAGATTTTAACAAACGCATGACGACAGATTCCCCGTAAGCAGTTGGCAAGGTGGAAACACGGACATCGATTTTGTCTTTGGTTAATAAAATGGAGAACCGACCATCCTGAGGTGAGGTGGTGATATTCATTTTTAATTTAGTAATCAATTTGATGCGGGAAATAATTTTTGGCCATAAAGTCGGATCAATGGCCGCGGCTTCATGCAACACACCATCAACGCGCAAACGAACTTTGACATCTTTTTCTTCTGCTTCAATATGAATATCTGAGGCGCCTGATTGAACAGCGGCGGCAATGATTAAGGTGAACATGTCAGTGATGCTAACTTTTTTCACTTCCTCGTTTAATCGTTTGAAATCTTTTCCAATGTCATTGTATTTATTTAATTCTTCTTCAGTAATTTCAATTCCTCCGGGTGGTTTTTTATACACCGGAACTTTTTCGTAAATTTTAAAAGCTTCAACAAAACTGTTTTCCGTAATTTGATAAATTTCCACTTTACCATGGTTGGATTCTCCGACTTGATAAGCTAAATCTTTGATTTTTTGATCAGTTGGGTTAATGGCGCCAAAGCGAATTTCATTGCCAACAAAAAGAAAACAGATTACCTTTTCTTCTTGGCAAAATTCTTTAGGAATTAGAGTTAGGGCATCCGGGCTGATAGGGAAACCAACCAAATTAATATATGGCACGCCCGCAGCTTGAGCTTGCGCCTGAGCTTTGTTTTCTAAATCTTTCAATTCAATGGCATGCATCTTGGCATCCAGCTGCCCGCCTGTGGTTGGGTCATACCCACTTGCCGTAGTTGTTTTATTTATTTTTGATGGATCTTTTAATAAATCCGAGATTGATCCTGTTGATGACATATTGTTAGTTTATAAGTTAGTCAGTTTTTAAGTTTATAAGTAATGACAGTACTGATGGACTGATTAACTTACAAACTTACAGACTCATTATACATAAAAAGTAGCGTCCTTCCAAGTTATAATTCCCCTGTGCATAGCTTGGGTTGCGGTGGAGGCGGTTTTTGAGTAAAATGTTTGTAACTACGAATGGCAAATTCGCTACGAAACAACGAATATATGATACTTAGTGATATTATGAGTCCGATACGTAGATTCGTAGCTGATACGATATTGGTAGAAAATATTTTGTGTTAATAATAAAACTAAATTATATTTATGCCTGCAAAAAAAGTATTTGTCCCGGAGTTCACTTCCATGGACGAGGAAGAAGAAATTAAACCTAAAAAAACACGCAAAGTAAAAGCTTCGTCTGATGAAGTCCATCATGAAGTTAAACACAAAGAAAAAGACGGTGTTTCCTTCTTTGCTTTGGCGATTGTCGCCATTATAATTTTGGGAATAATTGGAGTTGTTTTCGGCTATACAAAGGATCAACTGGGAAAAGTGCAAAACAAAACCAATAACAAATCTTTGGAAAATCAAGTTGGCGCTTTGAAACAACAGCTCAATGATTTAACTTCCAAAGCCGCAAACTTAGAAGCAGAGAATAGTAAAAATCAGGCTGTGGTCTTAGATTTATTTGAAAAGAACCGATCATTGCCAGATTCAATTGATACTACGAAGTTAGTGGCGTATGAAAATGCAGAAGCTGGCGTTAAATTCTTCTTGCCAAACAATTGGACCGTGGTTAGCGCCACCAAGGCGGTTCCCGTAGTGGCCAAGGATGAAAAGGCTGACCCGACGAAAAAAACCGAACCAGCAGCACAAACACCAGATAAGTATGTTTTGGTTTTACAACCGCAAAATGATTCATTGTTTGTAAATGCAATAACTATTCAAGACGATTATTTAGAATTTTGGAAAGCGTCCATCAAAGATAAAACTGCCATGTTCGAAGGTTTGACTTTTATTGATCGTCAGGATACTCCAGAAGCGCGTTTACTGTATTTTGTTGATAAAGATACTAACTTGCCATCTGTGATAATTTTAACGACAGACAGAATAATGAAAGCGACTTTCAATGTGGCTGACAAAAAAATGGCCGGTTATATGGCTTTCCGTGTGGATTTTGAAAATATTATTCCGACCATCTCTTTCCCAGTCCCCAAACCAGCCGCCACCGTTGAACCCAAACCAGCAGTTGTTCCAGTTCCACCAGTGAAAAATTAAAATACCATATAAAAAAAGCAGGGTGCAAATCCTGGCTTTTTTAAATTCCAAAATCCTCCGCCATAGGCGGATCCGTCCTTCGGCGGAAAACTATCAAATTCCAACAGAATATATTAAAGAGCAGTTTTTGTTATTTGGTATTTGTTGCTTGGTGCTTACCTCTGGTCTCTTTCTTCTCTTTTTAAATTGTGGTATAATATCTATGTAAATAATTTGGCTTTTCGCCAATAAGCTTTTGTTTAATTATGGCTTCAAATTTTGAACAATCAATTTTTGGATCAAATCCATCTACTCGTTTAGACGGCGGTATTCCTGATGATAATGCTGGTGATCCGGTTAATGAACCGGTGGTGCCGAAGAAGAAAAAGAAACCGGTCAGTCCGGAAGTAGCCGCAGCCAGAGAAGCCAAGAGGAAGGAAAGAGAAGAAAAAATTAGAGTGGCGACTGAATATCTGAATCGCATCCGCGGACCGATGTTGGATGTTTTAGCGCAAGATAATACTTTAAAGTATAAAGCTGGTAGCGGATTCCTTATTCGTCTCGAAGAAGGTATTATTGAGTTTGGTTTGCCATTTTGGGAATATCAAAAAAACTATGATTTTCCTGAGGATGGTATTAAATTCGGCTTTTGTCATGAAATCGCTCACTTCTTAGATTTAAGAGAAGATCCTCAGGGATTGCTTGATAATTTTAAATACACGACGAAAAAAGGTAAGGCCATGGCTCAAGAGATTCGTCAGTGGTATAAAATACAAAAATGGACATTGCCGGCTTGGACGGAAAAAGAATATCCTCTCGATCCAAAAGACAAGACTCGTGGCACGATTAATGCTTTAACACTTTTTTTCCGCAATAAATTAAATGAATTCTATAACTGTTTAGATGACATTCACGTGAATAAACGTGTTGGTTTGGCAATTTCCGGTTTTAACATTAATAAAGATTCTGAAGGTCGACAACAAACTGCTCCTTCATTGAAACGCGTTTATCGTGATTTTCTTTTTCCTACAACAAGAAATAAGGAAAAGTTTGGTTTACCTCCAGAACCAGGTGAACCATGTGATTTAACCAAAGATTCAGAATGCATGCAGTTTGCATATTACTTATTAAGAAAGAAAATGGTGCCTGACCAAGAGATTTTAGTCTCTCCCAAAGTAAAAGAGTTATTGAATAGCAAACTAAAGATTGGTAATCGAGTTTCCGATAAATCTATTATTGAAGCGGTTGATTACTATACTCGCGCGGTCCCTGGGAATATAGCGTCAAAACGTTACGCCGCGATTAAGGCGTTAATTGAACCTATTTTTTATAATCTTTTCATGGATGATATCAAGAAAAATGCTTTGCCAAAAGATCCGCCTAAACAAGAAAAAGGTGATCCTGATGATGGCGATGGTGAAGGCGAGGGCGGCGACGGAGAAGAAGGCGATGATTCCGGAGGCAGTCCAGATATTACCAATCCTGGAGAAGATAAACCCCAAGAAGGTGAAGATGGTGAGGGTGAAGGAAAACCGGGAGAAGGTGAACCCGAGGATGGTAAACCGGGTGATGGAGATGGTGAACCAAAAGACGGAGAAAAGAAACCTGGTGAAGATGATACCCCTGGAAAGTGGGATAGTCGCACCTCATCTGGTCCTCTCGATGAGAAAACTATTGAAGATTTCATGAAAGCTCAAGCAAAAAAGAGAGCCAAGGATTCAAAAGAACAAAGAAAAGAACAACATAACCAACGCATGTCTGATGAACAATTGGCTGATAAGGCGCAACAAGCGGCAGACAAGGCTTTTGCTGAAGCGAATGGCATTGATCCTGGTGTAATGAAAGAATATGCCTTATTGAAAAAATCTGTTGAACCATATAAAGATGAATTGAAAAAGTTTTTCAAAAAACTGGCGCAACAAATTCAAATGCAATTCCGCGATGCGATGATTGGTTTCTTTCGTCATGGAAAAATGGATTTGCAGAGATTTATTCGCAAACACGGACACACTTTGAACGAAGAGGTTTCCGACATTTTGAGTTTTGAAGATCTGCCATTCCATTTGCAACGGGAATTAATTCCAAAGTTTAAGTTTAAACCAGATGAATTAAGATTCAGATTTATTATTGATAATTCCGGGTCAATGGGGAATAAAGAAGGCGATACAAAATTAAACAGAACTCGGCAATTGCTGGTGCTATTCTTGGAAGCTATGGCTGATTTTGAAAATGATATTGCCTTGATGTTTAAGAGTTATGGTTTGAAGCACCCTCCTATGATTTTGAAAACCCAGATAGTTACGTTTGATGCAAAATCAGTGGAGGCAAAGCCATTGGGTCTGGAATCAAAACTATCTATTGAACAAGAAAAGGCGGCTAGAGTTGTTGGATTCTCCAAGTTAGATGGCTCTGGCGGTGATACTATTGATCATACTGCTTGGGATATAGTTGCTTCCACAACAAGAGCTGATGATAAGAATCGCATTATGACTGGTTGCCTTCGCGATATCGCTCTTGAAGTTACAGACGGAGGGGTTAGTGATTCTGGTCGTAGACAAAAAACAATAAGAATAGTAAACAGGTTAATGGCGGAAAAAATGGTTTGTAGAGCTTTTCAAATTGTTGTTAGTGAAATGAAGAAGGGCGATCCTGTGGCTCCAGGAACTGATGCGGCATATTTTGATGATGTCTGGGGAGTGAAGGGTGAGAAAGGAGAACCTTTGGGAGAAAGGATTTATGGTGTAGAAGAGATCGTTCCGACTTTCATGGGCATGTTAAAGTCTGAATTGGAAAAAACCAAATTTACCATTGAATACGATGAGGATGAAGATGATGATTAATTTTGTTTAATTTTAAATTTATATACCATTGATTATCTCTAATGATGAAATCAATGAAACTTATTGACTATATGAAAAACGACCAAATTAAAGCCGCTCACGCCTTTAAAACTGAATTTGATCGACCACAAAGTAAAATGCATGATTTTGGCACAGATTTTGATCCAGATGATTGGAAGAGTTTTTATGAAAAGATTCAATCCGAGGAACATGAAGCCACGGCTCAGCAAATAAAAGAGGCTGAAGATTTTTATAATCAATGGTTTAAGGAAGAACAAAATATCAATAAACGATTGAAGAAATTGCAGAGAATTATGAAAGCAGAACCGAAGTTAACCATCGAATCTCTTTCTGCCTGCACCACTGATGAACAGATATTAGCCTTTATTGACGATGCCGCATTGTTAGAAGATGAAAAACGCAGAAAACCTGATTTCGCTGACAAGCTAGATGCGACGGATAGTGATACTATGGCGGCCAGTTTAATCAGAAAGCAACTGAAAGGAGCCAAAGAGGAATATTTAACTGACCTAAAAGTTCTTTGGGCGGCTGGTCAAAAACGCCAAACTCTTTTGCAAGATACCAGTTTCCGAGAAGGTTTCAAATTAATTAAACAGTTTCGCAAAGAAGAATACTGGAGAGCTTTTATTAAGGTCAGTCATTTAAAAGAGGAAATTGAAAAATACAAAGATCGTCGCGATAATCCTAGAGTTGAGGCCAGCGTGGTGGAAAATAGACACGAGATTCAAGAAAAAATTGATAGTTTGGAACAGGAGTTAGTTGATTTTACTAATGAAAATCCGGAAGCTTTTATTTTGCAAGGTGTGCAAAAAATCAATGAAATGAAACGCGCCTTCAATACTCGTGGCAAAATAGTTGAAACTAAATATGTAAAAGAACGCGCAGCGGTTTTGGAGCGCATGTTGTTTGCTGTAAAAGATAAGGATACTCGAGCTACCAGCATTACCCCTGTATTTATTCATGGTAACTTAGGAACAGGTAAAACTGAAGTCGCTCGTTATTTATCTCAAAAGAAATTAAGCGCTCCATATGTAAAAAGATTTATTGCCGGCGACGCTGAATCGGGATTAGATGCTCACCCAAAACCAAAACGCAGTGATTATGAAGAAGGCAAAGAGCATGATAAGGACTATAAAGATGCTTTGAAAAAATGGAAAGAGCGAATCGAAATGGCAAAAGAGCCTTTGATGATCAGCGGGTTTCGCGATATTGGTGAAGAAATTATTATCGGTGGTATTAAGATTGAAAGAAAATCAAATGCTTTGTCCGTAGAAGCCTTGATGGATCAAATGGAAGATAGAAAAAAACAGTGGACTGAAAACTTCAAGAAAAGAAATGAAGGTAATGAGCCGGATCCAACTATGTTGGAGTCTTTCCAAGAAGCTATGTTAAAAGCTTTGCAAAGACCGGTGGAAACTGTGCCTTATATGGGTAAGTTCTACAAGGCCATGTATGAAGGCCGCCCTTTGATTATTGATGAAATGAATGCTATCCCACACCACATTTTAATTTTGTTAAATGATTTACTGTCGTATCAAGAGGGGCAATTAGTTATTCCCATGATCCCTGGACTAGAACCATTTCGAGTAAAAAAAGGTTTCTGCGTTATTGGTACCGGTAACTGGCGTTCTGAAGGTGATCCATTCTTTGCTAAACGTGAAAAATTGGATCCCGCCTTCTTATCTCGCTGGAATATCATGCCTTATGATTACTTGCCAAATAGAACAGATAGAATTGCTGATAATGAACCGCCGGCTATGGTCCGCAAATTAAAGAGCGAAAATGAGTTATATCAAATGTTACTGATTAGAATGATGGATGACTCTGGTGAATTATTGTTACCAACTCAATATTTTGAATCTGCGGGTGTCAGACAAGCAAGAAGACCTGAGAACATGTTTGAAGATCTGGCTCGTATTGCTCGTCTACTCCAAAATATTTCTAATGGTGAGACGATTAAGTCTGAGTATTACCCGAAGAACGTTCAAAGTACGACCGGGGAGACTGATCCCAACAAAATTTTGAAAGAAAATGTTTTGTCTATCAGACATTTAACCAGAATTATTGACGCCTGGCGTGCTGGTGGATTTTCTCGTGACTTGGATGATTATATTTTCTTGTTCTACGTCATGCGTTCGACGAAAGAACCGGCGGAAATGCATTATATTTATCAATTGTTGCAAAGTTTCGGAGGTTTCTTCCCACAATCAAAAGGTTGGCCTGATGGCTTAGCTACTGATGGCGCTGAGAAGATTAAACAATTTAATATTTTTGCGCGCATGTTTGGCAGTAAAGCGATTGAAGTGAGAGAGAAACACGAACTTGATCCGGATGCGGCGGATGATGCTGTGGCCGCAGGTTCAACTGCTGTAACCCCTGATATGGATTTGCGCACGCAGGTCGAAAGATACTCTGTCTTGGATGCTGTGCCTATTCTTTTTGGACCAGTGCCGAAACGGACTGAAGTTCGTAGATTGAAGAGAAATGAAATAGTAGAGGAGGAAATAGATGAGAATGCTCCATTAACTGAAAGGGATGAAGCCAAAGAACTGGAAAATATTGAAAATATTCAAAAACTTAAAGATCAAACCCGAGCTTTAATTTACTTGGAACAACCTGGAAAACAAAGACAAACAACCTTGGCTTTGCGCGAAGTACTAGAATCCTTGAATTTGTTGGAAGAGGTTCGAGATGAAGATCCGGAAAAGTTTGATGAAATCGTAAGGCTTGAGGACGAGATTGTAGATACTTTGACGGCCAAGTATGTGGCATGGACAGATTCTGGAGTCGATCCCGACCCTGAAGAATTACAAAAAGAATTTTCAGTTTCCTTCTTGGTCATGGTTCTTGGTAAACCAGAATGTATTAGATTAAACATCGATTTTAATAAAAAAGATAACTAAACTTCAGCAGGCTATATAAAAACATCCGCGGTATCGTGGGTGTTTTTTTATCGAGCATGTCCAGCGAAGCGGGATCCGCCTTTGGCGGAGAGCACGTAGCACGTAACATGGAACAACGGGGATGATACTCGAGAGCAACGAGATTGCTTTTGTTCCTGGTTATTTTCAGTGATCAACCCAGCCGCTCGCGAGCAGCTGGGTCAATGATCCTTGTTCTCAGCCGGAGGCTGATCCGTCCTTCGGCGGAAATGTTCAACGACTAAGATTGACTTTCCCCTCTAATTTTACTATGATAATGACGAATTAAACTATATTTTATGTCTTTTTCCATTGGAATTGTCGGTTTACCAAATGTGGGTAAATCTACGCTATTTAAAGCTTTGACCAAGAAACAAATTGATATTGCTAACTATCCATTCTGTACTATTGAGCCGAACAAGGGGATTGTAAAAGTGCCGGATCAACGAATTGATGAGTTGACCAAATTTTCCAATTCAGAAAAAACTATCAATACCACGATTGAATTTATTGATATTGCCGGTTTAGTTCGTGGCGCGCATTCAGGTGAAGGTTTGGGAAATAAGTTCTTGGCCAACATTCGCGAAGTGGATGCCATTGCCGAAGTAGTTCGTGATTTTAAATCTGGAGATATTATTCACGTGGCCAATAAAATTGATCCGGTTTCTGATATTGAAACCATTAATCTGGAATTAATTTTTGCTGATACAGCAACCTTGGCTGGTCATTTACCAAAAGCTAATAGTAAGATGAAAGGCTTGAGAGATAATGAAAAGAAAGAAGCCATGAAAGAAATTGAATTGTTGGAGCGAGTAAAGTCTGAGTTGGAAAATGGAACTTTGATTAACAAAATGGATTTGACCGATGATGAACGGGCGATTTTAAAACCATTTTGCTTTTTAACGGCTAAACCGATGATTTACATTTTAAATGTTGATGAAAATGATATTAATAAACCGGCAAATGTTCCTGGTCTGGAAAATGAAATCGTGATTCCTATTTGCGCCAAGTTAGAAGCTGACTTAACTGAGTTGAATGAAGATGAAGTGAAAGAATATTTGGATACTACAGGCATTGAAATGACTGGTTTGGATCGCGTGATTGTTGAAGCCTACAAAAAATTAAATCTCATTACATATTTTACTTCTGGTCCAAAGGAATCAAGAGCTTGGACTATTACCCAAGGAGACTTGGCCCCGCAAGCGGCGGGGAAAATTCATACGGATTTTGAACGCGGTTTCATCGCCGCGGAAGTGATTAATTGGAAAGATTTGATTGACTGCGGTAGTGAGGCCGCGGCCAAGGAAAAAGGTTTGTTACATCTGGAAGGAAAATCTTACATGATGAAAGATGGTGATGTTTGTGTTTTTCGATTCAGCGTGTAGGTTTTTCTACCAATAACAAATCGGCTACGTATCTACGTATAGAATCAGAACAATTCGTAGATTCCCCGCAATGAATGCGGGGCAAGCGTAGCAAATGCCTGCCTGCGCAGGCAGGCGTTATAAGTAGCTCTAACCTCACACCCCTAGGAGGGAACCATGTCAAAGCTGAAACCTAATTTCTTTGTTCTTTCTCCTCATTGTTTCGTTGATAAGACTAAATTTCCCGATCGCCCGAGTTGTGAGTTAATTGTGATGAAAGTCTTTCATACTCTCGGTCATTTGAATTTCTATACCAACGTTGATTTGTCACAAGTAGCGGATGCTGGTACTGGAATTCGATTGGATTGGAGTCAAATCAAAGCAAGTCGGCCGAAGTTGCTGATTGTTGATCAGGTTCTGAATCTTGATCTTCCCGACGTTGAGGCAACTGTTCATTTGGTGAAATTGTGGCACGTAGCCATTCCCGAATGTCAAATTGTGGTTCTTTGTAAGGGTGGAAACATGGGGAATCGTGAATACCTCAAGCGCGCCGGCGCGGCTGAAGTCTGGCAATGGAAGCAGCTGCGTGATGGTGGTGATGAGTATGTGAAAGAGTTCCTTCGCAAAAACTTCTCTGAATAATTTAAGTCCTGCAACAAAGCAGGATTTTTTGTTGTCTCGTACAAGATAACGATTGACAGATTACAAGATTTAGAATAATATTAAGTATTCGTAGTTCTTTTAACCCAACCAACAACGAGTCTCAATATGAGGCTCATGGGAGGTGAAACGGTGAAGATTGAACAACTGGTTGGTCAAGATTTGACTGCGATGGGATTCAATTTGGTGGAAGCCTTTGCTGTTTTTGAGACTGAAGCCGGTGATTTGGGTTATGATACGGGTGTAAAAGCGTATCTTTTTAATGAAGAGGCGGCAAAAGCATTTCGAATGAAGTTGGCTTGTCCTGGTTTTTACAGTGTTAGAAAGGTTTTGGTTTTAACTGATGGTAAGTCTGCCTTTGGGGTAACTCCACTTTTCCCTGATACTGCAAACCAAATCACGAGTGAATAGCCACTCTCAAGGAGGCACACCATGCTTATCATTGTTTTCGAACAACCCATTGATGCTGTTGGTCCGTTCAATGATTTGCAAGCCGCACAGAACTATTTGAAGAAGCTTGGTTATGAAAAATTGTCAGATTATTATTGGTCGAATAAAAAGAATCTTCGTGCCAGAATTAAGACTTTGAAATCTCCAGAGTAAAAGTAGCTCCGTTATCGACGGAGTTTTTTGTTAAATGAAAAAGACTCGAGAATTCGAGTCTGTATTTTTAATCAATCGTGCTTTGATCGTGGATCTTTACATCATCGCTGAAAATAGCACGTAGTTCATCCAGATAGTGTTGAGGCAAAGGCATTTCTGTAGTCATCGAGTTAACAATAGACTGCACGTCGACTTGAGATGTTGATTCTCGGGAAATTTCCAAATTCGACACCGGCATATTCTCATGATCAGGAACTTTACTTAGAACGTGCTTATGTGGCAGCTGCGTAGTATGACCAAATCGAGTCAGCGGCTCAACTTTTTTCAGAATATACGCTCGGCGACAGCTCAAGGTTTCCAAGAAATTCATGATTCTGATGGTGATGCAGTAAGTGTTGGTTTCCAATGACCAATGGACACTTGTAATAACCAGGGCTTCAACCTTTTTCTGGAAACATTTTTTTGATTCTGGTTCCCAGTAAACAACGGTCGGCTTATCAAGCTTTTGAAATTTATTCAACACTTCCACAAATTGAGACAGGCTCAATCCTTCACATTGCCAAACAGTAAATTCATTGTTATTCATGTCATCCTCCGATGGTTTGGGCTTGGCCCGGGTTAAGGAACAGTTTGATAATGTATTTAATCAAAAATGCGATTTATTGTCAATAATAAAAAAGACTCGAAGTTTCGAGTCAAATGGTCAGTTTTTACCCCTGGGAAATGTCCACAACCTTTTTCCCGAGCAACTTACGCAAATCAGTAAGATGTCTTTCAGCTAAGGGGAGTTCGATAGTGAGTGCTTCAATCAGTTTGTTCATGTCCAGAACTTGGCCAGCTTCCTGGTTAACTTCGAGATGCTTCATCGGCATGTGTTGGTGATCAGGGACAGGAGCCAAACTAGTTCTAGACGCAGATTGAGATTGACGATTTTTGGGTTCCTTGATGACATAGGCTTCTCGGATCGCCAAAGTTCGGACTGATCTTTTGATTTGAATTGTGACGGTAAACAATCCTGTGGTCGACTCGACTTGAATATCAACCAACTTGATTACATCACTTTTCTGTTGCATAAAACGTTTAGTTTCTGGCTCCCAGAAAACAACGGTCGGCCTTTCCGGGCTCAGCAAAAAGGTTGTAAGATCATGAAGTTTAGTCAATGAAAGTCCTTCACATTTCCAAATCATAGCAGACTTTTCTTTCATGGTTGCCCCCTCACTCGCCAATCAGGGCGAGTTGTTTGGTGGTGAAATGAGTAAAAGAACTTTAGGAAAATACATTTAACCAAATTAATTGCTACGAGTCAAGTATTAAAAAAGACTCGAAGATTCGAGTCAATGTGATTAACCGTAGCGAATGGTCTTGATCAGGTTGAGAAAAAATTGGGCGACTTGGCGGAGATTGTGATCAGTTAATGAGAAACAACACAGATTGGGAGAGTGTGAAGGTTGTTTCTTTTCATTCATTCTGATGTTTTCAACATAAAGGAAATTGTCATCGATCATGGATGCTAAGTTCGCAATATCCTTGGTAGTCAAAATCGCTAACTTGGGAGTAACACGGAAGAAGTAAGCGTTAATTACTAATGGTTGAGTGGAACTGTCGAGGTGGAATAAGTAAAAGTAGGAATCTCTTTGACTTTTTTGCCCGATAATTTCAACTCTGAAAACATAGACTTCATGATATGACGATTCAGTGGTATAAATAACCATTTGTTCGTCGTTTAATCTGAGTGGGTTGAATTGGGAGCCGTCGCCAGCGGGTATTTTTGTAACAATTGGAAAAGTATCAACAAGATGTTCAAGAAAACCGCGATAATGGCGTGAACCACCGATTTCGTGCAATTGAATTGTTTTGAAGGCGGTCAGGCTCGGTTGATTGATCACCATGGCCATTCCCTCCATCTGTTTGTTTAAGGGACAAAAGTATTTATTCAGTTTAAATGAATGGTGATAATATGTCAATCTTGTTTTGATGGTAAAGTTGAAAGGCTTTGGATAAAGCTATCTTCGTCTTGATTTAACTTAATTTCCAAGTTGGATAATATTTGTTGTTCCACCAATTCTCTATCAGTGCTGTTACAGTAATCTTTGAAGCTGGAATATTTGTAATTGTATAATTCATCAAATGAATGAACCACACCATGACGAATTGGATTGCCGAGAATATACAGGACGATTTTTTGGTAGGCGGAGTCGGAGTAGATTGGGGTAGTGTGATATTTTTGCCAATATTTTCCACGACGATTTAAATATTTGTTAATTTCAAAGGCACTACCCCCAGAAAATTTATTTAGAAAAGATTTAACATCATTATTACTTGTTGTATCAATTATAAAATGTACATGATCATTGATAATAGCAAATACCTCAACTTGGTCAGTGAAATATTTATAGATAATTTCTTTAATAATGTCATTAAAAGGCGGAGCATGCTTTCTGTCTATAGAATAAGTAATAAAATATTTATTTTCTGGAATAAATTGATATTTCATAAATGTTTTTTCCTATATGTAGGGTTACCTGATAACTGGTAACTGGTGACCACACCTTCAGGTGGGGGGATGAAGCTTTTGTTCCCTCCCTAAAGGGAGGGTCAGTAGTAACTGGTGACCACACATTTATGTGGGGGATAAAGCTTTTGTTCCCTCCCTAAAGGGAGGGTCAG
>CAZQEI010000001.1:52884-113007 GCA_964592195.1 uncultured Gammaproteobacteria bacterium | reverse complement strand
CTCCCTAAAGGGAGGGTCAGAAGTAACTGGTGACCACACATTTATGTGGGGGATAGAGCTTTTTATCCTCCCTAAAGGGAGGGTCAGAAGTAACTGGTGACCACATATTCTATTATACCACACCACACAAAAACTCAGCCTTACGACTGAGTTTTTGAATATTTGAAGTTGAGAATTACATCATTCCGCCCATGCCACCCATTGGGTTGCCGCCATGGTTGCAAGAACCTTTATCTTCCGGTTCATCAGTCACAACGCATTCAGTTGTTAAAATCATCGCCGCGATCGAAGCTGCGTTTTGTAATGCAGAACGAGTCACTTTGGTTGGATCAACAATACCGGCCAAGACCATATCTTCATATTTATCTGTTGCCGCATTGTAACCCATATTACCTGTTAATTTTTTTACTTCTTCCGCAACGACTGCGCCATCTTGGCCAGCATTCAAAGCAATTTGTTTTACCGGTTCATACAAGGCATTGCGCAAAATATTGACACCGACACGTTCTTCATCGTTGCTTACTTGTAAATTGTTTAATTCAACTGCCGCGCGAATGAGAGCTACACCACCACCGGCCACAATACCTTCTTCAATCGCCGCCTTGGTTGCATTTACCGCATCTTCAACTCGTAACTTCTTTTCTTTCATTTCAGTTTCTGTAGCCGCGCCGATTTTGATAACAGCCACACCGCCAGTTAATTTGGCTAAGCGTTCATGTAATTTTTCTTTGTCAAAATCTGAAGTGGAATTTTCTGCTTCTTGTCTGATTTGAGTGACGCGCGCTTCAATAGTTTCTTTGCTGCCACGACCTTCAACAATGGTAGTGCTTTCTTTGGTGGCAATGACTTTACCAGCTTGGCCAAGCATATCGACAGTGACGTTTTCAAGTTTCAATCCGACTTCTTCAGAGATAACTTTGCCGCCAGTTAAAATAGCAATGTCATTTAACATTTCTTTTCTGCGATCACCAAAAGCCGGAGCTTTGATAGCTAAGGTGTGGAAGATTCCGCGTAACTTATTAACTACCAACGTCGCTAAAGCTTCACCATCAACATCATCGGCAATAATTACCAATTCTTTTTTGCCGTGTTCCGCTACTTTTTCTAAAATTGGAACGATTTCAGATACGCTGGAGATTTTTTTATCAGTGATCAAAATAAAAGTATCTTTATATTCCGCTTCCATGCGTTCGCTGTTTGTTACCATGTAATGTGAGAGGTAACCTTTGTCGAACTGCATACCCTTAACTACTTCTTTGTCGATACCAAATGTTTGAGACTCTTCAACTGTGACAACTCCTTCTTTGCCCACTTCTTCTAAGGCCTCGGCAATGATTAATCCGATCTCGGCATCATTGGCAGAAATAGAAGCGACTTGCGCAATTTCTTCTTTGTTGGAAATCGGTTTGGAATTACTTTTCAAAGCATGGATAACAACGTTGACCGCTTTCTCAATACCGCGCTTAATTACCATAGGGTTAGCGCCGGCCGCCACATTCTTCAAACCTTCAGTTATCATCGCTTGTGCCAATAAAGTGGCAGTAGTGGTTCCATCACCAGCAACATCGTTGGTTTTTGTTGCTACTTCTTTAACTAACGAAGCACCAACATTTTCAAATTTATCTTTTAATTCAATTTCTTTCGCAATAGTTACCCCATCGTTAGTAATTAACGGAGAACCAAAGCCTTTATCGAGGACTACATTTCTTCCCTTCGGACCTAAGGTGATTTTAACTGCATTGGCGAGTTTATCTACGCCATTTTTTAAAGCCTTGCGAGCGGCTTCGTCGAAAATTATCTGTTTTGACATAAGTTATATAATACGAGGCTACGGATGTTACGGATTGATACTACCGATTCTACGGATATGTAATTCGTAAAAATTCGTATTAAATTCGTAAATTCGTAATGTCTCGTAGATTCGTTATTGGTAGAAATTTATTCAATAATGGCGAGAATGTCTGATTCGGACAGCACCAAGTATTTTTCATTGTTAATTTTAACTTCGTTTGGTGAGTATTTGGTAAAGACGACCTTGTCTCCGACTTTGACTGACATCGCGTTCAATTCACCTTTGTCATTTCTTTTACCCGGACCAACAGCGATGACTTCACCTTGTTCTGGTTTTTCTTTGTTAACAGTATCCGGAATGATAATGCCACCTTCGGATTTTGTTTCCAAAGAAAGTGGTTTGACGATCACGTGATCATTTAATGGTTTTAACATATTTGTTTTGGATTGACTTCCCCGTGCGAATTTACTTATGTAGATTGGCAGGGGAGTAATCGCTGATTAATAGTTTTGGGACAAGCGACTAGCGCCTAGGTGTAAGCGTATGAATAAATCTAGTCTCTGATACCTGGTCACTAGTCCCTAGCTTAGCACTTAATACCTAAGACTGCTAATTACACAGAATATTGTAATACATCTTTACCACATGTCAAGAGTCTTGGCAATGGTTATTTCGTGGGTAAAATGAGGATAAATATAATAAAAAATCCCGATTGTATCGGGATCCTCGCCTCAATTTTTTGGAAGGATTTGGACGGGACAACCGGTTTAGGTTGTCTATTCTCCGAGAACGATAATGGCCAGCGCTTTGCTTAGTGATAGTGAAATTCCGCGGGAAATAAGATATTCTTGTTCATTTTGCAACATTTTCAGCATGTCTTTGTATTGAGATTGGGCGCGTTGTTTGAACTTTACCAGTTCTTCCGGTGTCTCAAAGCCATAACGTTTTTCATGTTTATCAACTAGTTGAATGAAGTTCTCTCTGACACACAGCGTGCGATACAGGGAATCGAGATAGCATTTCAAATCAGCGCGTTGAAAAGGTTCAAAAAAACGAAAGAACAAGTTGGCTACAATTTTACTTTTCAAAATCAAGAGAAAGTTTTGGCGGAAAAAAGTCAATGATCTCTCAACTCGGAAGCTCATGATTAGCTCCTTGGTTTTGTTTGATAATAAATGTAAAAATTAGACCAGTAAACATTATTCCAAAATAGAAACTATATAAATAATGGTCGAGTAATAAAAGTATGAATAACGGAATGAGTGTGGGCAAAACAAATAGAAAGTTCTCTGACCTAATCTTTTTAAATATTAAATAAAGCAGTGTGATCAAAGAAATAGTAAGACCAATACCGCCTTCAATTATCATTAACCACAAAGAATTATGAACTGGCTGATACCACCAATGTTCGTGCTTGGGGAATTGTTTAATCAAGGCTGGAATATAGTTGCCGTACCCGACACCGAGCAACCAATTATTTTTCCAAATAATAAACGATTCTTTGTATTGATCAACGCGTTCTATCTGTGATTGTTTTTGAATAGGATTAATTGAATTAAAACGAGTGGAGATAGAAACATGAATAAATTGAAAAATATAACTGCTAAGAATTGTTAATAAGATTATGGTGGCGAGTCCGGTGGTAAATGCTCTGGGGATTTTTTTTATTAATCCAATAATCATAATGGTTATGATTCCAGCGACAGCGGCGATAATAGCGCTTCGAGAAAATGTAAATAACAACCCCAGCGATTGAACAACGATAAAGAAACAAAGCCAGCAGTTATTATGTTTTTCTTTGATTAAATACCAAATACTGATAACTAGAGTTAAAGCCAAAAAGCCGCCGAGTATGTTTGGGTGAGGGAAGCTACCAAAAACGCGAAGAATTCTATTGCCTGATTCGCCAATTATTACTGGCACGCCTTGAATATCAGGTGTTTGAGTGGCCATGCCTAACCATTTGCTGGCAAAAACTTTTTGAGAAATATGTTGTTGAATAGCAAACAAAGATTGAATGACTCCTGACATTATGAGAGCAAACGATAAACGAGGCCTCTCGATTTGGCTAATTAGAATTGATAAACAAAAACTAGTGCTCAGAATTAACCAAGTGATTTTTTGAAGATATAGATCGTAGTTTGTAGTGTGGAAGAGTGAAAGGTTGGAGAAGAGTAAGAAAGCAAGAAAGCAAGAAAGCAATAAAGCAAAACGATGAGTTTTTGAACGTTCTTTTCGGGTTAATAATAAGCGGATGGTGGATAGTATTATTACAAGCGCTATGAGTATTTCAGTAAAATAAAAAGACAGGGACAAATATTCAATTTGCGGCCAGTTTTGATTGGGAATAATAAATCGAGTTTGAAATGGTAGCAAAACTATCACCAAAACAATTAACCAATTTATCACCAGTTTGAGTTTTTGCATAAATGCCTTCGGCATGTTAAGCTCTTGATAGTTATAGTATACCAATTTTGAAGAAGAGAATAAAGAGATGCGTATCACAAACCAAAACGGAGGACTGCATGCTTCAAGTCCCGGCGTTTAAGTGCTGTAAGTGCGCTCGGTTGTCGGAAGATGAAAAAGAGATTGAACAATGTGAATTGAATCATGCTTTTGAAAAAAGTATTCGCGAACGATTGATGGAACGTCTGAATAAATGTTGGCAACGTAAAGTCTCTTGGCGTTACGAAGGTCATCATCCCATGTCTCTGGTTTTAACTGAAGTGTCAAAAGTTTCGTTGGGCAAAGTTTGGTTCGTTGGCGCAGTTTGTCATGCTCAAGTCAATTTTGAATTAGCCAATCAACAATGTTCTTTCAAATTTGAAGGCACTACGGATGAATTAGATAAAGTCTTTGATAATTTTGAAAAAGGTGAACCCATTTGTGGATTGAATTCAGAAAGAGTCAGAGCTGTTAACGTTTAATCATAAATCCTTCCCACAACCGAGAGGGAGGTCATCATGTTGTATCCTGGCGAGAATAACCCGAGAGACTACTCGAATGATCGTGATGCCCAGCTTTGTGTTGAAATTCGAACTCAAGCGGTTGAATTAGAACGAAAACTCAAGAGAGCGTTTGAACGTGCAATTGATGAAGCTATTCCTATCCGGTTACGTCTAATTAACGGTGATGAATTAAATAGAGCCAGGATGACCGCCGTTCGCTTAGCGTGTTTCATTGATGAAAACTTCACCAATGAGTTGGTCGATAATGTATTGGTTATTCATTTCACCTTTCAAGATTATGATTTACCGTTTGTAGTTGTTCTTCGTCAACGTAAATTAGACGACCTGATCGCTAGATTTAATAGCAGTGAGCCCATTTCTTGTTCCTTTGGAGAGCAATTCCGATTGATTAACATTTAATTTTGCACCGTCGAAAAGGCGGTGTTTTTTGTTTATTATACAGAGCCAATAATAGGACTACGGATGTTACGAATTTTTAGATTGAATAATATATGAGCTACGGATACTACGGATAAGATAAAATGATAGTTTTTGTTGTTTTATCGGTAGTATCTGTAGGTATCTGTAGATCAGTAGCACTAAAATAAGCTAAATTTACCTCTAAAACTTGCAATTTTTTAAAAAATAGTGTATAATAATGCTTGTAATACGTTAAAAATATTAATTTGTACCTTATGTCCAATCGCCATTTAGCTCGAACTTTGGCCATGCAAGCTCTCTATGAGTGGGATTTTCGTCAGTCAGCTGAGGGTAAGATGCCGCAGATTATTGACTATGATTACACCGAGTTTTCGACCAAAGAAGCGGATCAAACTTTTACCAAGAAGATTATCACCGGCGTATTAAAAAATATCACGGACATTGATGGGTATATTGTAAAATATGCTCCAGAATGGCCATTGGATCAGATCACGAATGTTGATCGCAATATTTTGCGTATTGGAATTTACGAATTGGTCTTTGACCAAGACGTTCCATCAAAAGTGGCTATCAATGAAGCTATTGAAGTGGCCAAGAATTTTGGTGGTGATTCATCTGGAAAATTTGTAAATGGCGTGTTAGGTTCTATATATAAGAATTTGGGTAATGTTTTGAAAACAGAGGACAAAGAACAGCAACCAGAAGTGGCGGCTGAAATTCCAGTTGTGGCAGAAGAAAAGATTGAAAAGACAGCAAAAGTACCCAAAGAAGATAAATAGTTAGTTTTTTAAATAATTAAGCAGGCAAAGGGGAATAAGTTTAACTCTTGTTATTCTTTGCGTGCACGTAAATTATTCTTTTACGTGGTTGATTGTTATTTTTTGCTAAAATCAAGAGGAGACGATCACCGGCGTAATGGAATGATGTCGGTTTTTTTATGTCAGAAAATAAATTTACGGCTTTTGAAAAAGCCATCAAAGTGAAATTTAAAAACAAAGAATTGCTGCAACAAGCGTTTGTTCACCGTTCGTATTTAAATGAGCATCGTGATTTTCCCTTGGAACACAATGAGCGTTTAGAATTTTTAGGTGACGCAGTTTTGGAATTAATTGTAACCGAACATTTATATTCAACCTTCAAAAATCCGGAAGGCGAGTTGACCAATTGGCGCGCTAGTTTGGTAAATGGCACTATGTTGGCCAAGATTGCCAAAATGATTGGAGCGGAAGAATTTTTATTGTTAAGCAAAGGAGAACAGAAAGATACTGGAAAAGCGCGTAATTATATTTTATCCAATACTTTTGAGTCTTTGACTGGAGCTATTTATTTAGATCAAGGCTATAAAGAAGCAAAAGAATTTGTGCATACTTTCTTATTACCAGAATTAAAAGAAATTTTGGACAAGAAATTGTACATGGATCCCAAAACACATTTTCAAGAACAGGCGCAGGAGCATTCTGGTTCTACACCTGTTTACAAAGTTTTAAGCGAAGAAGGTCCTGATCATGCGAAGACTTTTGAAGTGGGTGTTTACGTTAACAAAGAATTATTAGCTACCGGCACTGGTTCCAGTAAACAAGAAGCCCAAGAAGCGGCCGCTCGATTAGCCCTTGAAAAGCAGGGTTGGGGAGTGTAGTTTTTGGAAAAAATTAAGAAATCAAAAAAGCAACAAAGCAATCGGTAAAAACCATCTTTAGTGCTTAGAATTTAGGATTTAGAATTTTTGAGCTCCTGGATTGCATAAACCAAATTAATATGGTAGAATACGATTAAATAAAAATGTTTGTTATTTAGAGTATAGGCAGTCATAGCTCAACTGGATAGAGTACTTGGCTTCGAACCAAGGGGTTGGGGGTTCGAGTCCCTCTGGCTGCACCAGTTAATATGCATTATGTATATATCCTACATCTAAATAATAATACGTTGTATACAGGAGAAACTGAAGATTTAACGAAACGATTGAAGCAACATGAGACTGGTAAGGTAGATTCAACAAAGGGAAAGTTACCACTAGAATTAATACATTATGAAGTTTATCGATTGAAATCTGATGCTGTTCGTAGGGAGAAATTTTTAAAAACTACTGAAGGTAAAAGGTTGTTAAGACAACAAATACGAGATTTGCTAGTTCAAATTAAATATAGGCAGTCATAGCTCCCTGTCATGCGACAGGGCAAGCAACTGGATAAAGTTTCTTGGCTTCAAGCCGTGTCGAATGACGCGGCGAACCAAGGGGTTGGGGGTTCGAGTCCCTCTGGCTGCACCAATAAATAAGCAGTCATAGCTGCCTGTCGATCGACAGGTTTGCAACTGGAAAGTCTTCTTGGCTTTTTGTTATGTCGTAAGACATGGCGAATCAAGGAGGCTGGGGGTTCGAGTCCCTCTGATTGCACCAGTTAAAAAGTTCCTGATTATTGTCTTTGTTATATGTTATATTTGGGTGGACAATAAGGTCGACGGGAAGTTGATTACAATTATTGGATAGGTCGGCAGGATAAGAAGTTATCCAGTCGGTTGAAACAATAATTATTACACCATCCAAGTATGGCGAAAAAGTTATTCATCGGTAGTTTGCCCTTCAAGACTACGAGCGAAGACTTGCAAGCGTTATTTTCGCAAGCAGGTAACGTCGTGTCAGCGACCGTGATCACAGATCGCGAAACCGGCCGCAGCCGCGGCTTTGGCTTCGTTGAAATGTCAACGGACGAAGAAGCGCAAAATGCTATCAGCCAATTCAATGGCTACACCATCGACGGTCGCAACATCAATGTTTCTGAAGCGCGACCTTCAGCTCCTCGAAATTAATCTACAGATTATATTTCTCCAAGAACTCTCCAGTAATGGGGAGTTTTTGATTATTACGGCATATCATTCGATATGCCAGTCATGTCGTATGACATGACGGATTTACGGATAAATACAGGTATTACAGATGATTACGGATATTTTAAACTTGATTTCACTACTTATTCACTTTTTAATTAAGTTAATTTGGTATTTTGTGCTATAATAATATTGAACTTATTTATTTGAATTGAGGAATTTTATATATGAAAATACGTAAAGCTGTTATACCAGTCGCCGGTTATGGCACTCGGTTTTTGCCAGCTACCAAAGCGCAACCAAAAGAAATGTTGCCTATTGTTGATAAACCAATTATTCAATACGTGGTGGAAGAGTGTGTGGCTTCGGGGATTACCGATATTATTTTAGTTACCGGCAGTGGTAAACGAGCAGTGGAAGATCACTTTAGTTATAGTTTTGAAATTCAACATTTTTTAAAAGCCGCCGGTAAGGATAAAGAGAGGGAAGAGCTGAAAAAAATTGCTGACATGGCGAACTTTATTTTCATTAGACAAAAAGGCCCGTATGGTAATGGTACTCCTGTATTGTGCGCGAAAAGTATTGTTGGTGACGAACCATTTGCCGTATTGTGGGGCGATGAATTTTGGCAATGTCCACATCGACCTCGATTGAAACAGTTAATTGAAACTTATGAGAAATATCAGGATCCGGTTTTGACGGTGATTGATATTAATAAAGAAGAAACGAACCGATATGGTGTTATTGATGGTGTGGAATTATCGAAGAATACGTATGAAGTCAAGAAGTTAGTGGAAAAGCCAGGGCCCCTGAAAGCGCCGTCATTACTCGGTTCAGTTGGTGGTTATATCTTAACACCTGACATCTTTGATGTTTTGGAAAATACTAAGCTGGGTAAGGGTGGTGAGCTTTGGTTGGTGGATGCGATTGTAAAATTGATGAAAGAGAGAGCGGTTTATGCCAAGAAAGTTGAAGGCACTTATTATGATACTGGTTCCAAGCTTGGTTACCTGCGAGCTAATGTTGAAATGGCTTTGCGCCGACCAGACATTGCGCCGGAATTTAAAAAGTATTTGAAAGGGTTAAAGTTAAAATAATACTACCAATAACAAATCGGCTACGAATCTACGAATATGAAATGTTAATCGGTGATTATCAGTAATATCCGTAACTAATCCGTAGATCGGTAATATATGAAACTACGCATCTTATCAATCTTCCTATTGTTCACTTTTTTAATTACCAGTGGTGCCAGCTGTACCAAGGGTGGTGATGCTGCAGCTCAACAAGCTGGGGCAAAAAAAATTGCTTTGAAAATGTGGATGGTTCATGATAATACTGAAAACTATTCTGAGTTGTTGCAAGGTTATAAAGCGATTCATCCCAATGTGAACATTGAATTCCGCCAATTATCTCCAGAGGAATATGAAAGTGAATTATTAAATGGTTTTGCTTTGGACGAAGGTCCTGATATTTTTGCAGTTCATAATACTTGGACACAGAAATACCAACCGCTTATGGCTCCTATGCCGGCAAGCGTGACTTTGCCATTCAGAGTTTTAAAGGGTTCAGTTAAACAAGAGTATGTCACGGAAATGCAACCGGTAAAGATGCTTTCTCCGCTCCAAGTTAAAACCATGTTTGGAGATACTGTCACGTCTGATGTTGTTTTGCCTTTTAACGAGGGTAATGCTGACAATCCAAAAATTACGCAACGAATCTTTGGCTTGCCATTGAGTTTAGATACTTTAGTTTTATATTACAATCGAGATATTTTGGATAAAGCCGGCATCGCCAGTCCGGTAAAATATTGGACTGATTTACAGGCTCAAGTAGAAAAAATTCGTCGTTTAGATTTAGATAATAATGTTTTATTAGCTGCGATACCTTTGGGCACATCGACTAATATTGATAATTATTTTGATATTTTATCTTTGTTAATGATGCAACTGCGAGCAAATATGATTGTGGATGGCACGGTGGAGTTCGACAAGATCCCTCAGGGTTTGGCGGCAGAAGGTGTTAATCAAGCACCAGGGTTAAATGCTTTAGAATTTTATACACAATTTGCTGATCCGATTTTAAGTTCATATACTTGGAACGACAAAATGCCAAACGCACGCGAAGCCTTTATTCGTGGCCAGGCTGCTTACTATATCGGTTATGCCTATGATAAGCAGGTGATTCAGGCACAGGCGCCAAAGTTAAATCTGGAAGTGGCTCCGATGTTACAAGTGCAAGGCTATGATACTGTTAATTATGCTAATTACTGGGTTTACAGTGTTTCAAAAAAATCAAAAAATATTGATTATGCTTGGGATTTTATTAAATTCATGACATCAAAAGATCAAGCAGAAAAATATTTAACTAAAGCTCAAAGACCATCAGCCTTGCGAGAACTATATGATAAAGGTGTAGCTGATGAAAACTTGGCAATTTTTACAGAACAAACTTTGACGGCCAAGAGTTGGTATCGGGGTAAAGATGAACGTGCCGCTGCCAAGATTTTTGGCGAGATGATTGATCAGGTTTTGACCGGTAATTATAAAACCAGGGAAATTCTTGAGTTGGGCGTTGGCAAGGTACAGCAGACTCTTAGATAGGTAGAGAAGATCCTACCAATAACGAATCGGCTACGAATCTACAAATTGGAAAATTATATTCGTTGTTTCGTAGCAAATATGTCATTCGTAGAAAATTTATGAAAAGATTATTCGCAATTCTATTAATCAGCTTTATTTTCGTTACTCAAGTAAGTGCGGCCGGTTTGGTTCCAGATGGTTGTAAGGACGGAAACTTAGAAACATGTAATTTAACTACTGTGGAAGAAACGATAGTTGTTATCTCCAGGTTTTTGCTGGGTTTGGCTGGTGCGTTAGCTTTGCTGGGCTTTGTGGTTAGCGGTATTAGGTATATCCTAAGCGGGGCGATGACCAAAGAACTTGAATCTGCAAAAAAAGGCCTGGTTTATTCGGCTACTGGCTTAGTAATTGCTTTGTTGTCCGGAGTACTTTTAACGATGGTGATCGAAGCGTTAGCCGGATAAAGACCACGAATCCACAAATCTACCACACCCCGCCTCTCGCGAGAAGCGGGGACAAATCTAC
The DNA here is from genome assembly GCA_964592195.1 of uncultured Gammaproteobacteria bacterium. GTDB lineage: Bacteria > Patescibacteriota > Patescibacteriia > UBA11705 > UBA11705 > CAZQEI01. The sequence continues at coordinate 101,896 of CAZQEI010000001.1, read as the reverse complement.
AAATATTATTTTTTAGTAGTTTTCTTTGATCAATGATCCTTGGTCAATGTTCTCCGCCAAAGGCGGATCCGCCTCCGGCGGAAATGAATAAATATGAAATTTAAAACAAAAATTCTATTTAGCCTCGCGACTTTTTTCGCGATAAATTTAATTGCTACGGCGGCGTTGGCAGATAATTGTTGCTGTCATATAAGAAAGGAAGCAACTGTGGCAGATTTTCATGATTCATCTGTTTCAAATGAAACGTCATGTTATTCCTTTTGCGCGCAAAAGTTATGGGCGGAGAAAGGCATGGATCTGACATATAATTATTTTTCAGTTAGTGGCCCAGAGAATCAAGCAGCCTGTGTCGAAAAATATAAAACTCAACATGATAATGTGGTAGGGCTTAAAATGTTGGACAGTGATGAGTGGGAAAATGTGGTTTATGATTATTTTGCCAGTTGCGCGATTAAACCAGACGGTTCGGATGTTAAATATCTGGCAAGTGTTACTCCACATGAAGGACAGTGGATTTTAGATGGTACGAAATCAACGATTTTCTACGAAACGAATTTTCCTTTAGGAACTTTTGATCCAATGTTTTCGTCTGCTCAGACTATCGATGCTGTGGCCACTGATTTTGTAGCAAAATCGAAAGCACTGGTTCCAAGTACCCAAGCCATGGTGAAATATTGGTTCTATGTTTATTACAGCAATTTCTTAAAAGGACAGTCCATGGATAGTTTTTGCAAGGATGCATATAAACCAGAAAATGCTTTTAAGGACTTTGTTTCTTACCCAGAAAAGGATTTAGTTTCAATATCGGTAAACAGTAAAACAGAAACCACGGCATATTTAAATTTTACAGTTGGTGGAACGCCTGAAAAAGTAACATTAACAGGTGCTTCAAATATGGCCGGTGCTACCTTTGATTGGAAGTTAGATGGAACAACTGTCGTCAAGTTTGACGGTCAAACCACAGATACTATCACAGGTGCGGCCGCTGTAACTATTGCTTCGGAAAATTATGGTAGTGCCAGTGTGACAGTGACCTCTAGTTTTGGTGGCTCAAATGTTATTAAAGTGATTGTGCAAAGCATGCCTTCGGATATTTTGAAAATTAAAAATCTTTGTTTGAGTGAAGGAATCGCCCCGCACACAAATAAGTGTAATGATATAAACAAGAGTACTGATAGAGCAGGAGCAGAAAAGATTTGTATTGATGTCTTTACATTATCTGGGAAGATGGAGCAAGGAACAAAGTGTACGGCGGTAAAAGCCGATTCTCCCGTTACCACACCCGGTCAAACTGGTGAAACCAAAGAAGATTCTCAGTTATTGAAAGATATAAAAGCCAAATTATCAACGATTGCTTCGGCAACTCAGATTGTCAGTCCTGACAAAAGAGTGTCTGAAATCCTCGGTGCTTCGTTGAAGATAATATTAGGTTTAATTGGTAGCTTAGCTTTGGCCATGTTTGTCTTCTCTGGGTTCAAATATATGACCAGTGCTGGTGATCAGAAGAAGTTAACCGAAGCCAAGAGCACCATAGTATGGGCGATTGGTGGTTTGTTGGCGGTTTTTGCCAGTTTCGCAGTTTTGAACTTTGTGATTTCCAAGCTTTAATAAAATAGTGTATAATATAGCTATTCAAAGGTCGATAACTATAAAGATAAATAATTAAAAATAAAACACATGTCAAAGAAATTTTTAGGCGTGTCTCTCGCATTGGTGCTCGTGGCGTTGATTTGCGTCACTCCAGTGTTTGCTTCTGATGACCCATTTGGTGTCAATTCAGTAGGCAAGACTCTCGAACTCGGTTCCAAGGATTTAAAGGCGACTGCTGGTAACCTTATCAACACCGCTTTGGGCTTCTTGGGCCTCATCGCTGTAGCCGTAGTGCTCGCTGGTGGTTTCATGTATATGACTTCCGGTGGTGAAGATGCCAAGACCAAAAAAGCTCGAGGTTTCATTATCTCCGGCGTCATTGGTTTAGCTATCATTCTCTGCGCCTACGCTATTACGACCTTTGTTATCGGTCAATTTAATATCGCAGCGACTAACTAGTTATTTCGCGGCGGAGTTCATCTCTGCCGCTTTCATCAGTTGGTGACCTTGTTCAACATATGTTTCCCGTGATCAATGATCCATGATCCATGATCAATGTTCAATGTTGTCAGTTGATGAAAGCTTTATGAAGAAATTGATAGTTTTAATTATATTCAGTGTAATGTTTTGTTTGCCGGTTTTGGTATTGGCGCAAACAATTCCACCTGCCACTCCTCCAGCTGACGATGGCACTCCACCAGTACTTTCTGGTTTGAATGATGCAGCAGATGCGGCGAATTTACTTGGTAAAGATAAAGAATATAAGGATGCAAGTTCTACCACCTTGGTGCAAAATAAAGTCGGATATTTTTTAAATATAATTATTTCGTTTGTTGGTATGTTGTTTTTCCTGTTAATGCTTTACGGTGGTTTCTTGTTTATGACCTCGGCTGGTGATACTGGCACATTGAAGAAAGCCAAGGGTTATATGATATATTCAGCCATTGGTGTGATTGTGATAGTTTTAAGTTACGCAGGGACAAATTTTATTATTGCAACTTTAGGCAAAAACTTTTAATATGAAAAAAGTATTGGCAATTTCAATTCTGGGAATATTAATGTTTGGATTTTCCGCTTTAGCTTTTGATCCCAATAGCACTGGTTTAACTAATACTGCTACTGCGGCTGGTTATGATACGGGAAAAACAGATTTAGTAACTATGATTGGCACGATAATAAATGCTGCGTTGGGTTTGATCGGTTTGGTGTTAATGATCCTCATTGTTATCTCTGGAATTATGTGGATGATTGCTGGTGATGTACCAGCCAATGTGCAAAAGGCCAAAGACATGATGAAGAACGCCATTATTGGTGTGGTAATCATTGCGATTTCATACACAGCTTCCACTTATATTTTCAATTTAATTATAAAAATTCAAGGATCATAAAAATTTATGCGAAAGTTTTTAATTGGTTTTTCGCTGGCAGTAATACTAACTATGTTTTTATCTAGTATTGCATTGGCAGCTGAAAACCCATTTACAACAGCAAAAAATACTTTGCAAACTGGCGGTACGGCGGCTATGGGTGATTCTGCTAATGCGAATTTACCGGTGGTGATTGGCAATATTGTGAGAGCCATTATCGTTATCTGCAGTTTAGTTTTAACAGTATACATTGTTCAAGCTGGATATAAGTATATGCAAGCCGGTGGTGATCCTGCTATGACCACCAAGGCTAAAGACATGATAAAAAATGGTATAATCGGTTTAGTCATAATGCTCTTGGCCTACTCCATATCGAGTTACGTTATCTCCTGGATGGTGAAAGCCGCGACTGAAGGACAATAAATATATGAAAAAAATATTTGGAATTGTCAGTGCATTAATTATTTGTTTCATGCTAGTTTCTCCAGTGCTCGCCGCCTCGTTAGCTGAAGATATTAACAGTGCAAATGGGCAATTGGGAAATTCTGCCTACGGCACCACTGATGCTGTTTATCTCCCGGTTTTAATTGGAAGAATTATCAACGTGGCACTAGGTTTCTTGGGAATTCTATTAGTCGTTTACATCATCTGGGGTGGGTATCTGTATATGACTGGTGGTGATGAAGGTGTGAAGAAAGGAAAGGCCATGATTAAAAATGCCGTAATTGGATTAATCATTTGTTTAACCGCTTATTCAATCTCATATTATGTTATCAGACAGTTGACCGCCGCCGCTTATTTAACTTAAATATAAATAATTAATTTATAGCTATGAAGAAAAAAGTTTTTGGTGCAGTGCTCGCTTTAGTGCTGTGCTTCGTGCTCGTGGCTCCAGTCGCGTTCGCGCAATTAGACATTGAGAAAAATTTGAACACCACCGCTGAAGGTATTTATGGTCCAAGCGGAGCGCCGACTACCAATTTGCCGGAAATGATCGGTAATCTTATCAACGTCGTGCTCGGTTTCCTCGGTATTTTGATGGTGGTTTATATCATCTGGGGTGGTTATTTGTATATGACCGGTGGTGATGAAGGTGTTAAAAAAGGAAAAGCTATGATCAAGAACGCCGCCATTGGTATGATTCTCATGCTGGCTGCTTACAGTATTTCCACTTTCGTTATCTCTCAAGTTATCAAGGCTACTGGGACTCCTTCCAATCCGTAATAAAAAATCTTTTAAAACCTCGATCGTTTGGTCGGGGTTTTTTTTATTACTACCAATAACAAATCAGCTACGTATCTACGAATATAATTAATTAAACTGACAATTTATCAAAAGTATTCCGTATTCGTTGATTCGTAGCAAATACGTCATTCGTAGCTCTAACCTATAAAAATTCATATCTGACACTTTAGTGTCAAGGCTGACACTATGATAAGCTACTTATAATGAATTAGATTATTGTGTATATTTTTATCTAAAATTAAATAAAATTTGGATACTTGCTGTTGACAAATGTTTTTAAATGTTATATATTTATTAGTTAGTTTTGCGAACCCAGCACCTTCACAAAGGAGGCGAGGATGCTAGATTTAGCCAATCATCCGAGTTTGAGATGGTTTATTGAAGACATGATCAGGATGGCAAAGGATTGGCCTCTCGGTACGGTCCTCTTTGTTATCATCGTTTTAGTGAGCCTATTTTGTCTGGCGATGATTTTTTGGGGGATCTTCATTGCTGTTGATTCTTGGTTTTTGCCTCGAATGCAAGGATTAGGTCAAATCGTTGGCAGAAGTTACTCACCTGCACATACTACCTATGTTAGCAATACCTGTAATGGGGTTACTACAATGACGCCGATTTATTGTCCAGCTAGTTGGTCTGTCTGTGTTGAAGTTGATGGACTACAAGATTCGGTTGGTGTGAGTCAGGATTGTTATGACAGCGCAATTAATGGTTCTCCCGCGAAAGTGGATTTCGTAATTGGTAGGTTCTCTCGTAAAATGTATATCAAAGAAATTTACTCGTCATAAAGCGACGATGTCTCAAGCTCTGGTAACCGCCCGGAGCTTTTTTGTTCCTACCAATAACAAATCAGCTACGTATCTACGAATATAATTAATTAAACTGACAATTTATCAAAAGTATTCCGTATTCGTTGATTCGTAGCAAATACGTCATTCGTAGCACTAACCTATAAAAAATTTATATCAGACACTTTAGTGTCAAGGATGAACATGATATAATCTACTTAGTATGAAACAACTTTCAGTTTTTATTAACAAACATTATCAAAAGATATTTTATTCAATCGCCATTTTGGTATTTGTTTTGTTGTCAGTAATTGTAACGTTTAAATATTTTAATTTTCAATATAACGCCTTAGACTTGGGAATCTTTACCGATGTATTGAAACATTCCAGTCAAGGCAACTTTTTCTATTCATCAATTCAACAAACAAATTACTTGGGCGACCATTTTTCACCGATTTTGTTGTTATGGTTACCGGATTTTTTGTTGTTTGAGTCTCCCTTATTATTGATTATTGAACAAGTTTTGTTTTTAGTTTTAAGCGGAGTCCTGTTTTTCGTTCTCGCCAAGAAAAAACTGTCGCCCAGCCTATCGTTACTCATAGGTTTGGCTTATTTATTCAACCCATATTTGTGGAATCAGTCAGTTTTTGAATTCTCTCCACTATGTTTGTTGCCCCTAGGGATTATGTTGCTGTTCTGGTCTCTCGAGAAAAAATTGCTTTCTTGTTTTATTGTTTTTTTGCTTTTTTGTTTATTTCTCCGTGAGGATGTTTCATTATTAACCGGCATGCTTGGTTTGTTCTTGTTAACAAAAAACAATCGACAGTTGCATGGTAGTAAATTCAGTTTGTTGACGGTAATTTTAAGTGGCGCATATTTCGCTGTTTCAATGGGAATAATTTCAATCATCAATAATGGCGGCAATAAATTCTTCGGATATTATGAAAACATTATTGCCAATTTGTTTAATCTCAATCAAGTGGAATTAATTATCGGCGCATTGTTACCGGTTGGTTTTTTAATCCTATTTCGCGGTCGCTGGCTGATTCCTTTAATTCTAATTTACTTGGAATTCGCCTTGCTTGGTGGTCAAGGTTCTTTGGTTTGGCAGATGCACTACAGCGCGTTTTTCTACCCAATAATTTATTTGGGGGTAATGGAATTATTTGCAGTCTCAACGAAAGAAAAACAACAATTCTTTGGTTTCGTTTTAGTCTTAGCCACGGTGTATTGCTTCATAATTTTAAGTCCAGTTTTAGATTGGCAAACGTTAACTAGAAGTACTCAAGAAAAGCAGTCAATTAACTCAATGTTACAGTTAATTCCCGAAAATTCAAAAGTGCTTGCCAGTTCAGAGTTTTTAGCGCCTCTGGCGACTCAAAATGAGGTTTACAGCTTGAATTACGCCTTTCTCGAGGTCAAACAGTTTGGACGTGGCCGCTACGAACTGCCGTCAGATTTGAGCTATCTTTTGATTAACGATCGTGAGTGGTTAGATTATGAATCTACCTACAAAGATCATGCTATTTACTCGCAATATTATTCAACCGGAAAAGCGAATATAGTTAAACTTTTAAAGAATTTTTCTTTGGTTAATAATTACGGTCATTATTATTTATTTAAAAAAAATGAGACAGAGGTTATCTGTCCGACATTTAGTAATTTGATTGATGAAAATGGTTGGTATCAAGTTGAAAATCTAGAAACTCCTATTCCAGGTTGGTGGGTGAATGAAACCTTTGGGTGTCGAGTCAATCATTCTTCACGAACGAACATTACCCCTGTAACAATTGAAACGCGAGGAGTTGGTCTAAATAAAATGGGAACAGCGCAAGTTGATTATTCGATTATTAATATTGGCCAGGGTTTTATTCTTAGTAGACAAATTCAAAAATAGTCACATCTGAATTGGAAAATACCGGCTTTAGGTATTTTTTTGTTTCTGGTTTAAACTCGGGGAAACTTTCTTGGTCGACTTTATTCCAATATAGATATTTTAAATTCATGGTTTGCCACTGTGATAATAATTCATTCTCGGCCATTTCGTTGTTGAACATTTTTTCAACGGTTAATTTTTTTGCGTGGAAATTTAATGTTTCATGCGGATGTCCGAGCCACGTAATTTGTTCAGTTTTTGCCACAATGTAGGCGCAGTTAAACGGTGACGATAAAACCACTCCGGTTGGTTGTTCGTTTAACCAATTCAAAGCTCGTTGTTCATCCGTCGATTGATAAAAATAATCATTTGGTGTTTGAAAATATCGATAATCGCGAATAATGTTGTAGAACGTTGTTGGTACAAATAAAAATATAATTAACCCGCCGTAGATAATCGGAGTTGTTAGTAGTTTTTTAAATGGGATAAATTTTTCTTTTAAATAAAACCAACCTTCGGCTGATAATATTCCGAGTGGTAGCGATAATCCCAGAAAAGCGCGGCGTTGAAATTGCCAATCAGGTAAGTATAAAGTGAGAAGTATTACAATTACCCAAAAGAATAAAAACCAGTCTTTACTTTGAATTGTATTTTTCTTTTGCCACCAACCGATTACCGCTAAAATACCTGGAAGACCAATTCCGATTAAAGTGAAAAATAGGGGAGAGCTGACTGTTTGATTTTGATAAGCTCTGGCGCCTAAAAAACTATCGGTCATGGTGTAAAAATGATAGAGAATTGACGGAGCTGTGATTAAACAGGATAAAAAATAGTGTTTGGCTAACGACCAAATATTTTTTTTATAGAAAACTGCCAGCATTATGGCGTATAACAAGGGCACAAAAAATATAGTTGGCAACTGATATGGGTGGAAGTTAAATAATAATAAAGACAAGCAACCTGCGATGATTGAATATCGGTAACGTAAAGAATCGAAGGCAAGAATTAGTAATAAAAAAATCGCAATAATCAGAATTAAAGCAGCCGTCATGTGCGATGAGTTCATCAAGGTGTTGAAAATTGTTCCCTCGGTCATCCAAAGGTCGCTGGCTCGCGAAAAATAAAACTTCATTGAACCAGCGGTATTTGTTACTTCATCAATGTTTGAAATGTAAACGCCTAGTCCACTGCTAAAGAGCGTAAAAAATAATGCCCAATAGCGTTTGAACTTTTCTTTGATAAAATAACTAATGAACAAATAGGCGAGTATTGTAAAAATAGGAATCAACAAAATTCTAGTTAGTTGAAAAATAACAATGGGTGATAAATTGAATAGTTTAGCTAGTAAACCGGTGCCTAACCAGAAGATGTTTAATAAACCAAGCGGTTGGGCTTCTGTGGTTAAATGGTCAAAAATTAACCAATGGCCGGTTTTCACTTGATGAATATAAGAATAATAAACATTGTAATCAACCGGGGTTAATGAACGAATGCCGGTCCAGTGCAAATCATTTGGTGACCACAGTAAAGGAACTAGTGAAATTGAAGTTAAAATAATTGCAATAATTGAAAATAACCCGACAATTTTCCATTCGGCTTTTGAGATTTGTTTGAATATTGAACGAATAGTATTCATGTTACAAAAGTTTGAATATTACCACGTGATCATCTTGGTAAATGGCTTGAAAATATTGATTGCTTTGAAGGTTTTGCAAAAATCTATCGTTGGCGCGTGGCACAAACACATAGTCAGTCTTGAGGATTTCTTGGAAAAATTCAACGGTATTCAAAGGATTATTAATTTCTGAATTGTTAATTTTATCCCATGCCTTGTGAATTTCAGGATTAAATTTATAACTGAAAGTCGGATCAAGTCCGTTTAAATATAAATGCGTGTCGTCGTGATAAAACATGTTTGGCCAATTGCTCCACGATGCATGAGCAATCACAGTGCCGGCGGGAATTTTATCATGCACATATTGCATGCCAGCTTCCAAATAGTTGAAGGGTATGTTTCGCAAATACACTACAATGGCGGAAAAGTTTAGAATTAAATGCACACCAACTAGCGCGACTATGATGATATAGCTAATTAGATAAAGTATTCGTGTTTTTAGTTCGTTTAATTGTTGAACGATATTTATAATTGAATCTTTTTTTAAGGTGAAAATATAGGCAATAAAAATAACTGCGAGGGGTATAAAATATTCAACGTAACGTAAGGATTTTAAGGTTAAGCATAGAAAAGTAAAGCTTAGCAATCCGAAAAATATTTGGTTGACTGTTAATTGCTTACGATTAATCACAAATAACACCCACGCCAGTGTCCAGGCGGATAAAATTATTAAGGCGGTGTTCAAAATATTAACCGGATCGGCCGGTAACCATTCGCGTCCCACGTTTAAAAACTTTTGGTAGTTAACAATTCCAATTTCTACAAATTGAACCCAATAAAATTTAATATTTTGTGGGAAGTAGGGGTTAATGATTATTCCGGCTAAGTTGCCCAAACCAATACTGAATAAAAGTTTACGGTTAACTGCACTCCAAATGTTAAAGATTGCGAGTTTTATTTTTTTTGTTTGAATGAGAACATTTACGCTATCGCTAAAAACATAGATTAACGCGAAAAATAATCCTAGTGGCCAACCGCCATAGCTTAGAGTGAACAAAAATGAGGTTAGTGCTAGAAGTTTGTTTTGGCGTTTGATAATTTGTTCCAATAATAAAATTACAAAAATAAAAGCTAGTCCATTAGCTTTGCCTAGGACTAATCGGAAAGTAAATAAAGTGCCGGAAAGTAATAATATTGGATATAACCAAGGCCAACTGAAATGATTAACTTTGAAAAAACGATAGAACAAAGTTAAGAATACGGCACCAATTAAAATCGTAGCGATTTTTAACCCCCACAAAGGCGTGAACAACCAGCAAAAGGGGATTAACAATATATGGTACAAGAAGTGATGATCAACGAAATTATCTTTTAGAATTGACAATTGCATCCAGGGAAAAGTTTTGTAAACTAATTGTTGACTCATTATCTCTCCCATCTTGGCATGATAATAACCATCAGGATCACCAAAGGCTGGATACCAGGAAATGGAGGTCAACAAAATTACCCATAAAATAAAAACCACGCCATATTGCCAGCTCGGGCGGGTTTTGAGTTTATACCATAATTTTGATAAAAATAGAGGCATATTTGATTGTATTTTACCGTGAAATAACAAGATATACAAGGCTAAATATTTGGATATTATCGCCACCTTCAGGTGGCAGATAGTCTTCTCTCGCGTCATTGACGCGGAAAGTGACTCTGCAAACAATCCAAGTTTAATTTAAATGGTAGAACTGCAAAACCGGTCTTCGGGCTTCCGCCAGAGGCGCCTGCCTGCCGGCAGGCAGGGATTATAAAAAAGCCAGAGATAAGAGAGCTTCGAGATTGCCACGTCCCGATAAATCGGGACTCGCAAAAGAGGAAACTGAACTTAAATGTGTCATTATTCGTAGATTCGTAGCGGATTCGTAATTCGTAGTTAAAAAACCCCTCGCCAAGCATGGGTGCGAAGGGTTCTATTACTAACAGGGTTGCCCCTTTAATAATTTACTGAATGTCTTTCTTGAACTGTTCCACTAAGTCAACTGGGGTTGGGTCAATGCCTTTGATGAGGGCTAAGTGATATGAGGTCCAGAGTCCAAAGAGTAAGGTGTGGAAAGCTTTATATAATGCGGAACCGGTTGGCATGGTGAAGTTTTCGATTTCCAGTTTATCTTTCAGCAGTTTGGTAAATACTTCTGTGCGTTTTAATAAATGTGGATTGGCATCGGGGTCATTAAATATAAGAATTTTATATTTTCCTACAGCGTGAGTGAATCCCACCATTTCATTATGATTTAATTCCGGGAAAACATTCCAGAAACTTTCGGTCTTACTGTTTTCATTGAAATTAATTTTGATGACCATGGCAATATATTTCCAGCAATCGAAAGTATAGACTAAAGGTGTTGAGTGTTTTAAAGTCTCGGCTAACTTTTCAGCTCGGGTTTCCAATTCAGAAATTTGAGTATTTAATTTTTCAGTTACATCAGTAATATCGGCAGTTTGATCGGCGATTAAATTATTTAAATAAAATACTTTTAACAAGGCTGAGACAAAATATCCATAGCCCATTCGCGGTTGTAAGCAGTCAGTCGGAATCGTAACTGAAGGGATTCTCTTTTCATTTGCCATTTCTAACAATTTTCCACCGCTGGCCATGATAATCATGTTTTTGAAGTTCTTTTCCAGGGCTTCATTGACGCAAGTGACAGTTTCTTCGGTGTTACCAGAGTAAGAAATGAAGATGCCACCGCAATCAGCGGTGAATTCTCGAGGTAATTTGTAATCGCGCACTACGGTGATGCTGAAATTAATAGTTTCTGTTCCGTTGTCTAAAATATTTTTCACCAAATCACCGGGAAGAGCAGATCCGCCCATTCCGAAAATAAAAATTTTCTTCACCGGTTCCGGAAATTTCGCTGTCGTAAAATCCCAGGCCTTGGCCAATTGATTTGGCAAAGCCGCGATCACATCATGCAGGTTCGACAGGTCGAATTTTTCACGGGGAGAAGAAAACATAATTTTTATTTTGTTTCGATTAATAATAACTTACCAGATGAGAATAAATTTGGCAATGTATTTATGCACATATTGGGAAAGAGAATAAAGAGATGTGGAGAAAAGAGAATTCCGCCAGAGGCGGATCCGCCTTCGGCGGAAAAGAGATAAGGAGAATGAAGAGAATAAAGGGGAGATGAAAAATGAAATTTGCGGGATAAAAACATTTCCTCATTTGTCCCAAAGGCCTGCCTGCCGGCAGGCAGGGATCCCCTCGGGACAGAAGAGTGCTCTTTTTTGCGAGGAACGGAGTGACGAAGCAATCTCTAATTAAGCTTTACTTTTTTGCTTTGTTGATTTATTGTTTTCTTGCTTTCTTACTTTTTTCTTGTTAACATTCACTCAGTCCTTTTCACAGACCAACAACCCCGCGGAGTTCAAATGCCAAAGTTCAAACTCGAACCATATGACTATGTCCTAGAAAACATTCGAAAAGTTTTTCAGCCTGGTTTGTATATGGTGAATCGTCGGCCATCATCTTGTTATGGTTCTTCCAGGCCGTTGAATATTTTTGTTAAGATTCTGGCTGTAAAGGTTAAATACTGTAGACCTGAAAAAGGTGATGACCTTCGCATTTATCATTTGGATCTAAAGGTGAAAGCTTTGACTGTTTCTCATGGTATGCGATTTACTTTGCCGGTTGATTGGGTACGCGTTGAATTGTGTATGAGAGGCGCGGCGGTTGTTGGGATATCTGCCAAACAAGGTTGGTCGCAATTTATCACTTATCAAAATCCAAATAGAAGATTAGTAACCGAAGAGTTTAATTTCAAATACAATGATCCAGACCAGGGTGGTATTGAACGCGACTTTAATCTGGGTTTTGCTACGGCACGTGAAATGCGCAGTTTCCGCAGTCGAGTGAAGAAGTTGAATGAGGCGATTAATAGTTAAACATAAAACTACGTAGAACGTAGTTTTTTAAATTTCAAGTTTAACAATAATATATATTCTTACCCCCGAATTCTTTATAATCCGCCTTAGGCGGAATTCGGGGAGGAAAGCTTTTCTTCCACCACTAAAGTGGTGGGTAAGGTTAATATTATTTATACTTTAATATTTTTATCATACTCCTCCGCCTTCTCCCACGCCAATTCCCATGCAATTTTCAAAGCGTCAACAATCTCTTTGCTTTCAAGTAGGAAGCCAAATTTTTCTTTGAATGACATGACGGAAAGTTTATTATCGTATAAATAAATCTCCGGTGAAAAATCAAATCTTTCTTTTGGCAATAATCGGACTTGGCGGATAAATTCTTTTTCTAATCGTTTAACTTCCTTCCCATATTCAGTATCCGGTACCATGGAGCGGATGGGAATGCCACGCTTGGTTCTCTCGGCAAAATATTTATCTGGGTAATCGCCAAGCTCTTGTCTTAAATCGCGAAGTGAAGTGTAGGCGCGCAAACCTTCTTCTTTATTCACGCAACGTAAACTGTCTTCATAGAGTTCAATAATACCTTCAAAGCCTTCAACATAACGAATAATTGGTTTAGTATATTTTTGCGCATAGCGGCGAGCTAACTCCGGTTCGAGTAGTCTGGCTTTTTGTAAAGTTAATTCTAAGTTCTTTTTTTGTTCTTCCAGATTGCTAATTAACCGCATCGGGTCATCAACATTGTAAGATAATTTTCCATGGTAACGCGCTTTGCTTACCATTTTTTTTTGCACCAAGGTTTCGAGAATGTTGTAGCAGGTTGTTCGGTTAACTTTGGCCAAAGAGGCGATCGGGGTTACCACTGATTGTCCCAATTCAAGAATCGCTTCGTAAACTCGAGCTTCATCATTAGATAATCCAAGATCTTTTAAAATTGAACTGAAGTTTTTATCCATAGGTTTTGTATTATAATTCTATTTTAGCAAAAATCGCTATTTGTGTCAATAATATAGCACAAAATACTAATTTTAATCTAATTTTAAATAAATATAGTGTCTTGATGTATTGACAAAGTGACAAAAGATTGATATAATGGGTGGTCCAGAGTGGGGATGGTTCGTTGACAACCTGCCTGCGCAGGCAGGCAAACAAAGCAGGGAGGGGAAAAATGATTATTCTGTGGTTTTTTTTTGGAATAATTGGAATACCTATTATTATTGTTCTTTGTATAGTTGTTGTGGAGTTTATGGAATCGCCAAACTATTGTAAAAAAGGGGTTGTGAAAGTAGAAAAATCGAAAGTTGACTTACCAAAAACTGAGTACCCATCGATTAAAACTATTCAATTTGATCAATTGCATGAATTCAGTCATTTCGAAGATGTTTTTTTACCGGGATCAGGCATTGATGTGTTAAACTTGTTAAAATGGGCAGGTGATAAATCCTTTGCTTTGAAAATGTGGAATCTGAAAAATTCTACTGAAGTCTTGAGAAAAAGAGGTAATCATCCGTATTTTTGTTCTCAGCAGATATATTTTGAATTTCCAGATGTGTCGTATTATTCTGATCCGAAAAAATATTGGTTACCAAGAGATTACACTGAAGCTTACGATGTTCGTCGCATTAAATGGAAATTTTACAAAGGTGGCCATCATTATCAGAGAGATTGGCCAAGAGGCAGCAGAAGCTATTAACATCAAAAAGGAGATACAATGGGACTGCACGCTAGGTTTGTTAAACGGTTACACAAGAAATATCGAGCGTTAACACCAGACGAAGAACAGTATGTTTATAACGGTTGCATGAAGCAAATTTGTATATATTTATGGTTGTGGATCATTGCGTCATTGTGGGAAAGCTATCACGCAGTTGATTTTTGGGAATGTTTACATAGCAAATTTAGTTTTGGATTTCTACTGGCTGGACAGTTGTTGTTCTATGTTGCATATTTGATTAACTACATGCATTGTGTTCGAACAAACCCAGGACAAGGAGTTAAAAATGACAAAAAGTAAGCCAAGTGTAGTTCTGACTGATGAGGAAAAATTGCTGATTCGGCTGAAAGCCAGCGATTATCAGTTCACCTTTTTGATTGTTGTCTTTATTGTGTTTATGGTTTTTGGATATTTTGATTTTAAGATAGAGAAAAGCGTGGATTGGGGATTAGTTCGGATATCGATTCTCACTTATGGTTTGTTGGAAATGTTACATTATTTAGCTTTGAGAAAAATGTTTGAAAGATCAGAGTTGAGGCAAAAGATGAAGGAACATAAAGAATAAATTATGTTCGCACCGCCGCTCGGAAATCCGGGCGGTTTTATATTACGGATATACCGATAATTACTGATATTACGGATAATTACGGATGATATTGATAGATAATTTTATGTGTGTTTTGCTTCATGTTCCATGTTCCATGTTACGTGCTCCATTCGCTTGATTTTTACTTAAAAAAATGATACATTTCTCTCTGTAATATGACTTTAAAATATTCCTAAGTTCAAGGATTTATTTTTCGGTTTTATACGCAAAATTCATAAGCGTAAAATGTATGTCAGGACACAACAAATGGAGCAAAATCGCCGGTAAAAAAGGCGTGGCTGATCAAAAGCGGTCAAATGAGTTCTCGAAGATCATTAAAACCATCATCATTGCGGCCAAAGGTGGCGCTGATTTGGAAACCAACTTTAAATTACGGTTGGCAGTGGGTAAGGCTAAGGCTTCCAACATGCCAAAGGATAATATAGAACGTGCCATTGCGCGCGGTGCCGGTACTGACGGTGGAGCGCCGATGGAAGAAGTTATCTACGAAGGTTTTGGTCCGGCGGGAACAGCTATTTTAGTTGTCACTGCCACAGATAATCGCAATCGAACGTCCGCTGATATGAAGCATTTATTCGATCATGCCGGCGGTTCTTTGGCCGGTCCGAATGCTGTTAAATGGATGTTTGAATATAAAGGTGTAATTTGCATTGCCCATGATCAATATCAAGACAAAGATACTTTTGAATTGGAATTGATTGATATGGGTGCTAATGATGTGGAGGAAGATGAAGACAATTTGATTGTTTACACCACTTTTGAAAATTTTCCTGTTCTAAATAAAGCCTTAGAAGCCAAAGGCATCAAAACTTTATCCGCGGCCATGGAATGGATCCCCAAGGAGCCAACTAAGATCAGCGATGAGGCCAAAGAAAAAGTGGCTAACTTGTTCGAGGCGTTCGAAGAGAACGACGATGTTTCAGATTATTATACGAATGCCGAGGTTTAATGTTACGGATATACGGATACATACGGATTTTACGGATGTGTTACGGATAGTAATAAAGTTTAGCCTCTTTTGCGAGTCCCGCAAAGCGGGACGTGGCAATCTCTGAAGTAACTAATGTATTTATTCTCTTGTTCTCCCTTTTTCGCCGAAGGCGGATCCGCCTCTGGCGGAATTCTCTCTAACAGTTTATTTTTGATTATATGATTATACTCGGCATCGACCCAGGTTTTGCTCGCACTGGTTGGGGAGTGATTGAATCTACCGGCAGTTGCGTGAAAATGAAGGCTTATGGTTGTTTGGAAACCGATAAAGATTTAAATTTTTCTCATCGGTTGGAGTATTTGCATATTGAGTTAACGAAAATTATAAAGAAATATAAACCTGATTTGGTGGGGGTTGAAGAATTATTTTTCTGTGCCAATGTGAAAACTGCGTTAAATGTCGGTCAAGCACGCGGAGTGGTGTTGTTAACACTGAGGCTTAACAAATTACCCTTCTTAGAATTTACTCCATTGCAAATCAAACAAGCCATTTCCGGTTATGGCAAAGCAGACAAGAAGCAAGTACAACAAATGGTAAAGATGATTTTTAACCTGGAAAAAATTCCAAAGCCAGATGACGCGGCTGATGCGTTGGCCGTGGCGTTCTGCGCCGCTGGTAGCTATCGTTTATTAAAATATCAGAGGAAGCCCTGAAAAATGTTTTTCATCTGCGCCTTTAAAATTTTAACTGCAAATCGTCAAAATTTCGTCAGCTTATTACCAATAAGCTTCCTCAATTTTAACGATTTTCGTTTGAAAAATTGTTAAAGGCTCGTTGTAATAAACATTTTTCAGAGCTTCCTCATAAAAAAATAATATGGTTCGAGTACGAGAAAATACTGATTATGGATATAAAATCCGTGGTCGTTCCAATTTTGTCGTCATTGCTCCGCATGCCGCGGGGGATGATTTGAGAACTGCCTACATTGCCCGATTGTTGGGCAGAAGATTGCATGGCTCAGTGATCGTTAATAATAAATTTTACAAAGAAACAAATAAAAAGGCTGTCCAGTCTCCAGAGTTTGCAGAAGATTTCAACCGTTTGTCATGGAGCAATAAACACCAACGACACTTTTGGCGAAAAAAGAAACCAGCCATGAAAGTTTTTTATCAGGATATTGCAGAGTATTGTGATGAAGCCAAGTTAAAAAGTCACGAAGGTAAGGCAGTCGCCATTTATTTGCATGGTATGAAATATGACAAGATTGCCTTTGATTTCGGAACCGGCTTGCGATCGAAAAAACGTAATATGCGATTTCAAGGCAGTTATGAATGTGACGTAAGTACTGGTGTCCCAACTTTGCCGATTAAATATTTGAAAATGATTAAGCGCGTGGTTGAACCGTTAACCTTGAAAGAATATAACTTGCCGATTGGATTAGGCGAAAATTTTCCTGCGTGGAGCCGGCGTATCGGTGTCCAGTTTCACAAGTTCAACGGACGGAATGACTATGCTATTCAGTTGGAAATAACTAAAGAATTGAAAAACACCAAAGAACAAATCGATTCCATTATAAATATATTATCTCAATCATTAAAAACCATCTTTAGATAATTACGAATGTCCGAATCAATTTCGAATGTGTACGAATTATTGTAATGGTAATTCGAAAATATTCGTAACAAATTCGAAAATTCGCAATGAATATGAAAATACACATTTTAGTCTTCGGTCGCCCAGGACGACTTGGCCCGGTAACGGGAAAAAACTTAGAGTTATTAACAAAATCAGCCGAGGCCAGAGGACATGAAGTGGCTGTGGTTTATGATTATGAGTGTCATATGGAGTTCGGCTCAAAACCGGGCTTGTTTATGAAAAATCATAAATTGAAAGATATTAAATTGTTAATTGTTCAAGCTAATGCGGCGGGTGAAAATTTGATGTATCGCAGTACTTTGATTAAACAATTTGAAAATTTGGGTGTTACGGTGATCAACAAAGAATTACCGGTAATGAGAGCGAAAAATAAATTGCGTACCCTTCAAGTTTTATTGAAAAATAACGTTCCTGTGCCGAAAACTTTTGTTATTACGCACTCTGAATATTTAGATGAAATAATTAATCAAATCGGTTCATTTCCCATGATCTTAAAATCAGTTTCCGGTTCTCATGGACGAGGAGTTTCCATTGTGGAAAGTCGTCGTGGTTTGAAATCAGTGGTGGAAATGTTAACCAAAGATGCTTCTGCCGCACAACCTTTGTTAGTTCAAGAATACGTGAAGGAATCGAGTGGTAAGGATGTTCGCGTATTTATTGTGGGTAAAAAGATTGTGGGAGCCATGGAGAGAATTGCACAAAGACGTGGCGAGTTCCGCTCTAATTTCCATTTGGGTGGTCGTGTCCGCGTGGCGGAAATGACTGAACGAGAAAAACGCGTGTCTTTTGATGCTATTGCAGCTTGCGATTTGGATTTCGCCGGTGTTGATGTTATTCGCACCAACGAAGGTCCGAAAATTCTCGAAGTTAATTCCAATCCAGGATTAGAAGGTATTTCATTGGCGACTCAACGTGACATCGCCGGTGCGATTATTGATTATTCGGTTAAGGTATATAAGAGAAAGAAAACAAGAAAGCAATAAAGCAAGAAAACAATAAAGTCTCGCGAAGCGAGACCCCACCTTGCGGGAAAAACAAGTCCCTTTATCCGTTTCCCCGGACCACCTATTGTGTCAATTGATCCGGGGCCTCAGAGTTTTTTTACTCACCACAATAAACATAGATCCCCGCATTCGCGAGGAAAGAGGTGTGGTGAGTTCTATAATCTTTCAACTATAATCTAATCTTGTTCCATGCTTCATTTTGAAAACAAACTAACTTCACCCGGTTCCCGCGAAAAAGATCTTTCCGCGGCTGAGGTTTTGGGTCAATTACATGATTTGAAAAAGCCGGAAAGACCGGAAGAGGCTGATCCTGAATATATTAAATTGGTGTTAGCATTGGTGGAAGATTTGAGTCAAATATATTTTGCGGAGGAAAAAGAGAATTCGCTGCCTCCGTTTGAAGTTGACCTTGATGAAGGCATGAAATTTGATTCAAAAATTGACGATGGTAAAAGGGCGTTTTATGTCTTTTCAAATGCTAACGAAGATGTTTGTATATTTGATGACAATGGGAATGAAGTTTTAGGCCCATTTGAAATCAATTCCGCAAAAAAAGATGCTAATGGAAAAGAACGAAAATTAATTCTAAAAAAATCGAACAGTAATAAGGGTAAAGGCAGCATTGAAATTTTTTCCATTGGTAATAATTGTCACGTTTTTTTACCAGCAGAAAAGATGAAGAGTATAATACAGGTCGGAGACGGTTTTTGTATTAATGAAAGAGAACAATTGATTGTAGTTGGTAAAAACGGACTCAAGCTCGAAATACCGGTTGATAGTGTTTCCGCTGTGGACGGGATTGTTTGCACTGACAATGATATGGTGGTTCACTATTGGGAACGTGAAAAAATTGGTAATATTGCAAATAAACTTCAGTCATTTTCGGGTTTTACAATGGGAGGAAGTGAATATATTGTTTCAGGTCTTCGAAAATTTAATAATGAATGGCGCGCTTTAGTTTCAAAAAAAACAAGATTTGGATACGATTATCTATTAGTTACAAAAGATAAAACTACAAAAATAGATGGCTCAGTTTTTGAGAAAAGGAAGGATAGATTATTTCATGATTCATGGGAAGGATTTATCAAGGATGGAGTGGGCCAGGATGATATTACAAAGTTTTATTTTCACACTGGAGAAGCTGTAAGATATTCTGGGACAAGTCCTAATATTATATTTGATAAAATAGACGGCCATTATTTTTACGGAGCAAAAAGAAGATCCTGGGGAAAGACAAAAATTGATTTTTTCAATGAAGCTGGTCGTTTACCGGGAGAGTTTGATTTTACGGTAACTGGCCTTGACAATGATGTGTATTTAATTAAAAAAATAAATGGTCAGGACTATTTATATGATCATGATGGTCAGTTACTTGCAGGGCCATTTAAAAAAGGTGAAAATATTGTAAAAGTTGGTCGTGCCGCAGGTAAGACTTTTATAACATTGTTAATTGGCACTGATAATAAAATAGTGGATAATCTAGGAAATCAAATCAATGTTCCTCCAACCATAAAGAAAATATTTGAGTTGGATGGTAAAGCATATTTTTTGTCTGGTTATAACATATACCAAGAGGATGGGCAGGTCGCGATGGTTTTGACGTCAGCTTCTCAACGAGCAGTTAATCATCAGAATCCCATGGCTGGCAATGCTGTAAAATTATTGAAGCAGAATGGATTAATGGTGGCGATATATTGTTTATTTGATACAACTATGGCAATCGATATGTCCGATGGTAATTGGACGCATTTGAAAAACATGCAGTTTATCGATGTCGATGGTCAAAATTATTATATTGGTGAAAGCGAGTTGCCCAGTTCTGATAATCCTATTGGTGTATATGATTCTAACCTCGGAAATACACATCACTATTTTGATAAAGTTTTAAATACTGAAGTCGCTGGCGGCAAGTTGTATGTTACCGGTATGCGGGATGGGATGTTGGTGAGGGAGAAAATCGAATAGTCATTGAACAATGATCATTGACCATTGATCACAGAAATAATATTTGATTTGCTGGTATATTATTTTGTTTTTCCCGCTAGGCGGGATCCCGCTTCGCGGGACTTGCTTTATTGTTTTTTTGCTTTTTTACTACAATCTATAATCTTTCAACTATAATCTATAACCTTGTTCCATGCTTCACTTCGAACATAAATTAACTTCCACCGGCTCCCGCGAAAAAGATCTTTCCGCGGCTGAGGTTTTGGGTAAGATTCATGATTTGAAGAAACCGAAAAAGCCAGAAGAAGCTGATCCTGAGTTCGTGAGATTGGCTTTGGATTTAGTGACTGATTTGTCTGCGATTTATAAAGGAGAGGCAAAAAAAGAATTGAGAGAATTTGAGGTCAAGATTGATCCAAAACTTAAATTCAATAGCGTGATTGGATCTGGAGATCAATCATATTATGTTTTCGAGGAAGACAGAGAAGATAGTACTATTCCTCTTGCTTATTTGTATGATTCTTCCGGTAAATTAATGGAAGGGGATTTCCGCTTTGAGTTTAAATTTAATAAAGGTTCAGAAAAAGTCGGGCAGCATTTGTTTTTTGGTAAAGTGGAAGATCGTTTAAATAATCAGACCGTTGTATATTCTGCCTATAATAATTGTCGGATAGTTTTTCCAGGAAGTGATGTTTTGGAAGATCCTCACAGTATAGTCAGTGAGCAGTTTGAAGGCTTTAAACAAGTTCAAGGCGATATGATGGTGGTTGTGGGAAAAAATGGTACTCGGTTAGACATCCCTTTCGGTAATTCTCCCAAAATGAGGATAGAAAATATTTTGTGTGTTGGTGATGAAGTAATTGTTCAGTACAAAGAATTAAATCATAATAATAAAGAGATCGCACAAAAGATTGTGACCTCGTCGGGTGTTCAATATGGTGGCGAAGGTCAGGATATCGTTAAAATTTGGGAAAAGGATGATAAATGGCAAGGTTTGTTAGTTCGAAAAGAAGGAATGAAACGAAAATATGTTTTGGTTGATAAAAATGGGGAAAAAACAATTAAAACCACTTCGGCGTTTTTGGTTGGAGGAACAATGGAAAAATCTCTTGACGTGATTAAATACCAAAGAGCTCTCGCTTACAATCCGTCGGAGTATTATAACCTTAATGGTGATTTAATGGATGAAAAAGGTGATTACACAAATGTTATTGTAATGAACGAAAAAAATAGAACTTTCCATGTGTTTTTGAATGGAGGTATTTATTCTGCCTATACGGAAGAGGGGATTAAGATTGGAGATAATTTTAACGAATGGAAAAAGGGTTTTGATGGCAAAGTGTATTTTACCAAGAAAAATGATCAAGGTGGATTAGAGGTTTATGATGAAACTGGTAAACAAATCGGTGGACCGTTTGAATCTGGTGATAAAATCGAAAGTGCCGGTATGGTTTGTGGAAAGTTTTATATAACATTGAACAAAGGCGGGCAGAAAAAATTAGTGGATAATTTAGGAAACAATGTAAATATTCCAGTGCCTTTGAGAACCTTTGAAATTGAAGGGCGTGCATATTTTCTTTCTGGCAATATTATTTACAACGAGAGAGGTTTAGAGTCTGTAATTCTAGTTGGTGCCGCTAAAGTGGTTTTTAATAGTGGTGTTCAGCTAGTTCCAGGTAATGTTAAACTATTTAAACCAAATAAATATGATTTGGCCGCTATGTATAAGTTGTCTGATGGTTCGGAAATGTATTCTATTGACTATTCTGATAATCGACGACTGTTATTAAAAAATGCAACATTTGTTGACGCTGGTGAAAAGAAGTACTTTATCGGCGTTCCTGAAAATCCATCATTGGGTAGAAACACAATTGAAGTTTATAATTCAGATCTTGAAAATACCAACCATAACTTTGAAGAAATAGTAAATACTGAGGTGGTTAGTGGTGATTTGTATGTTACCGGTATGCGAGATGGGGTGTTGGTGAGGGAGAAAATTGATTAAAAAAGAGTAAATTGGCAATCGGTAATTGGTATATTGGTACATGGAAATATTTTTATAAATAAACTCCAAGTACTGATTTACCATTTTACTAGTTACTAATTACATAAAGATGCCAAACTTCGAACACAAATTAACTACCACCGGCTCCCGCGAAAAAGATCTTTCTGCGGCTGAGGTTTTGGGTAAGCTTCATGATTTGAAAAAACCGGAAAGGCCAGAGGAGGCTAGTCCGGAGTTTGTGAAGTTGGCTTTGGATTTGGTGACAGATTTGGATAATATTTATAAATCAGAGTTAAGGGAAAAGTGTTTAAGTGAAATTGAAATTCCCATAAAGCCTGGTTATACATTTTTTAAACAAATTGGATCTGGTAATGATGTGTATTTTGTATTTTATCGTCAAGATATCCATTCAGAAGAACCAATTCCTGTAATGTTTGATTCTCGTGGTAATGAAATCAAAGCTACTTTTGAACAAGATCCAGGTCAAGAAGAAAGGGCTCTCTTGATTAAAGTTGAGGATATTCAAAAAGAACAGACTACTATTTATTCCACTACCAACAATTGTAAAGTAACCTTCCCTGGTTATGATAATAGTGGCTTCCCACCAATACAAGAACAAGGGGAGGGATTTTATCAAGATCAAATCAGAGATATTGTGGTTATAGGAAAAAATGGGTTGAGAGTGAATGTCCCAATGAAGGATTATACAAAAATAAAAAATGTTATCTGTACTGCTGATGATGTAATTGTGGATTGTATCGATTTCAAAAAAGGAAAAGTCACAGCTGAAAGGATAATAACCTCTTCAGGCAAGACGTATGGAGGAGAAGGGGCAAAGAATTTACAATTATGGAATTACGATGGTGAATGGAAAGCCTTTTGGCAAAAAGGAAATAAATTAACGTACGAATATTTCTTGGCGGATAAAGATGGCAAAAAAGTGTTTAAAACTGAGTTGTGGCCACCTAGCAGTGCAAAATATATAAACCGAACAATTGTATTTACATCGCTAATTGGAGGAAAAGAGCAGGTCTTTGGTTTATCTGGAAAAAAGATTTCATCCAATGAGTATCACACCCATTCGAAATATAATAATAAAATATATCATTTTGTTAAGGATAAGAAGCCCTATTTGGTTCTTGATGAGCAAGGCAATGAAATTGGGTGGTTTGATAAGCATCTCATGGGTATTGATGGGAAATTGTATTTATTAAAAGCAGTTGATCAAGGAGTTTTGGTGTTTAATGACGAAGGAAAACAAATTGGCGGGCCATTTGCCAAGGTTGATGCTGTAACTACTATTGGTGGCAAACCGATCTTTGCAGAGAGAACTAATTCAGTGAAGGTTTTTGATGCCAATAATAATTATTTTGATTTACCGCAGTCCCCAACTATAAACATATTTGATTGCGATGGTGAACCGTATTTCGTGATTGAAAATAGAATATATAATAAGGATGGCAAGGTGATTATTAAAGAGTTACCAAATAAAAACGTCCTTAAGATTGTGGGAATGTTTAAAATTAATCAGAAACCGTGTGTTGATTTAAATTTTGGTTTTGTTTCTGGGCGAGTGGAACCAATGACAAATGTTCGGAGAGTAATGAAAGAAGGTAAGTTTTGTCTTTCGTTTCTTCAAGAGGAATATTGTCAACGAGTTGTAGTAAATAATGAGCAATATTTTATCGGAGTGCCTTTTCCTGATGGCAAGAAAGTGGCAGTTTACAATTCTGATTTTCAAGACACCGGATTCCATTATGACAAAGTCTTGTCAACCGAAGTGGTGGGTGGTAAGCTGTATGTCACTGGTATGCGCGATGATTTGTTGGTGAGGGAGAGGATTGAATAAAGCAAGAAAACAAAAAAGCAATAAAGCAAAAAATAAGAAGACGAGCCACTCTTATCCTTTTCCCCGGACTTGCTTGCCCAGTACCGGAACAAAGTGACTGGTGCGGGGATCCGGTCCGCGGAGACGGACTCCGTCTTTGCGGAGGGTCTCCTACTTTCCCAGTCACAACAATTCATAATAGATCCCTCCCGCCTTGGCGGGACAAGGAAAGAAGTGTGGTGAGCTCTATAAACTTTCAACTATAATCTAAAATCTATAATCTAAATAACTTTATGTCTCACCCAAAACTCTGGCGCTTGTGGCTAAAAAAATTATTCATTTTAATTCGTCGCTACGGACTGATGGCGATTGCGATTTTTATTATCGGCATAGTCGCCATGTTTGCTTGGTATTCTCGTGATTTACCGAATCCGGATAAATTGGTTGACCGGCAAGTAGCACAAAGCACCAAGATTTATGATCGGGAAGGTAAAACGGTTTTGTATGATATTCACGGTGATCAAAAAAGAACGTTGATTAAACTCCAAGATATTCCCGATTATGTGAAATGGGCTACGGTGTCAACGGAAGATAAAACCTTCTACGAACATCATGGGTTTAATTTGTTGGCCATGGTAAAGGGAACGTTGATTGACCCATTGATGGGAAGACGCGCTCGTGGCGGTTCGACGTTAACTCAACAACTAGTTAAAAACGCTATTTTAACCAATGAACGAAGTATTTCTCGTAAGATCAAGGAGTTCATTTTGTCATATCGAATTGAAAGTAAGTTTACTAAGGACGAAATTTTGCAAATGTATTTGAATGAGATTCCTTATGGTTCCACTTCTTATGGCATTGCTTCTGCTTCTCAAACTTTTTTTGGTAAAGATGTTAAAGATATTACTTTGGCTGAGGCTGCAGTCTTAGTTGGTATGCCTCAGGCACCCAGTTACTATTCACCTTATGGCAGTAATGTTGATAAGTTGATGGCTAGACAAAAATACATTTTGGATACTTTAGTGGAAAATAAATACATTACCAAAGAACAAGCAGAAGAAGCGAAAAAGCAGGAAATTAAATTCGCGGAAAAACGGGAATCTATTACCGCTCCGCATTTTGTGATGTATGTGAAAGAACAGCTGTCTGAAAGATTTGGTGATAAAGTGGTGGAACAGGGCGGATTAAAAGTAACAACAACTTTGGACTTGAAAAAACAGGATATTGCTGAGAAGGCCGTTGTTAATGGCGTTGAAAAAAAGGGTAAGCAATATCAATTTAATAACGCGGCTTTGTTATCTCTAGACACCAAGACCGGACAAATCTTGGCCATGGTTGGTTCCAAAGATTATTTTGATGACACTATTGATGGTAAGGTGAACGTAACGACTCGTTTGCGCCAACCAGGGTCTTCAATTAAACCATTAGTTTACGCTGCAGCGTTTAATAAGGGGTATACGCCAGATACGATTTTATTTGATGTTAATACGAAATTTAAAACTGATACCAAAGATTACGAACCAAAGAATTATGATTTGAACGAACACGGCCCAGTTACCATGCGCAAAGCTTTACAAGGTTCGTTAAATATTCCAGCGGTGAAAACATTATATTTGGTGGGAATGGATAATGTTCTGAATTACTTGGATATGATGGGGTATACTTCTTTTGGTGAAAGAAGTCGCTTTGGTTTAGCTTTGGTTCTTGGAGGCGGTGAAGTGAAAATGATTGAACATGCTGCCGCTTACAATGTGTTTGCCAATCAAGGTACTTATCATGAACCAGCTGCGATTCTTAAAGTTGAAGACAGCAAAGGGAATGTTTTATATGAATACAAAGATAAAACTCGAAAAGTTTTAGATTCCAATATTGCCAACATGATTACCAATGTAATTAGCGATAACGATGCGCGGGCTTATGTTTTTGGCGCTAGTAACTACTTGGTTTTATCTGGTCGTCCAGTAGCGGCTAAGACTGGTACTACCAATGATTATCACGATGCTTGGACTATGGGGTTCTCTCCGCAAATAGTTACTGGAGTTTGGGTAGGGAACAATAATAATAATGCGATGAAACGCGGAGCAGATGGTTCTGTCATTGCTGCACCAATATGGAATGAATACATGTCAAAAGCGCACGAAGGCATGGTGGTGGAGAATTTTCCTGGTTATACCCCTGTTGTGACAGACAAGGCAGTATTGAACGGAGTATCAGCCGTTGAAACAACTGTAAAAGTTGATAAGTTTTCTGGTAAGTTAGCTACTGACAGTACTCCGCTATCAGCCATTGAAGAAAGAACGTTCAAAGAAATGCATGATATTTTATATTATGTAAATAAAGATAATCCTCAAGGCCCAGTCCCGACCAATCCGTCTGATGATCCACAATTTAATAATTGGGAAGCCGGAGTGCAAGATTGGATCAATCGACAAAAGAATAATCCTGATCCAGCTATTGCTGCTGAGTTTCAATTTATCAATTCACAAGCTCCGACTGAAACAGATAATATTCACCGAGCAGAAGACGCGCCAACATTAACAGTTCGCTATCCGAATAATAATGCTACTATTAATTCGCCAATTTTAACCTCTGATATTTCATTGTATGCGCCTCGAGGCATTAGTCGAGTGGAATATTATTTAGATAATATTTTGATTGAACGAGTATCTAATTATCCGTATAATTTAAATTACACTATCAGCTCCATGTTTGAAAATGGTTATCATCAATTGAAGGTAACGGCGTTTGATGATATTGATAATCAGAGTTCGATTACGGTTGAGATCAATTTAACCGGCGAGCGATTGAGTACCGGCATGCAATGGGAAACTCCAAATAGTGGGCAGGTTGTTTCAAGAAATCAGTTTCCTTTAACTACCAGATTGAGAATAGATGATTGGGCTTTGGTTAAAAAGGTGGACTTCTATTACCAAACTAATGGAGCTTATCAATTGTTTGGTTCCAGCATTGCTCCAAGTGGCAGTCAGGTTGAAATGGCTCTGCCTGGAATGGATTATTCCGGATCTGTGGTTCTGCGTGCCCAGGTGTCTTTAAAGAATGGCCAAGTGAAAAATTCACCTGAAATAACAATAAATATACAATAAATACCGGATATTGTAATGATATGGGGGTGGGATGTGTATAATATGTGATTAATATCGGGATGAAATCACTGTTTTCAGAACCCCATAATAGTGTTACAATAACCAAGAAGAGAGGTTATTTAATTGAATTTGGCTAAAATTACAGTAATAGTAACTATTGACAGTTTTGTTTTCACATGATATGATGATGAGTCATTGAAGTGACGAGAGGTTTAAGGTCGGTTTGAATGGGCAGACACGACAAGCATGGGATTTTTACTCTAGGTAAAATCAGGCTTCGGCTCGATTTCGCCTATGTAAAAATTTCTTGTCTGCCTTTTCAAGCGGGCCTTTTCTTTTTGTTAAGGAAGCGCTAAAAAGTGTTTATTACAGCGAGCTTTTAATAATTTTTAAACGAAAATAGTAAAAATTGAGGAGGTTTATCGGTAATAAACTGACGAAATTTTGACGATTTGCAGTTAAAATTTGAAAAGCGTAGATGAAAAACAATTTTTAGAGATTCCTTCATAAATGACCTTACATACAAATACAGCATACACGCTCTACCGGCTGATCAGGTAACTTGGACTATCTAAATACGATTTACGATTTGATGGACAGTTTATCCCGCTGAGCAAACAATGAAGACACAGTATTGATTTATTTTCCTGACTGTTACGACTTCGATTCTGTATTTGTATGTGAGTTAAAAGAATCTGATGAAGGTTCTTTTTTGTTTTAATTAATTATATATATATAACTACCGATTCTACAGATTCAAAATATATCAATATCTACGGATACTACAGATTGTGAATTTCATATCCGTAGTATCTGGCTTGTTTTATCTGTAGCATCCGTAGCTTCGTGTGGTATTATTAAAAACAAAAAACCCCGTGAGTCGGGGCTTTTATTTTTGTTGAGTTTATGTTGTCGGTGGAACAACTGGGACGTCGGGTGCTGGGGGAAGAACAGGCTCTACTACTGGCGGTTCAACTACTTTGTTTGGATCAATACCCACTAAACAAACAGCTTGCCATGGCACGTAGTGGCTCTTCCAGCGTTCTTCTTTGACTTCGCCATTGGCATAGGTAACTTTGCGATCAAAGTAGGCGTCAGCGCCATTGTGAGCTTTCTCAGTGCATTTCTTTTCACCTGGTTTCAAGTCTGCACTTTCAATTATTTTGGTCGGACCTGGTGCAACTATGTTATAAATAGTTGGAGCGGTTTGTTCGACTTTACGTCCATCTTTTGTCCCCCAAAGTTCGAAACGCAAATCATCTTTAATAACTTTGGCTTGGATTAAGATATAATTACCAGTATCATTTACAAATCGAAAGTCTGGCTTTGGGTCATAAATCGTTGCATCTGTTCCCGCCGGTTCATAGTAGCTAACACGATATGAGTGATTACGTCGTTCTGTAATTGGGAGTCCGGCATCGAGTGCCATTCTGAAAGTGGTGGTGCCAACTTGACACAAACCACCGCCAAACTCTGGGATTGTTTTATTTTCTTTAATTACGAGCTCAGGTAGATATCCACTTTCAGCGTCAATTGATCCAAGCGTTGTTATTAATGAGAATTCTTCGCCAGGTTTAATCAGCATACCGTTTAATGCCGCAGCACCAACTCCAATGTTATGTCGGCGATTGGCTGGTGATCCAGGGAAACTTGATTTACCTACACCAATTAATTCTTTAATTCCCATTTCATTCACTTCAGCGGTAGCGTTATTTGGTTCAGTCTCAGCTACAACCACTTCAATATCGACTTGTTTTTGGTTAATGATAGCATCATTAATTTTTTCATAAGATTTTTCCAAATCAACTTCTCTGCCATTTTGGCTAGCGCTAAATTCCACCACTTTATTATCTTTCATTTGAAATTTTGCGTCTTGCGCTGGCTGATTAACAGCTTGTGCCAAGGATTCCAGGTGGCCACGGACTAACTCTTTGTTTAATCGTAAACTTAATTTGTTTTCATAATCAGTATTTACATATATTTCTAACCATTTGGCATAGTCGATCCAATCAACTTTTGTTTTTTCTGTGTCCCAGAAAATATTTATGTTATCAAGATTTAAAGCCTCAGTGATTTGGGAGTGCAGATTTTCAGCATCTTGAACTGTGTATTTTGGAACTTGAGAAATAAGGGCCAGAACAGTGACTGAATTATCGTATTTATTCAACTTTGCCAAACTTTGTTCCACTAAATTAGCATAATCAAAACCTTGACCGGCTTTGGGTTCGTTGAAGTTAATAAAGTAATTATGCGCGCTGAAAATATTTAATTCCAATTGCGGTTCGCTGGCAGGCGATTCAAATCCGCCAAATTCTTGTTTGAGTTGTTTTTCCAAAAGATAGCGATCAACTTTAATATCAGTAGGCACATCTTTTTGCGTTAACATTAACCATAAAGGCGAGAAGGTGTTTATTACCACATTGCTCTGTCTACCCAACCGGTAAGCGTTTTCTGCCATGGCTTGTGTGTTGATCTTTATAACATCTTGGTCTTCAAATTTGAAAGACAGGTCTTTATTAGTTTGATTGTAGGAGAAGGGTAGGCTTTGATGAAACTTCTCGTCGAATTGACCGGTAATGACGCGTTCTGCTTGTTCAACTGTTAACCCAGAAAGGGATGCCTCACCAGCTGTTACACCAGGATAAATTTTATTGGCAAAGATTTGATTGACTGCGACTGCCAGGCCAATGGTGATAAGCAAAACGCCACCAATTATAATGATGACAATGATCCACCAAGCAATGCGTGGTTTGTTTTCAGGGATGAGTTCACTCATATTGTTTATAATTATTTTTGAAAAAAAATAAGCGCCAAGGTGTCGCCGAGTCGAATGTTGACCATTCAAGCGCGTCGACTGATAGGATTTGATAGTGATTGATTCGTTCTCCAAACAGTCGGAAACGCCTTAGTCAAGTCAATTTTCGATTTCGTGAACAGAAATTTTTTTGTTTACATTGCGAACAACTTTTGGCAAAGTAATTTTCAGAATGCCGTTTTTTATTACTGCGGTAATATTATCGGCGTCAATGTCGTGAGGGAGTATAATACTGCGGGAAAAACGTCCCCAATAACATTCTTGATAGAGATAGTCATGATAACTTTCAGTTTCGTCATTGAAGCGTTCACCGCGAATAGTTAAAATATCATTTTCAACAATAATTTCTACATCTTCCGGTTGTACACCAGCGATGGCGGCTTTAACAATAATCTCGTTTTCAGTTTGAAAAACATCTAAAGACAGTTGGCCTTCAGTGGCGGCTAGGAGTTCTTCTTTGTCAAAAGGCGAAACATAAAAGTCATGCTGAGGGTCAAGCAATTCTCGATGATGATGTTTTTTTATTTGGTTGATAAAAAACTGCGGAGCGCTATCTTCGTTGTGCAGTTCATCCAAATGCTTTTGCCAAATTGGAATAGAATTTTTTGTTGTTTGACTCATAAGCGGTTTTTACCTCTACATTATATTAGTTTATTCCAATGTAGTCAAAGTTATTTAAATAATCACGAACTAATTTTATCGGGCGGGGTCTGGGGCGGAGCTTTCGCCCCGGCGAGTCGCACTCACTTAAACAATGAGCGCGAGTAACGGAGCCCCAGGACTTTTGGTCCTTTTGGTCACAAAAGGACGAGCCGAAAGGCTCAATCATTAATAAACAAAAATATCCCGAAACGGGATATTTTGCTTGAGATTTAATTTAGACAGCTGGAGCTGCTGGTGTTTGAGCGCTCTTCATGGCTTTCTTCAAAGTGCTACCTGGTTTAAAGCGAGCGACTTTGGTCGGATTGATGTTGATTTTCAATTCCGGCTTTTGAGGATTGACGCCTTCACGACCCTTGCGGATGAAGGATGAGAAAGTACCGAAGCCAGTGATGGTGACTTCACCATTGTTTTGAAGCTCTTTGATAACGGTTTCCACCATTACATCGAGCATTTCTTCGGCTTGCTTCTTTGTTACGCCGATTTTGTCGGAGATCACGTTGGCCAATGTGGCTTTATTCATATTAGATAAAGGCGCGGAGTGGGGAAAGGTTTAATTCGCCACACCGTGTTAATATTATTTAAGTTTGTAAGTTTTTAAGTGAGTAAGTTTATAAGTCCGGAATTACTTTTTTATTTGATCAATGATCCTTGTTCATTGGTCAATGATTCTAAACTGTTACTTCTTCCGCGATTCTCTCAATGCTCTGGGCTAGTCCTGTATCTACATATATTTTAGCAAAAATACCATTGATTATGCAATGCCCATGGTCGGGGATAAGTTTTGGTTCAGCTGTATCCTCGAGAAAGTTTCTTAAAATGTTTTTGAAGTCCATTCCCAATGAAGAGTGTTTCAAGCCTACCATACCAGCGTCAGTAATGTAGGCGGTGCCTTTTGGTAACACTTGTTCATCCGCAGTTTGAACATGAGTATGTGTTCCGACAACGAGGGAAACGCGACCGTCAGCATATTCACCAATACATTTTTTTTCACTGGTAGCTTCAGCATGGAAATCTAGAATTGTAATTTGCGGTTTATATTTCGTTTGTCGTTTTATAATTTTATCTAGAGTTTTGAATGGGTTGGCATAATCATCTCGGAAAAAAGCTTCGCCAATAATATTAATGATTAATATTTTAACTCCGTTAACTTCAATTAACTTTTGTCCTCGACCTTCGGTACCCACAGGGTAATTGGCCGGACGAATAACTGGATAGTCTTTCAATATTACATCGAGATCAACCGGGTTTTTGAAAATATGATTACCAGAGGTGAAAAAATCCACTCCAGCGTCCATTAATTCTTTAGTGGTTTTTACTGTCATGCCAAAACCATGCGCAATATTTTCACCATTGGCAATCACGAAATCAGCTTTGTATTTTTTTCTAAATTCCGGAAGTTTCTTAATTAAAGCATGTCGGCCTGGTTTACCAACTACGTCTCCGAAGAATAGGATGTTAAATGTCTTCATAGGCATTACGAATATACGAATTAAATACGAATTTTTTCGAATTACAAATCTTATAATAATTCGTACACATTCGAAACTGATTCGAATATTCGTATTGTATCAAATTTGCTAGTTTTTGCCAAATTCTTTAGGAGAGAATAAAGAGGATAAAGAGATAAAGAGAATAAAGGGCGAAGAGTAGGTAGTCTAATTCCTTTGCGAGTTCCGATAAGATTGATGGGAATGGTAATCGCATAAATAAAAAACACTCCGCCGAAGCGGAGCATTTTTATATGATTATCGAGCGTATTCAATAATTCTATTTTCACGAATGACGGTGACTTTGATTTCACCCGGATACTTCAATTCAGCTTCAATCTTTTTGGCGATTTCTTTGGCAATCTTTTCTGATTGTAAATCGCTGACTACATCAGCTTTCACAAACACGCGAACTTCGCGACCGGCTTGGATGGCAAAAGTTTTGTCTACGCCTTCGAAAGTCTTGGCTAAAGTTTCCAGTTCGGTTAACCGTTGAATGTAGCGTTCATAAGTGTCTTTACGAGCACCAGGACGAGCGCCGGAAATGGCATCAGCAGTTTTGATAATGATACCTTCCAAAGTTTCCGGATGATCTTCGTGGTGTTGCATGGCTGCCTTGATAATGTCTTCGGAGATACCGAACTTGCGACAAATATCAGCGCCGATTTCCACGTGAGTACCTTGGATTTCATGATCCACCGCTTTACCAATATCGTGCAAGAAACCAGCCTTGCGAGCTAAGTTCACATCAGCACCTAATTGTTCGGCTAATAATGCGGACAAAGTGGCAACCTCAATTGTGTGTTGCAAAACATTTTGTCCGTAACTGGTTCGGTATTTTAAACGTCCGATGATTTGAATGATCTTGTTGTCCATGCCAGCAATACCGACTTCATAAGCAGCATCATCACCAGCTTTTTGGATTTCCACAGCGATTTCTTTTTTCGCATCTTCCACAGCAGTTTCAATTTTGGCTGGATGAATGCGACCATCGACGATTAATTTTTCCAAAGCTTTCTTGGCCACATGACGACGAATAGGGGAGAAGCCGGAAATAGTGATGGCATTTGGAGTATCATCAACTACGATTTCTACACCGGTCAATTGTTCAATAGTACGAATGTTTCGACCTTCACGACCGATGATTCGTCCTTTCATTTCATCATTTGGAATATCAATGGTGGTAGTGGTCATTTCAGTGGAGTGATTGACTGAGCATCGTTGAATCACGTTGGCGAGAGTTAACTTGCCTCGGCGTTCCAATTCGGTCACTGATTCTGTTTCTAACTTTTTAATGCGGTTCAATAAAGTTTCTTCGTTTTCTCGTTCCACATTATCCATGAGAACTTTTAACGCGCCTTCTTTATTCATACCGGCGATCTTTTGGAGCTTGTCCAATTGATCAGTCTTGATTTGTTTGATTTGTTCTTTGATCTCTTCGATCTCTTTAGCCTTGTCTTGAAGTTTTGTTTGCTTGTTTTCGAGATCTAACAATTTTTGATCAAAGAGGGTTTCTCGCTTTTCTAGACGATGTTGCAAATTTTGCATTTCTTGTCTGCGAGTATGTTCTTCTTGTTTGGCCTCGTCAATGATCTTGATAGCTTTATCTTTGGCTTGGAGCAATATTTCGCGTTCCTTGTTCTTAGCTTCTTCCACCATAGCGATGGTTTTGGCCTCGATTGAGTTCGCTTCTGATTGCGCCACTTTCTTTCTTAAAAAATATCCAAAGAGGAGCCCAAGTCCCATTGCGACGACCGCAATAATGGCATAATACATAAAATTCTCTCACTTGGTCGTAAGAGAAGCTTTTGAGAAGTTTGATTTTGGCGAAAAATTAAAAATCAGCTCTAACCAGTGATTAGTTCTTAAAAAGAGTCAGATTTGTTAATTTTAATTCCATAGTATAGGAGAGATATAAGTCTGTTTGCTTATAATTTAGCCAAAAATCTTCACTTGTCGGAAACTTCAAATACGTCTAATGTTATTTATTTGTGAACATTTATATAGTAGCAAAAGGAAATGAGATTGACAAGGGATGGTTAGATTAGCAAGAAAACAAGAAAGCCCGCCAGAGGCGGATCCCGCTTCGCGGGACAATAAAACAAAAAAGCAATTTGCTAAAAGTATTCTTGTGTCCTTTTAAAATAACAACCTTCTTTTCCGCCTGAGGCGGATCCGCCTTTGGCGGAAGAATTTAAGATTTAGTGCTTAGGATTTTTGACTATTAGTAAATTTCATCCCCAGTTAAGCATTGACTTAACCACTAAATAACCTAATATATAGATAATTTGGTTCGTTAACAACCAAACCCCCTTAATCGGGGTAAGGGAGGTAGACTTGAATCCATTCAAGGGCAGATCGCTGATTTCCATTGACGATTTAAGTCCGGATGAAGTGCGGCATTTGATGAAGAAAGCGGCCTGGGCAGAAGAGCAGATAGCTTTGCGTAAAAGATTGGTGCCACCGTTTGCTTGTCCTGAAAACGAGTATCATATGTTTGCCTCTTGTTTTTTTGAAGATAGTACTCGCACTAGACTGAGTTCCGAAGAAGCCTTAAAACGTTTAGGTTTTTCCGTGAGCGGTTTTGGATCGTTGGAAGGCACTTCGGTTTTGGAAAAAGGTGAATCGTTGCGTCATACCTTGGAAATGTTGCGAGTGATGAGAGCTCAAGGGATTGTCATGAGACATAATTTGGATGGCGCAGCGCAATATGTATCTGAAATAATGGCCAAGCATAATGTCGGCGTGGTGAATGGTGGCGATGGTATGCATGAGCATCCGTCTCAAACTTTGCTGGATTTGTTTGCCATTTTGAAGAAGACCGGTAGATTGGCAAGAAATGAATATTCGTTAAAAGGCCTTAATATTATTTTGTCCGGTGATTTGCTTTATGGTCGGGTCCCTCACTCCATGGTAAAAAGTTTTGGCTCACACGGTGTGCATTTCTATTTTGTTGCCCATGATGAATTCCAAATGCCAAAAGAGTATTGCCGATTGGTGGAGTCGCTCGGAAGCACCTATGAACAAGTGAGTGGCTTAGATGAAAAAATATTAAGAAACGCTGATTTTGCCGTCTCCCTGCGGTTTCAAACCAAAAGAATTTCTGATACTTCAAAGTTGGAAAAGGCCAGACGAGATTGTAATTTCAGAGCAGAGCATATGCAATATGTTAAACCTGGTTTCTTCTTGCTTCATCCCCTCCCGATCAACAAATATTTTCCTGAAATTGCTCCTGATTTGGACGACACTGTATATCAATTCTACTTTAATCAAGCTGGTGGTGGAGTGCCGACTCGCATGTCGATTTTCGGTAATTTCTTTCTAGGATGGGGTGATGATTTCGAAGGTGAACCAAAAGTGAAAAATGAGGTTCATGATGAATTTGAATTCCCCAGAATTATTACCCCTAAAGCGGTTGAATATGAATATAGTATCTTGCCGATTCGCGATTGGGGCACGGTGATTGATCATCTGCCGGTTGGTATTGTGCCTCGTTTGGTGAAAGAATTTAATTTGGAAAATCATGTTTGGCGCGGCGGGAATGTGCGCAAGCGCAGTGATCCGTCGAAAGTTAAAGGTTTGTTGATGGTGGAAAATTGGTCACCGAATCCTCGCGAGAGAAAAGTCTTGGCCGCTTTGTCTGGTGATGTGAAAATTTGTGGAGAGTTGACGACGTGGAATGATATTCGTGAAGGAAAAGTGGCTGGTAAGTTCGATCTGAGACGGCCGGCGTTGATTGAAGGTATTGGTAAATGTTCAAATATTGTTTACGATCAAAAGACCGGAGTCCCCAAGGGCGGTTGCATTACTCGTCCTGAGTTTAATGAGCATGTGCTCCCTCGTTTCCGTCGACTCGCTGACAACTCATATTGTTGCGACTTCTGCGACAAACCGATTGATGTTGGTGATTTGATTTAATAAGTTTGCACCGTCGAAAAGGGCGGTGTTTTTTGTTTAATTAATATTGAAATACAAAGCTACGGATGCTACGGATAACATAATGCAGATGCTACGGATGTGGGATTTGAAATCCGTAGTATCTGTAGAGAACTAAAACACTTTAGATATCTGTAGCATCTGTAGGCACGTATGCATAGTTCTTTGAAACAAAAAAGCTTCCATGATAGGAAGCGATTTAATTTAATTATGCCTGAAACCAGGGATTGGCGGGTTTGATGCGCCGTTCAAAAGTACCAAGAAGCAGATTTGTTGCACCAGCCATAGTCTTGGAGCTGATTTCCAAAGCCATGCGGCTGTTGAATTTTTCGCTGGGATTGTGATAAATGAGAACAGTGCCATCTTCGTGATTTACCACACCGCAGTCCATTTTTTCTCCGTAGGCAGGGATGACATGGGCATTGCAAAAAATGAAAACATCCAGGGGTGTGAACTTCTCAACATCGAAATCAAACATTAGTTTTCCAGTAGCAGGATTGAACTTAAGAGGGACTTGCACTTCAAAATAATCTTGATGAACTCGAATTTGGTTGGTGTTATTCAGTTTGTAAATGGGAAAATACGTAGCAAAAGGAGTCTTTTTGAATTTAGTTCTAACCACGGCCTCTTCTTTAGAGATCAAGTTTGAACTTCTTCCTGTCGGTAATCCAACCTTGTTCACTCTGAACATTGAATAGGGAAATCGCAGGTTCACAAATCCGTTCATGGCACCCTCCACGAAGTTCGCCCCAGCTCAGCCAGGACTTCTGTGGCACGCACCGTCACCACCATGGTGAACGGCCGTGATAAGCCATTTCATTGATCATTGACCATTGAACATTGATCAAATAATCAATTAAGAATTTTCTTTTACAAAGCGTTGACAGAGGTAGGCGGGGAGGCTCATACAGATTGGTTCTATTGTAATAAAGAAGAAAAAATAGGAGAAATTAACGCCATGTTCAAATGCTTGGGAAAAGATATTACTGGAGAGAGTTCCAAAGAATGCGAATATTGCCACGACCATTATTGGGATAATCGATCCGAACGCGAGCCAGAGAATAACAGATTTACCTTTAATGGGATAGTTCATATTGTTTTTGTCAATCAAGGTTTTCAGTGTCCCGTTCTTTTTCGCCAGATAGAATTCTCTAAACATATAGATCATTATTACTCCCAGAGAGATAAGGACAGCGCTTAAAGGAATATCGTAGGCGTCTGTTTGGCCAAGTAATACAGTGGTAATAATTGCCACAGCGCTCGCAATTGAGATGACAACAATATGCAAAGCTTTTTCATCTTTAATGTAATAATACTGATAAAGCGAATAGATTAGAAAAATGACAGTTACGATGCTGACAAGAATGAACCAAATTGCGTTCATGCTGCCTCCTGACTTTTTTTGTCTTTTCGCAAATGCTTTTCGTTCAAATACAGTAAATATATCAGTGAAAGTTTAGTATGGAAAAACAAGAAGCCCAGAGCATAAGGCAGGAACAGCGCCATGGCTGGCCAGAATTGGTTGAAGGTAATGGATGAAAGTAAGATAGCCACGATGACACTGAATCCCAGCCACATTAAACTGTCGAGCGACATTTGATAACGGGAAATGGTCAGTGGAAGTTTGTTTTCATGCCGCCAGCAAATCAGCAGTTTGCGTTTGATGACAGCTTGAATCTCAAACAGGATCAAGAATTCGACCAGTAAAATAATGGCTAAGTTGATAGTGATCGGGCAGCGAAATGCCGGGTTGTCGGTGAAGTAGGCATACGCAATCAATGCCAGTGATTGCAAAGCAGAAAATAACATGGTGGTAAAAAAACTGAAAGTTCTCATCTTATTCTTTCTATAATATTCATAACCACTAGTAACCGCCAAACATGAGCAAAGGATGAACATAATCCCCAGGGCTGGTAGGTTGTCGTAATATGTGGGATTAGACATGAGGTTTTCCCTCCCAGGTTTTTTGTGGAGAATTGTCAATGTCCGATTGATTGATTATATTAAACTAAAGGTTGGAAATTGTCAATGTAATGCAAAAACAAAAACAGCCCCTTTTTCGCGTGGTCACGCAAGATCTTGCGTGACAACCCGAGGGGCTGTTTTCTATTTGAGAATCTAAATTATTCAGCTTTTACTTCTTCTTCTTTCTCCTCTTTTCCGCCGGAGGCGGATCCGCCTTCGGCGGACTTCTCAGTCTTTTTTTCTTCCGGCTTCAAACTCAAACCTAATCGATGTTCTTTTGGTTCAATAGAAACAATTCGGAAAGAGATGGTGTCGCCAGGTTTGGCAATAGTAGAAACATCGGTAACCGGTTTGTCTGAAAGTTCAGAAATGTGAGCCAAACCATGAATTTCATTGTCCAATTCGACGAATAAACCGAATGGGTTAGCTTTGATGACTTTACCTTCAACCATTTGACCGATCTTGTATTTTTCTTCAATGTTAGTCCAAGGATCTTTTTGCAATTTTTTGATTGACAAGAAAATTTTGGAACCTTCAATGTTGATGACTTCAGCTTGGATGCTTTGACCGACTTTGAATAAATCATTCGGGTCGTCAATTCTTTGCCAAGCTAATTCTGAAATGTGGACCAAACCTTCGAGGTTTTCACCAAAGCGGACGAACACGCCGAAGTCGGTGACTGCAGTCACGGAGCCTTCGATTAATTCACCAACTTTGTGTTTGTCGAGAACATCTTTTTGAGATTCTTCCCAAGCCGCTTTTTCAGAAACGATTAATTTATTTTGTTCTTCATCTACGTCAAGAACTTTGACTTCAAAGTCTTCACCGACATAGCTTTTCAATTTTTCTAAAATACGATTCTTATCGCCACCTGGAACGCGAGGATAATGTTCTGGGTTCAATTGGGAAACTGGTAAGAAACCGTTGACACCATTGATGCTGACCAATAAACCGCCTTTGTTGGCATCGAGGATACGAGCTTTATTGATAGTGTTGGCATCTCGCAATTGAGATAAAGCATCCCAAGCCTTGGCATGACCGGCAAAGCGCAAGGATAATTCAACCATGTCAATTTCATTTTCAGGGTCGATAACCATGGCTTCGATTTCGTCGCCTGGATTTAAATTTAATTCAGTGGCATCATCGACAAATAATTCTTTTTTGCGAATAATACCGGTATTGATGCCGCCAATATCGACGAGCATTTCAGTTTTAGTGGAGCTGATAACAGTGCCTTTGACCATCTGGCCGACCTCGAGAGGTTTGATTTCATTTTCATCTTTGGCCAATAAATTGTCCATGACAGTATTGGCAACGGTAGTGGTAACTTTTGTCATAAAAAAATTCCGCTTTGTGGCGGATTGACTTAACAATGAAGTAAAGTTAACCCGCTCACAGGGTGAGCAAGTCTGCTCGCTTCGTGCCTTGTCTCTGGCACGCTGAGCAGGATTAAGATTTATAAAGATATTCTAGATTAAATATGGGAAAGTGTCAAGGCCATTTCCGCCGAAGGCGGATCCGCCTTTGGCGGAGATCAAAAAAACAATTTAACGCCATACCAATCGCTTCTCGCTTCTCGAGTTACGAATATCGAACTTTAATTGTTTGACATGTTCTAATTAAAATGATAAATATAATAATCCTTTTGCTCTTTTACAACAAACACTGGAGGAAAAATGGCTATTATTGATACTGTTTTCTATGTTCTGGTATTCTTTTTGAGGAAGAACAGCAACAGTGTGTTTTGAAGCTTTACGAGAAGTCTTTACCACCAACCGTGTAAAACGGTGCAGACGGAAAGGAGGCGGCTATGGCTGAAAATGGCATGATGTTGCATTCGGTTCTGGGTGGAATTTGTACCGCAGTTGTTTTGATTGCAATCTTTGCCAGATCTTTGTTTGCCAAGGAATATAGATTCTTTCATGTAAG
This sequence comes from uncultured Gammaproteobacteria bacterium, assembly GCA_964592195.1. Classification (GTDB taxonomy): domain Bacteria; phylum Patescibacteriota; class Patescibacteriia; order UBA11705; family UBA11705; genus CAZQEI01. The sequence goes on along the minus strand of CAZQEI010000001.1, from coordinate 61,906 downwards.
TTTCTTGGTGGTCAGTTTGGTGGCAATCTGTGCCGCATGTTTCCATGATTATGTGATTGCTGAGAAGATGAGCAATTGTCGTTGTCCTGTTTTGAATTCAACGACTGAGTTGTCACCGGATGTTGCCCCTCCTGATGAGAATATTCTCAAAAAGGGAAATGGATGTTATGTGAGTTTCAACTGACAAACAGACTCGCCTCATATGTAGAGGCGTGAAAGCGAGGCCCTATGCTTCAGTATGTGCTTGGCGGAATTGGTATTCTGGTAGTGTTTCTATTTTTTCCAGAAGGACGACAGTTTATGCAAAATGCTTCTCCTGAAACTCTCAATAATTTGTTTATTCTAGGTTTGGTTGGTATTGGTGCGGCTTTGATTCACGATGTTGTGCAGCTTTTTACTCGGCCCAAGGTCGTGACCACTCGCACGCCTGCTGATCCTGATGATGTTGATGATCTGGATGCATAGGTAAAAAATAAAATTTAAGGACTTAATCAGGTCCTTTTTTATATACTACCAATAACGAATCAGCTACGAATCTACGAATATGTTATGGATAGAAATTGAAATTATTGTTGACTTTTGATAAAAATTACATTAAATTAGCAAATACGCAAATGTCCTTTAACCAACAAAAGGAGCCTTCATGTTCGAAGCGGACATGCATACTCATTCTTATTACTCTGATGGCACGATCTCACCTCGCGAGATTGTTAAACGAGCCAAAGAACGTGGACTGAAGGCGGTTTGTCTTTCTGATCATGACATCTGGCAAGGTTGGCCGGAGTTTGAAGCGGCGTTGAAGGAATTCGGTTTGCGGGGATTGCCCGCGATTGAGTTCACCGCTGTTTGCAACGGTCGGCAACTGCATATTCTTGGCTATGGCATTGATTTGACCAAGTCGAAGATTATCGAATCCATTGTGAAAGACAAGAGTTGGAAATATCATTATCAGCGAGTGGCTGGGAATTTGGAAGCGTTGGCCAGAAGCGGTGGTCCGAATCTTTCGGTTGAACAAATGAAGGAAATTGTTGGCGCTCATGGACCGTCGGCTTTCATTACTTGGTTTCGTAACTATTTGATTAGATTCCAGAATATGACTTTTGCCGATGCTCGCACAACCGTGATTCGCGGTGGCAAGTATTTTGCTGAGCCGGATAAATCGTTGTTGGTTGATTCAGAATTGATCATTTCCATGATTCGCGCTTTGAACGGTGCGCCATTCTGGGCTCATACTGGAAAGATTTATAAAAAGGATCCGGTCGAATGCGATGCCATTTTTCATAAAATGAGGAACCAGGGACTTGCCGGACTTGAAGCGAATCATTATCACAATGAAACGTGTCGCGATTATCTATTGAACCTGGCAAAGCAACACCGAATGTTGATTACTGGTGGATCCGATTACCACGCGGAAAACAATCCGTATATGGAGCTGGGTCAGTACGGTGTGACCATGGAAGAATATGAACAAATCGAGGCTCTCGTTAGTTGAAATTTGACTACTCAATATGAGTAGTTTTTTATTTATTTCAGTTTAAATTTGGGCATAAACGGGCTTGTGTTTGGAGTTGTTTTTTGGTATAATGGGGGCAGTCTGTAGCTCTCTACCAATAACTAATCGGCTACAAATCTACGAATTTGATAGTTTGTAATTAGATTTTTTATATTCGTAGTTTCGTAGCAAATTTGTCATACGTAGCAGTAAGCATTATTAATCAATCTTTAATATAGTTTGTATGAATATCTCATGGCTCGGTCAATCATGTTTCCGCATTAGCGAGAAAATCGATGGTAAAGAAGTGTTGGTCGTTACTGATCCATATAGCAAAGAAACCGGTTTATTTCCTCCGAAATTAAAAGCGGACATTGTTACGATTTCTCATCATCACTTTGATCATGATAATTTAGAAAAGGTTTCCGGAAATTTGGAAGATAACTATTCAGTGTTCGACACTCCAGGTGAATTTGAAACGAAAAAAGTTTTCTTTACCGGCATTGCTAGTTTTCATGATGGCAAGGAAGGCGCAGAGCGTGGTACTAATACGATTTTTAAAATGGAATTCGGCGATATTAGCGTGGCTCATTTGGGAGACCTGGGTCATAAATTAACCGAAAAACAAATCGCTGAATTAGGCGAAGTGGATATTTTGTTAATTCCGGTTGGTGGTAAATATACCTTGAGTGCGGCGGATGCGGCTGAAGTGGTGCGTGATATTGAACCGAGAATGGTTATTCCGATGCATTATAAAATCGATGATTTAAAGATTGATATTAATGATGAAAAGTTATTTTTGAAAGAAATGGGAAATAAATTTGAAAAATTACCAAAATTAAAGATTTCTCGAAAAGAATTACCAGAAGATACGATTAAATTGGTGGTTTTGGAAAAAGAATAAAATTTATAATCATATATGATATTGAAAAGAAAAAAGAAAATGAGTCAGTCACCAGCCGATGACTCAAAAGAAAAAAAGAAAAAATTCAACGAAGATATTCATGTTGAAACTGAGACCTCTCACATTAATGTGGTTGATCAGCCGATTGTTTCCGAAATGGAAAATTCGTATATTGCCTATGCCATGAGCGTGATTGTGTCTCGCGCGTTACCAGATGTTCGTGATGGTATGAAGCCGGTTCATCGTCGTATTTTGTATGCCATGTGGAACGTGGGTTTGCGCGCCAATGCGAGATTTCGTAAGTCAGCGACTGTGGTCGGTGAAGTTTTGGGTAAATATCATCCTCATGGTGACTCTGCTGTTTACGATTCCATGGTGCGTATGGCGCAGACATTCTCTTTGCGTTATCCATTGATCAATGGTCAAGGTAACTTCGGTTCCATGGATGGTGATGGTGCGGCTGCTATGCGTTATACTGAAGCGAAGATGATGGGCATTGCGGAAGAATTGTTACGCGATATTGATAAAGACACGGTTAATTTTATTCCCAACTATGATGGTTCACACAAAGAACCTCAAGTCTTGCCAGCCTTGTTACCGAATTTATTGTTAAACGGTACTTCAGGTATTGCTGTGGGTATGGCAACGAATATTCCCCCACATAATTTACGAGAAATTTGCGATGCTATCTCTCATTTGATTGCTAATCCTGAATGTGAAGTGGAAGAATTGATGAATTTTGTTTTGGGACCTGATTTCCCCACTGGCGGTATTATTTATAATATTAAAGAAATTAAGAGCGCATATTCCACCGGTCGCGGTAAGATTATCATGCGGGCGAAAACGGAAATCACGGAAACCAAAGAAAATCAATTCCAAATTTTAGTGCATGAAATTCCTTATCAAGTGAATAAAGCAACCTTGTTGGAAAAAATTGCTGAGTTAGTAAAAGATAAAAAAATCGAAGGTATCCGAGATATTCGTGATGAGTCTGATAAGTCCGGCGTCCGTATTGTTATCGATTTGAAACGAGATGCATTCCCACAAAAAGTTTTGAATCGTTTGTTTAAGTTAACTCCACTCCAAGCCAGTTTCAATGTTAACATGTTGGCATTGGTAGATGGTTTACAGCCGAAGATTTTGAACTTAAAAGAAATTTTGGAATATTTTGTTAAACACCGCCAGATCGTAGTTCGCCGACGCACGCAATTTGATTTGAATAAAGCGGAAGCGCGAGCACATATTTTGGAAGGTTTACAAATTGCCATTGATAATATCGATGCTGTTATCAAGTTAATTAAACAATCTCCAGATCGTGAAGCTGCGAAACAAGGGTTGATGAAGAAGTTTAAATTATCAGATTTGCAAGCCACTGCCATTCTCGAAATGAGATTGCAAAACTTGGCGAACTTGGAACGTTTGAAGATTGAAACTGAATTAAAAGAAAAACGAGCGTTGATTAAAGATTTAAAAGAATTATTAGCTTCAGAGAAAAAGATTTTACAAGTGATCAAGGATGAAGTGACCGGATTGAAAGATAAATACGGTGATGATCGCCGAACTAAGATTGTAAAAGGCGACATTGGTGAATTTAAGCAAGAAGATTTGGTACCAAATGAACCAACAATAATATTCTTAACTCGTGATGGTTACATTAAACGTTTACCTCCAGATATTTTCAAGACGCAAGCTCGAGGTGGTAAGGGTGTCATTGGTTTAACTACGAAGGAAGAAGATGTGGTTGATACTTTGTTAACTACCATGACTCACGACAATTTGTTGTACTTCACTACTCGCGGTCGCGTGTTCCAATTGAAAGCTTATGATGTGCCGTTGGGATCGAGAACTGCGAAGGGCAATTCGATTGTGAACTTCTTGTCATTGGCACCGAATGAAAAAGTTTCTGCTATTTTGCCATTTGATAATAAGAATGCCACGTTCAAATTCTTGTTCATGACCACAGTTAAAGGCACGGTGAAGAAAGTGCCGGTGGAAGATTTTGAAAACGTGCGTCGTTCCGGATTAATTGCGATTAAACTGCATGATGATGATCGCTTGGAATGGGTAGAACCAACGCTCGGTAATAGTGAATTGCAAATTATTTCCAGCAAGGGTCAATCAATCCGTTTCGAAGAAAAAGATGTCCGAGCTATGGGACGCGCGGCAGCCGGTGTTCGTGGTATTAGATTGAAGGGTAGTGATTTCGTAGTTGGAATGATTAAGATTGATGGCAAGGAATCCAAGAACATGCAAAATTCTGTGGTTACTGAAAATGGATATGGTAAACGTTCAGAATTCCAATATTACAAAGTCCAAAATCGTGGCGGTTCAGGTATTCGAACTCAAAAAGTCACGTCAAAAACCGGACCAGTAGTTAAAAGCTTTATAACCTTGAAAGATGAAGTGAAGAACTTCGACCTCATGGTGATTTCCGAAAAGGGTCAAGTGATCCGTCTGCCTTTAGCCAGCGTACCAGTGCTTGGTCGCGATACGCAAGGTGTGAGAATAATGAGATTCAAGTTAACAGGGGATAAGGTGGCTAGTGTTACCTTGGTTCCTCGAGATACAAAAGAAGATTAGGTGAAATACAAAAGCCCCGAACAGCGGGGTTTTTGGTTTGGGTGGCATATGGCAATTTGAAGATATTATGAGACGATTCGTGAATCGTCTGTACTAGGAATGCATCTGCCACAGATTGAAATTGACAAAAACAAAGAAAAATTATAACATCATAAATCGTTCTGAACGTTGACAATCTAAACAGCCCAAACAAGGGGGAGACATGAAGCGGCTCACGCGAAGAGAATCTTTCAATTGGCTTATGATTATTTGTTTTTCAATAGTGTTTGAAGTTGTTCGTCGAGTATTTTTTTCTCACTTGGTGCCATTTAAAATTGACCAGTCATTGGATATTGTTATCTCAGCAATTCTATTGCTGTTAGGCTTGGCAGGAGTCTTTGTCCGTGAGGTGAATCACAATTTCGGTTTTATCATTTTTATCTCTACTGCTTTTGCTATTGGAATATTTAATTTAGCTTTAATGATAGTGAAACCAATTCCCGAAACTGCAGTTTTCAATTGTTATTGCTACGCATGGTTCTTGTCGGGTAATGCTATTGGATTTATCAGTGTTGATGTTTATCATAGGTTAACCAAAAAACAACAACCGGAGGCCTAAATGAAAAGCAAATTAACAAATTTTGAGCTTGTGCTTTTTCAATTTGTCATTGGCATTACACTTTGGACTGAATTTTATTGTAGAGTTTTTCATTTGATCCCTGAGAGTTTCAATACGATTAATTTGTTACAATCGTTGTGTATATTGGCTGGTGGTGGAATTGTTGGTTGGATGAAAGCGGAAAGAAAAGAGCGTCCAAATTTGGGAATGGGATTAGTCGTATCCCTAATTATTCTTTATAGTTATATTGTTTCGTATTATGAAGGTTGGATTATTGGAGGTTGGGTGTTTGCCCATTTCTTGATGATGTTCTTGGTTGGTATTTCTGTCATTGGCTTGTGGCGTGGGGTGGGACGAGTCGTTGAAGTGAAGGGAGGAGTGTGATGGCAAACATCAATGGCAAGGAAGTTATTCTTGATGGCAAAAGTTTGGATGAAATAGGAACCTGGATCGCCTCGTTTTCACCCACGAAGAATGGTCGCTGGATCGTGCTTATCATTTCCGAAGCTGAAGCGCTTCAGTATTTGCCTTTGATTGGAGCGCGTGTAAGTGTTGGTCGGTTTATTTATAACTTATTGGTGAACACATTGAAAAATCAAGAGAAGAATCCGCGTGGTCTTTGTTATCATTGTTTCTTGAACACTCGAGGCTATTATGTTTTTCAGACCTATTCAAAATCCGGTAAGTGAACAAACAGAGGAGGCCAATTATGGCAAACCTAAATGGAAAAAATGTATCATTTGCCGGAAAAACATTCGTTCAGATCGGAGAGTTGGTTTCCGAAGCATCACCAGCTGGAGATGGCAGAGGTGTTACTCTTGAACTGGATTTTCATGAGGAAAACACTTTTGTCAGAAATTTCGGATTAAGAGTCGGCTTTGTATTAATGGATCTTGTGGCTGACGCAGTTGAAAAGAAAACTGGACAAAGACCTAATGGAGCGAAATACACTTATGCTGATCGTGTTTTTCACACCTAAATAAACATTCCAGACAAGGAGGCACACCATGGCTGAGTTGAAAGGAAAAGAATTTAAGATCAGTAACAATGAACTTTCCGTGGAAAGTCTCGTGCGACGTATTTTGTCGGTTTCCAAATGTGATGATGGTAGGCTAGAGATTTCATTTTCTGATCATGATTTGGATATGCTTCGGAGAAAGTTTGATTGTAAATCAAATGTTGAATTGGCGCAAAGAATTTATCACAGCCTTCGAGCCGAGACAATTTTGGAACATAAAGATAAGTTGGGATATTCATACACTGATAATTACTTCAGAACATATTTTGAAGAGGAGGAAAAGACTGGAGTAAAGATCACTGCAAATGATCTGCGAGCGGCTCAGGAAAAGTTTAGAGACGAATCTACGGAAGAAATCATCAAGAAGTTCAATGAGCAAGAGAGTGCTAATGCTAGTATGATGATTGCTAGATTTAATAATTCGGTTGAATCATTGCAGCGATCAAAACTGACTACTTGTGAAATTCATCGTGTTGATATAACGACACAAAGAGAGCGCTCAACCTTTTCTCAATCTCTTCCCGATAATCTCCAGGCCAGGCTGATTTTTACTGAAACAATCTTGACCGATGTTTTTGAAGCTAAGGGGTTCCGATGCCGCTATTCGAATCAAGATGGAGTGGTTGTGCTCGTAATCGACTGGTAAAATTATAATCACCGTAAATGCGGTGATTTTTTGTTTTAATTATCTAGAATTAGGCTAGAAATTGCTTTTTTGATTGACAAAAGATTAGTTTTGTAGTATATTGATTTATTGAACTTTTACAATAAAAATGGTTCGAAACAACCAAACCGGAGGGACGAATGGGTACATTCTGGGTTTTGGGTTCCAATATTGCCGCTATTTTTACTTTTGTGATTGTCGAAGTTATTTTCTGTTACGGAATGCAAGCCAAGGGTGTGACTTTCAGTGAAGTCGACTATGGTTTTGCAGTGGCTCTGGTTTTTGTTGGGAGTCTTCTCGGACAAGTGTTGGCTAGATGGAGTCGCAATTTTACCATGATGGATGTTCTGGGTTTCCTGATGTTCATCGCGGTGGTAAATTATTCATGGACACATTACAGTTTTGATTCAGTTATCATGTTCAGTACTCGGTATCTAATTCCGGTTTTGATTGGAGGTTTTTTCACTTACACTTTGTATTCAATCATCTATACCAGAAACAACAACAACCAGGGGAGGCAGGAATGAACAGCCACAAGTTTAAGAACACGCTGTTAATTGCGTTCAATATTTCAGTGATATATGAAATAGTGATGGCTTTTCATTTGGACTTGATGGGATTCACTTTTACTTATGGAGACTTTGCCATTGTGCTGGTATCAACTATCAGCGTGGGTGGAAGTTGTGCGGTTATTACTTGGTTTAAGAGTGGACCAATCTCAGGAATTATTTCCAGTATTCTTGGCGCTTTAATCATTCTGGCTTTGTGCATCGAGTATCCCGGCGCTGTCAGCTCAACGCCTTTCTTGCTGTGCTCAGGCATGGGTTTGTGTGTTGGCTTCAGTGCTACTTTGCTTGGATATAAATGGTATACTGGTGTGTTTTCGTGTAACCAGCCGAGTGATGACAAACCTGCAACGGAGGGTTAAACATGAGCAGAATCATCCCTTTGATTGTCTTTTCACTGCTGTTTTCCGCTTGCGGCGCTACTCTGAGCAACAATCCGTATCGTTCAGAGTGGAACTACACCGAAGGGCCGTCGTGGTTCTCGGGTGATGTGAAGCAGGAGGGAGATTTCGTCATTGCCACTGGTTGTCATCAAGCGCTGGCGGATAATCCGAGGCAGTGGAAATTCGCGTGGGATACGGCAGAGGATGAGGCTCGTCGCGTGATTGCCAAATATATGAAGACCAATGTTTCTTCCACTGTGGATGTGGATAAGGGTTACAACTATTCAACGAAGAATGGATTGAATGAAAATACTGATATTCGCAGTCGCTCCAATTCCTCTAGCTCGGCACAAATGTTCATGACTACGGTTGACAAACGAGCCGCTTTTTCCAATGGGCAGTTCTGTGTCAAAGTAAAAGTAGAATTGAAAAATATTAATGCTCGTTGATTGATAGACATTCTAGATAAACGAAACAAACAACGGCCCGCCTCCGGTAAACGGAGTCGAGGCAGGGAGGCGATCATGGCAACGCTGAGGATTTCTGTCGCTCAAGTAAGAGTTATTAATCATCACTTGCTCATGAACCATTTGGAACAGAAGCGTATAGTATTGGAGGCAACCAATCGGGAAGTGCAAGCGATTCAGCAAGTGGAAAATGAAAAGGCAGAAAAGATCCTGGCTGAACTTCCGGATGATCTGAAGCGAGCTATGACTCGCGATCCGGAGAAGCGTTCATATGATGTTCTTTCGATTTCCCATGAGGATGAACATTCCAGGCAGCAGTTGGTGTCGATGATCAAGTCGGATGAACCAGT
>CAZQEI010000001.1:34601-52874 GCA_964592195.1 uncultured Gammaproteobacteria bacterium | reverse complement strand
TGATCACCTATTTCGAGAAGATTGTTGAAAAGGCGTGTAAGGAGCAAGGCTTTACCGTGGAGTACAAAGACTACGACTGGAGCGCGGGTGGCGAGTATGGTGTTATGTTGGTCATTTCTTGGTAATTAATTTTGATCGATAGATCGGGGATTGTCCCGGTCTTTTTTTTGACTACGAATTACGAATCCGCTACGAATCTACGAATCTAAAATATTTATCAAACAAATATATTTTTTTTTGCGAGTCACGCGTAGCGGGACGTGGCCCCGCGTAGCGGGGCAGGCAATCTCTAAAAGATTTCATTTAAGTAGTTGACATATAATTCCCCTTAGGTTAACATACCAAGTCCCCCGGGTACGCCTGAGGGACGGGATCAACCACCAGAAGGAGTCCGGGTATGCCTGGACACGAGCACCCGCAGTTGCAGATTATAAATAGAGATCTTTTGAGGAGAAGTAGAAAAGAACTGACTTCGGAAGATTGGGGATGGATGTTTGATCATTATTTTAGTTATTTGAGAGATAGTTGGAATCGAATGTCTTTTGACAACCTGAGTGATTATAATATGGACAGGGGAGATTTTTCAAAAATTTTCGCTGATGCTGGTGAGCAAATTATTCTTGGAATGGAAAAGTTTGAGTTTGTTGATCCTGAAAAACTTTCTCCTCGCGGTTTGGACTTGCAAGGTTTCTTTTACAAGATTGACAATAGAAGTGATGAAAAGATTTATCCGGACAAGAAGCATGTGGGTAAGACTGGAGTGAAAAAGTTGTTCTGTTATTCTCGCAATGAAAGAATGATGATGGTGGAAATTCATTTTGTTATCTCGGGCGCTATTAAGTACAGCGTTTTGAAAGTTGTTTTGAAACCGGTAACTTGGCTTGAACTGTTTAATGTTTATCAAGAAAATCCTTTGTGCTTGCAAGATTCATTGTTTCTGTTCCTTTATCATTATATCAGTGATCGTCAAAAGGAACTCGATCGTCTGAAGTTTGTGGAACAAGCGATTTACAATGAACTGCAATTGTTGAGTCCCAATAGGTAAATTTTAAGAAGGTGATTGAGCCTTCTTTTTTGATGACCGCAAATCTATCCCGCAGAGACGGGATCCCGCCTTGCGGGACAAATACCTACGAATCTACAAATATGATTGTTGAAAATAAGTTTGGAAATAAAAAACCATTTGATGACCACACCTTTAGGTGGGGAGAGAAAGCCACTCACTCGCTACAGAATCTACGGAAAAGATCTTCTCTTTTGCGAGGAGGAGATATCTAATTATTATTCGACGACGTGGCAATCTCAAAAATTTTATGTCCGTAGTTATTGTTGACAAAACTAACAAATTTAGTTAAATTACCCAATCAGCACCTTAACAAATTGAACGACAAAAGGAGGTGGCGATGGAGCTTTTTCATTGGCCACCGGTGTGCGCTAAATGTGGAAGAGAAATTAGTTTGATTAAAGGATATTCTCTTAGTGAATCGATACGCGCTCATAATGATTATTGTTATGCCATTCAATTTACATTTATTGATAAGATATTTGCGCGTTGGCGACATTGGAATAACCGCAGGAAGAAAACAACAACCCCTGTTAAGATTGATATGAATGTCATGGATGAATAATTCTTTTATCAACCACAAACAGGGGAGGAGATTATGGCGGAAAGTGATCGAATTAATTTTGCTGAAATGGAACAACAAGTTCGTCGAGCCTGTCATGAGCATGGCAATTGGTTTAAAGAAATTCAAGAATACCGGGGAGATCATTCATTTATTTTTTGTAAGTTCCAAGATGTTAAGATTTACATGAACAATGAAGATGAAAAACCTTTGCGTAAATGGTGCACAGCATCGATTACGGTAACAATTATTCGTGAATATCCTCGAATCAGAAAAGATCTTCCGATAAGTGAAGTTCATTCGTTGGAGATTGATTTTGGCAGTTTGGATGAGTTGAACTTGTGGTTAAAGGCATTTTGTCAAGGCAAGAAAACGGGTGTTTATTGTGAGGTTGATTACTTTGGTCTGGACCATTACCCCAGTGGTCCGAAATACTTTATTTTTGGTTTCATGTCTGATGAAGATCGGAAATACGTTGTTTCGAAATTGCAAAATGATAGAACGGTAATTGATTTTCTGCTGAGTTGGTTTGCGGCAAGTTAAATTTGTAAAAGGTCCATTCCGCACCAGCCAACCTTAACTGTTAGCCCGCCTCCGTAAACGGAGTCGAGGCAGGGAGGGCTTCCATGCACTGTCAGGGATGCGGACTGAGCTTTGGTTCTTTTCAAGCGTATCGTATTCATGTGCAACATTGTGCTGGTTCGGGATTGAGTAAAAAGAGAAAGAAGAATGTGATGTTGCAATGGATTAACAAAATTTTGAAGCGTTTGTCGTTGAGTTAATAATAAAAAAATAGACTGGGAATGCCAGTCCTTTTTTGTAAGAAAAGCAATATTTGTGGATTCGTGGTTAATTCGTGGATTCGTGGTCAATCAAGAGTTCCCGAACAACGTCTCTATCATCCCAGGGAACATATTTCCCATTCGCCACTGCCATAGCCTGTTCCGAACCTTTTCCCGTAATAATAACTAAATCATTTTCTTTCGCTAAAGACAAAGCTTTGGCAATCGCTTCTTTGCGATCTAATATTTTGAATAAATTTTCGTTTAATATTTTGCCCTTTTCAATCGCGCCAGTAGCTACTTGGTTAATAATTTCTATTGGGTCATCATCATACGGATCTTCATTGGTAACAATGACAAAATCCGCTTTTTCACCGGCCATGTTTCCCAGAATAGGCCGACGAGAGACATCGCGGCCGCCACCACATGAACCGAGAACATGAATTAATTTATTTTTTTCCATGATATCAATAGTTTCATATAGTTTGGCGAGTGAATATGGGTCTGGGGCATAGTCAATCATGATATGAAAATTTTGGCCTTCTTCAATCGGCTCGGTGCGACCCGGCACGCGCGCGAGGGATTGCAGACCTTCAATTATTTTGTCCAATGATATTCCCTCCTCGCGCGCGACCGCGATGGCTGGTAAAGCATTGTAAACATTAAAAGCTCCAATTAATTGCATGTTAATATTTTGATTGCCGTAAACAAAACTGGTTCCGTTCGTTGAAACTTTAACAGACGAACCAATATAATCAGCCTGTTTGTTAACTGCGTAAGTTAAATGCTTATCCGCTTTGAACGAAGCGAAATATTCCGCATGTTCGTCGTCTATATTTACAATAGAAGCTTTTAAAATATCGCGATTGAAAATATGCTTCTTTGGTTTGGCAGTGAGATGTTTGAAGAATTTACCTTTAGCTTTTTTATAGTTTTCAAATCCGCCATGCGCTTCAATATGTTCAGGAGTTAAATTGGTAAATATCGCGTAGTCATAGTTGATTCCCAAATGACGGAACTGTTCTACTCCTTGAGAGGAGGTTTCAACTATCGCATATTGGCAACCGGCATCAACCATGGCCTTCAAATATTTTTGTAATTGAAAGCGACCCAGCATGGTCATTTTTTTGTTATTCAAAATTTCTTTGTCAGCGACTTTGAAATATACCGTTGATAATGCGCCAACTTTATATCCACCGGCTTCGAGAACTTTCGCGATGATCGCTACGGTTGAAGATTTGCCGTTTGTTCCCGTGACGCCAATGACAATCATTTTATTCGATGGGGAACCATAAATAAATTCACCAAATAAAGCCATGAATTTATGGTAATAATTGAGCAAAAATTTTGGTATGAGCTTTTTGATTAGTGTTTTCATATAATATGCCGTAGTTGGCAGTGGCACTGCCAATATCTGATGATAATCAATATATTATTAAATGTTATATGAATAAAGTATAGCAGATTGTTCAAATTTTTCCATGTTTTGTTTTAATTACCACGGACTTATGTTTTTTCCACCTTCCTATTTCTAATTACCACGGACTTGAGTCCGTGTCCAGCCCTTTAGCTAACCAGAATTCCCGTTTAGTATATGATAATTCTGTGTGGGAATAATGTATTTTATTTTTATCAAGATTCGTGGTTTCGTGGCAAATTCGTCATGTCATTCGACATGACAGGCATATCGGATGATATGCCGTGGATTCGTGGTCAATAAAAAACCAGACTTATTAATCTGGTAGTAGTTTCTTAAAGCGTTGGGTAATCAACCCCTGCCTTGCACTCAATCGCCGTCACGCCTACAATGCTATATCCATTGACCAAGTAGAAAAGAGTATAGCATTGGCCGTTTTCATCTTTAACTGAAATTGACTTCAAGTTTGAAGTCTCTTCCATAAAAGATTGATCAAGATGTTGGGCTTTTTCTTTTGAAGTTAAATAATTCCAAAATATTACGACACCCACAAGTAGCACAACAATGATTAAGATTACGCCAATAATTTTAAGAGCAGAAGTTTGCGGAGGTCGTCTCTGTCCCAACTCGTTAGTATCAACACCAAGAACATCTTCAACTCCCATCGGGTCCTCCTCTGGTCTGTGGTAGTTAACGTTAAGTTAACTCAGATAACATTCGAAATCCCACCTCTTTTACTTTGGCGAGCTGTTCTTTTTCATTATTAATAGCATCATTAAAGAATATTTCTCCAGCATAATTAACATGATACCGATTTCCACCGTTGACTCCGTAAATAGAGGCATTCCCTCTAAAGGTGAGGAGGTTTTTGAGGTAATATTGGTATACGCCAGGCATGGTGTGTCGAATTTCTTCTAGCTTTTCTTCAGTTATTTCACAAACTTTCCATTTAATAAGAAAAGCCACAAAGCTGCAATCACCGGATTGTAATTGTTGACCTAACCATCTTTCGCCTTCAATTTCCGCCATCTTTTCCAAAGCACCTTCTTGCCAAATAAACACTGGCATGGTGGCCTCCGTGGTTATTTTGTGGTATTGTAATTAACAGGTGATAATACAATTTATCTATTTTGAATGTTTTTGTCAATCAATAAGCAGATTAAGGTTGACAATCTATCAATTATCCATTAACATAAACAATCAACTATATGTCAGAACGATTACTACAAGTGAATAGCGTAATTTCTCATGCTTTGGGCGAGATTCTCTCTCGAGATATTGAATTACCATTAGATTTGCTCGCCACTGTCACTGATGTCGACACTGCGTCAAATTTGAAAACTGCTAATGTCAAAATTAGTGTTTTGCCGTTTTCCAAAACGCGTGAAGCTTTAGCCATGATCATTCGCCAACGAGCCGAGATTCAACGCCAATTAGCCCGAAAGGTTGATTTGCAATTTACCCCGGTAATGCGTTTCCTCGCCGACGACACCCCTGAACGTGTGTCTGAAATTAATCGTCTTATTGATGAAGCCCAGTCGTAGAATTACGGATATACGGATAACTACGGATATTACCGATAATTACGGATGCATTACGAATTGAAACTGATGTTATTAAAAATGAACTCCAACGCTTGTCTCTCTTGTCTCCCTCGTTTCACTCGTCTCTCCTTTTTACTTAATTCTCATTATCTCTTTATACTCTTTCCCAGATGCTTGTCTCTGTCCTCCCAGCTATGCTTATCGAAGAAAAAATATTCTCTCTGTTTGATCAGAGTCAACATATCTTAATAATTAGTCATCGTAAACCCGATGGCGACACTCTCGGTTCTGCCGGGGCGTGTCTTTCCTACTTAAAAGAACGCGGAAAAAACTGTGCGTTTTTTTGTTCTGATGAAATCCCTGAGAATTTGAAATTTATCATGCCCAATGATTTTCGGATTATTAATAATAAAGAACAATTGAACTTGAATGAATTTGATTTAGCTGTGGCCTTGGATTGCGGAGATATTCGCCAAACGGCTATTGATGAAATATTAAAAGCGCGTCAAGAAAAAACTTTTTTGATTAACATTGATCATCATTTTACCAATAATAATTATGGTAATTTGAATTTGGTGGACTTTGAAGCTTCTTCCACTTCGGAAATTATTTTTCGTTTATTTAAAAAAATGCGTAAACCATTGGATCGTGTCATGACCAATGCCTTGTTAACTGGAATTTTATCTGACACCACCTATTTCTCCAACGCAGCTACCACCATTGAAGCTATTTCTGCTTCGTCTGATTTATTAAACTACGGTGCAAAATTAAAAAAAATTACTGAAAGTATTTGGAAAAACAAAGACACGACTGCTTTGAAAATGTGGGGGCGAGTGTTTGAACGATTGGTGTTTGATAAGGAAAAAGAAATTGTCACAGCCATTATTACAGAGGAAGATTTTTTAGAATTTAACATTCCCGATTACGCGCTGGATGGTTTGGCCAACTATTTAACTTCATTATACGAAGCGCGAATTATTGTTTTACTTTATCAAAATGATGCCAATACGATTAAAGGCAGTTTGAGAACTACCAGAGCGGATGTTGATGTATCAGAAATTGCTAAAAAATTTGGAGGTGGTGGTCACCGCAAGGCCGCTGGTTTTTCAGCTCCAGGGAAATTAACGAAATTTGATGGGAGTTGGTTGATTGACAGGATTAATGCTTTAAATTAAAGTTAATAATCAACATAGTTCATTACAACACCAGGAGTGAAACATGAAAGCACCACTTTGGGTAGTGTTGAAAGTTGTTCAGCACTATTCAGTCCACCCTAATCATCCCGTTACTTCGTGCAAATTGAGAATGTCTTTTTATCATGAAAAAAAAGTAACCAATGTGGTAGTGGCTTTTTCTTCTTTGAGTGATTTGAACCGTGATATCTATAAACATCGCGGTGAGAGAATTCGAGAAAAACATTTGCGCAATGGATCTGATCACTGTTTGAAATCCTTGAAAAGAATTCGGCGTGCTGTGATGTTGCATGGTATGAAGTGTTTGGCTTGGAATGAAGTTACTGATTTTGCTCATTTTTATCTCGAGGATGCTGGGTTAACAAAAACTGCGATTGAGAAAGGTTTGAAAATTTATTTACGTTCCCATGGCAAGACAGATAAACCGATATTTTCTTGGCAAGGTGATGATATCTTTTTTCTTAATGAGGAAAATGAACAAAAAGTATAAAATATAGTCTCGATAATTCGGGGCTTTTTTGTCCTACGAATGACGAATCTGCTACAAATCTACGAATATAGTTGAAAATTGAAGTAACACTCCACCACGCCGTCATCCCCGCCCACGAGCGGGGATCTAAGCTGATGCGTAGTGGTGGTTAACTGTTTAGTTATTCGTGATCAATGATCAATGATAAATGTTCAATGATACACATAGTTGACATGAAGTATATATTAGTGTAACTTATTAAGTTATTTGTTCCTTGTTAAACCACCTCGGAGGAACTATGCAATCGCAAATATGGATAGCGGTTGAACCCATGCATCACTCATCGTGTGATTCGCGTTTCCAAATGACATTTTGCAAATTGCATCTCTATTTCACTTACCAAGGAACGGCCCGCAGCTTAATACTTACAATCTCAACCTTGAGCGACATTAAGAAGGATGTGATGAACCACGTGAAAGACTTGCAGGGAAGGAGGTCAAAGAGATCATCGTCGATGTATTTCTTGAATAAACAGAATAAGTTGGCTCGGGCGGTAATGAGGAAAGCTCTAGTAATTGAAGCGTGGGATGAGATTGAGGATTACGCGCAATTGTATGTCCGGACATACTCATTGAATCAGAAGAAAATCGAAAGAATCTTGAGCCGATTTTTGAAATTGTGGGGCATCGAGCAGTCCCCAACATTCTCGTGGCAAAACGAAGATATCTTCCTTTCCGTTACAAGTGAACAATAAATTGAATAGTCTCGATAATTCGGGACTTTTTTGTAGACTACGCCTGTCCGCCTTAGGCGGAAATCAACGAATTGCCACAAATCTACGAATATGAATTTCTAATTACCTTCTTTAGAATTTATGATTTTGAATTTAGTGCTTTTTGTTACATGTTCCATGCTACGTGTTCCATGATAACAGTCTTGACAACCCTCCCATTCTGTAATAACCTAATCTTTCAACTGTCCATTACAACCAAACAAGGAGGGAACTCCATGAAAGTTTTTAGCTACGAACTTCATAATACCAAACATTTGGTGATTGAATTTGCCAGTGGTGAGTTTGAATATAAATATTTTTATATGTGGCAGGATCAAGATGGTGTGCCTGACTATGAGTTTAGCAACGATAAACTAGAAGCTTTCGGTCTTTGTGGTAAGCCTAGTACGAATTTCCGCGAGTGTTTTAAAGAAATTGATGGCTCACTTTCTCCTGATGCTCAACAACTACTTGAATACGCCAAAGCAGTCGTGATTGCTCGCAAAAACATGACTGATATGGCATTGAAATTGTTTTTGAATCAACCAACAACAAAAGCCGCCTCTGAAACAGAGTCGAGCCAGGGAGGTCGTCATGGTGCATAGTCCTGAAGACCTGTTGATGAGAAAGTTTTCTCTTGAGGATGAAAATATGTTGAAGCTAGAAATTGAAAAGATTTGGTCAGCCATTGAAACAGATTATTCTGAAAGTGGTTATGAACAGTTTACGCAATTTGGTTTTTCGTATGCCGTAACAGATCCTCTTCATTCTAATCCCAAAATTCTTCTTTTGGTTATTTCGCATTTTCGAAGTGCTGGTTGGTTGGTTCATTATAGTCCAAAGGTTCTCACAAGTAATGGAGTTGTTTCAATGTTGTCATTTTCGATCATTCAAAAACAACAGGGTAGAATAGGTAACTGAAAACACCACATGCTCCGAATTCGGGGCAAGGAGGCCAACCATGTTTACTCCAGTGCTCAGTCCTGGTCGTTTGATTGATGAACGTTTGTCTGATGAACAAAAAAAATTGATTGATGGTGAATCTGTTAGAGTGGAAGCGGAATTGCGTAAGACTGAAGGATTGCGCTTGGATACAGAAATTCCTGTTTCTACGGAATTGGTTGATTCTAGTTTACATCTAATTGTTGCTTGGCGTTTTCAACAAGCTGGTTGGCAAGTGAAAATTTTTTCGAAACCGACGGGTCTTAATTCGGATTGCCACGGTCATTGTGATTATGGTTCAAAGAAATTGGTTTATTGTTTTGCCCTGCTTCCGAGTTTTCAATTGCATTCTTATTAGAAACCGGTTTTTGGTGGTGGTTAATTATTAAACCACAAAAGGCCGCCTCCATCTAATGGAGTCGAGCCGCCCAGCCTTTCGCGAAAGTCTGGGTTCAGGAGGCCATCATGCCCAAGCCGTTGAGTAGTCCTTATGACTTGTATCTCGCGCACTATACTGAGGCTGAACAAGGTTTGGTTCAAGTAGCCTCTGATTTGATTGAAGAAGAACTTCGTAAACTGTCGAAGCCTTCTCCTGATAGCGAAGGTTATGCGATTCAACTTGATATTCCCCGACCCATCGTTAATCGAAAAGATTTGCAAGCCATCGTGGCTTGGCGTTTCCAACAAGTTGGTTGGTCAGTTCAGATTGTGAACATGGGAATGACTTCTGGAGGCAGAGATAAGTATGAATTCAAGATCACCTTGCTTCCTCAGCCACACGATTACCGATAATTATATTTAGAACCCGAATTCTCGGGTTTTTTTATTTATCCCTTGTTTTTACTGGAGTTTTACAGCTTTAGCTCTTGACTTTTCTATTAGTATAATGTATAATTCTTATTAATATCTTATTGTTCTTTTCAACTTTCCCGGCCGGCAACAACTAGCCATCCTGCGAAGGGGCAGGAAGAATCAGGAGACGCCGATGAGCGCGCCCGTCGCTTGCCCAATTGAGGTGATCGACCGGTTGTTGTCTGCCCAGGACAAAGAGTTGGTCGACCGAGTTATTCGATGGATAAATGAGACATTGTCCCGTGTGAATAACTTGAAGCCTGTTTTTATGGATGTTCCTCAAGTAATTGTTGATCGTCAGGATTTGCTTCATGTGATTACTTGGCACTTTCTCCAGACTGGTTGGGCTGTCAAGATCAGAGAAACTGCGACCGATCTTACTTGGCGATTTTCCTTGGTTCCTGATAATATTTATGAATAGTTTTTAACTCTCAAACCCGCATCGTCGGGTTTTTTTCTTGGTCAAAACGAGTGCGACTGCCGTTACGTCCGGACGCAATACATTGCGTCCGTTGCCAGTATGGTCGCGCACGCTCAAATTTACTTGTGGATAATTTGAGTATTTTACCTTATTTTACTCTAAAACTAGCAAAAATGGGTATGTATTGACAAATTTGCTATTTCACTCTTGACACATCACTATAGATTTGATATTATTTTACCATAAATTACATCATAATTTAGCTTCCCCCTCAGGGACTTGACCTTTTGATTTTTAATCGGAGACTCAGGTTCCGCAATTATTACATGCAATTAGGGGTCAAAGACAACCAAGAGTAGTATCAAAAAACTCGTTCCTAGGTGGGAAGGACTTATTTTTATGTCTAAAAAATCAACGCGCAAGTTTTTTACCGCACCGTACAAATTGGATCCGCCGGATTTAATTGAAGTGCAAAAGAGTTCTTATAACTGGTTTATTCGTGAAGGGTTGAGAGAACTCTTTGATGAAGTTTCTCCGATCGTAGACATGTCGGAAAAAGGTTTGGAATTAAATTTCGATGATTATTATTTGGATGAGCCGAAATTTGATGAACGAACTAGTAAAGCTAAAAACATTACTTACGAAGCGCCGTTGAGAATCAAGGCGACTTTGGTCAATACCAAAACCAAGAAAAAAGAAACCCAAGAAATTTATCTTGGTGATTTTCCGTTAATTACTGACCGCGGAACTTTTATTGTTAATGGTATTGAACGCGCGATTGTCTCTCAGATTATTCGTACATCCGGTATGTTATTCAATTCCGCTTTTGTGCGAGAAAAGAATCGCAATTTTTATGGCGCGAAAATTATTCCGCTCAGAGGTGCTTGGATGGAATTTGAAACTGATGCGAATAATGTTATCTGGGTCAAGATTGATCGCAAAAGAAAAATTACCGTCACTTCCATTTTGAAAGCTTTTGGCATGGACGATGTTTTGAAAATCAAAGATGCGTTTAAAGATATTGATACTCATCCAGATATTAATTTTATTGATTCCACTTTGGCCAAAGATGCGGCTAGTAATCAAGATGAAGCGTTGATTGAAGTTTACAAGAGAATTCGTCCGGGTGATATGGCGACCGCTGATAATGCTAAGTCTTTGATTTTCTCAATGTTCTTCAATTTCGCTCGTTATGATTTTGGTAAGGTTGGTCGTTACAAGATCAATCAACGTTTTGGAACTGAATATCCTTTGGATGAAGAAAATCGCGTTTTGAAGATTGAAGATATTATTAATGTTGTCAAAGAAATTATCCGTTTGAATATTTCTCAAACCGAGGCTGATGATATTGATCATCTCGGCAATCGTCGTATCCGCGCGGTAGGCGAGCTCGTCCAGAGTCGTTTCCGTGTTGGTTTGGCGCGTATGGAACGTATTGTGAAGGATCGTATGAGTACTATGGATCCTACCACTTTGTCTCCTGCCAAATTAATCAATGCTCGTCCGGTGATTGGCGTGGTGAAAGAATTTTTCATGTCTTCCCAATTATCTCAATTCATGGATCAAACCAATCCATTATCTGAATTGGAACATAAACGTCGTATCTCAGCCATGGGTCCTGGTGGTCTTAGCCGTGAACGCGCTGGTTTCGATGTTCGTGATGTGCATGCTACTCACTATGGTCGTTTGTGTCCTATTGCGACGCCTGAAGGTCCAAACATTGGTTTGGTTAGTCATTTATCTACCTACGCTCGCGTGAATGAATACGGATTTATTGAAACTCCATTCTACGTGGTTGAACATACTGTTACCAAAGATATTAAAGATCCAAAAACCAATGAAGTCTTGTTTAAAAAAGGCACCAAGGTGAAAGGTGTTGATTTGGATAAGCATGCTATCCCAGCAGAAACTGCCAAAGAGAGTGTGATCACCAAGGTGACCAATGAAATGTTTTATTTAAACGCTATTGTTGAAGAGAAATCCATTACCACCTCAGCTACAGCTCCTGTTGATGAAGATGGAGTGATGTTGGCGGAAAAGTTACCATTAAGAAAATATGGTAAACCGGATTTTGATTATACTTACAAGATTGATCATATTGATGTGGCACCAAATCAGATTGTTAGTGTGGCCACAGCTTTAATTCCATTCCTCGAACACGATGATGCGGTCCGCGCCTTGATGGGCACAAACATGCAACGTCAGGCAGTTCCAACTATTCACCCGCAAGCGCCGGTGGTAGGTACTGGTATGGAAGAAAAAGCTGCTCGTGATTCCGGTCACGTGGTGATTGCCGGAGAAGACGGTGAAGTTTGTGCTGTTCAAGGTGACTTTATTCAAATTAAGGCTGCCAAGGATGGTAAAATCAAGACTTATGTTTTGAATAAATATATTTGTTCCAATTCTTCCACCAGCATCAATCAAATGCCAATCGTAGACATGGGTGAAAAAATCAAGAAAGGCCAAGTGATTGCTGATGGTCCTTCCACTGATCAAGGTGAATTAGCCTTGGGTCAAAATGTTTTGATCGCTTACATGGCTTACGAAGGTTATAATTACGAAGACGCCATTATTATTTCTGAACGATTGGTCCATCGAGATACTTTCTCCTCTGTTCATATTGAAAACTACTCAATTGACATTCGTGAGACTAAGCTCGGGCCGGAAATGGTGACTGCTGATATTCCAAATATTTCTGAAGAAAAATTAAAGAACCTCGACGCCGAAGGCATTGTTCGTATTGGCGCTTTTGTGAAGTCAGGGGATATTCTTGTGGGTAAGATTACTCCAAAGGGTGAAACTGAATTGTCCGCTGAAGAAAAATTGTTAAAAGCGATCTTCGGTGAAAAAGCGCGCGATGTGCGTGATACTTCTTTGCGCTTGGAACATGGTGAACAAGGTAAGATCGTTGATATTAAAATTTTCTCATCTGAAAATGGTGATAAGTTATCTCCTGGTGTTATCAAAACTATTCAAGTTACCATTGCAAACTTACGCAAGATTCAAGTCGGTGATAAATTGGCCGGTCGTCATGGTAACAAAGGTGTTATCAGCCGAGTCGTTCCAATTGAAGATATGCCTTTCAAGGCCGATGGTACCCCAATGGATATTTTGTTGACTCCATTAGGTATTGCTTCTCGTATGAACTTGGGTCAGGTGTTAGAAACTCACTTAGGTTTAGCGGCCAAGACTTTAGGTTACAAGGTTGCCACTCCGGTTTTCAATGGTGTGACTGAAGATATGATTCGTGAAGAATTGGTGAAGGCTGGTTATCCAAGTAATGGTCAAATGCAATTATATAATGGTAAGACTGGTGAACCTTTTGATCATCAAGTAACCATTGGTTATAAATACATGTTGAAATTGAACCATATGGTGGATGACAAGATTCATCAACGTTCTATTGGTCCTTATTCTTTGATTACCCAACAACCTCTCGGTGGTAAAGCTCAATTCGGTGGTCAGCGCTTCGGTGAAATGGAAGTGTGGGCGCTGGAAGCTTATGGTGCTGCGCATACCTTGCAAGAAATTTTGACGATTAAGTCTGATGATGTTTTGGGTCGTGCGAAAGCGTATGAATCCATTATTAAGGGTGAACCGATTCGCCGATTGAACGTGCCTGAATCATTTAACGTTTTAATCCGAGAACTTAAAGGCTTGTGTTTGAATGTTGAATTACTCAAAGGCGGGGAACCTATTGATTACACTGGTAGTGATGAATTAGACAAGTCTGAACGATATATTCGACCAGAGAAACCATTAAAAGAAGAATCAACTCCTGGTCCGGTTGAAGTCGTTGAAGAAGATTTATAACATTGACCATTGATCATTGAACATTGATCAACGGAAAGTGAATCAATATTACAAGAGTATTAATCAATATATTTAAACAATATGGGAGAAGCTTTAAAAATCAGTGACTTTGACGCCATTCGTCTCAAGTTGGCCTCACCGGAAGAAATTCGGGAGTGGTCACATGGCGAAGTCATGCGCCCAGAAACTATTAACTATCGCACACAGAAGCCAGAAAAAGATGGTTTATTCTGTGAAAAGATTTTTGGTCCGAGCAAGGACTGGGAATGCTATTGCGGTAAATATAAAAAAATTCGTTACAAAGGTATTGTCTGCGACAAGTGCGGAGTAGAAGTGACTCGCACCGTAGTTCGCCGCCAACGCATGGGTCATATTGATCTTTGCTCGCCGGTAACCCACATTTGGTTTTTGCGAGGCGTGCCGAGCAAGGTGGGTTTGGTATTAGATATTTCCGTGCAAAAATTGGAAAAGGTGATTTATTTTGCCGCGTTTATGGTGACTGCGGTAGATGAAAATTCCAAGAAAGAAGAAATTGAACAATTGCGCAAGGACTATCAATCCAAAATTAAATCTTACGAAGCTCAATATAAACAAAAATTGGAAATCATTGAAAAAGCGGAAACATTGTCTGGTGCAGAAAAGAAAAAGCAAATGGCTGAATTGGAAGATTGGAAGGCCCAAGAGTTTTCTTCTTTGGATGAAGAATTCAATTTGGCAGACAAAGAATTGCGTGAGTTGAAACCCATGGCGATTATTTCTGAATCTCAATACCATGATTTATCTTTGAAGTATGGTCATGTTTTTGATGCCAGTATTGGCGCTGAAGCGGTGGCGCAACTTTTGAAGGATTTTGACATGGAAAAAACTATTGAAGTTTTGGAAAAGGAAGCCTTGACTGATAAAACTGCTCGCAAGAAGAAAATTATTAACCGAGTGAAATTGTTAAAAAGCTTACGCCGCAATAATATTAGTCCAAAATGGATGATTTTGAATGCTATTCCAGTTATCCCACCGGATTTACGTCCGATGGTACCATTGGATGGTGGCCGTTTCGCGACTAGCGATTTGAATGATTTATATCGACGTGTCATCAGCCGCAACAATCGTTTGCATCGTTTACTCGAATTACATGCTCCAGAAGTTATTTGCCGCAATGAAAAACGTATGTTGCAAGAAGCGGTCGATGCTTTGATTGATAATTCTGCTAGACATACCAAAACAACTACAGCTTCCACTGGTCAAAAACGCAGTTTGAAGTCTATTGCCGATTACTTGAAAGGTAAGCAAGGTCGTTTCCGCCAAAATTTACTCGGTAAACGTATCGACTATTCTGGTCGTAGCGTGATTGTGGTTGGTCCGAAATTAAAATTAGGACAATGCGGTTTACCAAAGCGCATGGCTTTGGAATTGTTCAAACCATTTATCATTAGTAAATTAATTAAAGCTGAGTTAGTGCATAATATTCGTAGTGCCAATCGGTTTATTGAATCTGATCGTCCGGAAGTTTGGGATATTTTGGAAAATATTATTCAAGATGCTCACGTGATGTTAAATCGCGCTCCGACTTTGCATCGTTTGGGTATCCAAGCTTTTAAACCGATTTTGATTGAAGGTAAAGCTATTCAATTACATCCATTAGTTTGTTCTGCTTTTAACGCGGACTTTGACGGCGACCAAATGGCCGTGCACGTTCCATTAACTGAAGAAGCTAAATGGGAAGCTCGGGAATTAATGTTGTCTACTCATAATTTATTGAAACCAGCGACCGGTCAGCCGATTACTTCACCATCCATGGACATGATTTGGGGTACTTATTATGTTACCACCATGGAAGAACCAAAGGATGCGCATTTGAAATCATTTACCGATGTTGATGAAGCTAGATTGGCTTATGCTTTGCGTAAGATTACTTTACGTGACAAGATCCGTGTCAGAATTGTTAATGAAGAAAAGTTATTTGGTAAAGTAAAAGAACCAATGCTCGAAACTACTTTGGGTCGTATCATGTACAACGAATTATTGCCGGAAAAACTTCCATACTTCAATGAAATGATTGATAAGAAAAAAATGGGTATTATTATTCGTCAATGTTTGGAACACTATACTTTTGAAGAAGTAGCTGTAGTTTTGGATAGTATTAAAGATTTTGGTTTCAAACAATTAACTAAAGCCGGTTATTCTTGGGGTATGGATGATGTTCCGGAAGCCAAGGGCAAGAAAGCTTTAATTGACGAAGGTAATCAACGTGTGGAAGAAATCAGCGAACAATATGAAAACGGTTTGTTGACCAATGACGAACGTTTTGCCAAGGTGATTGAAACTTGGACTGAAATTAAAGATCGTGTTACCTCCGCAGTTAAGGAATCTTTAAGTAAAGAAGGTCCGGTTTTTTCCATGATTAACTCTGGTTCTCGTGGTTCTTGGGGACAGGTGACTCAGATGATGGGTATGAAAGGTTTGGTGACTAACCCAGCCGGTCAAATTATTGAATTGCCAGTCAAAGCGAACTTCCGCGAAGGTTTTAATGTTTTGGAATATTATATTTCCAGTCATGGTACTCGTAAAGGTTTAACCGATACTGCTTTGCGTACTGCTAACGCTGGTTACTTGACTCGTCGTTTGGTAGATGTGGCGCAAGACGTGATTGTAATTAAAGATGATTGTGGAGATACTCAAGGTAAAGTGTTTACCAAAGAAGAGAGTGAAGAAATGAATCAAACCTTGATTGATCGCATTACCGGGCGTTTCTTGTTAGATGATATTAAAGATGCTGATGGTAAAATTGTGGTCAAGAAAGGTGATGTTATTACTGAAGTTGAAGCGCGAAAATTGGATAAAGTTAGCTTTACATCAGCTCACGTGCGTTCTGTCTTGACTTGCAAATTGCCACGAGGAGTCTGCCAAAAATGTTATGGTTATGACTTGGCATATAACAAACTTGTTAACATTGGTACTGCGGCTGGTATTATTGCGGCTCAAAGTATTGGTGAACCTGGTACTCAGTTGACTATGAGAACCTTCCATACTGGTGGTGTGGCTGGCGGTGGTGATATTACTCAAGGTTTACCTCGTGTGGAAGAAGTTTTCGAAGCTCGTCCACCAAAGAAGAAGGGTTTGATTGCTGAAGTCAGTGGCAAGGTTTCTGTTACAGAAAAGCCACGCGTCATCAAAGGACCCAAAGGCGATATTGTGGCCACCTCTTCATTTGGTGAAAAGATTTTGAAGATTGCTTATGATGAAATTGCACGAGAAAGTTATCGTATTAAGAATTTTGATGATATTAAATTAAAAGTTAAAGATGGTGAATTAGTCAAGAATGGCGATGTCTTGTATATTGATTCTGTTGATTCCAAAATCAAAGTTCGCATGGACGGTGTGGTGAAGATTGATAAGAAAGGTTTATCTGTGGAAAATCCTGTCCAAGGCGAAAAGGAATACATTATTCCATCTGGGACTGATCTTTGGGTGAAGGATGGTGAAACAGTTGAAAAGGGTGATCAATTGACTGAAGGTAGCTTGGACTTGGATCAATTATTCAAGATCAGCGGTCGGGTGGCTGTAGAAAAATATATCTTGAAGGAAATTCAATATATTTATAAGTCTCAAGGTCAGCCTCTCAATGACAAACATATTGAAACCATCGTAAAGCAAATGTTCTCCCGTGTTTATATTTTGGATCCGGGTGATACTGATTTGCTCGAAGGTGAAGTGGTGGAATACAGTGAAATGGCGGAAGAAAATATTCGCGTCGAAGCCGAAGGTGGCAAGATCGCGGAATATGATGAAATTTTCTTGGGTATTTCCAAGGTTTCCTTGTCCACTCAAAGTTTCTTGGCTGCGGCGTCTTTCCAAGAGACGGCTCGTGTGCTTATCAATGCCGCTGTGACTGGAAAGATCGATCGATTACAAGGTTTGAAGGAAAACGTGATTATCGGTCGTTTAATTCCAGCTGGCACAGGCTTGAATTCAGTGTTAAATTCACAAGCAGATAATGAATAAACGCACAAAATAGCGTTATGAAATCAAACATTACAAAAAATATTATTATTTTCTTTGCTTTGATTTTGATTGTAGCCAGTGTTTTTAGCTTGTACAATGTTGATACCAAGAAGAAAGAGGTGATTGATATTGGCAAGTTGGTTACACAAATTAACGAAGAAAAAGTTGACAAAGTGGTGGTGAGCGGTGATCAATTGGAAATTACTTTGCGTGATAGTACTCAGGAAGTTTTGAAAAAGGAACCAATGGAATCACTCTCGACTTTATTGGCAAATTATCAAGTCGCTCCGGATAAGCTCCAAAAGTTTTCTTTTGAAGTTAAAGAAGCGACTGGTTGGGATTTGTTCGTAACCAGTGTTTTGCCTTATCTTATTCCAATTATATTAGTGTTAGTCTTTTTGTGGTTCATGTTCCGCCAAGTACAAAGCGCCAATCGTGGGGCTA
>CAZQEI010000001.1:0-34591 GCA_964592195.1 uncultured Gammaproteobacteria bacterium | reverse complement strand
TGGGGCTATGAACTTTGGTCAAAGTCAAGCTAGAGAGATGAAACCAAATAGTAAGAATCGAGTCACTTTTGATACAGTGGCCGGTGTAAAAGAAGCGAAAAATGAATTGCAAGAAATTGTGGAATTTTTGAAAACCCCGAAAAAGTTTTTAGCTTTAGGAGCCAAAATCCCAAAGGGTGTGCTTTTAATGGGCCAACCTGGAACTGGTAAAACTTTATTAGCTAAAGCTGTGGCTGGTGAAGCCAATGTGCCATTCTTTAGTATTTCTGGTTCAGAATTTGTAGAAATGTTTGTGGGTGTGGGCGCTTCTCGTGTTCGAGATTTATTCGCTCGCGCCAAGAAGCAAGCTCCAGCCATCGTGTTTGTCGATGAAATCGATGCGGTCGGTCGCCAACGTGGCGCCGGCTTAGGTGGTTCTCATGATGAACGAGAGCAAACATTGAATCAGATTTTAACTGAAATGGATGGGTTTGAACCAAATACTAACGTGATTGTTATGGCTGCTACCAATCGTCCAGATGTATTAGATCCAGCATTATTACGTCCAGGTCGTTTTGATCGCCGTGTGGTTTTGGACATGCCAGATATCAAAGATCGAGAAGAAATATTAGGCGTGCATGCCAAGAATAAACCATTAGAAGAAAATGTTGACTTACATCGAGTAGCAGAGAGAACTCCTGGTTTCTCTGGTGCGGATTTGGAAAACATTTTGAACGAAGCCGCTATTTTAGCCGCTCGAGAAAACAAGAAAAAGATTACCCAAGACAATATTTTAATCAGTATTGAAAAAGTGATGCTCGGGCCGGAACGCAAGAGTCATATTCTTTCTGAAAATGAAAAGAAGATTACTGCGTATCATGAAGCTGGACATGCTTTGGTGGCTCACTTGTTACCTCATGCTGATCCTGTTCATAAGGTATCAATTATCTCTCGCGGTCATGCCGCTGGTTATACGTTGAGTTTACCAGATACAGATAAGTATTTGCATGCGAAGTCAGAGTTTATTGATGAGTTGGCGGTTTTACTTGCCGGGCATACAGCGGAAAAGCAAACTTTTGGTGAAGTGACAACCGGCGCTTCCAATGATTTGCAAAAAGCCACTGATTTAGCTCGCGATATTACCACTCGTTATGGTATGAGCGAGAAATTAACTCCAAGAATATATGGTGAAAAAGAAGAGTTAGTTTTCTTGGGTCGTGATTTTAACGAAAAGAGAAATTACTCTGAAAAGGTAGCGGAACAAATTGATACTGAAATTGATTTCTTGATCAGTCAAGCAGTTACCACCGCAGAAAAAGTTTTATCTGAAAATAAAGTTAAGTTGGAAAAGATTGTTACTGCGTTGATTGAAAAGGAAACAATTGAAAAAGACGAATTCAATGCATTGATGGCTTAGTCTAATATATAAAATAGCTCCCTTCCAGGGGAGTTGTTTTTTTTTGCCCTTCCGGGGGAGTCCTTTTGTAACCAAAAGGACCAAAAGTTTTGGGGCTCCGTTACTCGCGCTCATTGTTTAGGTGAGTGCGACTCGCCGGGGCGAAAGCTCCGCCCCAAACCCCGCCCGTAATAAATATTTCGAGAATTAATAAAATATTTTTGTTACATGTTGCGTGTTACATGCTCCATGTTACGTGCTACATGCTACATGCACTAGGTTTTTCCACAATCTTTTCGCTTTTATTTCAAATAAGTGTTATAATTAAAACGTAAAAAAATAAATATAAAAATCTCAGATCCTCGACTTAGTCGGGACCAAAAAGGTTTAGTTTGAAATTTATGGAACCATTTTATCGAAAAATTTTGCTCAAGGCGTGGAACATGTCTTGGAAGCATAAATGGTTATGGATCTTCGGATTCTTTGCCACTTTCCTTGGTAATAGCACTTTTTACGAAGCCATTGTTCGCAGTTATGGAAATATGGCGGCTGGTGAATCGCTTTATGATACTATGTGCGGTTATGCCAATAGTGGGATCTTTAGCACTTTCACTTGGGATCGCATTTCTCAACTATGGCAATCTGATACAGCGGCCTTTGGTTTATCCGCCTTTGTTTTGTTCGCCATGTTATTAGTTGCCGCCTTTGTTATAATCATGGCCATTGTTTCTCAAATTGGCTTGGTTCGTTCCGCTGTTTTATTAGATGAGAAGAAAAAGATTACCTATCGCGAAGCGTTTCGTGTCGGGATCTTCAAGTTTTGGCCGGTATTTTTCTTGAACTTAATTACTCGCGCTTTCATGTTTGGTATTGTAGTTTTATTAGCCTACTTGGTTTCATTATTTTTATCAAATCAAGTTTGGGCGGATTTCTTATTGTATATTGTCTCTTTCTTATTGTTATTAATCTGTGGCATAATCATTTACTTCATGACAATCTACGCAACCGCTTTTATGGTTTTGCGTGAGAAGAAGTTCTGGACTGCAATTCGCTATGCTTGGTATATTTTTAAACAAAATGTCTTGTTAAATATTGAAATGGGATTGATGATGTTTTTGATTAACGTAATTGTTGGTGTGGTGGCGGTTATTATTGCGATCTTTGCTGTTTCACCATTCATTGTCTTGTATGTCTTGTTGTTAATGTTGGGCATCACTTCTGCATCTTGGCTCTTGATGGTACTGGTGGCAGTATTAATTTTAACTGTATTAGTCTTTACCGGTTCTTGGTATACTTCTTTCCATGTGTCAGTTTGGTCCCTATTGTTTGAAGAATTGGCCATGAAGAGAGGAGAAGCAAAACTATTACGGTTGATTAAACATGTTACTGGTGGCAAGAAAAAGAAGAAAACGGTGGCTAAGAAAAAGTAGATTATATCGAGGGGAAACTTCCCCGGATAAAATAAAAAGAACAAAAAATCGGCTCCGCGGTCAAAAAGATTGCGGGGTCGATTTTTTAATTATAAAATGAAATGTTCAACCATAGTATATTGATTCTACTGTAATTGGCATTCTTATTGAGTGGGATATATCTTTATCCACTTCGTGGAGAGTCCTTTTGTAACCAAAAGGACCAAAAGTTTTGGGGGTCGCAAATTCGCTCTCACATTGATTCAACTAATTGCTTTCTAATTACACGCTCAATTGCACCCCCAAACCCCCATGGTGCCTGTTTACTCGTGTGTAATAATTAATTGGAATATAAAATCCTATTTTGAAAATAGGATTTTATGGGAGGCAATTATTTTTTAATCAGTTTTACAATACGGCGTTGGACGTGTTGATTTTCTCTGGCATAGCGCCATTCGTTAACGCATTGTAAGGTGTCGGGAAGCATTTGTTCCATGTCTAATGTTTGTATTCCCTTCGGTAAATGGAATTCAGGGATGATCATGACGATGACACCGTTCTTCGGTAGTCCATTAACAATAGAAGATAAGAAGTCATGATAAAGCGCTTGCAGTTCGTTGATAACTTTGGTCACTCGATCAGGGGATTCATTGCCATGCATGGGTGGGCCGAGGAATGGTTCAGTCACGATAAAGTCAAAAATATTTTTCAATTGAGAGAACTGTTGCGCTTCACCTTGGAATATTTCAAATGTAAATGGGCTGATGTCTTTGTCATGCAACCAGGTTAAGTTTTCAATGGTATCGTTAACCGCTTTTTCACTGTTGTCGTTGCCCAATAGTTTTGAATAACCAAGCAAAGCGGCCATTTGTAACACTGTGCCAGAACCGCAAAATGGATCGAGAATTATTTTATCTTTTGAAACACCGGCTAGGTTAACCATTATTTGTGATACTTTCGGTGGTAACATGCCGGAGCGATCATCGCGACTCGGTCGACCAAAATCAATTTCAGAATAAAATTCAAAATCTTGCACTGCCGCCGTTTGTCCGATAAAAACATTTTTTTCTTGTTTGATTAAAACAAACTCAACTCCGTCTGGTGGAAATAATTTATTTTTTTCAACAATCACGCTGGATAATGGATTCTCTTTGCCAACTACAAATCGACAATTGCCGCCAGTATTTTTTATTTCTTTTTTGAAACTCAATCCTATGTGGTTAACGTTTATGTTTAAACCAGTATACAAGCTAATACCGAAATTAAATTTTTCTGTGAACTTGGGTGCGTATTTAAGCAGTTCGGTTTTTAGATCAGCGGAGGTGGTCGTTTGTCCAATTATCGGACCGAATTTGACTGTGCCACCGAGTTGTTTGAGAAATCCAAGGGTTAATATTTCTTTAATATCAAAAATCGCGATATCATTTTGATTAAATACCAATTTAGCATTTATGTTTTCTCGTTCAAGAACCGCCTGTAATTCAGCCAATGAGATCTCAGGATGATTACCAAAGGCAAAAAAGTATTGCATATGCATTTATTATAGTGGAAAATGTATATTTGGTCAATGGTTAAATGTGGCTTAAATTAAACAAAAAACATTAAATGATGATTGACAGTATGCTTTTCTTGTGATAAATTTATCCATTGAGATTCTTTGACAACCATCACGGAGGCGAGAATGCCAAATAAACGATGGTATAATATGCTTTTGCTGTTTACGCTGTATGTGTCCCAAGGTTTGCCCTTTGGTTTTCAAGCAACCGCCCTACCAATATATTTGCGAACGCAAGGGGTTTCTTTGACCGCCATTGGATTCTTGGGTGCTTTGTCGTTGCCGTGGATGTTAAAAGCTTTTTGGGCTCCATTAATCGATCGATATTATTCAAGGAACTTTGGTCGTCGACGCTCGTGGATTGTACCAACGCAAATATTAATTGTGGTAACCGTATTTTTGTCATCATGGATTTCACCACAAAATAATCTTTGGTTATTGTTGGTCTCGGTATTTGTCATGAATCTGTTTGCCGCCACACAAGATATTGCTGTTGACGGTTTGGCTGTGGATATTTTGAAAGCAAAAGATTTGGGAATGGGGAATACTGCGCAAGTAGTTGGTTACAAGTTCGGTATGTTGTTTGGTGGTGGTATTCTTGTTTGGT
The DNA here is from genome assembly GCA_964592195.1 of uncultured Gammaproteobacteria bacterium. Taxonomy (GTDB): domain Bacteria; phylum Patescibacteriota; class Patescibacteriia; order UBA11705; family UBA11705; genus CAZQEI01. The sequence goes on along the minus strand of CAZQEI010000001.1, from coordinate 29,645 downwards.
TGAGTGATAAATTGGGTTGGCCTTGGTTATTTTGGTTAATGGCAATAATTGCTGTGGTCCCATTATTGCTAATTACATTTTATCGTGAAAACGAAGAAAAAAACGATTCTATGTTTGTGGAAAAAACGATCACTCTGGTTGAAATTTTTGAAAAGGTCAAACAATCAGTGTTTCTTCCAGGTAGTATTTATGTTTTGTTGTTAATTGGCACATATAAGATGGGTGAGGCTATGATTGATACGATGTTTAAACCGTTTTTGATTGATAGTGGTTTTACCGCTGGACAAATTGGATTGTGGGTTGGGACATATGGAATGGTGGCTTCATTGCTCGGTTCAGTTCTAGGTGGTGTGTTGGCTACGAAGTGGCGCATTTATTCTGCGTTGGGATTAGCTCTGCTTTTGAGAATTTTCCCTTTGTTAATGCAATGCGGTTTGGTATTTGTTACTCCAGCTAGTGAACTTGTTGTTGCCGCAACGTTGGCAGAACATTTCTTCGGTGGAATTTTAACCACAACCATGTTTGCTTTCATGATGTCGAAGGTGAATAAAAAAATTGGTGCTACGCATTACACCATTCTGGCCAGTATTGAAGTCATAGGTAAAGCACCAGCCAGCTTTGCTTCAGGCATCATTGCTCAGTCGTCCGGCGGTTATCCGCTATTGTTCGTGGTCGGTTTAGCTTTAACTGTAGGTGTGTTTTGGTTCTGGTATAAAGTTGGGACTAGTTATAAATCTGCTTAAAACAGCAGATTTTTTGTTTCCATTGCGAATTTTATTTAGATTGACAAAAGTAATCAAATAGTTTAATATTAGCTATTGCTCATTTACAAACAAAAACCTTCGTCCACCTTCGCATGAAGCTATGGTGGATTAAAAAAAGGAGGGCATATGATTTTGCGACTAAAAGCCATTCCCAATTTAGGTCGGCGATTATTGAAAGTATTTTTCGCTAGCGCTTTGGCTTTGGTCATTATGGAATTGTGTTTTTATGGGTGGTTTCCCAATAAAGTGGTGGATGGAATAACTGAATTGCAATATGGCGGAATTTTCATTACCGGTTTGCTAATTAACTATATTTCATATAAATGTTTGCAAACAGACTGGGAATCAGTGCTCTTGAAATTTGCGTCCATGGGATTCTACTATGGATTGTTTGTGGGAATTATCTTTGTTTCCTTTTTGGGAGTTAAGGCTGGATTTATCACAGCTTTATATTTTTCAGTGTTTTGTCTGTTAGCTTTTTTAATCATTGGAATGTTTGTTAAATTCATTGAGTATTCTTGGAGCTTTAATTTTAAAGAATGGAAAACTGAACTATACCTTCGATTCTTTAAAACCACAAAAAAGAAAGGACTCTGAGATGGCTAGAACTTTCCGTTCGTTTAGAAATTATTCCAAGATGACAAAGAATGAAAAGATTCGTCTGTTACTGTTTTTCATTCCGCTGATCGTTTTTACTGCTGTTGGCGTTGTTGGTTCCGCTTATAATTTGATTTTCTTTCCTTGGGACAAAGAAGTTCTTGTCGATTGTCTTTGGCTAATGATCGGTTGTCCAGTTGCCGGTTTTGTTTTGGGCGCAACATTGGCGAAATGACCACCACCCAAAAACCGACAAGGAGGGCTCACCATGGCTCAGCACGAGAACATCTTCTGTCATTTGCTCATGCAGGAAGAACAAGACGATGGGACATTCAAACTGAAGGTCAAGGTTTACGACGGCGAGAAGTTGATGGACTTGTACATGGATACGCCTTTTTTGCATCGTGACAACACTTCTGGATTTGATTTGATCGTGAATGATACGGTCGATCGCAGTGGTAAGGTGTTCGTGACTCGGGCCGCAGCTTTCACCACCGGCAAGAAGACGTTTTACCCGCCGAAGAAGAGAAAGGGTAAGCGCAGTTAATTGCACATTGAACATTGACCCAGCCTCTCGCGAGAGGCTGGGTGGACCATTGATCATTGATCAAAAATAGAGAAGCTACAACGCTTCTTTTTTATTTAATATTTGTGGATTTCCGCCTGAGGCGGACAGGCGTGGTTTTAATTACTTCAGTTAAATTAAAAAAAATGGTAAAATATATTTATCAAATAAAAATATTTATATGCCTACACTGGCACATCTTTCTGTTTACTTACAAAAAAAGAAAAAAGAGAATCATCCGATGATCATGATTTTCTTTATGGCGTTTTTTTGGTGTATTTTCGATAGTATCATGGGATACATGGTGCCATTGGTAATTACTGCAGACGGTTATTCAGAATCTCAGTTGGGAATGATTTTTGGTTTTTCTTCAATTGCGGGGATGTTTTTCGATTTAGTGCTTTGTCGTTATTTGAAAAATACCAATTATCGGCGCATGTATTTATTCATGTTTGCTATATCAGCTTTGTTCCCTTTATTAATGTGGAAATCGTCAACTGTCTTTATATATTTATTAGCCATGGCGATTTGGGGATTATATTATGACTTTTTCAACTTGGGCAACATGTCTTTTATTAGTCATCATTCAGAAAAAAAAGCTTTCAGCGCGAACTTTGGAGCCTTGATGGCTTTTGTTACTTTGGGAACCGTAATTTCTCCGTTGATTGTGGGAATATTTTTAAATAAAGGCGGTACTGCTTTACCCATGTTTGGAGCATGGGCGTTTTTAGGCGCGGCTTTTGTGTTTTTTCTTATTGCATCTATAGTCGCCTGGAAACATGGCCCGACCAAGAAAACATCGATTAGAAAAATTGAAGTCACCAGCTTTAAAAAAGAAATTAGCGCTTGGAAAAAAATAACTCGATATATATTACCGGTTTTATTTTTTACTTTATTTATAAATGTTATTGATGCTTTTTATTGGGTCATTGGACCTTTATTGTCCGAGAGGTTAAATATGAACGGAGAGAGCGGGTTATTTCTAATGTCATATTTAATGCCACCGTTGATTGTTGGCTGGATCGTCGGAAAAATTACCAGACGGTTTGGAAAAAAGAGAACAGCGTTTTCCGCCCTGCTTGTTGGTTCTTTGATCTTAATTTCTTTTGTCTTTATAAAAAACTCCTTAGTTTTAGTGGCCGTTAATTTTATTGCTTCATTTTTTATCACAATGTCGTGGCCATCAATAAATGGCGTATATGCGGATTACATCACTGAGCGACGAGATTTGGAAAAAGAAATTGAAACTGTCCAAGATACTTTTACCAATTTAGGTTATGTGATTGGGCCAGTGTTAGCCGGCTTTGCCGGACAATATTTAGGTTATCAAGAAAGTTATGCTTTTCTAGGAGTTTTAGGTGTTATTACTGCGGTTGTGTTGCTCATCGTTACCCCAAAGAAAATTAACATTAAATAATATATAGTTGTCTCTTCCGTGATCCATGATCATTGGTCAATGTTCAATGAAGGGAATTGACATTTGGCTAAAATTAGAATAGAATGTAGTTAATGAATTAGTTGTTAAGTCAGTAAGTTTGTAAGTTCATAAGTAGTTTAAACTTACAGACTGATAAACTTAAACACTTATAAAATCAATCACATGAATATTTCAGAATTGGCGCGAAAATTACGAGTAAATGCTGAAGAACTACGGGATAAGTTACCGGAGCTGGGTTTTGATATTGGTCGTAAAGCAATAAAAATTGATGATAATTTAGCTTTCCGCATTATGCGTGCGTGGAATGAATTCCAGATTCGAAAACGCCAAGAAGCGGAATATATGAAAAATCGCCAACATGGCGAAGAGGGTGATAGCTCAGCGAAGTTGGATGTGAAAATTCCGCCTTTTATTACTGTTAAAGATTTTGCGCATATTTTAACCATGCCAGTGGCCAATGTGATGAAAGAATTGATGCGTAACGGCATTATGGCTTCGTTAAATCAAAAAATTGATTATGATACAGCCGCCATTGTCGCGACTGATTTAGGATTTAACGTGACTGCTTTGGAGGGTCATGGTGATTTGGATATTGCCCAAGATGAAAAAGTGAAAAACATCATGAACTCTCAGGAAAATGCCAAGGAACGTCCGCCAGTAATTGTGGTGATGGGACATGTTGATCATGGTAAAACTAAACTTTTGGATGCTATCCGAAAAACTGATGTTGTAGCTGGGGAAGCTGGTGGCATTACTCAACATATTGGTGCCTATCAAGTTACTCGTAACGGTAGAGTTTTAACATTTATTGATACACCAGGTCATGAAGCCTTTACAGCGATGCGAAGTCGTGGCGCTAAAGTGGCGGATATTGCGATTTTGGTGATTGCTGCCAATGATTCCATGATGCCACAAACTATTGAAGCGCAAAAGATTGCGGAAGCGGCTGGAATCCCGATTGTTGTGGCGATTAACAAAATTGATTTGCCTGATGCTAATATTGAAAAAGTAAAACAAGATTTGTCTCAACATAATTTATTGCCAGAAGTTTGGGGTGGTAAAACTGTGTGTGTGGAAATTTCAGCAAAACAAAATTTACATATTGATTCATTGTTGGATCAAGTTTTGCTCGTGGCTGACATGACCCCGGAAAAAATGATGGCTGATCCGGCCGGTGAATTTTTGGGTATTATTATTGAATCTCATGTGGACAAAGGTATGGGTCCAGTGGCTACTGTGTTGGTAAAAAATGGCACTTTGCGCGTGGGTGATAAGATTGTGATAAATGGTGTTTACTATGGCAAAGTGCGTGGTATGCATGATTATAAAGGTGAAGAAATTACCGAGGCTTTGCCATCTAATCCAGCTCGTTTAATCGGATTGAAAGTCTCTCCGAAGGTTGGTGATTTATTGGAAACTACTGAAGAACGAGTTAAGATTTCGAAAACTTATCGAATGGATCATCCCGAATCAAGCTTTGTAGTGAATTATGATAATGATGAAGAAAAAAATGTTACTCGTTTGAATATAATTTTGCGCACTGACATGTTGGGTAGTCAAGAAGCGATTGCTGAATCTCTGGAAAAATTGAATAATCAAAAAATTAAAATTAAATTTGTCAGCAAAGGTTTGGGAAATATTACTGAAAATGATGTCATGAGCGCGCAGGCGACAGATTCTTTGTTGGTTGGTTTTAACGTGGTAGCTTCTGGCCAAGCTTCCTCTTTGGCACGAGAAAAAAAAGTGGAAGTAAAAACCTTCAAGATTATTTACGAATTGATTGACGCCGTAAAAGTCAAAATTAATAGTATTATCAAAGCGGATATAGTTCGCGAGGATATGGGCAAAGTGGTGATTTTGAAATTATTTAAGAAAGATGCCAATTCCATGATTCTTGGTGCGCGAGTTCTATCTGGAAGAATTGAAAAAAATACTGAAGCCGCAGTTTTGCGCGGTGAACAATTTATCACCAAAGGCAAGATTACCGATTTACAAGTTGGCAAAGAAGTTGTGACCGATGTCGTCAAAGGCCAAGAGTTTGGGTTGCGATTTGTTGGCCAAGTTTTGGTGGAAGAAGGTGATGTATTGGATATTTACAAAGAAAGGGAAGTTAAAGCGGTTATTTAGTGTTACCGATATACCGATAGTTACTGATTATTACGGATAAGAAAGCAATTTTCTTTATCTGTTTCCCCGGACACCAATGAGGATGCTAGTTGATCCGGGGTCTCAGAATTTACTCTAACCACAATTAATATAGATCCCCGCGTTCGCGAGGAAAGAGGTGTGGTGATATTCCGTGATCAATGTTCCATGTTACCTGCCTGCGCAGGCAGGCATGCTCCATGCTACATGAAGAAGCTCTTGACTAAGGGGGCTTTTTTGTTTAAGATGAGATTTCGATGTTCCTTGGACAACCAATAACCCATCCCCTCAGGGGAGAGAGGAGGAGACGATGTCAACAAATGTTTCGGTGAGGTATCGCTGCTTTGTTGAATCTCGTATGCAAGTTTTGAAAGCTATCACAGACTATCGCTTTGATGCGTTGTCTCCAGAAGATAAATATCTTGCAATATCAGACTTTGTGAAAGACCTTGTCATTTCTGAGGTTATTAATAGCATGAATAGCATGAAGTCGTTAGATGACACTCAGACATTATCATTTCATGTTAATAGTATTTTGCATGATTTGCATGTTCATGGCTTGATTCAGAATCCCAAAAGGGAGAACATAAATACTAAGCAGTTGTTTGATGATGTCGTCCTTGAAGTGAAAGCCTTGTTTTATAAAATTGCTGCGGTTGAAGTGTTGTTAAATGTTGGAAAAGCTGAGTCTGCCAATGAATTGCATGTGAGGTTTTTTGAAAAAGATAGCAATGGTGTTAATTGTGTACGATTGGTTTATGATAGAGGTCTCAGTCCGTATGATTATGATTAGCAATTAATTTTAATTTATTGGGTAATAGGTGAAGACCAACTACCCGGTTCAGTCCGGGGAAAGGAGAGCGCTATGAATCCTCTCGAAAATTCCGCTTTGAAGCAACATCTGAAAAAGACCGTGGGTGAATTGAGAAGCAGAACGCATTTTGTCTTTGACAGTTATCCGCATGAGAAAAGAGCGGAAAGAGCGATTGCGCTTGTCTGTCATAATTTGGCGACCAATATCACCGAGTTAACAACAGCCATGAGATCCTTGCATGATTTTAAGTCGTTCGGTTATTCGTACAGTTTTCTTGTAGGTGAGATGTATCGTTGCGGTTATATTCAAAATCCCGAATCAATCCCGGTTTCTCCCAAGGTGCTGTTTGATGCTATGGCTGAAATGGTGAAGGTGAATTTTGAAGGTATTTTGCCGGTAGAGGTTATTACCAGTCCCAGAGTTAAGTCAGAGACTGATATTAATCGCATTGACATTTATCTGATGGCCAGAGATCATCACAACGATGTCTATGTGCTGGTGAAATTCAATCATGAAGATGAACCCGAGTGGGTAAAAGAAAATTTGGATGATGTTATCAGACGGTAAGTTAAAAATTGTTTGTATGTAAATGATAATCCCGAAAATACGGGATTTTTTGTTTAAAATTAAACAAAAAATGATATTACGATTGACATTCGAGCTTAATTATGATAAAGTTACATATTAATTGTTCGTTGGACAACAAACGTCTCGCCTTGCGGGACACATAGGAGGTGACCATGACTCTCGATCCTCGTCGTGAACCTGGTTTTGACTCTGGTGCCAAAGCTGAAGATTCTGGTGTGAGACATAACCCTACGATTTTTTTCTGTGGTCGATGTGGTGCATCTTTGGATTACAGTAACGGTGCACCAGAACGATGTCCGAGATGTCAGAATCCTGTGACTCAGCCTAGGAGACCTGGTCGTGAAACTCCCGATGAGATGCGTCGTCGTTATCTCGCTCAGGTAGGTAAGCTTGGTAGAGATAATGCTGAGCAGGCAGCCGAGTTGGAGCGGTTGAGAGTGGAAAGAAATAGACTCGAGGGTTTGTTGGTTCAAACTGAAGCCAAGTTGCAAGAATATCGTCGTGATGGTTTGACAGGTTTGTACCGGAAAGAAATTTTCACTGAATTGGTCGAGCATGAGATGCTGTCAGTGCGTCGGGCAAATTTCGGTAAGGATCCCAATACCACGCAAATTACGCATCCCGCCACATTGCTGATCGCTGATATTGACCTTTTTAAGAAAGTTAATGATACCCACGGACATTTGCTTGGTGATGAAGTCTTGGCCGGCACAGCTACCTGTTTCATGGAGCGTTTGAGAGTGTATGATCTGGGTGGTCGTTTTGGCGGTGAAGAATTCTATTTCTTTTTGCGTCAATGTTCACAGGAAAATGCTGTGGCTCTGGCAAACAGTGTCCGTCGTACGGTTGAAATAGATAGAGAGTATCCTGGGGCTGATGGTAAGCTGTTTACAGTGACGGTGACCGTCGGTGTCGTTATGTATAAATCGATTAACGACTCTTACAAGGATATGTTTGTTAGAGCTGATGAAGCGTTGTATTTTGGTAAGCATAATGGTCGTAATTGCACCGTTGTTTGGGGCGAGAACGGCCAACATGTTTTGTTCAGATAATTGTATCTAACTCTTCCATCGGGGAGAGTTTTTTAATTGTGAATAACTGTCTTTTGACAGTTTTTTTTTATTCTGATAATATAGCTGTATTACAATGTAATACAAATCATATGAGATGTGTAGTAACAATATCACTCCCAGAAGAACTGTGTACCGAGGTAGAAAAACAGATGAAAAAGCTCAAATTTGAGAACAAAAGCGAGTTTATTCGGTTTTTAATGAGGTATTGGTTGGAGAGGAATAAATAGGGATTAAGCTGTTAGTTTTCTTACCCCCGACTTTAGTCGGGGTTGAAAGATTACCCTCCCCGACTAAAGTCGGGGGTAAAATAAAACTAACAATAATTTTAATTTAATAAAAGTAATAAATTAACAAAAACGCGTATGGAAATCCAATTGAACGATCAAAATTTTGAGGCTGAGGTGTTGAATTACACCGGCGGCCCAGTGTTAGTAGATTTTTTTGCCACATGGTGCGGTCCTTGCCAGATGATGGGGCCGATTATTGAGAACTTGGCCGCTGAATTAAATGGCACGGGTATTAAAGTTTTCAAGTTAGATGTTGATCAAGCTAATGCCACTGCTGGTAAATACGACATTATGAGTATTCCCACCTTAATCATTTTTAAAAATGGTCAACCAGTGGAAACTATGATGGGTGTGCAATCAGGGGAAGTGTTGAAGGAAAAATTGAAAGCTTTGTTAAGTTTATAAGTTAGTAAGTTTGTAAGTTCGTAAGTTGAATCATCTTCTTGCAAAAAGATTAAAATAGTAACAAAATGATCATTTGGTCTCAGTTAATGTAATACTTACAAACTTATACACTTATAAACTTACGTACTTGCCTTTGTCATTTCATTACTTACTCACTTATACACTTACAAACTTACCCACTTACATATGTACGACACAATCATCATCGGCGGCGCATGCGCTGGCTTGTCAGCCGGTTTGTATACTGCTCGTCGAGCTTTAAAAACATTAGTTTTAACAAAGGATATTGGCGGTCAGGTGGCGATTACCACGGTAATTGAAAATTACCCCGGAACAGGGGATATTACCGGACCGGAATTGGCCAATAAAATGAAAGAGCAAGCTGTCAAAGCTGGGGTGGAAATTCAGTTTGCCGAAGTGACCTCAGTGGAAAAACAAAATGATGGCAATTTCAAAGTAAAAACCACAAATGGCGAGTTTGATTCGGCCACTGTCATTTTAGCTTTTGGTTTGGAACAAAGAAAGCTGGGTGTTCCCGGTGAAAAAGAATTAACCGGTCGCGGTGTGGCCTATTGCGCCACTTGCGACGGTCCTTTATATCGAAATAAAATTGTCGCTGTAGTGGGTGGTGGTAATTCTGCGTTTGATGCAGCTGATTACTTAGCTCAATTAGCCAGTAAAGTATATTTGTTGAATCGCAGTGAGAATTTTCGAGCTGAAGCTACTTTGCTTGAAGCAGTTAAGAATAATTCTAAGATTGAAATTCTTTTGAATACAGAGATTCAAGAAGTGGTTGGTGAGAAAAAAGTTGAGAAAGTGAAGTTAATAAACAATAAGACACAAGAAAAATCAGAATTAGAATTGAACGGTGTGTTTATCGAAACCGGTTGGCAAACTAAAACTGAATTTTTGAAAGATTTAGTTAATTTGAACGAAAAGGGGAGTGTGGTTGTCGATAATCAAGGTCAAACATCAACTCCCGGTATTTTTGCGGCGGGTGATGTGACTGATACTCCCTTCAAACAAGCTGTTATTTCTGCAGGAGAAGGCGCGAAGGCTGGTTTATCTGCGGCTAAGTATTTACAAACTTTACGTGGTGGTAGTGGTGAATTGACTGCGGATTTTGCGAAGTATAAGAAGTAGCGAGGGAAGAAAGAAAGCAAAAAAGCAAAAAAGAAAAAAAGAAAGGAATAAAGAAATCTTAATTTATGGATGATAGTTTGAAACAACGAGCACTAGAATATCACGAGAAGCCATTTCCTGGGAAAGTTTCAGTTACGCCGACGAAATCTTTTGCTGATGCCAGTGATTTATCTTTAGCTTACACTCCGGGTGTGGCAGAACCGTGTTTGGAAATTGAAAAAAATCCAGAGGATGCTTATCGTTATACTTCCAAAGGTAACTTAGTTGCCGTGATAAGTAACGGAACAGCGGTTTTGGGTCTAGGTGATATCGGGGCGTTAGCTTCTAAACCGGTGATGGAAGGTAAAGGTGTTTTGTTTAAACGCTTTGCCAATATTGACGTGTTTGATTTGGAAATTAATGAAAAAGATCCAGACAAATTCATTCAAATTGTAAAATCTTTAGAACCAACTTTTGGTGGCATTAACCTCGAAGATATCAAAGCGCCGGAATGTTTTTACATTGAAGAAGAGTTAAAAAAACAAATGAATATTCCGGTGTTTCACGATGATCAACATGGCACAGCGGTAATTATGGGAGCTGGAATTATTAACGCGTTAGAAATAACAAATAGAACTGCGGATAAAGTCAAAGTAGTGTTCTCCGGAGCCGGAGCAGCCGCGATTTCCTGTGCTAAAATATTATTGGAACTGGGAGTGAAAGCGGAAAATATTTTCATGTTCGATAGTAAGGGTTTAGTTAGCGCGGAACGTACCGATGAATTGAATGATTTTAAAAAATTATTTATTCAACCAAACAATTTAAGTTTGACTGATGCTTTGATTGGAGCCGATATATTTATTGGAGTTTCCAAGGGAAATTTATTAACTGCGGAAATGCTGCAAGGCATGAATGCTCAACCAATAGTATTTGCGATGGCTAATCCTGTTCCAGAAATTGCTTATGATGTGGCCAAGTTGGCGCGACCGGATATAATTATGGGAACCGGACGAAGTGATTTTCCTAACCAAGTGAATAATGTTTTGGGCTTTCCGTTTATTTTCCGTGGCGCCTTAGATGTTCGCGCTTCTAATATTAATATGGAAATGAAGTTAGCGGCTTCCAACGCCTTGGCGCAGTTAGCTCACGAAGAAATGCCGGACTCGGTGGTTCAAGCTTATGGTAAAAAGTTTAGTTTTGGTCCAGATTATATCATTCCCAAGCCATTTGATTTTCGTGTTTTACCGAAAGTGGCAACAGCAGTAGCCAAAGCGGCTATGGAAACCGGCGTGGCACGTCGTCCGATTGAGAATTTGGAAGAATATGAATCGTCCTTGTTAATGTTAGCCAATAAATTAAAAGGATAATATGAAAGAACCTAAATATGAACTCCCAAAAGGGATTGAAACTCAGGTCGATTTACTAACAAAAGAATTCATAACTGAGCTTCATCAATTGGGATTGGGAGAAGTTGCTGGAGAAGACCAAAGATTTTTTGACTTTAGAAGTTTAGGTTTAAAGGCAAATAAAAGATTTTTTCAAAAAAAAGGTTTTAAATTTCAAATAACATTAGAGTTTGTCCGTGAAATGATCAAAAGCATGGAAAAAAGTTTAGAGCAGTCAGGTGAAGAGGCTTGGGCTATGCCGGAAAGAGAAAATGGTAAATATTTGGAAGCTTGTTTTTCCGGGTTGGATAATATTGAAAATGAAAAAGATTTGTTTGCCACTTTGGTTTTTCGTTTAACAAAGAATCATCCCTGCGAAGATGGAAACAAACGAATAAGTTCAATGTTATTTATTTTGGGATTATTGCAAAATGGTTTGACTGTGAAGCAAATTAAACAAGTGGTTAATCTGGAAGAGTTTGGTATGGTATCAAGTCAATGGGATAATCGTCTGATTGATATGTATCGTGAAAAAATAAAATTATTCTTAACTAATATAGGATTTTAGTATGGCAACACCATTTACCAATGCGATGAAGCAATTGGAGACCGCGGCCGAGATTTTGAAACTCGACCCGGCAATTTTAAAATTATTACAAAAACCTGATCGTACGATCGAGGTTAAAGTTCCTGTTAGAATGGATAACGGCGAAGTGCGAATTTTCGATGGTTATCGTGTGCAGTTCAACAACGCTCGCGGACCTTACAAAGGCGGTTTGCGTTATTTTCCTTCCGTTGACTTAGACGAAGTCAAAGCTCTTTCATTCTGGATGATGGTTAAATGTAGTGTAGTGGATATTCCCATGGGCGGTGGCAAAGGCGGCATTACCGTTAACCCAAAAGAATTGTCTGTCGGTGAATTGGAAAGATTAACTCGCGCTTTTACTCGCGCTTTGGCGCCAAACATTGGACCAAAAGTTGACGTACCAGCTCCAGATGTTTACACCACTTCACAAATCATGGAATGGATAGTAGATGAATACGCTAAAGTCACGGGAAGTGAACAGTTGGGTGTTGTCACTGGTAAGCCATTAACTCGCGGTGGGTCAAAAGGTAGAGATCGCGCTACTGCCATGGGAGGGTTTTACATTTTACAAGAATTGATCAATGAAAATTTTCCAGGGAAACAACCAAGCGAAGTGCGAATTGCTATTCAAGGCTTTGGTAATGCTGGTGCAGTGATGGCTGATTTGGTTAACGAAGCTGGTTACAAAATTGTTGCATTATCAGATTCACAAGGCGGTATTTTCAATGAACAAGGTTTGAATTTAGCAGAAGTTAAAAAAGCAAAAGAGGAAAATGGATCAGTGGTTAATTTATCTGGCGCAATGGTAATTACCAATGAACAATTATTAGAAATTGAAACAGATATTTTAATTCCTGCGGCCTTGGAAAATCAGATTACTCAACAGAATGCTAATAATATCAAGGCGAAATTTGTCGTGGAACTTGCCAATGGTCCTACCACACCAGAAGCTGATGTCGCTCTTCGCTCTATGGGGATAACTGTAGTGCCAGATGTCTTGGCAAACGCTGGTGGTGTGACTGTCAGCTACTTCGAGTGGAAACAGAATATGGAAAATAGCTATTGGGAAGAAGAAACAGTTTTTGCCCAGCTTAAGCCAAAAATGATTGACTCGTATCATTCCGTGGTAGCGAAATCAAAAGAGTTTAATATTGATTTAAGAACTGCCGCTTTTGTCCTTGCCATCGAGCGCGTAGCCAAGGCGATTGATTTGCCTCAGGTATAATTGCGATATTAAGCGGAATTTGCTATACTGTGAGGGTAAGTTTAATTATTAGTAATAAAACGCTATGGCAACAACCAGAAAAGTGAACCCAGCGTTAATGCGACCATACAAGTTGTCTGCTGACCTCGAAGCGGTCATCGGCAAGGGTCCATTACCTCGATCACAAGTAGTAAAAAAATTGTGGGAGTACATCAAAAAGAATGATTTGCAAGACAAAGTTAACAAACGAAACATCAACGCTGATGCCGCTTTGTTAAAAGTATTTGGTGGCAAGAAGACCGTTTCCATGTTCGAAATGGCCAAATTGCTCAGCAAACATCTCACTGCCTAAATTGATTTCAATAAACAAGAGCACCTCGCAAGGGGTGTTTTTGCGTTAATTAATAAATTGAATACACGGAGCTACAGATTCTACAGATCTTGTCTACGGATGCTACAGATCAGAATATTAACATCGGTAGTATCTGTAGTGTGTTATCAGTAGCATCGGTAGCCGTGAATTGAAAATAACTACTGAATCAGGTATATTGTACCTATATTAACCAACAAAAATATGGGCTTATTCACCAAAGATAAAACAATGCCATTTCCTGAGCCTGAACAAGTGCCGGAAGATCAAGTGCTTCCAAAGAAAAAGGAATTGACTGAAGCGGAGAAAAAAATAGCCGCATTAAGAAAAGAGTTACATTGCCCAGCTAGTCCACTCGAGAATCATTATTATTATTATAAAAATATTCCGGTTACTTCCAGAATGCCATATGTGGATGTTACTTGGGACTCGTTTTATGTTAATAGTTATAATCCTAGTCTGGGATTAAACGCTTTAGGATTGAAAATCGCGGAAGAAGTCAAAGGTAAGAACTTTTTTGATATTGGTTGTGGCACATATGAACATGAACCGCTGACAAGATTTATATTAGATAATGGAGCCAATAAATATATAGGAGTGGATGTGTATTGTGATGACATTTATCGCACAATAAAACGAGAGGATGGCACTAAAATGGAAATGTATCGCATGCAGGAGGAAATGGCACATTTTCTTCATTCACTGCCGGATCAATATGGTGGAAACTTCTTGTTCTCAGGAATTGAAGAGAGAAGTTTTGATGAGGACGGTCAAAAATTTGTAAAAGATATCATGTATCAATTGCATCGAGTGATGAAAGTTGGGGATTGTGTGATAATTGGGCATCAGTCAATGATGTTATTAAAAGAGTATAAGGGAGTTGTAACTGATAAGAATGGAGATTTTGTTGATGAAGATGGAGAAGTTCTGTTTAAACGTGAAGAAATAGATAATGGGAAAAAGCATTCAATTGATAAGGTGGTTATTTATAGAAAGGTTTAGAAGATAATAAAGCAAGAAATCAAGAAAACAATAAAACAAGTATTACAAAAAAATGAATTTTGATTACGAGCAAAATTTAATTAATCAAGGACACAAGATAATTTGTGGTATTGATGAGGCGGGGAGAGGACCGTTGGCTGGGCCGTTGGTGGCGGCGGCGGTGATTTTGGATATTGATAAATTATCTTTGTTGGATGAATTGAAAGAATCGAAAAGTTTATCAGCCAAGAAACGCGATGAATTTTTCCCGATTGTTATTGAAGCTTCGTTGAGCTGGTCGGTAGGAGTGGCACACCATTTTGAAATTGATAAACACGGATTGAGCTACGCCAATAAAATTGCCATGAAGCGCGCTTGGAAATATTTATCTATTAAACCAGATTTTATTGCGCTTGATTATATGGCGGGTTTGCGATTTGAAACGCCGTTTGCATTAATAAAAAGCGGAGATAAAAATGTGATTTCCATTGCCGCCGCGTCCATTATTGCAAAGGTTATGCACGATAGAATGTTGGATGCGTTTGCTCGTAAATATCCTGAATATTTTTTTGATCAGCATAAAGGTTATGGCACTGCTTTACATATGGAAATGATTGAGAAATATGGACCATGTCCGATTCATCGGTTGACGTTTGCGGGAGTGAAGCCGAAACTTTTATAAATTCCAAATCACAAATACCAAACACCAATTTTAACTATGTATGTTGGAATTTGGAGGTTGGTGCTTGGGATTTTTTTGTTCTTGTTTTTATTGGCTTGTTTTGTTAATATAAAGGTGTTCTGTTCTTAAACAACAAAAAACCAACTGTTAGCCCGCCTCCTGAACGGAGTCGAGGCAAGGAGGGTACTATGTGCGGAATTTTCGGTATTCATGGTCATCCGAGAGCGAAGGAAATTACGGAAAAGGCGGCTTGGAGTGTCAGAAGTCGCGGCAAGGGTTCCATTGGTATTGCGGCCATTGACCCCAAACGAAGACAAATCAGTATTGCGAAAAAAGTGGAATACACTAAACATGTTTTTAAAGAAGAAAAGTTTGCGGAATTGCAAGGTAAGACGTATATTGCTCACGTTCGCTGGCCGACTGAAGGTGAGAAATCTACGCGCAACGCGCAACCTCACTATACTCAGGATTTGAGTGGTCGAGTGGCAATCTCTACTAATGGTGATATTCGTAACATCACTGAAGTTATGGATTTTATTAATAAAAATGAAATTCGCGTATATTCTGACAATGATGCGGAAATGATGTCGGCGATAATTTATTATTTTATTGATCAAGGTCAGTCAATCTTCGAAGCGATTGCCAGTATGAAGAAAATTATGAAAGGTGCCTATTCAGTTTTGTTCATTGCCGATTGGGAAGATGCGCTATACGCATTCCGCGATGACTGGGGCATCCGTCCCATGTTACTCGGTTACCTAGATAATCGTTATGTAGTTTGCTCGGAAACCTGCCAATTGGATAAAATTGGAGCCAATTTTATTCGTGAAATTTATCCTGGTGAAATTTTGAAAATTGATGATCATGGTTTGAGCTGGCCAAATGGCAGACCAGAACCGAAAACTAGTGGTTGCGCTTTTTGTACGGTCGAAGATTTGTATTTTTCACGACCTGATTCTTATGTCTATGTTGTTGATGAACAAGGAAAACTGAAAATTGTTTCCTATTCGCAGATTCGTTATCTTCTTGGTAAAGCTTTGGCTGAGGAACAACCAGTTCCCAACGCTGACTTTGTTGCGCCTATTCCTCGCAGTGGTATTCCCGCGGCTGAAGGTTATGCCGCTGGTATGGGAATTCCTTGCGAACATGTCATTGTGACTGAAGGTGATGGAGCAGACGTTGGTAGAACGTTTATTGAATCAGAGCAATCAACGCGAGAGGCTTTGGCGAAAATTAAATATTCGATTATTAAAGACAGAGTCAAAGGTAAGGTTATTGTTGTGGTGGATGATTCGGAAATCCGTGGGCTGACTGCCATGGTCGTGGCGCAAATGCTTATGGATGCTGGTGCCAAAGAAGTCCATATTCGTATCCCTTCACCGCGTTACCGTCATTCATGTCATTACGGCGTTGATACCAAGAAAGAATATGAATTGATTGCCAAGGATCTGACTCTAGAAGAGCAGCGGTTTGCTTCCGGTCGCCCGACTTCGTTGGCGTTCTTGTCAGTCGAAGCGTTTGTTCGCGTGTTGTTGCTGTTCCATCCTGCTGGGTTGTGTACCTCGTGTTTTACGGGAATCTATCCAGTTTGATGTTAGTTCATAAGTCTGTAAGTTTGTCAGTTGGTCAGTAATATTAAAATTTAAAGAAGCGAAATCGCTTCTTTTTTATAACTTACAAACTTATAAACTTACCAACTGACAAACTTAACTGGTTGACATTCTTTCCGTTATTTATTAACCTATAATCACATTATTCATTGACCCGCAACCAAGGGGAAGGAGAGCGATCATGGCTGATATGTTTCCGCGTGGTCAGTTATTAGCTGAAGGTAAAACGAAAAAGATTTTTGAAGTGGTAGGTAATACGGCGTTGGTGATTATTGAGAATAAATGTGGCATCACTGCCGGTGATGGACTTCGTCGGTTGGAACTTCCGACTAAAGATGTTCTGTCCACCCAGATGGTGGCCAATGTTTACCAGCTGTTGCAACGCTTGGTTCCCAATCATTTCTGTGAAGTCGTTGCCCCCAATGCATTCCTGGCGTTCAATTGCACCATGCTTCCGATCGAGGTTGTAATTCGTCGTTACGCTGATGGTTCGTATTTGAAGCGTCATCCTGATGTTGTTCGTAACACGCGGTTGGATGATTTGGTCGTTGAATTCTATTACAAAGATGATGCCAATCATGATCCTATGATCGGTTTCAAAGGTGGAAAATGGTTGTTGATTGATCCCAAGTCGCCTGAAGGTAAGGTCGTGGGAAAGATTTCTCCGTTGTGTTCACCTGTGGATATGGAATTCATCGTGGTATCGGCAAAGAGAATGTTCTTGGCGTTGGAGATTCTGGCTAAATACTTCGACCATCAGTTAAATGATTTGAAGGTTGAGTATGGGCACAATTATGAAGGTATGTTGATGTTGGCAGATGTTATTACTCCCGATGAATGGCGATTGCTCGATCCCGAGGGTGAGCATCTCGACAAGCAACCATTCCGTGATGGCTCGCATACGACGGAAGAAATTCAAGCCAACTACACCGCCGCGGTGAAGCTGACGAGAAAGATGTTCGAGCTCGGTAAGTTCGTTTTTGGTGGTTAATGTAAAAATCTTTGAAGCGTGAAAGGCGCTTCTTTTTTATTGCTACGAATAACGAATCCGCTACGAATCTACAAATATAATAAAAAAGAAGCAATATAGCTTCTTGTTTTTTAATTTTTTATGTTACGTGATCCATGCTACATGTTTAACTAACTTCGTTCGCAAACCTTTCCCATCCATGGGACGAAAGGTCGACCGTTGAACGGTGCCAACTTCGATTTTCCATTAGCATTTTTGTATTCGCGATAAATCAACACGCTGGCATTTTCAATCGGACGATTTTTATCGTAATCGAGATATTGCTGTTCTGTCAGATGTTCCAAAGCGCAACGGAAAGCGCCAATCATGTCTGCGTGACAAACGATGGCGATCCGTTCACCACAATGTTCACGATGAAGCATGCTGAGGAACATTCGAGCGCGAATGAGCATATCAGGAATATTTTCACCATTGGGTCTTTTTCCATAATATTTGCCATTGAGCTTCATGGATCTTTCCGCATCAGCATAAACCTTCTTCCGAGCTTTCAAGCTAAGTCCATCAAGGAAACCGAAATCGATTTCACGGATTCGTTCATCAATTTCGAAATCATGCCAGTCGGGGAAAATCAGTTCCGCTGTTCTAATGGGACGTTTATAAGGACTAACGAAGATGTGATCGAACTCAGGTATCACCAGTTTCAACCATTCACCAGTCAGAATCGCTTGCGGTTCACCGCGATCCAGAGTCAAGGGAATATCCATGTTTCGAGTTGTCAGAATTTCCGGTGGCAAATCTTCCAGTAGTCCATTTCTGACTCGCCAAGACGCACGATTTCCAATACTTTCAGCATGACGGATCAGTACGATTAACTCAGGCCAAGGAAACAAAGCAGATTGGAACCAGATTCTTAGCTGTCTTCGTACAGCAGTTTCGAGTCTCATGGAGACCTCCTTTACTGGGGTGGCAAATCAAACATGGCTCGAAGCAACTGAGCAACTTTGGTTTCAGTGTTAGCTTCGGGGTTCAGATCATCGAAATAGAAATTGGGGCAAGCTAATAGATACTCGCTATACATAAAGGAATGGACTGACGAAGCCAATGGCCAACAAGGCCGATCATAGCTCGGTGTTGGCATAGTCTGGTACTTGAAGAGTTGGATATAGTTTCTCGTGTCTCTTGAGAGTGTGAAGCAGAGACCGTTGATTTGTTCAATATTTCGTGAATGGAAATCAATTTCGATAATGCAAAGATTGATGTCAGATAGATCCTGATTGAAATCAAAATCGTTTATTGCTTCACAGTTTACGACATCAATTTCCAATTCCGGCAAATGCTTCTTGGCTAGAATGCGAAAGCTCATGGCAATAGCTGAATGTCCGACAACAAGCACCTTGATCTTTTTCATGTCTTCCTCCTCGAAGATCCACCGGAGCTTTACGCGAAGGTGGAGTGGTGGGTTGTGATTTTTTACTTAATTCGTCAAACCAAGAATCTTGCGAACATCACGAATGACGGCTATCATCCTTCTTTCCTTGGGATTATTATCGTCATAAAAGAAGTTCCGCTTAAGGTATAAGGATGACGAGTAAAGACGAACAAACAGATCGGCAAAACATGGCTCTTGATAGAAATATACCATGGCTTTTTCTTTTTGCGATTTTGTCAGTTTGAACCAAAAATTATTGACTGTCTTCATCTTTTCGGGGTTATAATCAGGGACAATAATAAGTAAGTCGTAACGTTCAACGACAACGTCTTGTACATAATCCCAGTCAAATTGATCGGATACAATGTCAACTTCGCTTAGATGATTCTTTGCCAAAAGATCAAGAACGATCTTCACTGCATAATTACCAATAATCACCGCTCGTAGTGACTTTTTCATGATTTTACCTTTCCCTTTTGTTGGTTTGGGTGTGATTTTATTGTAAAATAACTGATATAATAAGATATCACATATAGTAAAGTTTGTCAATGGTTGACAATAACTATTTAATTTGGTATAGTAAAATGTATTTTCATGTTATTTTACAACTAAACAGAAGAAAAGGAGACGATTATGGCTATTCATGAGATTGATGAAGAAGCTAGGAAACGGTTGATTCCTGTTTTTGTTCCGGGTATGAAAGTGGCTGAACCGAAAAAATTGGAGCCGTTGCCAGTTAAATCCGTTGAATTTGTACCGGAAGAAGCACGAGATTATTCCTTAATATTTTTTGGACTATTTTGGTTGACGGTTTTGATTGGAGTTGTCTATTTGGCTATTAATACGGAAATGTCGGACACATATCTGACGATGAACAATATTGTTTCCATTTCCCAGGTGGATGAGGAAACTTATCGTTTGTTGATTCAAGAAGATGAGCAGAAGATCGTGGAATTGTCACATGTTAAAGAAGTGATCTTTTTGCAGGACTTGAAGGTCGGTCAACGCGCAACGTTGGCTGGTCGCGAGTTTCGTGGCACTAACTTTCTTTCCGGGAAGTTCAATTATCGAGTTACTTTTCATGTTGCGCCTAATCACGAGATTTGTCAGTGGGTGAAATGTCAAACTGTTCGCAAGACAGGAGGACGAGATGATACGAAATAAGTATGTGATTCTCTTCCTTTCAGCTTTTGCTTTGGGTTTGTTGATCATTTTTGCAACTTTTGGATTCAAAGAAGTGGTGGTGCGATGTTACGAAGTGCAAGATATTATGGTCAATCCTGATTCAAGTATCACTATTCGCTATGTCAGCGCTGGTGACAACGTGATTAATATTTCTGAATTGTTTACATACAAGAATGTTTACGATGCCAGATTTGTTGATGATATTGAGTTGGGCGATTCGATGTATGTGGTCGGTAGGAAACAATTGTCAAAGTACCTTTGGCTTGAGCCTAAATATGTTTTGACTTTCCATGTTTACAAGGGGTTTTCATTGAACAACAATGACAATGAGACATTGGAATAATCATGTGGAGAACAGAAAAGGCACCATTGTATTATATCCTGGGAATAATTTTGTTTATTCTGGGACTGCTGGTTGTTTGGGATCATTCTTCTGAAATTAATAAGGAGAAGCAAAGACCAGAATCAAATGCAGTTGAGTTTTATCCAATGATCTATTAATGGGTTAATAAGTAGAGCGACATTGTTCGCTCTTTTTTTGTTGGTGAATAAGATGAAGATACAATGCTACCGATTCTACTGATATGATAATTAAGCCAGTTTTCTACTGATGCTACGGATAAAGAATATTCCCATTTACTTCTCTCTCTTATCTCTCCCGTCTCTCCTATTTCTCTTTACTCTCTTTATCTCTTTTCAGCCGAAGGCTGATCCGCCTTTGGCGGAATTCTCATTAATTAAAAAGCCCCCGTCTATCCGGGGGACTAAATTTAATTTAACTAAGCGGCTTCATCCAGAATACCCAGTTCGTACTTGGCGCATTCGATCGCCTGGTCCGAACCTAGGTGCTTGCCGGGATCGTTCGACAGCTTGATCACTTCGACCCAACGGGGATGCATGCGCGTGTCGTCGCGCACCGCGCACATCTTGATGACGATGCTCAGCGGCTTGACCCCAACGTCGTTGGTGAAATGCGTGCCGATACCGAACGATACGCCGGTACGATCAATGAAATGATTGTGAAGTGCGATCGCCTTGTCAACATCGAGGTTGTCAGAGAAAATGATTTCCTTCTTCTTCGGATCAATCTTGCACTCGATCCAGTGAGCAATGTATTTTTCACCTTCGTCAAAAGGATTTCCCGAGTCTTGACGCAGACCATCGTAAAGCTTGGCCTGTTCGACGGTGAAGTCGCGCAGGAAAGCATCGGTAGTGAATGTGTCAGGAAGCGCATGTCCCAATTTTCCGCTGAAAGCTTGCGCCCAGTAGTGGAGAGCCATGCGATTGGCGCTACGAATGCCGAAGATACCCATCATGGCTTGATAATACTCATGAGCATTGGTACCAATCGGCCGCACTTTATACTTCATAGCCAAGTAAACGTTACTGGTACCAACGAAGTTGTTCGGCGCGTGAAGAGCGCAATAGGCCACTACCGCTTCTTGAATCTCGAAAGAGAACCGACGCCGGGTGCCGAACTCCGCCCACTTGATACCGGCCGCGATCAACTTGTCGACCTTGGCGATCAGGCGGTTACGGAACAGCTCCATGTCAGGTTCTTGGTTGCTCATCCTGAAGTACAGTTCTTCGATCATGGCCAGTAGCGGCACTTCCCAGAGGATAGTGCGATACCACGGACCTTCAATCTCAATATGCATATAACCTTCGGCATCTTGTGTGATTTTCACGTCTTCAGGATGGTAGCGGAAGTTGACGAGGAAGTCGATGAAAGCTCTGGTCAGGAACCAGATGCTTCGCATGTGCTCTTCTTCATCCTTCCGCATCTTCAACGTACCCATGTGATTCACTTGACGTTGCAGTTCTTTGACCATGCCCTTGGGCATGGGAGCTTTACTGCGATTGACGAAAATGTAGCGAACCGTCAGATTTGGGAAGAAGAAAAATGCAATCATCATCATCGTAAACTTGTATAGATCGTTATCCGTGAAGAATTGAATAATCCACTTCTTTTTTATCTTTACCATGTTTACCTCCTCACCCTCGCAGGGCGAATTGTTTGAGCGTTCGGACGTGATACGCTGATCCATTCTTATCATTGAAACAAATCGCGGCTTCGATATCTGCCTTGGAGACAACGAAAGAGTTTACCCGCCTGAAAACTTTATTATCGGCAATGACCAAGTGATGACGCTTCGGGTCATTTTGAATGAGTACTTCAATCTTGAGTTTATTGCTAATCAACTGAGGTCTGAATGTTTCGCGATTTGGAATAAACGGATTGATTGGTGTCAGACCAAACGCCTGATCTTCAATCATGATTGGATGACCTCCAGCAGCACGATTGTAAGCTGTGCATCCACCGGGAGTGCAGATAATAATTCCATCTCCATTAAATCCGTAATATCCATATTTTTTCAACAAATTCGTGGCATTTCCAGTTTCATCTATAATATAAATATCATGTCTCGCACTTTGTGATCCGGCAGTCTTGGTGTAAACATCATTGAAAGCTAAACATTCACTTTCTTTACCGTCAAGAAATTCGACCTGGACTTTTATCATGGGAAAATTTATGGCAGGTGAGTCGATAACAATGGAAAGTAAATCTTCATCGAGATTAGGTACTTTGTTCATCAAGAATCCAAACGTGCCATGATTCAATCCAACAAATGGAATGCGATGATGCGCGTATTTTTTGATCATATCCACCATTGTACCATCGCCACCAAGGACCACTATCCGGTCTGCTCGTTCCACCGTAGTAATGTGAAACAGCGAGCGCAAACGTTTTTCAGTCTCCATAATATTTTCACGAACGATTGTTGTTTGATCCCATCCTCGATTTTTCGCAATGAAAATTCGCACTTTGCATTTGCTCATGTTACCTCTCCTCCCGCAGTTGTTGCAACTTAGCATAACAATCGCGGAGCATTTGTGTTTGCTGGAAAGCCAAACCTTCACGCAGAGCGTCTTCCACTTTTACCAAGCGAACGTCTTCGAGATCGTCGTGCGGGATGATCAAGCTACTGAGTTCGTTGCGTCCGCCGTCGAATACGGTCATGAAGCACAGACTCGATCCGCCTTGTGATCCGGCCAACGACTTGTCGCGTGTGGCGTACATTTTTACGAAGTGAAGCGCTCCCATCTTGCCCGCCAGCACGATGCCGTAGGGTAGAGTGTTGGGCGCCATGATGAGAGAAATCAATCCGGTTTCCTCTTCGAGCTCGCGAAGCACCGCTTCTTGCGGACTTTCGTAATCGTCAATGCCACCACCGGGGCAAGCCAGGTCGCCACCGAAGTCTTTTTTGCTTTTCTTGCGATTACCAAGTAGGACTTGCCAACCAAAGCCGTCGAACACGAAGACGAAGATGTCTGCGCATTGCCGACCAGGTTCGTAGTTGATTTCATTACCGATGATGGCTTCACGCAAGCGATGCAGATCGCCGGCATGATTGAGGAAATCGATCGTGCCCGAGGCCGCGAATTCGTAAAAGAATTTCCAATCGTTTTTTAACAGCGCTTCACGCAAACGCGTGGCGTTAATTTCTATTGGATTGGTAATAACATCTTCACGCTTGAGAAATTGAATGTTGAACCTGGTAATCCATTCATTCAGAGCCGTAACCACTTCAGGATTGTCCGTGGCCAGGTGAGTCACCAACGAGAAGTTGGGGATATTGGTCACGAACTTCTGCCAGGCTTCATCAGTGGCGAAATCTGGAATCGGGACGAACAGGAAATCGCTCGCCGGAATTCCGACTCGCAACAGCGACTGTGCCAGCATGACTTGGATTTGGAAGGCGTGAACAGGATTACGCGGATCAATGGTGTAGCACGAGCCATTACCAATGAGCAGTTTGTAACCCTTATCATGCAGAGCTTTCAGATAACTGACATGACCGACATGGGGGAACTTGGCGCGGCCAGGCCAGAAGACCACGTTGGCGCCGCTGTCTCTCCACTGCCTGATCAAATCAAATTTTTCTTCGAGCTTGGTTCCCATGATTTTCCTCTCCTTGCTTGTCCTCTGTAGTCCCGATTTATCGGGACGAAGGAGGATGTGTTTTTGTTGTCAAAGGCCTTATAAGTGTATTATATACACATTAATGTCGTTTGTCAAGTCGACCGCTTATATTATGGTAAATTAGAGGTTTTGTCAAGTTTTAGACATTACGCTTGCCCCGCATTCTTTGCGGGGAATTTACGAATCTGTTATGAATTTACGAATTATTGTATTTTTGTCTAAAATTAAACAAAAAAAACCGATAAATCGGTTTAATGTAATGGCTATGCCATTCTAAAAACAATCTTTTTGGCTTCTCTAAGAAATGTATAAAGTTGGCTGCGCCATGTACCCGAACGATATGTGGCGTGCCATCCGTAGCGCAGACTTTATCTTGCCCTTCTTCGCATACCTCCTTCGTTAAAACTTCGGAGGTCAAGAAAGCTACGAAGGGCATCCTTCGCTGCGCGAAGGATGGTGGGCAAGGAGAGACTCGAACTCTCATCCCTTGCGAGACATGGTCCTAAGCCATGCGCGTATACCAATTCCGCCACTTGCCCATGATAGTGCCATCATTATATTATTAGAATGAATTTCAGTCAATCTTTTGAAATAAAAAATTTAAATTTATTTAGTATTAATGGGTTTTCAAATTGATATTTGTGTGATAATATTTTGATGCGATAATCATGACTAACGGAGTCGCAACATGAATTCGCCGTTCTTTAAACAACTTTTTCCCAACAAAAAGCCCATCATCGCGATGCTTCATGTTTTTCAATCTACAATTGATAAACAAGGTGAACAAGCACTCGAAGATTTATTCCGACTGCAACCATATGTTGATGGTGTGATCGTTGAGAATTATGGCTTTGGGTATCTTGATAACAATTTAGCAACAGATGATATTTTTGATAGGCTAGAGATACTCGTAAGTGATGTTGTAAAATATGCCACCATTCCTGTCGGTATCAATGTCCTTCCAAATGACTACATGAAAGCTTTTCAACTTTGTGAAAAGACCGGTGCCAGATTTATTCAATTGGATCACGTGACTGGAGATTTTGTCGGTTGTCAATCGGTTGATCCGCAAGATATAATTTCTCTTCGTTTAAAATATCCAGATGTAGTGCTTTTAGGTGGCGTTCATCCAAAATACTATACATTGGTAAATCCCGATACTTCGATTGCAGCGTCCGCCGCTCTTGCTAAACTTTTGACCGATGCTGTTGTTGTGACTGGCGAATTTACCGGTGGAGAAACGAATGTTCGAGATCTTTGCAGTGCAAAAATGAGAATAGGTTCTCATCCGTTAATTATTGGCAGTGGATTAACCGCTGAAAATGCGATCGCTCAACTTTCCATCGCCGATGGCGCCATCGTTGGTACTGCTTTCAAGAAAAATAGTGTCATACCAGGTGAACCAATCGACGTTGAAATGGTGAAAAGGCTCATGGATGAAGTTCAGAAGTTAAGATAAGTGCCCTTGTTAAACCAACCACGGAGTTGAACTATGTATATGGAGTGTATCCACCCAGAAATGAAAAAAAAGGTTCATCAGTGGCAAGCAGATTGTCGTAGGCGCGGAACAAATTTTTGGCAGGAGATAAAAAATCCAGAAGCCTGGAGACGCATGGAATTGGCTTATGAAAAGTCGTTAGATGATTATTACTTGATTCATCTTCTGGTATTTGGAAAAACGCCGCTCACTTTTTGGCAAGATTTGAAGTTCTTTCTCATGGGATTACACAGGCTGTTACCTTGATTAGTATAAAATAAAATTCCCGTATTGCGGGACTTTTTTATTTTGTGTTTAATATAACTCGGTTGACAGATTGCTTAGTTTGTAATAATCTTATCAGTTGTTCCTTCAACCACCACAGGAGGCCGGACATGCGGTATGATCGCCTGGAGCATTATCTTGAAGATTTGTTTCACTGGTTTTCAAGTTATAAAGAGGTTCCAGCTGATATCGAGCGTCGCATTGCGCGCATTATTAAGCGTGTTCCCAAGCGTGATCAGCCCGTCGATCGAGCCGATTCCTTGAGTAATGGTTATGAGCCATTTATTTGGTCTGTTCCTTTGTCAATTTGTCCGGGTATTGACCAATTGCGAGCGATTGTTAATAGATACAATGATTTGCCTGATCCTGATGGTACTCTGGAAATTGCAAGTTATTTTGTCGTTACCGGTGATGCAAAGATAAAGGATTGGGTGGATCGGAAGCAGGATCGGCTTCATCTTTGTCAAAATGTTCGTGATTTGACCGTGACTGGCAGTCAGTTGCAGTTGCTGTTGAGTGATTCTCGTTTGTTGGATCTGCCCGAGCTTTTGGGTCGCTTGTTCCAATTTGTCCCTTATATCAACGTTCTGCCACGAATCGTTTGTCGCAGTAATAACTCGAATTATTATTTTTTGGTTAAATTGGTAGAAGAGCCTAATGATGAAGGTGGAACAAATCGCATTTTGGTCTTGTCGTTTGAGCCTATTGCCAACATTGACCATGAATCTACTTATTCGATTTTTTTGACTGAGCAACGTATTTATTAATTGATTGACCTCTAAAGTGAGGTCTTTTTTAATTACTATAAATTAACTGCATGGAATTTTTTAATAAATCGCTATCTTCCAATTTTCTATTTAAATGATTGACCGCTATGTACCCGTATTTATTGGTTAATTCAAGATAAATGCTATACATGGTGATTTTCATTTGTGTCAGTTTGATTTCACTGTCCAATCTTCTGCGATCGGAATCAGTCTTGGCTGAGTGGCGTTGTTCCTTGTAATCAGCTAACAAGTTTTGGTGTCTGACTAATTCGGCCGTTAATCGCTTGGCAGATTCTTCTTTGGCAAAAGTAAAAAAGTTATGAAATTCCAACACAAAAATATCTTTTCCCAGCTTGGCTAACTCATCAATAAAATGAAAGTCTTCTGGTTTAATTCCTCTCATTTCTATAAATTTTTTCATTTCTGCATCGTCTAATATACTAGGAGCTTTTGGTGCTTCGTGTGTCATATGGATGTTGATTATGTTTATTTAATAATATCATTATTATTCCTGCATTTAAAGTTACGATTGAAATCAGGGGTAGAAAACTATCTGCTACCCACCACTTTAGTGGGGGAGGAAAAACTTTCAGCCATGATTGAAGTTTTTAATACCTTCTGTTATTATCAAATTTCGGCGTTCATTAACAAAACAGGAGGAGATAAATGGATCGAACTTTGATGCTGCCTCAAGCAGAGCATGAAATCAAAGCTATTAAAATTTTAATCCCGAAAAAAGGGGTTGATTCTGATATTCGAGCTAAGGTTAATCAAGAAGTAAGAGATAAATTGCCCACACTGTGTAATGATGCCATTGCTCATTTGGCGTTAATAAACGAACATGAATTGTCTTGGAGAGAATTATATCGTCGGATTGAAAGTCACAAGTTTAATTCATTAAGTGAACTATTTCGTTTGGTAGAATTTATTTCCCATACAATTGAGTCAAAGAATACTGTACGTTTGACAAAATTAGCCGTAATTGAAATCGAACGAGTGGCAATAACTGCCGAGGCGATCGAAGTAGCTGAATGTATACGGGATTTTCGGCCTGAAGTATCCATGGTTTGCGGTGATTTGCAACTGCATTTATTAATAAAGAAAAAGAGACAAGACTGGTCGCAGGTAGTGAACTTACTAAATTCCATGGGAGTAAAAATCTTCTAATAATCAATTTCCTCGTAATTCGAGGATTTTTTAATTTGTGTTGTAAAAAAAAATGTTTATGCTAAGATTATTCTGCCAGCAATCCATAATTGCTCTGCCTTGCGGAGCGGGGAGGACGGAATGAAGTCGATTGCGTTGCTGATGCTCTTGAGTTTATCGTGCGCGAGTGAACAGCAAAATACGGATGCCTATGATACCCAAGAGCAAGAAGTGTCAATTGTTAGTGTGTACTATGACAATTTGAACAATGTTGCATCACCGGTATTTACCTGGGACTTTGATGAATGTCAACGGCTTGATTTGTGGTCTCGTGGCGGATTTGAAATGACACCGGTAGAAGACGAAACCGCAGGTTGTCTGGCAAAGTTATCATTACAACCAGGGTATGGTGAGTCTTCCTTGGCAGTGTATTATCCTGAAATAGTTGGTAATGGCTTTGCTGTGTCATTTAAGTTAAAGCCAGTTTGTGACCACGAACCAATGAAGTTATGGATTGGTTTGTCGAGCAGCAATGGAGATGAACCAGGGTCTGATACGACTTTGGCTTGGAAAGAAGGCTTCCAATTGACCGATTCTCAAGGCGAAACGGAATTTTCTTTTGTTGGTAAATACATACCCTCTTGGGAAGATTTAAGTTATGATATCGTGTTTTCAAGCCAAGAAGATATTGACCCCTTTAAGTGGCACAACTATGCTTTGGTTGTAGATTTGGTGAATGATAAATTAACTCTCTGGATTGATGATGTGAAAGTCACTCAGGCAACAGCTTCTCAAGAATTAGCTGGGCATATGGCGGGAATTTTTTTCCATTGTCAATGCGGTCTTGACTTTACTGATGAAAACACAGATCTCGAATTGTTGATTGATAATGTTAGTGTCTACTCTCTTAACGAATCGCAATTACAAGAATAATTAATTTCCTCGTATCACGAGGATTTTTGTTATCATTTTTTAAATGGAATTACCGGTTTTGATCAATGATCTCCGCCGAAGGACGGATCCGCCTCTGGCGGAAATGATCAATGTTCAATGAAAATCTGTGTAAATGTCATATATCTTGAAAAATGGTATGCCAAGCGATGTTGGGATTTTAGCTACTTTTAGCAGTTAATTTATCCACCGGCCGTGGATATCCGGTCTCTTGACAATATTTTATTAAGGCGTATAATGGTAATCACTAATTCGCCTACATGGTAGAAATAAGCCAAGAATTCAAAATCAAACAGATATCCGACAAATGTGGATGAAGGATATCACCGATTAGATGTCGCAGCTGAGTATTTTTGTTCCACAAAAAGATTCAGCTGCGATTTTTAGTAAAATCGCTCCATAGATCGTTGAAAATTGAAATATCAAATTCTTTCAACAAAGAAAAATATTAGAGAATATTTATAGAAAGAATCGAGCAATATCTTATATTAGATTTAATTAGGCTACAATAAATTCTTAAAAGATTTTAAGAAATAGATTTTTGTGGTTACACATGCATAAGTGCGTATGGTGGATGCCTTGACATCAAAAGGCGATGAAGGACGTAGCAGCCTGCGATAAGCTTCGGGGAGGTGGCAAGCAACCTTTGATCCGTAGATTTCCGAATGGGGGAACCCAATCAAGTAAACCTTGATTATCATTACCTGAATACATAGGGTAGTAGAGCGACACCTGGGGAAGTGAAACATCTCAGTACCCAGAGGAAAAGAAAATAATAATGATTCCGAAAGTAGTGGCGAGCGAAATCGGATGAGCCCAAACCAAGAGTAGAAA